>NZ_MLCQ01000007.1 GCF_001875725.1 Corynebacterium sp. NML140438 | reverse complement strand
CACCGCAGCTGGCACAGGTCTTCCAGCAGAAGTCAGCATCATCCGCACCACCACCCACACCGCCCCAACCCCACAACCCATCACGATCTAACACCCAAACACGTTCACAACCACTTGACACAAAGCGTTTCGGGGTTTTGGTTTTGCGTTGCCCCTGGCCATTGGGATCGCGCGAGGGAATTTGGTGCGCTTGCTCGGGGTGTCAGTGACAAAAGACGCACCCTAATATATATAGCCCTTTATCTACCTGCAGGTTTGAATGTCCAGCACTTTTGGGGATGTGTCTTTTGTCACTTCCCCACTCGACCCTGCACCAAATTCCAGCATTTCAGCGGGTGGGTTTTACGTTTGCCCAGGTCGCCGGACTTGCATGCGGGAATGTGGTGCGCACCCCACCTGGCCTGACACCAAATTCCTGGATTTTTGCGTGGCGATCTGCAAACACCCAGGTCGCTGACTCTCGCCGAGGGAATTTGGTGCGGAGTTACCCGCTTAGCAAAAATCTTGGTGGCGCACCGGCGTGTCTGGTGGCTAAACTCTCAAGGCATACTTAACCTTTAGGGTGATTTGTTGGCGCCGTCGCTGGTTGATTCCGGGGGAGGGGAACCCTCGGAGTTTGCCGAAGAGCACGCGGCGCTGGTTGTGCACACCTAAAACCTAAAAGTGGCAGAAGCCCAGAAGAAGAGTTGAGGCAGGAAATTCATGCGTGAGACCCATTCCCCTATGAATCGGATGAAGAAGGCTGCGATTGTTGCGGCGGCGGTGCCGATGGTGGCGTCGTTAGTTCCGGTGGTATCGACGTCGGCTGTGGCGCAGTCGGCGCTGCCGCTGTCGAGTAACCGTGGTGGGCTGTCGGACAATATTCGGCCGTCGGATCCGCCGAAGCGGACGCCGATTGAGGTTGATAAGAACCCGCAAATTCCGGGCCTGCCTGCGGGAGTGAGCGTGGACCGCATTGAGTGGTTGACGAACCGCCGCGTGGCTGTGTTTATTCGTTCGGCGGCGATGCCGGAGCAGCTGATGCAGGTGCAGATCCTGCTGGCGCGTGATTGGCACTCGAATCCGCAGGCGAAGTTCCCGGAGGTGTGGGCGCTGGATGGTCTGCGTGCGCGTGATGATGAGAACGGCTGGACCATCGAGACCAACATTGAGCAGTTCTACGCTGACAAGAACGTGAACGTGATTCTGCCGGTTGGTGGCGAGTCGTCGTTCTACTCGGATTGGCAGCGCCCGAACAATGGGAAGAACTACAAGTGGGAGACCTTCCTGACGAAGGAGCTCGTCCCGGTGCTGAATAACGAGTTCCGCTCGAACGGTAGTCGCGCTGTGGTGGGTATCTCGATGGGTGGTACTGCCGCGGTGAACTTGGCGGAGCGCAACCCGCACTTGTTTAAGTTCGTGGGTTCCTTCTCTGGCTATTTGGACACGACGACCACTGGTATGCCGACGGCGATTAAGGCCGCGCAGATGGATGCGGGTGGCTACGACTCGGAGGCGATGTGGGGCCCGGCTGGGTCGCAGGATTGGATTGACCACGATCCGAAGCTTGGCATTGAGGCGCTGAAGGACATGACGGTGTACGTGTCCTCGGGTTCGGGTCGCGATGATTTTGGTAACCCGGAGTCGGTGGCGAAGGGTGCGGCGAACCCGGCGGGTGTCGGGCTCGAGGTGATTTCGCGCTTGTCGACGCAGACCTTCGTCGATTACGCGTCGCGGACGCCGGTGAAGCCGGTTGTGAAGTTCCGTCCGTCGGGCGTGCACTCGTGGGAGTACTGGCAGTTTGAGATGACGCAGGCGTGGCCGTACATCGCGAATGCGTTGGCGATGGCGGAGGCGGACCGCGGTTCGGACTGCAACCCGGTGGGCGCGATTGCTGAGGCAACGAAGTCGGGCGTGATCGGTAGCTGCGTGAATAACGAGTACGACGTCGCTGGCGGTAAGGGTAAGGCTGAGGACTTCCGTGGTGGTACTGCGTTCTGGTCCCCGAAGACGGGTGCGTACCCGCTGTTCGGTGCGATTTTGGCGAAGTACAGTGGCCTGGGTGGGGCGCAGAGCTGGCTTGGTTTCCCGACCACGGGTGAGACCTCGACGCCGGACGGCGTTGGCCGCTTCGTCCACTTCGAGAACGGCTCGATTTACTGGACGCCACAGACCGGCGCCTACGCCATCCCTGGTGACATGTTCAAGGCCTGGGGTGAGAACGGCTACGAGACGGGCGACCTGAAGTACCCGGTTGCTGAGGCGAACCAGGTGGGCAACGGCTACGTGCAGAAGTTCCAGGGCGGGTTTCTGACCCGTAACCCGGACAAGAGCCACAACATTGTCCACGGCGCGATCGCGGAGAAGTACGGCGAGCTGGGCACCGCAACGAGCGCGCTGGGCTACCCGAAGAGCAACGAGATTGCGATCCGTGGTGGGTTCTTCCAGCAGTTCGAGAAGGGCAACATTTACTGGTCGCCGGAGACCGGCGCGCACGTGGTGCTCTATGGCGACATCTTCGAGGAGTGGGGCAAGCGCGGCTACGAGCAGGGTGCGATGGGCTGGCCGACCTCGGATATGCGTGAGATCCCTGCCGGTGGGCTGGTGATTGACTTCCAGCACGGAACACTGGAGCAGGTCAACGGCGTGGTCCGCGAGCGGAAGTAACAGGAAGTAAGGAGCGGCGATGAAGCGACTGCTGACGAGCGCAAGCCTCTGCCTCGCGTTGGGCCTGGCGGCCTGCGGTGGCACGACGGTGAACAGCGATGACGTGACCGCGACTCAGGGGACGCAGGCCCCGCCGACGGCAAGCGCGTCGGCGTCGGGCACTACGAAGGCGACGACGTCGGGGACCGCGGCGCCGGCGTCGAAACATGCGGGCCCGGCGGATCAGCCGGCGCGCGAGGTGACCTCGATTCCGGAGCAGGCGCCGACGTTTAGCCCGAAGGAGCAGGCGTTCCTCGACCAGCTGCAGCAAAGCGGCGTGAACGTGAAGGGCGTCGAGGATCAGTTGACGGCGACGGGCGCGACGGTGTGCAATGGTGACTCCGTGACGCGCGATGCGGTCGCGGGACAGTTGGTCGAGCAGCGCCGCACCGACCTGGATGCGAATGCTGTGGCGACGCTGATTGCTGAAACCGCGCAGTCCAAGCTGTGCAAGTAAGGGAGTAGTATGCGCAGAGCAGGCGTTGTAGCTGCGGTTATTGTGGTGCTGGCGGCGATTGGGCTGGGGGTCTTCCAATGGTTGAAGAGCCAGGACGGACCGCGTGTGGTGGAGCCTGGTGAGCCGGGTGGCTCGACGGAGGCCCGCCAGGAGCCGGAGTGGTGTCCCTCGGTGGAGTTTGTCTCGATTCCGGGCACGTGGGAGTCGTCAATTGACGACGACCCCTTCGCCCCGCAGGCGAACCCGAACAGCTTCATGCTGTCGATTACGAAGCCGCTGCAGGAGCGCTACCCGATTGACCAGGTGCGCGTGTTCACGGTGCCGTACACGGCGCAGTTCCGGAACATCCAGACGCCTCAGGGCCGCAATGAGATGAGCTACGACGACTCCCGTGCTGAGGGTACGGCGCGTGCGAACGGCGAGATCGCGTTTGTGGCGGAGCAGTGCTCGAAGACGAAGTTCATTGTGGCTGGTTTCTCCCAGGGTGCGGTGATTGCGGGCGATATTACGAGCCAGATTGGCGCGGGTACGCACGCGTTGCCGCCGGAGCGCCTGCTGGGGTCGCTGATGATTGCGGACGGGCGCCGCGAGAACGGCGTCGGCATGAACCCGGGCGTTGAGTTGGCCGGTGTTGGTGCAGAGATTGCGCTGCGCCCGCTGCAGATGGTGGTGAGCGCGGCGACACCGGGCGCGACGATGACCGGAGCGCGGCCGGGTGGCTTCGGTCAGGTGGCTGACCGCGCGTACGAGATTTGTGCGCCGAATGATTCCATCTGTGACGCGCCGCAAAATATCGGAAATGCGGTGGACCGTGCGGCTGCATTGTTGCTGGCCAACGGCAATCACGCGATGTATGCCTCGAACCCGGATGTGATTCCGGGTACCACTACGCCGCAATGGGCTGTAGATTGGTCGATGTCCGTAATTGATTCTTTCTAGAAACTAACCAATTTCTAGGACCTGACAAGACCTGACACAAGGAGTGCCCATGGATCTCCAAGCACTGATTCAGCGGTTTATCGACGAAACCGGCCAGATCAAACTCCCGCCGAACTTCACCATCCCGGCCCTGACCGAGATGCTCTACGGGGCGGCGGCCCAGGCCGGTGCGACAGACACCGTCAACATCCGCTCGTGGGACTACTCCGCGGACCCTGACGGGGCGCTGCGCACCTTCACGCGCGCGGAAGTGAACACACGCATCAAGTCGGTGGCGGCACGCTTGCAGCAGATCGGAAAGCCGGGGGACCGCGTGGCCATCCTGGCCGGCAACTGCCCCGAGTACATCTTCGGCTTCATGGGCGCCATGTACGCCGGCCAGGTCCCTGTGCCGCTCTACGACCCGACCGAGCCAGGCCACGAAGGCCACCTGCGCGCCGTCCTCGCCGACGCCGAGGCCAACGTGGTGCTCACCAACAAGCAGGGCGCGCCAGCAGTGCGCGCCTTCTTCGCGGAGTTGCCGGGCAAGGAACGCCCGCGCATCATCGCGGTCGACGCACTGCCGGACACGCTCGCTGCCGGCTGGGTGGCTGGGCAGGCGGAGGAGGCCGTCGATACGTCGGACCATGTGTCCTTCCTGCAGTACACCTCCGGCTCTACCCGCAACCCGGCCGGCGTGATGCTCACCAACGAGTCCATCGTGTCCAACGTCATCCAGATTTACACGGCGGCGAAGCTGGAACAGCCGATGCGCGTGCCGTGCTGGCTGCCGCTGCACCACGACATGGGCATCATCATCTCGATGATGCTGATCATCCTCGGCAGCGAGTTCGAGCTATTCACCCCGCGTGACTTCATCCAGCAGCCGATGCGCTGGGTGGAACGCCTCGGCCGCTGCGAGAGCGACCCGGAGGACATCCACGTCTTCACCGCGGCGCCCAACTTCGCGCTCGAGCTGTGCGCTCGTGCCGTCGGGCACGCGCCGCAGGACCTGGACCTGTCCGTCCTCGACGCCCTCGTCATCGGTTCTGAGCCGGTGACGAAGCCGAGCGTCGACAGCTTCATTGCGGCCTACGAGGGCTTTAACCTGGAGCGCAAAGCGATGCGCCCCTCCTACGGGCTCGCGGAGGCGACCCTGCTCGTTTCCACCCCGCAGACCCCGGACCGCCCCAAGTTCGTCGCCCTCGACCGCGACAAGCTCACTGAGGGGCTTGCGGTAGAGACAGATGACGGCGTTGTGATGGCCTCCAACGGCCAGCCGGTGTCCTGGATGCACTTCGCCGTCGTCGACCCGCAGACCCACGACGAGGTCGCGCCTGGCACCATCGGCGAGCTGTGGGCACACGGCCCGAACATCGCCCTCGGCTACCAGGACCGCGAGCGCGACACCGCCGACACCTTCGGCAACACCATCGGCGCCACGCTCCAGGAAGGCCTGCCGAAGGACGGCTGGCTGGCAACAGGGGACCTCGGCACGCTTCTCGACGGCCACCTCTACATCACCGGCCGCGTCAAGGACCTCATCGTCGTCGCAGGACGTAACCACTACCCGCAGGACATCGAGGCCACCGTCATGGAGGCCAGCGAACATGTGCGCAAGGATTCGGTGGCGGCGTTTGCGGTGCCGGGGGAGGACGTCGAAAAGCTGGTGCTGCTGGTAGAGCGCGCGGACACCGCCACCCCGGACGGCGACGCCGACGCCATCGCCGCGATCCGCTCCGCCGTGACCGCGAAGCACGGCCTGGCGCCGGCGGACATCCGTTTCTACGCGCCGGGCGAGATCGCGCGTACCTCCTCGGGCAAGATTGCGCGCCAGGTCAACGCGAAGAACTACCAAGGCTGATAACGAAAAGAAAGGCACGACCGATAGGGTTGGATGCTATGAGTGAGAATGCATTGATCCAGTGGCTGCAACAGTGGGTTGCGGAGACGACCGGAGTGGAAAGCGTTGACGCGACCACCCCGTTCGAGTCCTACGGGCTTTCCTCCCGCGACGCAGTGGTGCTTTCCGGGGAACTGGAGAAGTTACTGGGCCGACGCATCGACCCCACCGTGGCCTACCAGTACCCGACGATCGCTGCCTTGGCCCACGCGCTGACTGCTGACGCCCCGGCGGCGTCGAACGTCGTCGCCACCGGCCGCGACGTGGAGGCGAAGGGCCACGACATTGCCATCGTTGGCACGGCCGGGCGGTTCCCGGGCGCGAATAACGTGGACGAGTACTGGGAGCTGCTCGCCGCAGGCGAGGTCACGACCGGCCCGCTGCCGGAGGGCCGCTGGTCCGAGTACAACTCGGATCCGTTCCTGCGCACCAAGATGCGCGAAGAAGCCACCGACGGCGGCTACCTCGACGACATTGCGGCCTTCGACAACGAGTTCTTCGGCCTGTCCCCGCTGGAGGCGAAGAACATCGATCCGCAGCAGCGCATCATGCTGGAGGTCGCCTGGGAGGCGCTTGAGGACGCCCACATCCCCGCCGACTCGCTACGTGGGCAGCGTGTGGGCGTGTTCGTCGGTTCCTCGAATAACGATTACGGCATGCTCATGGGTGCCGACCCGGCGCAGGCGCACCCGTACGCGCTGACCGGCGCGTCCAGCGCGGTGATCCCGAACCGGATCTCCTACGCCTTCGACTTCCGTGGGCCCTCCATGAACGTGGACACGGCCTGCTCCTCCTCGCTGGTGTCGGTACACCACGCGGTGCGCGCCCTTCGCGAGGGCGAAGCCGACGTCGCCCTCGCCGGTGGCGTGAACATCCTGGCCAACCCGTTCGCTTCCCTGATGTTCTCGGAGCTGGGCGTGATTTCGCCCTCCGGGAAGATCCACGCATTCTCTGATGACGCGGACGGCATCGTCCGCTCGGAAGCAGCCGGGTTCATCGTGCTCAAGCGCGTCGAGGACGCCATCGCCGACGGCGACGACATCCTCGCCGTGATCAAGGGCAGCGCCACCAACTCGGACGGCCACTCCAACGGCCTGACCGCCCCGAACCCGGAGGCCCAGGTAGACGTGCTGCAGCAGGCGTACGCCGACGCGGGCGTGGACCCACGCACCGTCGACCTTGTGGAGGCCCACGGCACCGGCACGATCCTCGGCGACCCGATCGAGGCGACCGCGCTGGGGCAGGTCTGCGGCGCCGGACGCGATGCTGGCCAGCCGTTGCTGCTCGGTTCTGCGAAGTCCAATATCGGCCACTCGGAGTCGGCCGCGGGTGTGGCCGCGCTGATCAAGGTTGTGCAGGCCCTACAGCACGATGCGATCCCGGCCATGGCGAACTTCGCCGGCCCGAACCGCTACGTCGATTTCGACGCCAACAACCTCGAGGTCGTCGAGGACCCGCGCGAGTGGCCGCAGTACTCCGGCCAGCGCGTGGCGGGAGTCTCCGGCTTCGGCTTCGGCGGCACGAACGCGCACGTCGTGGTCAAGGAGTTCGACCCCGCCGACTACGAGACAGCACCGCAGCGCCCCGAGGCGCTCACCGGCGTATCGACGGCCACCCTGCCCGTCAGCGGCCTGCTGACCTCGCGCCGCAAGACCGCAGCAGCCGGGCTTGCCGACGCGCTCGAGGGACGCCCGGACGCCGACCTTATTCCTCTTGCGCGGTCGTTGGCGCTGCGTAACCATGGCCGTTCCGCCGCGGTGGTCACCGCCGCCACGACCGAGGAGGCCGTCAAACGGCTGCGCCAGGTCGCTGAGGGCAAGGTCGGCCCCGGTATCGCCGTGGCGGATTCGCCGAACGCACTCGGCCCGGTGTTTGTGTACTCCGGCTTCGGCTCCCAGCACCGCAAGATGGCGAAGCAGCTCATGGCATCCTCGCCACTGTTTGCACAGCGGATGCGTGAGCTGGATTCGATCGTCCAGTTCGAGGCCGGCTGGTCCATCATCGAAATCATCGAGGACGACGGGCTGACCTACGACACCGAGACCGGCCAAGTCGCGGTGACCGCCTACCAGATCGCGCTGACCGATATGCTGGACGCCGCCGGGATCCGCCCGGCAGCCGTGATGGGCATGTCCATGGGCGAGATCGCTGCGGGCTACGCCTCCGGCGGTATCAGCGCGAAGGACGCGATGGTGATCGCGTGCCACCGTGCTCGCCTGATGGGTGAGGGCGAAGCGCTCACCGCCGACACCGACGCCGAGGGCGCCATGGCCGTCGTCGAATTGAGCGCCGATCAATTGGAGGGCACGGGTGTTGAAGCGGCCGTGTTCGCCGGGCCCGGGATGCTCACCGTCGGTGGCCCCGTCGGTGCGGTGAAGGGGCTCGTCGAGAAGCTGGAAGAGGAAGGTAAGTTCGCGCGACTGATGCGCGTGCGCGGCGCCGGGCACACGAGTGCGCTCGACCCGATATTGGGCGATTTGGCTGCCCAGATCGCCGGCATTGAGGCGCACCCGCTGCGGATCCCGCTGCTGAGCAGCGTCGACGAGCACGTTGTGTACCAGCCGGGCCAGGTCGTGCACACCGACGAATACTTCCTGCGCATGACGCGCCAGCCGGTCTACATCCAGCAGGCCACCGAGACCGCGTTTGCCGAGGGCTACACCACACTCGTGGAGGTCGCGCCGAACCCGGTGGCGATCATGGGCCTGATGAACACCGCGTTTGCCTCGGGCAAGCCGGACGCGCAGCTGCTGTTCACGTGCAAGCGCAAGGTCGACGAGGTGGAGTCCATCCTGGACCTCGCGGCGAAACTGTACGTCACCGGCACCGCCGTCGACTTCACCGCGTTCTACGGCCGCGGCCCGCGTATCGACGCCCCACTGACCCAGTTCAAGCGCTCCGAATTCTGGACCGACGCGCGCCCCGCCTCTGCGCACACCTCGCTGCTCGGTGCGAAGGTGCGCCTGCCAGAAGGCCAGGTCGCGTACTCGACGGCCGCGGACACGCTGTTTAGCCCGCACCAGATTATTGACGCCGTCGCCGCCGAAGTCCTGCCCGGCTCCCGGGTGGTGGCCTACGAGGACCACGACGTACTTCCTGCCGAGGGCGACGTGACCACCATCGCGGCGACCTCGCTCGGCGGGGTAAGCGTGAAGGTCTTCCACGAGGACACTCTGCTCGCGGAGGGCTTCGCCACGACGCTCGACCTTGGCGGCGCTGTTGAGGAGGACTCAACGGCTGCTGGTCCTGCCGCAGTGGCTGACGCCGCTGGTGACGCCGCGCCGGTCGCGGACGAGCTCGCCGACGTCGACGCCATCCGCTGGGACCCGAACTCCGGCGAGTCCGTCGCGCAGCGCCTGCGCTCCATCGTGTCGGAGTCCATGGGCTACGACGCCGAGGACCTGCCCGACGAGCTGCCGCTCATCGACCTTGGACTGGACTCCCTGATGGGCATGCGCATCAAGAACCGCGTGGAGAACGACTTCCAAATCCCGCCGCTGCCAGTACAAACGCTTCGCGACGCCTCCGTCGCCGACGTCATCCGCATCGTCGAGGACGCCGTCGCCGGGGTGCAGTCCGAGGCCCCTGAGCCTGCTTCTGAGCCAGTCGATAATGCTGATGAGCCCGCCGAGCCCGCCGAGAAGTCGGAGGGTGCCCAGGGCGTCGGCGTCGCACCACGCGACGCCTCGGAGCGCATGGTGTTCGGCGCGTGGGCCAAGTTCACCGGCACCGCAGCCGCAGGCGTGACCTCCGAACTGCCCGCCATCGACGACGCGCAGGCCGAGAACATCGCCAACCACTTGAGCGAACGCTCGGGCATTAGCGTGACCGCCGAGCAAGTCAAGGACGCCGAGACGCTCGAGCCGCTCGCCGACATCGTGCGCGAGGGCCTCGAAACCGAGGTCGAAGGCAACATCCGCGTCTTGCAGCAGCCAGAGCACACCACCAAGCCGCCCGTGTTCGTGTTCCACCCGGCCGGTGGGTCCAGTGCGGTGTACCAGCCGTTGGCTCGTCGACTAGCGGACGACGTCGCGGTGTACGGCGTCGAGCGACTCGAAGGCACCCTGGAAGAGCGCGCCGCGGCCTACGTGGAAGACATCAACCGCATCGCGCCCGAGGGCAAGGTCGTGCTCGCGGGCTGGTCCTTCGGCGGCGCACTCGCCTACGAGGTGGCGCACCAGTTGGGCAACGACCGCATCGCCTACATCGCGCTGCTGGACACCACCCAACCGTCCGAACCCGCCCCCGACACCCCAGAAGAAACCAAGAAGCGCTGGGAGCGCTACGCCAAGTTCGCCAAGGACACCTACGGGCTGGACTTCCCAGTGCCCTTCGACCTGCTGGAGACGGCAGGGGAGGACGCGGTTCTCAACATGCTGGCCGAGTTCCTCGCCACCACCGACGCCTCCGAGCACGGGCTCGCCGCCGGGGTGCTGGAACACCAGCGTGCCTCCTTCGTCGATAACCAGATTCTCAACCGCCTCGACTTCGCCCGCTGGGCGGACGTGCAGGTGCCCGTGCTGCTGTTCCGCGCCGAGCGCATGCACGACGGCGCGATCACCCTCGAGCCGGCCTACGCCCACATTGACGAGGACGGCGGCTGGGGCGCTATCGTGAAGGATTTGACGATCGTCCACCTGCCGGGCGACCATTTGGCAGTAGTTGACGAGCCCGCGGTAGGCATCGTGGGCAAGCACATGAACGAATGGATTGACAATGGCAACTAGCGCAGAAAAGCTCGCTGACCTGCGTGCGCGTCTAGAAAAAGCGCAGGACCCCGGTTCCGAGCGCTCGCGGAAGCGCCGCGACGACGCCGGGAACACCACCCCGCGCCAGCGCATCGCCGCGCTTCTCGACGAAGGCTCCTTCGTCGAAATCGGCGCCCTGGCCCGCACCCCCGGCGACGAGAAAGCCGTCTACTCCGACGGCGTCGTCACTGGCTACGGGCGTATCGACGGCCGCCCCGTCGCCATCTACGCCCACGACAAAACCGTCTACGGCGGCTCCGTCGGCGTCACCTTCGGCCGCAAAGTCGTTGAAGTGATGGAATTCGCCATCAAGATTGGCTGCCCCGTCATCGGCATCCAAGACTCCGGCGGCGCCCGCATCCAAGACGCCGTGACCTCTTTGGCCATGTACTCCGAGATCGCCCGCCGCCAGCTCCCGCTGTCCGGCCGCAGCCCGCAGATCTCCATCATGCTGGGCAAATCCGCCGGCGGCGCCGTCTACGCGCCCGTGACCACCGACTTCGTCGTCGCCGTCGACGGCCAGTCCGAAATGTACGTCACCGGCCCCAACGTCATCCGCGAAGTCACCGGCGAAGACATCACCTCCGCCGAACTCGGCGGCGCCCGCGTCCAGGAACAATCCGGCAACATCCAGGCCGTCGTCGGCTCCGAAGAAGAAGCCTTCGACTACGTCCGCGACCTCCTCGCCCACCTCCCGACGTCCACCTTCGACCCAGCCCCCGTCGAATGGGCCCCCGAGGACGACGACCTCGACGACTCCGCCCTCGACACCTTCATGCCCGACGACACCAACGCCGGCTACGACATGATGGACCTCCTCGTCCAGCTCGGCGACGACGACAACCTCGTCGAAATCCAAGCCGGCTACGCCGAAAACCTCATCTGCGCCTTCGGCCGTATCGACGGCCGCACCGTCGGCTTCGTCGCCAACAACCCCATGTACCAGGCCGGCTGCATCGACGCCGACGCCGCCGACAAAGGCGCACGCTTCATCCGCACCTGCGACGCATACAACATCCCCCTCGTCTTCGTCGTGGACACGCCCGGCTACCTGCCCGGCGTCGACCAAGAACGCGAAGGCCTCATCCACCGCGGCGCCAAACTCGCGTTCGCCGTCGTCGAGGCCACCGTGCCGAAGGTCACCCTCATCGTGCGCAAAGCGTACGGCGGCGCCTACGCCGTCATGGGGTCCAAGAACCTCACCGGCGACATCAACCTCGCCTGGCCCACCGCCCAGATCGCCGTCATGGGCTCCTCCGCCGCCGTCGTCATGATCCAAGGCAAGCAGCTCGCCGCCATCGAGGACCCCGTTCAGCGCGAGGCGATGAAGAAGATGTTCATGGACTTCTACGACGAAACCATGACCTCCCCATACGTCGCAGCCGAACGCGGGTTCATCGACTCGATGATCGAGCCGTCCCAAACCCGCCTCTCTTTACGACGCGCCCTTCGCCAACTTGCCACCAAACAAGAGCAAGACCTGCCGAAGAAGCACACCATCAGTCCCCTCTAAAACTCATAAGGAGAAGAATTTCATGCTTTCCTCAGCACTCGACATCGCCGGTGACATCATCAACCACCTCGTGTGGATGATCTACGCCCTCCAAGGCGGCGACTTCCTGGCCAACATGGGTTGGCTGTCGAGCTAACGCCGCTTCAGGATCAGTTTCGCTGCACCGCGCCATCCGAGCATGAGCAGCGCCGACATGCTGCTCGCCACGATGACGAACGAGTAGTGCGGCAACTTGTGGCGGTAGAAGCCCCAGATGATCAGTCCGACCACGATCGTGATGAGCCAGATCAGCCACCCCTTATCCTTGCGGGTGGCCAGCCACGCCAGCCCCAGCCCAGTCGCGAACGGCAGGAAGGTTTCCAGCCAGCCGAAGAAGTTCAGCGGCATCTCTTCGGTCTGGTGCGCGATGCGCGCGAGCAGCGCGAACGCGGCGATGGCAACGTAGTCAGCAGCAATTGCGTACGGTTTTTTGATCATGTCAGACAGTCTAACCCGGTGCCCGGCGGTGCTGGTAGGTCGCTGGTAGGTGCCACAAAACCTGCTTAGCGAATTTGTGAACAGATTTGCGTTTTCCCCTGCCACCCCCGGTAAAACCGCAAAGCGTAGCAATAGGATTGTAGTAATCATCGAAACGGGAGCACGGAAGTGTCACGCTGCTAAAGGGGCAGGCGTTTCATGAGCTCTGGAAGAGCGCGTGGACTACTCAGTCCTGGGTACTTGAATCATTTTCTTCTTTTCTTATTTTAGTACCAATGGCGTAGCCGAGCAGGCAGCCGGCAAAAACCACAGCACCAATCATCCATACTGGCATGGGTTGCTCCTTAATCCCAAGGTTCGATAGCTTCGAGCATAAGTGTTGTGTTTTAGATCGTACCGGTCGTGTAATGGTCGCGTATCCTGCTAGAGTCACGGGATTGGCAAGCATGTAGTGGTGAACCAGTAACGCCTGCCCAAATCGGACCCGTTTGGTTTTGGTAGAACCTACCGTCTCGTTTTCCGGCTTCCCAGTCTGCGCTGTGCGGTTTCAATTCGTTGCTGAGGTCGTGACACAAACGATGAGAACTCAACAGCGCTAACGAAAGACCGAGGCCACTCCTCATCATCGGTCAGAAGCATGTCCTCCCACAACCGTGACACAGTTGCGCCGGGTTCAGTGGGTTCATCGATTGTTCCAGGTGCGGTGGAATGACGGTACATATCTTATGTGTGTAATCAGCGATGGCTTTTTTGCTTGTCTTTAGCTATATTCGGCCTCGCGATTGTGAAAAATGATTTCACCCTACAGAAAGGATGGACTAGTCCGTTGAAAAAACTTGTCTCTCGATTTGTTCCCGTCGTGGCTATGGTGGCAGCTGCTCTCACTGGGGTGGTTACTGTAAACGCTCCGGCATATGCTGCCGAATCTGCTTCTGCTACGGCTCCCGTATCTTCGGGCCAGAATGATCGAGGTGATCTTTGGTTTGAACAAGAAGACGGGATCCGTAGCTTTAACGTTGATAGCAATGTTCTCGTTCCTAACGTCCTTGATGGTGATCAAATCAAGATCGAAGGCAATCTCATCAATACTTATGACGCACAGGGGAAACTTGTTGCGAGCATCAAAGCGGATCTTCCCGAGGGCGTTGTTTTGAAATACACCGACGGAGTAATTTACGCGGGGAGCGTGAGCGGACAAGCCGCGCGTTGCATCGATAACAAGTGGGTGAGTCTAGGTATTAATCTCGCTGCCGATGCATTGGTCTGTGCCCCCTTCGGTGCCGCTACTGGTGGTGTCGGCGGTTTTGGGTGCAGTGCTGCTGTAGGTGTAGGTATTACTGCAGCGAGCTGCTAGTGCAGCGGTTCTGGGATGAAGGCTTAAAGGGATGAATAAAGTATCCGGTAGGACTATTGTAAAGACCCCAACGGGATTGCGGGTTCCACTGGTTCTCTATGCAGCGTCAATTGCAGTTTTAATTGCTGCTGGGTCTGCTGCTGGAATGTATAAAATGAACTTCCCATTGTGGGTGTGGATTGCGGAGGCTTTGATCCTTCTACCTATCGTTTATGTGACCTCCCGCAATCTGACCGTCGATGACGGTTTTGAAGGCTATGTGGTTGTCGGAAAACCGAAGGTTATTGGATTCGCTACAATCTCAGCGATCGTGATTGCCATGTTGATTATTACGATCGCCGTATTATAAAGGTTCATTTATCTCGCTGAGCGTAGTTTGTTGCTGGGTTGAAAACGGGTCTTGTTTGCCTTTGTAAAAAGGCCAAGATCCGTTTTTGCTACTGATCTCATTTAAGCGAAAGCTCCGTGATACATGGCGCCAATATAGAGGGGCGGAGGACTGCAAAATCGATTTTTCGGACGAAAGGAGTCGCACTGTGAGTGGTGCTCTCCGGGAGGCGCTGATGCTGCAGCTAAGGAATTATTTAATTGGCTGTGTGCGGTTTAGCCCACGTTGCATGGAAGATGAATCTCGGCGGACAGTGCAGTTCCCCGTTGGTTTCCAGCGTTAATTGTCGCTCTTATGCGGTAGCCATGCCCAGCTTGTCAGGTTTGCAGAAGGCCTCTCCGCGAACGAAACCATATCCATCGTGGAGTCTCATCGAAGCTCTATCGACCGACCGTCGACCAGTACCCGCGTTTACCCAGGGGAGGCCGTGGGGTGGCGGGGCTTGTACGTCAGGCGGTGGTGGTACGGAATACTTCGCCTTGACGGAGGATTTGAGCCTTATTTCGCCGCGCTTGAAGCCGAATAGGGCATGGAGCGTATTCACCGTGGTGATCGCCTCGGCTGCTGCGTGCGCGCCAGAATTGTCTAGCCCTAGTTGGTCGAGAACCGCTGGCAGGCTGTAGGGTCCATGGTCGGCAATTTGCTTGGCAAGATCGATGGTGTCAATGAAGAGGAAGATCTCGTTCTCGCCCTCATCGTCGAGACCAGTCATGCAGCCTGGCTCGGCGATGATTAGTTTTTGAGTCAAAGGGAACATTGAAACACACGAGTGTGGCGGTACGGATACAAAATTGCACCCGTACCGCCACACCTGCGTACGCTTTAATGACCACCTAAAAGAAAACTTTCCTCCACGGTGTCTCTGTCATTTCCTATCAGGGATCCCCTTCGTGTCTTTTCTGTTGAACGACATACAGAAGAAAAGCGATAGGCCCGAGTACCGGAAGGACGATTATGGTGGCAAGCCATATAAGTGCAGAAAGAGCACTCATTTTCTTTTTGAACAATACAGTAATGCTTATCGCCCAAAGGAGGAAGATGGCTGACATGACTGTAGTTGTTGCAAAATCATAGAACGTAATCATCAGTCGCCGCCTTTCGGTAGGCAATAATGGTCTACATGAGTGGGGTAATGGACACTTATCTTAATGAAAAATTTGCCGTCTTTTGAAGTAATAGATGAAAACACATTGAGGTTACCGCTCATTTAGCGGATGGCAGAAAGCCTCTTTGCAGACGAACCCAAATCCATCGTGGAGTCTCATCGAAGCTCTATCGACCGTTTGGTAGAAGACCCCTAGGTGTTCTTTCTGCAGCTCAAGTTGCACGTCTGGTGGTGGTGCCTTGTCCTCTGTAGACCAAAATCGTTCCCGCCCTCGGGAACTATTTGGCGTTAGGGGCCGGTTCCCATCGACCAGCAATCGCGTTTTCCCAGGGCGCGACGAATGTCTACGAAAAAAGTTCCGCGACCAACGGCGAGCCGGGGAACTTTTTCGGCGTGGGCGGTACGAGCGAGCGGCACGCGCGAGCGATCCCGGCGCGAGCCGACCGCCTGACACCGAGATCGACACCGACCTCACGCCTTGCCCAGCATGTAGCCGCGCCCGGCGTACTCCGCCGTGTGGAAGACCCAGCCGATGGCGGTGATGAGGGCGAAGGAGATGAGTCGGTAGAGTACGGTGACGGCGGTGGCGTCGACAAGGGTGAGGCCGACGGTGACCAGGGACCCGGCGAGGATGGCCTCCACCGTGCCCACGCCGCCGGGGGTGACTTGGGCGGCACCGGCGAGTTTGGTCATGATGAACGCGAGGGTGATGCCCATTGCGGAGGTTTGGTTGAGGCCGGGGTTGAAACCTGGGGCGGTGCCGAGGACGGACCAGGCGCAGAAGTAGAGCACGGCCAGGTCGAGGACCTGGTTGAGCAGGGAGAATGCGGCGGCTGCGGTGAAGCGGCGGCGTGACATTTGGATGGTGGCGACTTGGTCGACGACGCCGCTGGCTTTGGTGGCGACGCGGTCGGGCAGGAAGCGCAGCCAGCGTTTCAGCACGGAGGGGTTGCGGGTGGCCCAGTAGAGGGCGCCAACCACGGCGGCAGTGCCCAGCAGCGATCCGGCTAGGGCCCACACGGAGAGGCTGGCGCCCATGAACACGACGGCGCTGATGCCGATGAGCGCCATCCAGACCGTGGATAGCGCGCCGGAGACGACGAAGAACCAGGCGCACAGGCCGGTGGAGGCGCCCCAGGACTGGTGGACGCGGAAGGTCAGCCACGCGGAGAGTGCCGGGCCGCCGGGGACGGTGGTGGACCAGGCGTTAGAGGCGAGCGTGATGTTCACACAGCCGCGCAGGGTGGCGATGCGCCCCTCAATGTTGAGGAGTACTAGCATCACGGCGGCCATGGCGGCGATGGCGCCGAACGCGGTGGCCACCGCGCCGACGAGCGGCAGCAGGTCGGCGCGGCGTAGCGTGGTCCAGGCTTCGCCGAGGAAGGGGAGGCGGTCGCGAAACAGCACCAGGCCGACAATCAGGATGACGACGGGTGCTGTCCAGCGCAGCCACTTAGCGTTCAAGTTCACGCTTCTTGAGCTGCTCGAGGGCCCGGCGGGTCTCGAGTTCCTGCATCAGTTCCGTGAAGGGGACAAGGTCGGCATCCTCGTTGACGGTCCTGCCCGCGCGAGCGGGGGAGGGGTCGAGGGCGATCGCTTCGTCGACGGGGGTGTGGGTGGGGTCGGAGGGGGCGTCGACAAGCGGGACGGAGCTGGAGCCTTCGCCGAGGCTGCGGTAGGCGCGCTTGACCCAGCGTGGTGCCCACCAGTTGTCCTCGCGCAACAGGTGCATGACGGAGGGCACGATGAGCAGACGGATGATGGTGGCGTCGAGGGCCAGGGAGACGATCATGCCGAACGCGATGTACTTCATCATGACGATGTCGCTCATGGCGAAGGCTGCGGCGACCACGATCATGATGGCGGCGGCCGCGGTGATGATGCCGCCGGTGTGCGCCGTGCCGTACTTGATGGACTGGTCCGTGGTGGCGCGGTTGTGGCGGGCCTCGACCATGCGGGAGACCAGGAAGACTTCGTAGTCGGTGGACAGGCCGTAGAGGATCGCGATGATGAGGACCAGCACTGGGCTCATCAGCGGGCCTGGGGTGAAGTTGAGCAGGTCGGAGCCGACGCCGTCAACGAAGACGAGGGTGAGGAACCCGAGGGTTGCGCCGATGCCGAGTACGTTCATAATGACGGCCTTCGCCGGTAGGATCAGCGATCCGAACAGTAGCGCCATCAGCAGGAACGTGGCCAGCACCATGTAGAGCGCCATCCACGGCAGCCGCTCCAAAAGGGCCTCGATGGATTCGACTTCCATGGCAGGGGTGCCTGCGATGTAGACGCCGACGCCCTCTGGCGCCTCGATGGCGCGCAGCTGGTCAACGACTGCTTGGCCGCCGTTGCGGTCCGCCAGCGGCGCGGAGAGCACCGTGGTGCCGTCCTTCGTCGCCTGGGATGGGGAGAGCGGCTTGGCTAGGCCGGTGACTTCGCGGGACTGCAGGACCACGTCCACGAGTTGCTCGTTGGTGGCGTTGGTGACCACGAGCTTGATCGGGTTGGTGCGAAACGCCGGGAACTCCTCGTTGAAGGCGTCCTGCGCCTGCCGCGTTTCCTGGTTGGGTGGCAGGTAGCTTTCGTTGATGCCACCGAAGGTGATGCCGACCATCGGCACGGTGAGCAGCAGCAGCGCGCCGGTCGCGCCGACGACGACTTTCTTCGAGTTGCGCATCGCCCACGCCGGAAGCCGGTACCACACGGTGTCTTCTATTCGACGCCCCTTCCGCGACGTCCGCCGCACCGACCACTTATCGATGTTCGGCCCGAGCATGCCGAACAGCGCCGGCAGCATGGTCACGGAGATGACCGCGGCGAGCATCACGGCGCTAATTGCGCCGTAGGCCACGGACTTGAGGAAGGCCTGCGGGAACATGAGCAGGCCGGAGAGCGCCACCCCGACCATCAGGGCGGAGAAGAACACGGTCTTGCCGGCGGTGGTTGTGGTGGCGGCGACGGCCTCCTCGGTGCTCACCCCGCGGTCGAGTTCCTCGCGGAAGCGGGAGACCATGAACAGGCCGTAGTCGATGGCCAGGCCCAGGCCGAGCAGCGTAATAATCGACTGGGAAAAGATGTTGACCTGCTGGAACTGCGCCAGGATGGACAGCAGTGACAGGGAGCCGATGATGGACAGGATGCCCACGATCAGCGGCATCGCCGCGGCGACCACGCCACCGAAGACGAACAGCAGGATGATGGCTACGAACACCAGGCCGACTTTTTCGGCGCGGGCGATGTCGTTGGCCATGCCGGTGTCCAGCGCGTCGGCGACGGCGGTGGCGCCGGCGATCTGCACGGTGGCGTCGCCAGGCAGCGTGATGTCGTTGAGCGCCGGTTGGATGGTGCGGAAGTCTTTCAGCGTCTGTTCGCCGTCGCCGGCCAGGCCGATCGCGGCGAAGGCGGCGGTGCCGTCCTCGGTGATCTGCTGCTGGTTCGGCGCGGAGAAGTAGCTGGTGATGTGGTCGATCTGGTCCGGGAACTGGGTTTTTAAGGCCTCGATTTGCCGGTTGGCCTCGTTGAATACGGCGGGGTCGGCTACGCCTTGTGGGGCGCGGACGAGCAGGATGACATCACCGGCGTTGTCGCGACCGAAGGTGTCGTTCTCGATGGTGGCAGCTGTGGTGGAGTCCGCGCGCGGGTCCTCCCAGCCTTCCTGCGAGAGGCGCTCGCCCAACTTGGAGCCGAAGAGCACCTGCAGCACCACGATTACCGCGATGACCACAATCGGCAGTACTTTGCGCTGCCGGTACGCGAAATGTCCCCACCTGTAAAACACGGCCAGCTCCTACTTTTCCTTGGTGTTGTGCAGCAACGAGGTCAGCGGGCGGAACGGCTGCAGCCATGCGCCGCCGTCCGGCAGGGATTCCAGGTTGATGCGCGGCAGCGGCTCCAGGAAGACGTTCGGGATGTCCTCGAGGTCCACGAAGCGCAGCAGCGGGGAGTCGACGGCCCACGCGGCGTGCTCGTGAAACCCGATGACGGTCACGGGCAGGCCGTCTTCCGCGAGCTGCTCGAGCGGCTCCTGGAAGTTCTGGCCGTCGGCCGACGCGACGACGACGCCGCGCAGCACGCCCTCGTCGAGACGGCGGCGGATGTGGGTGAGCATGTCCTGATCGACGTCCGAATCCTCAGCAGTCTTCGGCTTTGCGAAGACCGCGAAACCCACGTTGCGCAGCGCGTCCACCCACGGGCGGACCGATTCGGCGTTGTGGGCGGCGACGTTGGTAAACACGGTGGCCTCCGGCTCGATGGTGGAGCCGGTGTCCTGCGAGGCCTTCGCCGCGAGCCCGATCAGCCAGTGGCCGAGGGCGTCGAAACGCGGACGCTGCGACCCGGAAGGCCGCCCGCCGAGGATCGCGCCGAGCCCCATGTCAAGGTTCGGTGCGTCCCAGACGAGCAGGTAGGTGTCGGGGCCTGGCTCTGCGCCTGGCGTGTAGGGGTGCGTCTTGTCCTGCAGGTCCTGCATGGTTTACTTCTTCTCCCAGAGGTATTCGCGGATTGTGTGGTCTTTTTCTAACCCTTTCCCCTCGAATTTAGTGATGACCTGACGGTCTGTCAGCAACGGCGCCTCTGGCCACGGCCAACCCTTGTATTCCAGCATGGGTTCCACGTTGACAAGTTCGTCGATCCACTCGGCGTAGTCGGCGTGGTCGGTGGCCACGTGCAGCACGCCGCCTTTCTTCAGGCGCGTCGCGATCAGGTTCAGCGTGCCCGACTGAATAATGCGGCGCTTGTGGTGGCGGGCCTTTGGCCACGGGTCCGGGAAGAAGATGCGCACGCCGTCGAGGCTTTCCTCACCGAACATGCGGGCCAGCACCTCGACGCCGTCGCCACGCACCATCCGGATGTTTTCGATCTCGCCGCGCACCACGGAGCCGAGCAGCTTCGCCAGGCCCGGCTTGTACAGCTCGACCGCAATCACGTTGGTGTCCGCCTCCAGCGGCGCCATCGCCGCAGTGGAGGTGCCGGTGCCGGAGCCGATCTCGAGGATCGTCGGGTGGCCCGTGCGGCCGAACCATTCGTCGACGTTGATGGGGGTGTCGCTGAGCATCTGCCCCAGGCGCGGCCAGTGCTCGTCGAAGAGCGCCTCCTGGTTGTCCGTTAGCGTGCCGCGGCGGAACGTCACCGAGCCGAGGCGCGGGTAGTCCAGGCCGGTATCAAATTCGGTTTGTGGGGGCCGCCCGTGGGGCAGTTCGCCCATGCCAGGGCGTGAATTCTCAGACATGTTCATCGTGTTCATTGTCCACACGGTGGATTGAAATGCAATTCCCCCATTTGCCCCCAAAATAGGGTGAATGTGGGTCCGGTCACGTTTGTTTTCGGGTTTGCGCAGTCGTGGAATGTTGTTTTCGCTGCGTACGGCCTATATTTATTGACGTCTCACCGTTCGGGCACACCCCTTTTCGGGGCACATTTACATGCTCACTCTTGGTCGTATCTATGAAGTATGTCACTGGTTATGACCGGGGTGGGCGTCGAAAAGCTGGAGACGGACCAGCGTAACCGCGATTTCGATAGGCTTGGGACCTAGAGGTTTGTCTATTTTGACCAGGAGAGATTATGACCACTGCCGTGAAGCGCATCGAAGGCAACGTACCAACCGACAATGAGCAGCTCATTGCTTGGATCAACGACGCTGTCGACCTCTTTGACCCGGACAAGGTGGTTTTCGCGGACGGATCCCAGGAAGAGTGGGACCGCCTCGCAGCCGAGCTGGTAGAGAAGGGCACGCTGATCAAGCTCAACGAAGAGAAGCGTCCGAACTCCTTCCTTGCGCGCTCGAACCCTTCCGACGTCGCACGTGTTGAGTCCCGCACCTTCATCGCCACCGAAGACGAAGACGGCGCAGGCCCAACCAACAACTGGCGCGACCCAGCCGAGCTCAAGGCTGAAATGCGCGAGCACTTCAGCGGCTCCATGAAGGGCCGCACCATGTACGTTGTGCCGTTCTGCATGGGCCCAATCAGCGACCCGGACCCGAAGCTAGGCGTACAGCTCACCGACTCCGCATACGTGGTCATGTCCATGCGTGTGATGACCCGCATGGGCCAGGAAGCGCTGGACAAGATCGAGGGTGACAAGTTCGTACCGTGCCTCCACTCCGTCGGCGCACCGCTCGAGCCAGGCCAGGAAGACGTCGCATGGCCATGCAATGAGACGAAGTACATCTCCCAGTTCCCAGAGACCAAGGAAATCTGGTCCTACGGCTCCGGCTACGGCGGCAACGCAATCCTGGCGAAGAAGTGCTTCGCCCTGCGTATCGCCTCCGTCATGGCGAAGGAAGAGGGCTGGATGGCTGAGCACATGCTCATCCTGAAGCTCACCTCCCCAGAGGGCAAGGTGTACCACATCACCGGCGCATTCCCGTCCGCATGTGGCAAGACCAACCTGGCAATGCTCACCCCGTCCCTCGAGGGCTGGACCTCCGAGGTTGTCGGCGACGACATCGCCTGGATGCACCTGCGTGAGGACGGCCTCTACGCCGTCAACCCAGAAAACGGCTTCTTCGGCGTTGCACCTGGCACGAACTACAAGTCCAACCCGATCGCCATGAAGACGATGGAGCCGGGCAACACCCTGTTCACCAACGTTGGCCTCACCGACGACGGCGACGTCTGGTGGGAAGGCATGGACGGCGACGCCCCAGCGCACCTCGTGGACTGGCACGGCAACGACTGGACCCCGGAGTCCGGCGAGAAGGCCGCCCACCCGAATTCCCGCTACTGCACCCCGATCGCGCAGTGCCCAACGGCAGCACCGGAGTACGACGACTGGAAGGGCGTCAAGGTCGACGCCATCCTCTTCGGCGGACGCCGCCCGGACACCGTGCCACTGGTCACCCAGGCGCACGACTGGGAGCACGGCACCATGATCGGTGCGATGCTGTCCTCCGGCCAGACCGCAGCCTCCGCTGAGGCGAAGGTTGGCTCCCTGCGCCACGACCCAATGGCCATGCTGCCGTTCATCGGCTACAACGTCGGTGACTACTTCCAGCACTGGATCGACATGGGCCGCGAAGGCGGCGACCGCATGCCGGCGATCTTCCTGGTGAACTGGTTCCGCCGCGGCGAGGACGGTCGCTACCTGTGGCCAGGCTTCGGCGAGAACTCCCGCGTACTGAAGTGGATCGTGGACCGCATCGAAGGCCGCGTCGGCGCAGAAGAGACCGTGGTCGGCTACACCGCCCGCGCGGAAGACCTGGACCTGGAGGGTCTCGACGAGCCAATCGAGGACGTCAAGGAAGCCCTCTACCCGGATCCGAAGCTGTGGGAAGGCGATGTCGCGGATGCCCGCGAGTACTTCGCTGGCCTCGGCGACCGCGTTCCGAAGGAAATCTTCGAGCAGCTGGACAAGCTCGAAGAGCGCGTCAACGCCGCGAAGTAAGCTTCTGGCGTAAGTAATCCGCTGAGATGAAAGGCCCGCCGTGTGGCGGGCCTTTTACTTATGTGAACTTACTCGCCAGAGCTGCCAGCTCCGCTCTACTCTGCATTCGGTGGGTACGCAGTAGGGCCGATACTTTCTTTGTGATAGTGATTTCCGCGTAATTCAGTCGCTGTGCAATCTGCCGATTGCCTGTTCAGAGCTTCGTTTGTCGACAATTAGAAGCTCCACTAGCTGGACCAACCATGCAGGATTAATCATCTGGGCCATCCGTCCTGCGAAGCTGGATTTCAGTGATGATAGGTACTGCGACAATGTAAACCGTCAGTATTCCCAGCGCATGAGGAGTGAAAGCATCCCAAGGATTTAGGCTAGATACTCGCGCGACTGCAGCAGCTAGAAGAGTGCCACTGATACATCCAAACAGCACGAAGGGGAGAGTAAGACTAATCGTTTCGACGCGGATAAGATTCTTGGCGACCGTATTTTGTACTCCCCGTAAGGTGAGAACCTTGACTAACCTAGTGCGGTCTCTGATTGCTGCAATAGCGATTCCACTTACTGCTGCTAGACCGAACAACATAATACTGAGTGTCAACGCAAATGCAGCGTCACCGTACCCGGATGACATGGCAGAGTTGACATTGTCGATTCTTTCCTGCGATGTCAATCCGGACTTGGTTTGCATGGTTGCAGACAAAACAACATTAGATGGGAGCTGATCCAAATCTGCGTATAGATATCTGCCCACGTTGTTGATTTCTTCACTGGAGGTCGAAATGAGAATTTCCGTTAGTCCGGGAACTTCTTGGATCCGTAGTGGCGGTAGGTCTAGTTCAGTGTCTGTGATTGGGATGACAAACTGAGAAGATAGAGCTGCTGCGTCCATTCCCACCGGGGTCAGCAGTGATTCGGCGTCATCCGCTGGACATTCGGGGTCGTCAGTGGCTAGCTCTGCATATTCATGACAGGACATAACGAACGCGTTTATTGAACGTTGGTTGTCCCGCAATAGTCGCCCTTGGCCAAATGTTCCCATTACCCCCGGAGATGTGAATTCTTCGTAGGTGGCCTCAACCTCAGCATCATCGCGAAGAGCTCCCCAGTGAATCCCTGGCTTCCAGTAACTCAGTCCCGAGCTCACCTGTCCAAGTCCGGCATTCGCTAAACCAACTGTCACAGTCGATACTGCGCAGATGCAGAATAAGAGCACTACGCTCGAACCAATGGAGGTTGCACGGTAGCGAAGGGAAGCTGATATTAGAGTCCCTTGGATCCCTCCGCCGAAGATCTTTTCATAACACCAGCCGGCGCCGAGGGCTAGAAATGGCGCAAGATACACCAGCCCAGCAATGATAGGGAGGAAGGCTAAAGGAACCAAGATTGGGAGGGAAAATATCTCGGATGCGATGGCCATCAGGGCCGCTGCTACTATGCCAACTGGAAAGGCAGCTAATTGCCATTTATGCAGTCGTTGCAAAGAGTTTCATCCTCCTCAGATACGTCGCGACACCCATCATGATGGTGATAAGAATCCCACAGCCAAATGCTCCTATTAGGCCAGCGAAAGCATCCGCAGGGAGGAACCCACGGCCTTCCCAAACCACCTTTTCGAGAATGCGAGATACGAGATATAAGGGGGCTACTGAAAGTACAACGCTCACGAGAAGACCGGCCAACGGTGCAGCCGACAGCAACGCAGCCGCGACCCACTTCCCGGCGCCTCGTAGCGCAAGAACCCGAGCAGTTTCCTCCCATGCAGGGTCGAAGATCTTGGACACATTCCAAAAACACACCAGGCAAGGAAGCACGACAACAATAAAGTAGACCAAAACTATATACATGATGGTCTGATCAATTACAGATGCTGAATCTTTGGTTGCAGTGACGGAGCTGTCCACTGCCTTATCTGTTGGCATAACAATGTTCACCATCCGGGAGTCTGCGAGCGCCGTCTTTTTAATTGTGGAAGTGCATTCCAAATCCTCCATGTATCGAACGAACCTGTCCGGCGCGTTATCACCTGCTCCCGCGGCACAATTGAACGATGGAGCCTGACCCTGAAGAGGAACTTTGCTGAGGTGAGCAGGCGTGATAAATGTCAGTTCCAAAACCCCGTCGCCGGAAGCGATCCACCATGTTGCGGAGCTCTGCTGTCCCGCGATAATCTCCGGAGACTGCCAGTTGGTGCGTTCATCCGCATTTACGAGCATCATTATTCCCATGAGCGGAAGAAGCAGGATCACCAGCAGCGCCAGGTTGAAAAATCCCACAACGAATACTTCGCTCCTGTTCCGCTTGGCTAGGCTACCGAGATACACGCGAGCCACCGATCTGGTAGATAGCGGATGCATATTTAGTTACTCGGGCATCGTGAGTAACCATCACCACCGGAACTTCGAATTGCTGGGCAAACTTCAGGAACAGATCCATCACAACCCCAGCAGCTTCATCGTCGAGACTGGAGGTTGGTTCATCTGCAGCAATTAGCGAGGGGCGGTTAGCTAGCGCGCATCCAATGCTGATGCGTTGACGTTCGACCCCTGAGAGCAAACTGGGATAACGATCTTCATAAGCCTCCATATTTAATTGCTTGAGAATTTCCCTCGCCGTAGCGAGACTCTTCCTTCTTCCACCTTGGGACATCTCAGCAATCAGCCGGATGTTATCGCGGCATGTCAGATCCTCAATGAGGCGGTTTCCTTGATCTACTACACCGATATTTTTGAGCCGAAAGTTACGGCGGTCTTTTTCGGGGAACCTTGAGTAGGTCTTTCCAGAAAGTGAAATCGTACCGGAGTCTGGTTGGATGGTTCCGATGATGCAGCTAAGTAGGGTAGTCTTGCCGCTCCCGGATGGTCCGGTGATAGCAGTTAATTCGCCCTGCTTTACGGAAAGGCTAACTTCATCGAAAATAGGTTTTCCCGAGAGGGTTTTGCTGATATCGCTAACTTCAAGCATATGTTCCAGCTCCTAGAAAAATAGATTGTGTGCCGCCGATATCGGCGGCACACAATCCTCTTCTCTTTTACATGTAGACGCAGCGTAGGTCGAGGAAGCCCTCACAGTAGCCACCGGAGGCGTTGTAGTTGTCTCGGCAGCAAGCCCACAGCGCTTTTCCGACGGGTAGCCACAGCATTCCGCTGGAGCGGTGGTTGCGTGCAGATTCAGGTTTCGGGGGGATTCAGTGGAATCGGTGCGAAGAGCGAACGTAGGCATTACTTCTCCTTACTCTCTGGAGCACAGTGGATTTGCTATGCATCTTAGAAGATAGAGCAACCCACTTACTTGGCAAGCACAAACAGAGAAAGAGTATACAAAAGTGACCACCCCGTCGAGGGGTGGAAGAAAACCAAATAAAAGGCATCAGTGAGGTGATCGCAGATCACGCTAAAGCGGAAGAGAGGCGGGACTGCCGTTTCAAGATGCTCCTTGTGAGCCTTTACCGCTCGACGCTATTGAACAGTGATTGTGACAACCTGTGGCTTCTCAAAGTTGCTGACCTGCGCGTGGCCTTCCAGCCGTGTTCTCCCGGAGGACAGCGCCGCGACACTCGGGCAGGATGCGTCGATGCGTTCCTCCCCCGGCTCGAGCTTCCAGTAGTAGACGGAGTTCTTGTCGGTGTAGTGCACCTTTTCCTGGCGCAGACCACCGAGTGCGCATACGCCCGCTGACTTGCCGTCCTCGGTAACCACCTGGATGACTGACTTTTCGCCGCGCGGTTCCACGACGGGTGCCTTCGCGTTGGTTTCGCCAACCACGACAGCCACCACGATGGAGAGTACCGCCAACACGGCTGCGAAAATGGACGGGGCTTGGAATTGGATCGGGAGTTTCATAGTTGCCGATCCTACCCGCGCAGCACGACGACGAGGTTAGAAACCGCAAACTCGCGAAGCAGGGGCACCCGCGTGAGCCACCAGGCCCAGCGCGGATGGTAGCGCGGAAACGCCGCGAGGAGCTTGCCGGTCGATTCCGCCCACGCCACACCCTCCTTGGCGGAGACGGCGAAGAGGGACTCGCCCCATTTGTTCTTCGGCTCGTGCCCGTGAGCAGCCACGTAACGACGCCTGGCGAACTCGCCGCCCACGTAGTGCTCCCACAGGCCGGTCTCGTGTCCGCCGAAGGGGCCCAGCCACACCGTGTAACTCAGCACCACCAGGCCGCCGGGCTTGACCACCCACAGCATCTCCTCGGCCATCGTCTGCCAATCCGGGATGTGCTCGGCAACGTTGGAGGAGTACACCACGTCGAAGGAGTCCGTGGCGAAGGGGAGGGCGGTGCCGTCGCCGCGGACGGAGCCGTAGCCGGAAATGCCGGCGGCGGACAGCTCGGAGACGCTCGGCTCCACGCCCACGTAGAACGTGTCCGCGAAGGCCTTGGCGAAATAGCCCGGCCCACCACCCACGTCTAACACCGACTTGCCCCGCAGGGGGGTGGAGGTGAGGTCGGCGGAGAGGGCGTCGAGAAGCTGGTAGGTGTCGCGGGCCAACCCCTCGTAAAAGATGCGGGGGCGGAACTGCTCATAGCGAAACGAGCGCAACAAGCGCAACGAACGTGCCAACGTGGCCAGGCGGCGGGTACGGTACATGACAATGAAGATACTGCTGATGTGTTGGCGCGACTCCACCCACCCACAAGGTGGTGGCTCCGAGGCGTACCTGGAACGCGTCGGCGAAGCGCTCGCGGCCGCCGGCCACCAGGTGATCTACCGCACCGCGAAACACACCGACGCCCCGCGCGTTACCCGCAGAAACGGCATCCGCTTCGAGCGCGCCGGCGGCAAATACAGCGTCTACCTGCTCGCGCCGTTCGCCGCGTGGCGGCACCGTCCCGACGTCATCGTGGACACCCAAAACGGCATCCCCTTCTTCGCACGCCTCTACTCGCGGGCCACGACCGTGCTGCTCACCCACCACTGCCACAAGGAACAGTGGCCGGTGGCTGGGCCGATCATCGGGCGGTTCGGGTGGTGGCTGGAATCCAAGGTGGCGCCGCGGGTGTACCGGGGGGCGCCGTACGTGACGGTCTCGCAGGCATCGAAACGCGATTTGGAGGCGCTCGGGGTGGGCCCGGCGGCGATCCGCATCATCGAAAACGGAGTGGACCCAGTGCCCGACGAACTGCCCACCCTCGCCGACGACGGCCACCCCCACGTGGTCACCCTGTCCCGGCTCGTGCCACACAAGCAGATCGAGCACGCCATCGACGCCGTCGCTGCCCTCGACAACGTGGTGCTCGACGTGATCGGCTCCGGCTGGTGGGAAGACCAACTCCGCGACTACGCCGGCGACCTTGCAGGCGAGCGCGTCATCTTCCACGGCCACGTCGCCGACGACCACAAACACGCCCTGCTCGCCCGCGCGCAACTCCACCTCATGCCCAGCGCCAAAGAAGGCTGGGGCATCGCCGTCATCGAAGCCGCCCAACACGCCGTCCCCACCATCGGCTACATGACGGCAGGCGGCCTCGCCGACTCAGTGCAGCACGGGGAAACCGGCCTGCTCGTGGAAACGCGCGCCGAGTTCGTCACCGAAGTCGCCCACCTTCTTGACGACGCCCCCCTCCGCCACACCCTCGGCACCCAGGCGCAACAGCGCGCCGGGACCTACTCGTGGGCGGAAACTGGGCGCAAGTTCACCCAGTTCATTGACTCTCTCACCCGCCCTTAGAGCAGCTCCGTCGCCCAGTTCAGCTGCTGAATCTTCGTATCCAGCTCCCGGTACTCCTTCGCCGCCTTATCCGCCATCGAGTGCAACTGGCCCACATCCACCGTGGACACATACCGCACCTCGGAGGCCGAATACCGATCCGCGCGTGCCGACGCCGCATCCGCCACCGCGCTATAAAACCTCCGGGCGCGCAAAAACGCATCCCGGCGTGCAATCGCATCCGTCAACGTCGCGTCCCCCTCAAACGGCGTCGACGCATTCGTGTGGTTAATCCGGCGGACCAGCGTCTCAATGCTCTGCAGCACCGACGCCGACTCCTGCAGCAACGCCTCCGAATCCTCCACCGGGGTATCCCCCTCCTGGATCCGCGCATTCCGCGTCAAACGACGCTCCAACTCATTCAGCCGATCCTGTGCCTGCGCCCGCTTCGCCAGCGCTTCTGCCAACAACATCGCATCCTCCTTCAAAAATAGGCGGCCACCCCCAGCACCGTGGTAGTTCCCAATTCTCATGTGCACTGTGCCCGTGTACCTTGTGCAGGCTTAGGGATCAATCACAGGGACCCGGAAAGCCACCGGGTTACAGGTTTGGGTGGTTTCCAATTGCGCCCGAGGAAACCGGTCGGGCTGGTGCTCGCTGAGTGGCCTGTGCACCACGATAGCAGGTTGGGGGCGTTGGGGTTGGTGCCGGTTTCGGGTCTGGTTTTGTTCTGGTTTCGTTCCGGTCGAGGTGTTCAAGGAGTGTGACGCTGGTCGCCCAAAATCGGTCGGGCCAGGTGAAAATGCGCGACCTGCAAGGGGATAGTGTCGGGCCAAAGGGGCCTATTGCGATTCCAGACGAAAATATCCGGCGCGTCGGCCAGGTATGTGTTGAGGCGGCTCGGGTGGAGATCCATCGGGTTTGAGTCTGGCGTCTCGTAGTGGAATAAGCGCGGGGTGACCTTTTGCTTTGAAAAGCTCACGATGACGCAGAAGACATGAGCTTGGTCACTTGCTTCGTTCGCCCAACGGAAGGTGTCGTGCGCGAAGTCAATGTGGAAGCCCAATTGGGTGATTGGGTACCAAATGTTTGCTACCTGTTCGCCTTGGACAACCGAGTTGGTCGATACGAATGCCGTGCGTACGGTGTGGTCGCCCATGTACTCTGCGGCCTTGATGAACCAACCCGCTACGTAGTCGATGTTGCCGACATTCTTCGTTCCCTTTGGAAAGACTGAAGTGCCCCAGGTTTTGTTCCGTCTGAGCAGATGGGAAAATCTGGGGCACTTCAATTGACTTCCTTCACCCCGTTCACTAGGTGTGAGGAAGTTGAAGGTTGGTGACCGAAGCAATCTTAGATCGCCGAAATTCGGCCTGCGCGATAGCTCGGTAGAAGTTATCATTATTAGCACCACTGCCAATATCTACGGAGGATCTGGAGCACCACATCGTGAAAGAAAAGCTCACAACAGCCCTAGAACCAATCGTCGGTACGTCCTACTCGCTGATGATCGCAGACGTTATTGCTTGGCTGGCCCTATAAAAACATGGACAATATCGAGCATCGCATTTCCCAATTAGAACTTAACCAAGGACGGATCGCAATCCTACTCAGCTCAGCCCCCGAAGAGCATAAAGCGTGGGATAAAGCGTGCCTATGCCATGACCTCACCTTCGAACAAGAATACAGGACTCGACAAGAAATCCTAGATTTCCTCAACTCAGAAGCGACTGATAGTAACGAACTACTATCAAAAGTAAGCCACATCGTAGGACATCCCGCAGTAGCTCGCGACCTCGTAAGCGCATTTAAACAACGTGGCACGGCAGCTCAACGATGGAAAGAAATAGACTCGGAAAACCTACTCTGACCATTCAGCTCACTGACTGAATGTTTTCACAGAAAGAGCATCAAGTGTTGAACTAGTACTCAACGTTTGATGCTTTTGTCTTTCTGTTTTCCCATATGAGGGCGCTCCACTGGTGAGTGCATCGCTGGAGGGCCTGAAACGTGGTATTACGAACCTGATCAGCCCTTCTATTTGGCAGATTCAACAGCAGAATCATGTATTAGGATGGAGATTTCCATTTTGCAGGGTGGAAAGTACGGAATCCGCTTTTACCCTATCCATTGGCCTCAACAAGATGGTGGTGAAGTGCCCCGGTTTTTGTTCCTAGGCATGTGCCTTGTTTTCCATTATCCCGTGGTCCTGGGAACTTTCTTTGTGGTCAGTCGTCGCGACCTGGGGAAACACTACGTCGGTCGACCGGAGCAGCTGCAAAACGCAAAATGGTTCCCGAGCTTGGGAACTATTTCAGCGGGCACGAGCGAGCGAACGAGCTGGCCTGGGGGAAACGCGTCCGGAGGGCCGCCGGGGCCCCCGAAAACGTGAAAAAGTTCCCGGACGCAGGGCGCGGGAACTTTTTGCAGATGGAAGGGAGGGGGATGGGGGCAGGCAGAGCGCGTTGAGTATGAGTGAACCGGAGTTTAGGCGGCTGCGAGGAGGCTGCCTGCGCGCAGGCGGTTGAGCATCTCGGCTTCGACGAGGACGGGGATGAAGTCTTCGACGGTTGCGGTGCTGCAGTGCTCGGCGAGGACGGTGTCGAAGGCGTTGTTGATTTCGGCTTCGCTGAATTGTGGGGTCCACGCCTCGATGAGGTCGTGGCGGATGTTGCGAAGTACGCGCTTCTGGATGGTGTTGAATTGAATCTGCATGATAACGCTCCTTGTTAAACTCTTGTTTACCTGGCGTTCACTTTAGCCCAGCCGTGCAAATACTGCAAGCGTTCCAATAATGGGCGCGCCCCAACTATCTAATACGCCTGGTCAATACCGCAATCAGGGGCGAGACGCACCACAAACCGAACAGTCCGAGGCCAAGCGGCGGCAGCCCGACGGGCGCAGCACCCGTGTTTACCGAGCGGCCATCTGGGTACACCACCACGCCGACGCCCATCGAGGCGGCAAGCCCCACATCCGCGTTAAGGGCGGACCAGCGCGGGGACGGCGGGTCGACTTCCACGTCGCCAACGCGCAGCGCGCCTGATTCGACAACGTTCATGATTTTGGGGGCGGGGTCGACGATGATGGCGCCGTCGGCGCGGCGGGTGAGGGTGGGGCGGTCGACGAAGAAGACGTCGTGGCCCTGGTCGTCGACGTTTGGGATCGGGAGGGAGGACGCCGGAACTGGGGTGAGGGCGGAGAGGGCGAAGGGGGCGTCGAGAAGCTGGAGGAGGGCAAAACTGCCCGCGAGCTGCGCGCGAAGCCCCGGTAGGTTGCCGGCGGCGGTGACGTAGGCGGGGATGGCGAGGATGAGGAGTTTGTGGGCGTCGCGAAGGAGGCCGCCGCCGGGAACGTGCTGGATGACGGGGGTGAGTAGGCCCGCCCACGACGCGAGCGCCAGCGCGAACCCGAGACCCGCAAGCGCGAGGAGGCGGCGCGGGACGCGGCGCCACGCCAGGCACAGCACGACGAAGAGCAGCACGCCGAAGACGGCGAAGCCGGAGGCGCGGGAGGCGGGTACGGCGTGGGCGTTCCAGATCCCGCCCAGGCCGAGCAGTGCACCGAGGGTGCCGACGCCCGCCTCCGCACGCGGGGCGAACATGGCGGCGGCCTGCGCCGAGGATGTGCCCTGTCCGCCGCCAAAAGCGGCAACTGCACCGGCGACAACCCAGGGCACGCAGGTCAGGGCGCTGAACAGCCAGCGCCTGGAGTGGAGGGCGGCCGCGATGGCGCCGGTGGGGGTCAGCGAACACACCCACTGGGCAGCGATGCTGCCACGCGCGCCAAGCGCCACCAGCGGCAGCAGCCAGGCGGCCACCGCCACCGACCACTGCCCCTGCAACAGGCGCTCGACGACGAACGGGTTCCACACCGCGACCGTGATCGCCGCGAACCGGCCCCAGCCGTTACGCCCGATCCGCCAGCCCGCCCAAGCGGCAGCGGCGGCGGCGCCGACCACGAGCGCGCGCACCGCCGCGACCGGGAAGGGGAGGACGGCGAGCAGTGCGTCCTGGGGGACGTTGCGGGCCGGCAGGTCCCCGAAGCCGAGGGCTGCGCGGGTCAGCGCCATGTCCGGCAGGACGAGCATGTCCCGGTAGGCGAGCGCCTCGCCCGGCGCGAGGAACGGCCAGGTCACGCCGAGGACCAGGGCTGCCGCGTAGGCGAACAGCAGCCAGGAGAGCAGACGCCCCTTAGCCACGGCGGCGCCGCACCAGCAGGACGAAGGCGTAGAAAAGCGCGAGCGCGCTGACCAGTCGGGTTACAAACGCCATGACCTGGAGGGACTTGAGGATGTGGACGTCGTGAAGTGCGGCGGAGGCCGCGGTGGCCTTGTTCTCTTCGCTGAGTGTGTAGAGGCCCTTGAGGGGGCCGCGCGTGATGGTCCACGACTCGTCGAGGAGGCGGCCGGTGCGGCGCTCGACGTCGATGGTGCGCTCGGCGTGGTATTCGGGCACGTCGATGGTGGCGGTGTACTTGTAAGTTTCCAGGTCGGCGACCCAGCCGGCGCCGAGGTAGTCGAGGGGGACGACGAGGTCCGCAAGCGGGTCGTAGAAGGGGTAGGAGCGGCGCTCCGGGTTGTACGGCAGGACGTAGCCGAGGCCCTGGCGCCCGCTGGTGGGGTAGGCGGAGGCCGGGTTGACCTCGAAGGAGTCCTCGGCGATGACGGTGCCCTCGTTGCGGACGGTGGCGGACATGGTCAGCGCCTTCTTCTTCGGGTGCTCCTCCGAGGGACCCTCCGTGATGAGGAGGGTGCGGGTGAGGGCGGAGGGGCCGTCGAAAAGGAGGGTGCTTTCGGTGGGGGCGAGCACCCGCTGGTGGTTGATGATGAGCGGGGACAGGAAGTTCAGCGCCACGCACACCGCGATGATGGCGGCGCAGATGCCCAGGCGCCGTTTGCTTACAATGTCCACATCAGAAACATTAACGTACTCCCGGAACTGGCGGGCCTGCGCGGTATCGCGGCGCTCGGCATTGTGGTGACGCACGTGGCGTTCCAGACGGCCACCGATTCGCCGCTGCTGGTGCGCTTCGACTACTTCGTGGCCGTCTTCTTCGCGCTGTCGGCGTTTTTGCTGGCGCGCGGCGAGCCCCGCCCGGCGCGCGAGTACTACTGGCGTCGCGTCGCCCGCATTGTGCCTGCGTACGTGGTGTCCGTGGCGATCATCGTGGTGACGTTGCCGCCGCTCGCGGGGGTGCGCGCCGGCCCGCTTCTGGCCAATCTGATGCTCACGCAGCTCTACGTTCCCGGCGGGCTTATCGACGGCCTCACCCAGCACTGGTCGCTCTGCGTCGAGGTGGCGTTCTACCTGGTCCTGCCCGCCTACCTAGCGTGCGGGCGCCGGGGCCGCGCCGTGGTGCTGGCGGTGGCGGTGGCGACCGCCCTGGTCTGGCCGCACCTGATCCCCGCCCCCGAGCAGACGCCGGGGGAGCTGAACTTGCAGATCTGGCCGATCTCCTTTGCGCCGTGGTTCGCGGTGGGTCTGCTGTGCGCGGAGGTAGAGCGCGCCGGGCGCACGTGGCGGGTGCGGGTGCCGGCGCTGCGGTGGGTGTTTCCGGCGTTGTCGTTGCCGGTCGCGTGGGCGGGCGGGGTGCTGGGGCCTGCGGGTTTGGAGCACCCGAGTGCTGCTGAGTTCAACGTCCGCGTGCTGCTCGGCGCGCTGTTCGCGGTGCTGTGGATCGTGCCGTTCGCGCTCGCGCCGCGGCTGCACGGCACCGCGCTGTGCACCCGCCCGGCGCAGCTGTTGGGCCGCTGGTCCTACTCGCTGTTTTTGTGGCACATGGCGGTGCTCTACGCGGTGTTCCCAATCTTGGGGGTATCGCTTTTCGACGCCCACTTCGTCCCCGTCCTCACCCTGACGGTGGCGTTGAGCCTGGTGGTGACCTATTTGTCCTACACGTGGGTGGAGGTGCCGGGCGCGCGGGTGGTGCACCAACTACGCGCCAAGCTTGTTAGGCAAGCCTTGCCTGATATATTGTTGATTCGCTCTATTGGAATGAATGTTACTACGGCAAGGAAACCACTGTGAACATCCTGCGTAAAGCAATGACCGGCGCCGTCGCCCTCTGCGCGGCCGCCTCACTCGCCGCGTGCTCGGGCAACAGCACCGACACCACCCCATCGGCCGAGCCGACCCAGGCGGACAAGGCACTGACCGTCACCGACGTCACCGGCCGCGAAGTCACCTTCGACCACGCCCCGGAGCGCATCGTGCTCGGTGAGGGCCGTGGCGTCTTCGCCACCGCGCTGCTCGGCGGGGACCCCTTCGAGCACGTCGTGGCCTACGGCAACGACCTGACCAAGGCCGCCCCGGCGTTCAAGGACAAGGTTTTCGAAATCAGCGAGGGCGCCATGAAGGCGCAGGAGATCGGCAACATCGGCAAGGGCGACGTCTCCCTGGAGACGCTCATGGCGCAGGACCCGGACGTCGTCGTGATGACGCTCGACCAGAAGAAAGTCGCCGAGGAATCCGGCCTCCTGGAAAAGATGGACCAGACTGGCATGAAGTACGTCTTCACCGACTTCCGCCAGTCCCCACTCGAGCACACCGTCAGCTCCGTGCAGCTGCTCGGCGACCTGCTGGGTAAGTCGGAGCGCGCCAAGGAGTACGGCGAGTTCTACGAATCGAAGGTCGAAGAGATCAAGGGTCGGGTCGAAGAGGCCGTCGCAAAGGACGGAAAGAAAGACGGCCTGATCTGGTCCGCCGCGGGCTTCGTTGACTGCTGCAGCACCCCCGGCAAGGCGAACCTCGGCCAACTGCTCACCGCCGCGGGCGGCAACAACCTGGGCGAACAGCTCATCACCGCGGACTCCAAGCAGTTCAGCGCTGAGAAGATGATCGAGCTGCAGCCCGAAAACCTCATCGTCACCGGCGGCGAGTGGGCACGCAAGCCCGACCAGCCGGACACCTTCAGCCACGTCGAGCTCGGCTACCAGTCCAGCCCGCAGCGCGCCGCCGAAACCCTGAACAACCCGCTGGGCACCCCGGGCCTCGACCTGCTGCAGGCACCGAAGCAGGGCAAGTACTTCGCCGTCTACCACCAGTTCTACGACAACCCATACAACGTCTTTGCGCTTGAGGCGTTCGCGAAGTGGCTGCACCCAGAAGCCTTCGCTGACATGGACCCGGCAAAGGACTTCGAACAGTTCCATGCCGACTGGCTGCCATTCGACTACTCCGGCGCGTTCTTCGCCCAGGCACAGCAGTAGGGGAACCATGAACCAGCAAGATCAGGCGATCCGCGCCTACCACCAGAGAGGACGACGCAAACTCATCGCGATCAGCGCGCTGCTGCTCGTCGCGTTCGTCAGCTTCGTCGTTGCCACGGTGGTCGGCCCGATCAACCTCAGCGCCTCCCAGCTTCTCGACGCCCTCCTCCACCCCAACACCGCACCCGAGCAAGCCTCCGTGGTGCTGTGGGACCTGCGCCTGCCGGCCTCGGTGATGGCGCTGCTCATCGGCGCGTCCCTGGGACTTGCGGGCGGGATGATGCAAACCATCCTGGACAACCCGCTCGCGGAGCCGTTCACGCTGGGCATCTCGGCGGCGGCCGCGTTCGGCGCCGCGATGTCGATCGTGCTGGGCATTAACCTGATCGCGCACCCCCAGTTCAACCTGGCGCTCGCCGCTGCGCTGGCCGCCCTGGTGGCGGTGGCCGTCGTCGCCGCCGCTGCCGTGTGGCGCGGGGCCGCCGCCGAAACGATGATCCTGCTGGGCATCGCCCTGTCCTTCTTCTTCCAGGCGTTGCTGTCGCTTATGCAGTACGGCGCAACGCTTGAGGCGCTGCAACAGATCGTCTTCTGGACGCTCGGCTCCATGCAGCGCGCCACCTGGCTCGCCGACGGTATCATCGGCGTCCTCCTCGCCGCCGCGGTCCCGTTCGTGGTGTTCAACGCCTGGCGGCTCACCGCCCTCCGACTTGGCGACGCCCGCGCCGCCTCCCTCGGCATCAAAGTCTCCCGCCTGCGCGTCACCACCCTGATCGTGGCATCCCTGCTGGCAGCAGCTTCGGTGGCCTTCGCCGGCGTCATCGGCTTCATCGGACTGGTGGGCCCCCACATCGCCCGCATGTTGGTCGGGGAGGACCAGAAGTTCTACCTGCCCGCCTCCGCCGCGGCCGGCGCCCTGCTGCTCACCGCAGCGCACGCCGTCTCCATCACCGTCAAACCAGGCCTGGTGATCCCGATCGGCATCATCACCGCCATCGTCGGTGTCCCATTCTTCGTCTTCCTCATCTTCTCCCGCTACCGCAAGGCAGGCCGTTAACCATGATCGTCGCCACAGACCTCAACGTTGCCTACGGACGCACCCCTATCCTCCACGACATGACCTTCCGCCTGGGCACCCCCGGCGCCGTCACCGGCCTGCTCGGCCCCAACGCCGCCGGCAAGTCCACCCTGGTCAAAACCATCGCCGGCCTCAAAGCCCCCACGTCCGGCACCGTCACCACCTCCTGTGGGCCCCACGACGTCGGCTACGTCCCCCAAGACCTGCTGACCAGCGCGTCGCTGACCGCGTTCGAATCCATCGTCGTCGCCGCAAAAGCCGGCGGCGCCGTCACCAACCCACTCGAAGCCACCGCCGCGATGATGGACCGCCTCGGCATCCTCCACATCTCCGACCGGATGGTCTGCCACATGTCAGGTGGCCAGCGCCAACTCGTCGGCGTCGCCCAGATGCTGGTACGCGAGCCCCAACTCCTCCTTCTCGACGAGCCCACCTCCGCCCTCGACCTCCACCACCAAGTAAGCCTGCTCACCATCATCCGCAACATCGTCGCCGACACCGAACGCCAAGCCGTCGTCGCAATCCACGACCTCAACCTCGCCGCCCGCTACTGCGACGAACTCCTCGTCATGAAAGCCGGGCGCGTGGTCACGCACGGCGAACCCCTCGAGGTGCTCACCCCCGAACTCCTCCAAGAGGTCTATGGCATCGAAGCCCGCGTCCTCTACGACCCGGTCTCCGGTGCGCCCGTCATTTGCCCTGCGTAGACGCCCAAACAAGCTATGATGCGTGTTAAGGAGCGAAAATGTCTGGAGTACTTTCTAAACTTGGTATCAACGCAGGGCTGAACGCACAAAATGTACATTTGGTCGGCGCTATCTTAGCGGTGTTGGCGGTGGTGGGCAGTGCGGTAGGAATAGTCTCAGCCACCCCTGTCGGCGACGAACTCAGCAGCGCAATGGGGATCGTCCACAAAACCCGCCAACAACCCTCCGACCGGGAGGCGCGCAACGATCTCAAAAATGAGCGTCAAGTCAAATGGTCGGGCTATCAAGTAATCAGCCCCACACAAATACGCGTGTTCTTCCCCGCCGGAACCGAAACTTGCTACGGATACCGCGCAGAGACATCGGAAACCGCAACCACAGTAAAAGTGAGAGTGTACGAAGGGAATATTCCAGGTTCGCCCAATGAGTGCATCCTGATCGGTTCCACCTCCTCCATGAAGGTGACGTTGCAGTCGCCACTTGGGGCTCGCTTGCTCCAGAACTGGTAGATCACACGCCTGGTGTGTGAGAGTTTTCCGGCGTTTCTATTGACCCGTGCCCTCATGGGCACGGGTCAAATTACGTGTGGAGCTCAATAAATTTCGGATTCACCTCGCGTACCCCACGCCGTCGTCTGACCTGTGTGGTCGGGCGGTTTTTGTTCCGGTCGAGGTGTTAAAAGCGTGCGATGCTGGTCGCCGGAAATCAGCCGGGCTGGTTGAAAGTGCGCGACCTGCATCGCTCGCTTCTAAGCGCACGCTTTGAGCATCGTTGGGGCTTGATGGACTGAAAACGCGGTAAAGCTATCGCCTGCAACTCGAAGAATTCAGGCTGATTCACCCTTCTGCCAAGCAACGATTGCTTCAGAAAAAGAGAGATCTGGATTCTTCTCCCGATAGCTCTTTAACTCTGCTGCCGAAGGGGTTGGCAGATCAGAATCAATAACATCATCGAATGCTGAGCGCCGATTATGCGACCCCAACCCCCACACGCCAATCGCCGCGACTACCGTCGCAAGCAGAAACTGGCCGGAAAGAAGCCCCAGTACCGCCGCGAATAGAGCCAAATATGATCCAATGATCGTCAGTTTCTCAGACATAACGACGCCTTTCGCAATATCTCGGTCGTGCTATCTACTCAAAGCACTGGTCTTTGATTCCTGCAATTCCAGTCAGCTCTGCTGCGAGCACCGGCTGCGATCATTCTAGTGATTGCTGCCGCACATCGCAGAGCGCTTGTAGATGGAGTGGCGTGCTGTCACCCGATTTTGTTCCGGTCGAGGTGTTAAAAGCGTGCGATGCTGGTCGCCGGAAATCGGTCGGGCCGGACGAGAATGCGCGACCTGCATTGCACGCTTCTAAGCGCACGCTTTAAACGGTTTTGGGGTGCGATGATCGGCCGGGTGCGCACCAAATTCCTGCATGAGGTTTGCGCGACCTGGGGTTTTGCAAACCCGCTCGCCGGAAACCTGGAATCTGGTGCGAAGAGGCGGTGGTCTTGGGAACTTTCTGTCGTAGACAGCGGTCGCGACCTGGGGAAACGCCATGTCGGTCGACCGGAACCGGCCGAAGCCCCAAAATGGTTCCCGGGCGGGGCAGCCAAACCTAGTCCGGCCAGGCGAGGCAGGCCACCGCGACGCACCCGGCCACGAGCATGAGGGCGGCGTCGCCGGCGTACCCGGCGGAAGGCCAGGGCGCGCGTGCCAGCCACAATCCCATGGCGGTGATGGCGCCGGCGGCAATGTATTGGCTGGCCAGGAGGGTAAAGCGGCGGACTGCCCAGACACCGATGGCGCTGACGATTCCGATTGGCGGGTTGATGCACAGCGCGGCTGCCAGCGGCAACGCCGCCACCATCCCGTCGGGGACGGGGCGGGCCGGAGTGCCAACAACAGGGCGGCGCCACGCGAACCACCCCAACACCAGCACGGTGACCAGGCTGAGCGCCGCCCCGCCGAACAGGCTGAGGCGGTAGGGGCGCTCGCCGGCGAAGGAGAACGTGAGGGTGCCACCGTGGCGGGCGGGGATGCGGAAGGCGAGCTGGCCGACGTCGATGCGTTGGGCGGTGAGGGGTTCGCCGTCGAGGCTGGCTTGGAGCCCTGGGTTGAACGCGCGGGTGGTGATGAGCAGGCGGTCCTGGTCGGCGGGCACAACTGCGCCACCGGTCACCGGCTCCCAAGAAATAGCAGGCGCAGGCCCGCGCCGCAGCGTGATCGTTTCGGCGTCGGTGACCAGTTCGTGGCGCCCGGCGGGGAGGAAGACGGTGTTGGTGGCGGAGGAGCCGTCGATAAGGGCGGGGGAGGAGAGTTGCCATTCGGCGTCTTCGGCGGTGGTGAAGGCGCGCTGCAGCGTGGTGGTTTCGGGCATGAGGCGTTGGAAGAAGTAGGTGTCGGCAGTGCCGGGGACGTCGACGATGCGGTGGATGCCGGCGTCGATTTCGGTGATGCCGACGGGCTCGGTGAGCGTGAGGGTGGTTTCGCCGCGTACGCTGATGGTGCGGGGTTGGTCGGCGACGAGGCTGAGCGTGCGCTCGCCGGATGAGTCGGTGACCTGCACTTTTGTGTTGGCGGTGGCGGTGATGGTGGCGGTGTCGGCGGTGGGGGCGAAGCGCAGCCACGGGTTTGGGTCTTGGGCGGCGGGCCACCAGGCGGTGTCGTCGAGGCCGTCGAAGGCGGCGGTGAGGGAGCGGGAGGCGCGGGCGCCGCCGAAGGCGGTGGCGTCGGCGGCGGAGGAGGAAGCGGAGGCGGCGCCCTCCATGGCAACGCCCACCGGTGTGCCCGCAGACGGGTAGTCCGGCACCCGGTTGCGCACGTCTTTGCCCTCCGAAGCGGTGGCCAGGTGCGCGGACTGCGCGCGCTGCACGGCGCCGTAGTTGCGCACCGCCAGCGCCGGCGTATCCGTCACGATGTCCGCATCACCGCTGGTCAGGGTTGCGGGAAAGTAGCCGAACTCGCGCCACAGGAGGGGCAGCGTCTCGCCGCCGGCGTCGACGCGCACGGGGGTGGCGTTGGTCAGCATCATGTCGCGCGTGGGCTCCAGCACATAGATATCGACGTCCCCGAAACGCACGGTCGGCTCGCCAAGATCGGGCACGCTTGTCGACGCCACCGCCTCCTCCAAATCGTGCCGGACCACGACGACGCCCACCCCGATGGCGCGCAGCGCCTCCGAGTCCACGGCGCGGACCTGGCCGTCGAGGCCGCGGATCGCCTCCGGGTCGACGAGGGGGATGGCGTCGCGCACTGCGAAGCGCGCCTGACTGAGCGCCTGGATGGGTTCGTCGCGCGTCCAGCCCCAGGTCTGGCGGGCGAAAGGCGCGGCGGGGACGACGAGCGTGCGGGTGCCGGTGGCGTGTTCGTCGAGCCAGCGGGCCGCCGCGACCCAGTCCGCGGACGGTTCCTGCCACGTGCCCTGTGGCAGCAGGCGTAGCGACCACGCCGGGGATACCGCCACCGCCACCAGCGTGACGGCGCCGATCAGCTGCGGGGTGCGCGCCCGGGACACCACCCACCCGGCCCCCAGCACCAGCGGGAGGCGGACCAACGGGTCGAACTTGTGCAGGTTGCGGAAGGCGGCGAGGGGGGCGTCGAAAAGTGAAGGGTGGGCATGCGCGAAACACAGCATGCCGACGCCCACCGCGAAGACCGCGACGAGCGGGCCGCGGGCGGGCATGTCGCGCCGGGCCAGCCCCGCGATGCCGAGCGCCGCCACACCCGCCGTGAGCAGCACGAATACTGGTTCGGTGACCAGGAGGTGCCCGGCGGCGCGCTCGGCGTCGACGAACGGGGTCCAGCTGGTGGTGCCGCGCAGGACCTCGATCGGGTTGAGCCAGGCAGTGGTCACTGAGGCGGACTCAATAAAGTCGGTGAACGGTGGGGAATAGCGGCCGAGGACCACGAGCGGGCCGAGCCACCACGCGTTGACCAGCACCGCGCCCACCGGCCACAGCGCGGCGGCGCGCCACTGGCGCTGCGCGCACAGCACGAGCAGAGCGGGCAGGCAGGCGGCGATGGTAGCCGTCGCGTTGACCGCGCCCATGCACGCCACCGGCAGCAGTGCAACGGCGAGTTTCGGGCGGCGCTCAGCGCCCAACAGCGGCAGCAGCGTCCACGGCACCAACGCCACCGACCAGGCCTCCGAAGAGATGGCGGTCAGCGTGGTCAGGATGCGCGGGCTGAACGCGTAGAGCGCCCCGGCCACCGCCGGGCCCGCCACCCCGCGCATGCCCAGCCGCCTGGCCAGCGCGTACGTCCCGGAGAACGCCAGCCCGACCAGCAGTGTCCACCAGCAGCGCTGCAACACCCACGCGGGCAGTGGCAGCAGGAAGAACACGCCTTGGGGGAAGAGGTATCCGTACGCCTGGTTCTGCAGCTGCCCGAGGGTGAAGCGGTCCGTGTAGGCGTGCAGCGCCTGCGCGAGGAACCCGGCAGGGTTGGTAGTGAGGTCGAACTTGGTGTCCGCGGCGATCTGCCCCGGCGCCTGCGCCCACACAATCAGCGCGATGATGACCCACGCGACCAAGTGGGGAGTGCAGCTGCGGAGTTTAGCGCGCGCCATATTCCGGGCCGCCAAGCACGGCCTCGTCTGCCGGGACGGCGTTAGACACCGGCACGGAATTCTGCCCGGAGAACGCCGCTACCCCAATCACGCCCACCACGCCGAGCACAACACCGACGACGGCGCTAGCCACAACGGAAGGCAAGGTAGTACGGTTTGACATGTGCAAAAGCGTACCAGACGTGTATGGGGGCTCGCCGCGGTGACGGCGGGGCTCGTCGTCGTGCTTGCCGGGTGCGCGCCCGAGCCGGCCCCACACAAGGTGGCGACGCCCGCTCCGCTCCACGAACACATCCCACTCCTGCCCACCGACACGGTGCCGATCACCGAGGTCGTCCCCAAAACGCCAGCCCAGCAGCGCGTCCCGGAGGACCTCCGCGCGCGCGTGGCATCCCTCATGGTCGTCGGGGTGAAGAACTACGACCAGGCCCGCGCGGCCCTCGACCAAGGCGTCGGCGGCCTCATCATCCCCAGCTGGGCAGACCCCAAGCTTCTGCGCGAGCCCGGCCGCGACATCAATGCGCTGCGCGAGCAGTACCCGCGCGGGTTTACCGTCGCCATCGACTTCGAGGGCGGCCGCGTCCAGCGCCACACCGACATCCTGGGCGACTTCCCCGCGCCGGGCCGCCTGGCCAGCGGGACGCCCGCGGTGATCCAGGGCACCGGCTACGACATCGGCCGCTCGCTTCGCGCCCACGGCATCAACGTGGACTACGCCCCCGTCGTCGACATCGACGCCGCCGACCTGCCCATCATCGGGGACCGCGCCTTCCACCGCGACCCCGCCGAAGTCACCCGCATCGCCGCACTCTTCTCCCAAGGCCTGCTCGACGCCGGCGTCACCCCCACCTTCAAACACTTCCCAGGACACGGCCGCGCCTCCGGCGACACCCACAAGAAGCTCGCCACCACGCCACCCATCGGGGACCTGCACGCCTTCGACCTGGTCCCCTACGGCGAGCTGCTGCAGCGCTTCCCGCGCGCCAGCGTCATGGTCGGCCACATGATCGTGCCCGGCCTCGGCGCCGAGGGCGTGCCCAGCAGCCTCAACCCGGAGGCCTACCGCATCCTGCGCGAAGGCGACTACCCCGGCGGCGTCCCCTTCGAAGGCGTCGCCGTCACCGACGACCTCTCCGGCATGCGCGGCATCCTCGAATACGCCCCCACACCCGACGCGGTCCGCCTCGCCATCAGCGCAGGTGCCGACCAAGCCCTCTGGTCCTCCGGCCACGACATCGCAGGCATCATCGATGGTGTCGTAGCGGGCGTCGAAAAGGGAGAAATCCCCGAATCCCGCATCAACGAGGCCGCGACCCGCGTCCAACAACAACTCATTGACGTTGGGTTATAGCCCACACTCGATTACCCTGGGGCGGGTGAATAGGGCAACAAAGATCTTCATCGGCTTCTCCGTGGGCGTGCTCGCGGTGCTGCTGGCCATCTACCTCGCCGACCTGGCGCTCAACCGCGGCCACGTGCCGCGCGGCACCACCGTCGGCGGCGTCGCCATCGGCGGGCTCACCCCGCAGGAAGCAGAAGCCGAGCTCAAAGCCCAACTTGGCGACGCCCCCTCACGCCCCATCACCGTCACCTCCGGGCCAGAGCGCGCCGAAGTGGTGCCGCAGCGCGCCGGGCTCGGCATCGACTACGTGGCGACCATTGAGGCGGCCGGGCTGCAGTCCGCAAGCCCGATTGAGCGCCTCAGCGGCCTGATCCGAGAGCACGAAGTGGCCGTCGTTCCCAGCGTCGACGACGCGAAACTCGCCCCCGAAATCACCCGCCTACAGAAAGAACTGCACCGCGACCCCGTCGACGCCGCCATCACCCTCGAGGGTGGCACCGCCCGCCAGCGCACCCCCGAAGACGGCCAAGACGTGCCCGCCGACGCGCTGCGCACCGAGCTGACCACCCACTGGCTCAACCCCGACGGCGTCACCGTTGAGCCGCAACCAATAGCGCCGCGCATCGGCGCTTCCGCTCTGAAGGAAGCGATGGACGGCCCGGTCCACCGCGCCCTCTCCGGGCCACTCACCGTCAACGGCCGCGAAGACGTCACAGCCGTGATCCCGAAGGAACGCATCGGCGAAATCCTCCACTTCGACGAGGCGCTGAAACCCGTCGTCGACCACAAGGCGGCCGGCGCCATCCTCGGCGAGCAGCTTGCCGAGTCCGAGGTAGAGGCCAAGAACGCCCGCGTCTTGACCAGCGGCGGCATCGAGCCCTCCGTCGACGGCATCAGCGTCGACTGGGACGCCACCTTCAAAGGTTTCGACGACCGCCTCCTCCACGACGCCGACCGCACCTGGGACGCCACCTACAAAGACGTCCCCGCCGCCTTCACCACCGCCGACGCCGAACAAGCCACCTTCAACGACACCGTCGGCACCTTCACCACCGGCGGCTTTTCCGGCGCCTCCGGCGAGAACATCCGCATCGTTGCCAACACCGTCAACGGCGCCATCGTCAACCCTGGCGAAACGTTCTCCCTCAACGGCTACACCGGCCCCCGCGGCACCGCCCAGGGCTACGTGGAATCCGGCATCATCATCAACGGCCGCGGCGGCACCGCCGTCGGCGGCGGCATCTCCCAGTTCGCCACCACCCTCTACAACGCCGCCTACTTCGCCGGCATGACCGACGTCGCCTCCACCCCGCACTCCTACTACATCTCCCGCTACCCAGCCGGACGCGAAGCCACCGTCTACGAAGGCGCCATCGACCTCGCCTTCCGCAACGACAGCAACCACCCCGTCAAAATCGTCACCAACTACGGCGGCGGCAACATCACCGTCAGCCTCCTCGGCGTCAAGACCGTCAAGGTGCAGTCCATCAACGGTGGACGCTGGGCCTACACCCAGCCACAACCCCGCACCGTCACCGGCCCCGACTGCGCCCCATCCGGCGGCGCCCCCGGCTTCACCACCTCCGACACCCGCGTCATCACCGACCTCGCCGGCAACGAACTCAGCCGCGAAACCACCACCACGGTCTACGACCCGCAGCCCATCGTCCGCTGCGGGTAGGGTCTCTGTTCTTGGCTTCTTCCCTTTCGCTTCAGTGACAAAAGACGCACCTCTTGACGTCTAGCCCTTTTACGGCCTGCGGTTATGGCGACCAAATTTTTCCGGGTTGCGTCTTTTGTCACTCGCGTCTCCGCCCACCTCAAAAACGGCAAACGTAAACACCCCTGCAAAAGGGGTGTTAGTGGAGGCTTAGACGTCGAAAATGATAAAAGCCGCATGAGCCACTAAACCCCTGTTGAGCTGGGATTTAGCTGTTTTTGAGACTGCTCGCTACTTCGCTGGAGGTTCGGCGATCCGGCAGTCATCGCTGTAACGCCCACTGGGGGTGGCGTCCGTTTGAAGCCAAGGGGATCTGCGGGTGGGCTTGCGTTAGCGGTTATCTGGTTAGGGGGTGTCATCGCTTTCAGCTAGTGGTTGGAGGGCACGGAGTGTTTCAATACCGGCTTGATTGAGCGTTTCGAGAATTAACTCTGTGAGTGTTTCGTACTCTTGAGCAGTAGATGGACTTGCTTCAAGTTCGTGTTGGACAGTCCTGAAGTGCTTGATCGGTGCGAACCCATTTCGCGGGCGCAGCAAACTTCCAGCCCAAGAGCCTTCGTTCTTACAGATGTAGAGTGGAGCGCACTCATTGACCACGCCATCGTAGACGAGGATACGATCCGGTTGGTATTCCGCACCGGTGAACAGGTAAGCATGGCCTTGAAAGGGTGATGCTCGTATCGGTTGATGTGCACGGTTAGGTACACCTCCCAGAAAGCTAGTAAGGTTAGACTTACCTAATAAGGATGGTGTTTACGTGAACGATAGTGTAACGGATCAGGTTGTTGACGGTGAGTATGGGTCCGCGAAGGAAAAATCTGTCGCTGGCCAGAACGCGATCCGTCAGCTATCGCAGCCGGTGAAAGGCAAACTGTTTATCGCGCAGGTTTTGGCTTTTCTCTCAGGCGTGTTGGCTATTGCCCCGTATGCGGCTCTGGTGGAGCTTGGCAGAGAACTTATGCAAGACCAGGTGGACCCGGCGCGGGTGAACTGGATCGTCATGCTCCTCGTCAGCGCATACATGGCCCGGTTGACCTTATATTTTGTTGCATTGGGCGTGACGCATTTTATTGACCTGTCGTTGCGTAATCAGATGCGTCGGCAAATTGCCGCCCGAATGTCGACTGCTCCGCTGTCGTGGTTTACCCGCGAGGGTGAGGGGAAGATCCGCAAGACCATTCAGGATGATACGGCCACGGTGCATACAGTGATCGCGCACGGGCCGATTGAGAAACTGAACGCGATCGTATCCCCGCTCGCCTTGTTGGTGTATGCGTTTGTGGTGGATTGGCGGCTCGCTCTGCTGTCGATTGCGACGATTCCGATTTATGTGGGCATGTATGGCATGTCGATGCGTGGGATGAATGAGAAGACCGCACAAATGGACACCAAGCTCGCTCAGGTTTCGGCAACGATGGCCGAGTTCGTTGCCGGTATCTCAGTGGTGAAAGCATTCGGCAAGGTCGGCCAAGCACATAAAGCCTATTTAGATGCGGCTAACGAGTTTTCTAAGTTCTACCGGGCGTGGTGTATGCCGCTGGTGTCGATGTCGGTCGCCTCATTTTCGTGGGTGTCGATCCCGGTGTTGTTGATCGTGAACCTTGGCGGTGGCGCGTTGATGATGAACGCCGGTTGGGTGAGCATCTACGAGGTGATAACGACGACGTTGATCGCGTTGGTGCTGCCGGGAGCGTTGATGGCAGTCGCAACCATCGCCTGGTCGTACCAGCTCGCAGGGTCTGCCGCAGTGAGGCTGGTGAACGTCATGGAGCTACCAGCGTTGAGTCAGCCCGATGCGCCACAGACACCACACGGTCATGATATCGAGATTCGGGGTGTGTCGTATGCCTATGACGACACCCAGGCATTAGACGAGGTGAGCCTGAGCATTCCGGCAGGCACGGTGACCGCGCTGGTTGGCCCGTCGGGTGCGGGGAAGTCGACGTTGGCGAGTTTAATTGCCCGCTTCGATGACCCGGACGCTGGCACGATCACTATCGGCGGGGTTGATCTAAAGAGCATTTCCCAGGATTTGTTGTATTCGACGGTCGCGTTCGTCTTGCAAGATGCACAGCTTATTCGCGACACCATCCACAACAACATTGCCCTGGGCGCGCCAGACGCAACCTTGGATCAGGTGCGACAGGCGGCGAGAGCCGCGCAGATCGACGAGTTCATCATGAGCCTGCCAGATGGTTACGACACCGTGTTGGGGGAGGACACCCACGTTTCGGGCGGGCAGGCAGCCCGTATCGCGATCGCCCGGGCGCTCATGGTTGATGCCCCAGTGTTGGTGCTGGACGAGGCGACGGCGATGGCGGACCCGGAATCGGAATCGAAAATTCAACAAGCTCTCTCGACTCTTGCCAAAGGCAGAACCGTGATTGTGATCGCCCACCGGTTGGCGTCGATCAGGGGCGCGGATCAGATTGTCGTCATGGAACGCGGGCGCATTGCTGTGGTCGGTAAACACGACGAGCTGTTGGGTAATGCGCACTATCAGGCACTTCTTGCCCAAGGTGCATGTGAGGAGATGACACGATGAATCAACTATTGCTGCCACGCTTTAAGCGTTTGATGGAACCCGCCTCGTGGCGTGACCTCTCGGTCGGTCAAGCGTGGGGTGCGGTCTCAGGACTGTGTCACGGCTTTGCCCTGCTGATTCTGCTTCCCGCAGCAAGTGCCCTAGCGACCGGAATGCCGGTGTGGGGGTTATCGTTTTGGGGCTGGCTCATCGCCTTGGCGGTGATCTCGGTAGCGGGTGTAGGCACCGAGTTTTATGGCATGCGCACCGGCTATATTGGCGCGCTCGGGTTCATTCACGACGTCCACCACGCAATAGGTAACAAAGTAGCCCGCCTACCGTTGGGAGTGTTCGATTCGGGTAGCTCTGGCCGACTGTCGCGCATGGTCACCCAGGAAATGATGAACTTGGGCGAGTCGGCGGCGCACTTCATTTTCTCCCTCGTCCAAAAACTCTCAGCCGTGCTGGTGATCACTGTGGGAACCTGGTTCTGGGATTGGCGGCTGGGACTGACCTTGACGATCGCGTTCCCGATCATGCTCGCCTTCCTCCATATCTCCCGCGTGCTTCTTGATAAAGGTAAGCAGGTTTCCGAACCAGCTGAGTCAGAATTGGCGGCTCGCATGGTCGAATTCGCCACCTGCCAAGGCGCGCTGCGCTCCTGCCATGTCGCCGACGACTACCCGGCCCTTGATCGGGCATTCAAACAGGCTGACCGCAAAAGCCGCAAAGCATTGTGGATCGAAACATTAGCGAACCTGATTAATGGAATGTTCGTCCAAGCCCTTGTCGTGATAATGATCTGGCTGACCGCCCAACTCGCCCTCGGCGGGCAAATGAATGCGCTGAACGCCGTGGTCACAATCGGCATGTGCCTGCGGTTCACCACCATGCTCCAAGACATCGGTGGCTGCATGACCGGGCTGGAAGAACGCCGCCAGCAGATGAACCACGTCGACAAGGTCATGGATGCCCCCGAACTGTCCGAACCCGATGCCTCTACACCAGTGAGGGCACCTGGTGATGTTCGTTTCGAGGACGTCACCTTCAGCTACGATCCGGACACCCCGGTGCTGCACGATATGTCCTTCCATGTCCCGCAAGGCGGCATGTGTGCCCTGGTTGGTCCATCTGGGTGCGGGAAGACGACGATCGCCCGGATGGTTGCACGTTTCTGGGATGTGCAGTCCGGCAGCGTGCGCGTTGGCGGAGTGGACGTGCGCGAGCAGACCACCGAAGATTTGATGCGCCAGATATCTCTGGTCTTCCAAGACGTCTACTTATTCAACGACACTCTCGAAGCCAACATTCGCCTTGGCAATCCCGAAGCTACTGATGAAGAAATCAGGTGGGCCGCTGAGCTGTCGGGCGTGACGGAAATTGTCAACCGCCTCCCAGACGGCTGGAATTCATTGGCGGGTGCTGGCGGGCGTGCACTGTCAGGTGGGGAACGCCAACGAGTGTCCATCGCTCGCGCCTTGGTGAAGAAAGCCCCGATCGTGCTGTTCGATGAGGCCACCAGCGCGTTGGACGCGGAAAATGAAGCCAACATTGTTGCGGCGATGAACGAGCTGCGTAAGCACTCCACACTAATTGTCATCGCCCACAAACTTGAAACCATTCGCCAAGCTGACCAAATCATTGTGCTCTCCCACGATGGGCGTATCGCCCAGCGCGGGTGCCACGACGAGCTGGTCAACCAGCCGGGTCAATACCGCGATTTCTGGCAAGAACGCATCAACGCAGCTGGATGGCAACTCGTCTAAACACAGCACGTATAAGCACATGAAAGGAAAAACTATGTCTACGCCTACATCCTCGCGCCTCAACACGCGCGACTTCATCAACATTGGCGTCTTCACCGCCTTGATGTTCGTCATCGTGTTTGCATTCGGAATGCTCGGGTTCATCCCCGCCGCCATGTATGCCGGCTTCTTGCTTTCTATTCTCGTTAACGGCATCGTCTTTGCGCTGTTCACAGCACGCACTCCGAAGATGGGGGCATTGACAATCATGCTGATTATCATCGAAATCCTCTTCTTCGTGACCGGCCACTGGGTAGGGGGAATCGCGGTGGCCGCTGTATTCGGCCTGCTCGCCGACCTAGTCATTACCAAGGGGCCGAAGAGCGTGAAGGTTCGCGTTCCGCTGGCATACGCACTGTTTATTCTGCCGATCTATGTTTCCCCGTGGATGCCGCTATTTATGGACCAAGACGCATATATGTCGCAGATCGCCGAACAAATGGGCGCCGAGTATGCCGCGAAGATGGCGCAGGTTGTCACGATTCCGATTCTGTTGGGCTTCTTCGTTGTGATGCTCATCGTGGGCTGGCTTGCTGGTCTGTTGGGAACCAGGGTGGCGCGTAAGCACTTTGAACGGGCCGGTCTTGTCTAAACTTCCCGACCCGCGCACGATTATCGTAGCGCTCGTCATCGTCTCCACCACGATCTACAGTGCCTACTCGCCGTGGTTCGTGTGTGCTCTGGGCGGATTCGCCGCCGTGATGCTGGCGAGCGCTGCGATCAACCCCAACACGCTCGTGCGCCCGAGCTGGGTGGCCGTCTACCTGGCCACGTTTGCGGTCCTCGGCGGGCTCGTCTTCGTGATACCACTGGTGTGGAAGTCAACGGTCAGCGCGTTCCTCATGCTGTTTTTGCAGTGGATGTGGCGATTCAGTGTCAGCGCAGGCATGGGCGCATACGCGATCGGTGTAATCCGACCCGCCACCTTGCAAAAAGCACTCGTCAGCTCACGGATCCCGACCTGTTTCACGATCCCAATCTCGGTTGCCTTACGGGTGCTGCCCGTGATCGGCCACGAGGTTAAAGCGATCTCAGATGCGATGAAACTACGCGGCATGTCTGCGTTTTCCCTGCGCGCGGCCCAGTACTTCACAATCCCGCTGCTATCGACCGTGGTACGCAGCGGGGACGAACTGGCATCTGCTGCCCTCGTGCGAGGACTGGGCGGAACCGCAAAGCCCACCTCAGTCACGGTCGTGAAATTCCGTGTGATCGACGCAGTCATTCTGCTCGTCGTTATCGGCTTCGCGATATGGAGAATCGTCCTATGACAATAACCCAAGCCACCGGCGTCACCTTCACCTATCGAGGAGCAGACCACCCCTCAATCACTGACGCAACCATCACCATCACACCTGGAACCGTCACCTTGCTGTGTGGCGCATCGGGATCGGGGAAAACCACCGCGCTACGGCTGTTTAACGGGCTCATCCCGCACTTTCACGACGGCGACCTTACCGGAAGCGTCACAGTCGACGACATTGACGTGGCACGAGTAGATCTATCAGAGCTTGCCCACCACTGTTCGACAGTGTTTCAAAACCCACGCACCCAGTTCTACACCACTCACGTGCGCCAAGAACTCGCCTTCGGCCCAGAAAATCTCGGCCGCGCCCCGCAGGAGATCTGTGCCCGCATTGACGAGGTTGCAGCCGAGTTAGGTATCGCCGACCTGTTGGAATCCCGCGTCACACAGCTGTCGGGCGGGCAGATGCAACGCGTGGCCTGCGCCGTCGCCATGTGCAACAACACGTCGCTGATCGTCTTTGACGAGCCGACCGCGAACCTATCAGCTGATCTTATCGGCCAACTCGCCACACTCATCGCCAGGCTCAAAGCTGATGGACACACGATCATCATTGCTGAACACCGGCTAAGTTTTCTTTCCGGGATCGCTGACCGTGTCTACTGCTTCGACAAAGGCAAGATCGCCCTCACCGCAACCGGCGAAGAGTTCTACGCTACCTCGGATGAGGAGCGCAAACAGCTTGGACTGCGATCCCTAGTGACTGTGTCTATGCCACAACTTCCGGAACCGGCAGGGGAGGGGCTCACGATCGACAACCTCACCTTCGCCTACCGGCAGGGGAAAACGGTTCTCAACGTCGACCATGCGCTCTTTCCGGCAGGGAAAATCACAGCGCTCCTCGGCCCGTGCGGTTCAGGGAAATCAACCCTGGCACGCATTGTTTGCGGACTAGAAAAAGCCAAACACGCATCCATCACACTCAATGGACAAAAATTCCCCAGCCGTGACGCCTACCTTGTGATGCAAGACCCTACCCGACAGTTGTTCTCAGATACCGTCATCGACGAAGTCACGCTCGGCACGACCAAAGCCGAAAAGCAACACATCGATGCCCACGCGATCCTTGAAGAACTCGACCTTGCCGACCACGAGGCTGACCATCCCCAAGCACTCTCTGGCGGGCAGCGCCAACGCCTGGTTATTGCTACAGCGCTTGCTGCGAACAAGAAAGTTTACATCTTCGACGAACCCACGTCCGGTGTTGGCTACAAGCACCTTGTCGCGATTTCCCGAGTAATGCGTAAACTCGCTGACACTGGTGCCGTCGTCATTGTCATCACCCACGACGCTGAACTCGTTACCGAGGTCGCCGACCATAGCGTCCGCCTTGACCAGATCAACGCCTGCTAACGCAAACGCTCGCTCAGCCGAAAGAGAGGAAAGCGCTTCCGCAGGTCAGAGCTAATGCGCTATACACTCGCTAACGCAAGCGATTTTCTTGACCCCCTTGGGGCGTACGCGCTAACGCAAACGCCTACTTATCATTTTCGACGTCATAGTGGAGCCGGCGACGGTGTCCGAAGTCACGACATAGTTGACACGGCGTGCCTGCGAGAACCTTCCTGATGGTTGACACCTCAGCCGCGACATAGTTGACACTTAGCCCGAGGAAACAACCTGGGGTGGTGGTTGACACCTCA
>NZ_MLCQ01000025.1 GCF_001875725.1 Corynebacterium sp. NML140438 | reverse complement strand
TAGTGGTGAGCAGTGGGTGTTTGCGCCTGGTCGGGTGGGGTATCGCGATGATGCTGCCGAGATTGAGTTGGATGGGTGGGGTGTGGATTCGTTTGCGGATGAGGCTGCACCGACGTGGGACTGGGACGCACCCAACGTCTAGGCACGGTGGGAACTCCCTAAACTGAATCTTTGGCCAAATACAATAATGCCTATATTTGTGTTTGTGTGAGTGGAGATGCGTCACGAAGCCCGAGCATGCGCTTGACCACGTTCTCCGCAGAAATGAGGCACATGGGCACGCCGACGCCCGGGACGGTGGTTTGCCCGGCGTAGTACAAGTTGTCCACCTTGGCGGACACGTTGCGACCGCGGAAGAATGCTGATTGTCGCAGGGTGTGCGCCGGCCCGATCGCGCCACCAGCGAAGGAGTAGTAGCGCCCGGCGAAGTCGGCGGGGCCGATAGTCCGCTTCACGACGACCCGCTCCCGCAGGTCAGCGACGCCGGTGCGTGTGGCGATGAGGTCGAGTGTCGCGTCAACGATGGCGGCGACACGTGGGGACTCTGCAGCGCCGTACGCGTCCCCGTGACCGAGCGACGGGTCGGCTGCGACCGGGATGAGCACGAACAGGTTCTCGCACCCGGACGGGGCGACAGTCGGGTCTGTGGCGGAGGGCTTGCACACGTAGATCGAGCGCGATGCGCCACGCGAGCCACCGCCACCCGAAGAAGGAAACACCGCGTTGAAGTCCTCGTCCCAATCCTCGGAAAAGAACAGCGTGTGGTGCAGTAGCTCGGGTAGTTCTCCGCGCACCCCAACGAGCGCGAGCACACAGCTGACACCTGGGTTGTGGCGTTTGAAGTGCGCCTCGGAGTAGGTGCGCGCGGACTCGGGAAGCAAGGAGGACTCGGTGTGGTGCAGGTCGCTGGCGGCGACGACGGCGTCGGCAGGCAGGAAGAGTTCTCCGCTGTCGCTGTGCACGTGGACGCCGGTGGTGGAGCCGTCGATAACTTCGATGCGGGTCGCCTCGTGCTCGAGCAAAAACTCGACGCCGTGGGTGCGGGCGAGCCGCTCGAGCGCGGCGACGATGCCACTGAAGCCGCCTTGTGGGTAGCGCACGCCGAGGGTGAGGTCGGTGTGGCTCATCAGGTGATACAGGCTTGGGGTGTCGCGCGGCTGTGAGGACAGGAACACCGCCGGGTACTGCAGGATCTGGCGCAGGCGCGGGTCGCGGAAACGTTTGTCCACGTAGCACTGCAGCGGCTGGAGCAGCAGCACCGCGAGAGTGAATGCCCGCGCGATGACATCGCGGTGCAGGAACGGCCGCAGTGAGCTGAACGTGGTGTAGAGGAAGCGGTCGAGTGCGATGTCGTAGACGTCGGCGGCGCTGGCGAGGTAGTCGCGCAGCGCGTCGCCCGCGCCGGGCTCGAGGGATTCGAAGAGGTCGGCGACGGCGTCGGTGCCGAAGGGGACGTCGAGAAGCGGGTGATGCTCGGGGTAGATGCGGTAGCCGGGGTCGAGTAGCTGCAGGTCGAGCTCGGCCGCGGTGGAGGTGCCCATGAGCTCGAAGAAGTGGTCGTAGGCTTCGGGCATGAGGTACCAGGATGGGCCGGTCTCGAAGCGGAACCCGTCGATGCGTAGCTCGTCCGCGCGCCCGCCAAGGTGCCCATTCTTCTCGACGACGACCACCGCCGCACCTCGTTTCGCCAGCAGGCACGCAGTCGCCAGGCCGGCGATGCCCCCGCCAATAATGACAACGCGCTCAGTCACTGCAGCCTCCTTCCCGTTACAACGGTTCGTGCGATGATGGCTGCTTTCCGCGGCGCGGACACCCGGACCCGTGTCGTACGGATGGTCGCCGGAGGCGTGTCCGCCAGCAGGCCGGTGAGTGCCTCGAATAGGTTTGTCGCCGCCGCAACCGCGACCCCGCAGCGCTTTGGCAGCGCGGGAATTGCAGCCCACGCGGCATCAAAGTCGCGCCGGATATCGGCGATGATTGCATCCCTGCCTGCCACGCTGAGCGGGTGCGGCGTCTGCGGAAAATAGTTGCGGGCCAGTCGGGTGGTGTCGTCGGCGTAGTCGCGCAAAAAGTTCACCTTTTGGAACGCGGCCCCCAGCGCCCGCGCGCCCTCCTGCAGTAAGTCATACTCGGCCTGGGGCGGGCGTCGGCCCCCGAAGAAGACGTCCACGCACAGCAGGCCGATGACCTCCGCGGACCCGTAGATGTACTCCTCGACGGAGGCCTCCGTGTGCACCGCACCGGAAATGTCGTGGAGCATCGAGGCGAAGAACGCAGCCAGGTGGGCGTCGTCGAAGTTACAGCGGCGCGCGGTCTCGGCGAAGGCGTGGAGGATCGGGTCGGTGTGAAACGCGGCTGCGGCGGCGCCGAGGACTCGTTGCTCGTAGTCCTCGAGGGTTGCTGCGCGCTCGGAAGCCGGGGCGGCGCCGTCGACAATTTCGTCGGCGATGCGCACGACCGCGTAGAGGTTGCGGATGTCGGTGCGTTGCGGCTCGGGAAGCAGTCGGGTGGCGGTGCCGAAGCTCGTCGAATAGCTGTCAATGACCTCGCTCGCGGCGCGCCGGGCCATGTGGCTGTAGCGTTGTGGCGGGCTGGGGTGGGAGCGAAACATTGGCGGGCTTTCAGATCGGTGGGAGTGATGTTTCATAGTTTAGGCTACATGTGGACCCTCCTGAGGAGTCGTGCTGGGAATACCATGCCTGTAACTACTATATGTAGTATCACTTGCAGAAATATCACCCAAGGTATAGTGTCTTCTCTTGTAGCGCCGATCAAGACGGCGCGGGGAAAACTCCCGAAATAGTCTTCATTTTATGTAGAGAGAGAACCCACAGGTTATGTCTATTACCGTTTACACCAAGCCGGCGTGCATGCAGTGCAAAGCAACTACCAAAGCACTCGAAAAAGCAGGGCTGGAGTACGACCTCGTAGATATCTCCGTCGACGACGAAGCGCGTGACTACGTCCTCGCGCTCGGCTACCTCCAGGCACCAGTCGTTGAGGTCAACGGCGAGCACTGGTCCGGGTTCCGCCCGGAGCGCATCCGTGGCCTGGCTGCGGCTTAACTCTTCCGACGTCTCACGCCGCTAGTGTTTTACACATTGGTGGCTCTTTTTATGTAGAGGGCATCCAACATGCTGATCGTGTACTTCTCGTCGTTGACAGAGACGACGAAGCGGTTCGTCGATAAGGTGAGGCTTCCGGCGCAGCGTATTCCGTTGCGGCGCACGGACCCAGCACCAATTATCGACGAGCCCTACGTCCTCATCTGCCCGACCTATGGCGGGGGCGTATCGATGACGCACGTGAACACCAAACCTGTCCCGCCGCAGGTCATCAAGTTTTTGAATGACGAACACAACCGCAGCTATATCCGTGGCGTCATCGCGTCTGGCAACTCCAACTTTGGCACGGACTACGGCCTGGCTGGTGACGTAATATCGGAGAAGTGCAATGTCCCGTACCTTTTCCGCTTTGAGCTGCTGGGTACTGATGACGACGTGCTTCGCGTGCGCAACCAGCTGATCGAGCACGCCGACCGCCTCGGTTTGCTGCCGCTGACCCCCGAGCAGGAGGAAGCGCTAGAGTCGGTTGGGCAGCTGCCGGGACAGGAAAACGCACAACGCTTAGCGCAACTGCGCGAGAAATATACAAATAAATACCGTAACGCCGATCGTTAATCAACGCTGAACCATCAAGAGGATATCTGTGTCTACGAACCCTATTCATGGCAAGAATGTGCCGGAGCCAGTCAACGAGGCTGACAAGCTGGACTACCACACGCTCAACGCGCTACTGAACCTGTACGACGAAAACGGCCAGATCCAGTTCGATAAGGACCGCGAGGCTGCGAATCAGTTCTTCCTGCAGCACGTGAACCAGAACACGGTGTACTTCCACGACCTCGAAGAGAAGATGAAGTACCTGGTGGACAACAAGTACTACGAGCCCGAGGTTATTGAGGCATATGACTGGGAGTTCGTGAAGGACACGTTCAAGCGTGCGTATGCCTTTAAGTTCCGCTTCAAGTCCTTCCTGGGCGCGTACAAGTACTACACCTCCTACACGCTGAAGACATTCGACGGTCGCCGTTACCTCGAGCGCTTCGAGGACCGCGTGGCGATGACCGCGCTCTTCCTCGCCGACGGCAGGGAAGAGGTGGCATCCGCGCTCGTCGACGAGATTATGACGGGCCGCTTTCAGCCGGCGACGCCGACCTTCCTGAACGCAGGCAAGGCGCAGCGTGGCGAGCTCGTGTCTTGCTTCCTGCTGCGCATCGAGGACAACATGGAGTCCATCGGCCGTGCGATTAACTCCTCGTTGCAGCTGTCGAAGCGTGGCGGCGGCGTGGCGCTGTTGCTGTCGAACATTCGTGAGGCCGGCGCGCCCATTAAGCACATCGAGAACCAGTCGTCTGGTGTGATTCCAGTGATGAAGCTGCTGGAGGACTCCTTCTCCTACGCGAACCAGCTCGGCGCACGTCAGGGCGCAGGTGCTGTGTATCTCAACGCGCACCACCCGGACATCATGAAGTTCTTGGATACCAAGCGCGAAAACGCCGACGAGAAGATTCGTATTAAAACGCTCTCGCTGGGCGTCGTCGTCCCAGACATCACCTTTGAGCTGGCGAAACGCAACGACGACATGTACCTCTTCTCGCCGTACGACGTCGAGCGTGTCTACGGTGTGCCGTTCGCCGACATCTCCGTGACCGAGAAGTACGAAGAGATGGTGGAAGACCCGCGCATCCACAAGTCGAAGATTAATGCGCGTCAGTTCTTCCAGACGCTGGCGGAGATCCAGTTCGAGTCCGGCTACCCGTACATCATGTTCGAGGACACCGCGAACCGAGCGAACCCGGTCAAGACTGGCCGCATTAACATGTCCAACTTGTGCTCCGAGATCCTGCAGGTCAATTCCCCGTCGGAGCTCAACGCTGACCTGACGTACGCGAAGGTCGGCCACGATATTTCCTGCAACCTTGGCTCCTTGAACATTGCGATGGCGATGGATTCCGACGACTTCTCCCGCACCGTCGAGACGGCAATCCGCGGTCTTACTGCGGTGGCGGACAAGACGTCGATTGATTCGGTGCCGTCGATCCGTGAGGGTAACGACGCCTCTCACGCCATCGGCCTGGGCCAGATGAACTTGCACGGATTCCTTGGCCGCGAGCACATCCACTACGGCTCAGAGGAAGGCCTCGACTTTACGAACGCCTACTTCGCGGCCGTGATGTACGAGTGCATCAAGGCATCGCACAAGATCGCAGTGGAGACGGGCAAGAAGTTCGAAGACTTCGAGCGCTCCGAGTACGCCACCGGCGAGTTCTTCGACCGCTACAACCCGGAGGATTTCCAGCCGAAGACGGAGAAGGTCAAGGCGCTGTTCGAAAAGTCGACGATTGCAGTGCCGACGGCCGAAGAGTGGGCAGCACTGAAAGAAGCGGTCGCTCGCGACGGCATCTACAACCGCTACCTGCAGGCAATCCCGCCGACCGGCTCGATTTCTTACATCAACAACTCGACCTCCTCGATCCACCCGATCGCGTCGAAGATTGAGATCCGTAAGGAAGGCAAGATCGGTCGCGTCTACTACCCGGCGCCTCACCTGAACAACGACAACACCGAGTACTTCGACGACGCCTACGAGATCGGCTTCGAGAAGATCGTCGACACCTACGCTGTCGCTACGAAGTACGTCGACCAGGGCCTGTCGCTGACCCTGTTCTTCAAGGACACGGTGACGACGCGCGACCTGAACCGCGCGCAGATCTACGCATGGCGCAAGGGCATTAAGTCCCTGTACTACATCCGCCTGCGCCAGATGGCCCTTGAGGGCACCGAGATCGAGGGCTGCGTATCCTGCATGCTGTAAGCACTGGTTGAGAACAGCGCTGGCTTAGAACTCGACGAAGCCGTCCACTCCGCGCAGAAGGCTCCAGGATGCGTTTTCTGCTCCTGTTGAGTCGCCGGATTGGATGGCTTCTGCTACTTTCAGGTGGTATGCCATTGCATCAAGGTGTGGGTCGTTCGGCATGATGCCGTAGCGGGTGCGCCCTTCAAGCACGTACAGAATGGGAAGGGCGAGGGTGCTAAACATCTCGTTGCCGGAGCACTCCAATATTAAGGTGTGAAAACGTTTATCCGCCTCGAGGAACGCGTCCGTGTTGCCCTGTCCAGCTTCGGAGAGCTCCATGAGTTGCTCGGCTAAAGACCTAAGTTCCTGCGCCTGTTCCTTCGTCGCGTTCGTTGCTGCGAGTGCCGACGCGACCGGCTCGATCGCCTTTCGGAGTTGGTCCAGCGAGACGATCTGCTTTGCGCGGTGTGCTTCGCTGCTGAGCCTCCAACGGATCACGGCCTGGTCAAAGACGGCCCAGTGTTCTTCGGTCAGCACTTTAATGCCAACGCGGCGTGACGAACTTACGAGGCCGAGTTGCTCCAGTGCGCGCATTGCCTCGCGTGCGACCGTGCGTGAGATCCCAAACCGGTCAGAGAGATCCTGGAGCGTGAAGCGTTCCCCGGGAGCCATTGTCCCCGATACGATCTCGCCCCCAAGCTCGTCGAGCACCTTAGTGAGGAGTGGTCCTTCGGCGGATTCTGCTGGGTCGAGGGTGAGAGGCATGCTATTCATCCTTCATGTATCGATATTTTTGCAATGGGATTATTAATCAGCATAACCCCGGCTGTGAACTTCAACCCAACAAGTCGGGCACTGTCGGGGGTAGTTCGGAGTGAATAGCTCGGCGAACTGGTGGTAAAGGGCTGGTTGGTTCCGGTGAAAGTCAAAATCTGCTGCCCGGACTTCACCCCCGTGAAGTGTCCGCGGGGCTCGCGCTAAGATGGGCACCATGACTGAAGAGTATCTACGCTATCTGCAGGCTCATAAGGAGCCGATGAAGGCGATTAACTGGAACGAAATCCCCGATGAGAAGGACCTTGAGGTGTGGGATCGCCTCACGGGTAACTTCTGGCTGCCGGAGAAGATCCCGGTGTCGAATGACATTCCGAGCTGGAACACCCTGACTGACGATGAGCAGCTCTCCACGATGCGCGTGTTTGCGAACCTGACGCTGCTGGATACGTTGCAGGGGACCGTCGGTGCGGTATCGCTGCTGCCGGACGCGAAGACGCTCCACGAAGAGGCCGTCTATACGAACATTGCGTTCATGGAGTCCGTCCACGCCAAGTCCTACTCGAACATTTTCATGACGCTGGCGTCCACCCCGCAGATTAACGACGCGTTCCGCTGGACGGAAGAAAACAAAGAGGTGCAGCGCAAGGCGAAGATTGTCGAGTCCTACTACCGTGGCGACGACCCAATGAAGAAGAAGGTTGCCTCCGTTATGCTGGAGTCCTTCCTCTTCTACTCGGGCTTCTATCTGCCACTGAACTGGGCTGTGCACTCGAAGCTCACGAACACCGCGGACATTATCCGCCTCATCATTCGCGACGAAGCAGTGCACGGCTACTACATCGGTTACAAGTACCAGGTCGGCCTGCGCGACGAGTCGCCGGAACGTCAGGAGGAACTCAAGGAGTACGCCTTCGACATTCTCTACGACCTGTACGAGAACGAGATTCAGTACACCGAGGATATCTACGATCCGCTGGGTTGGACCGAGGATGTGAAGCGCTTCCTGCGCTACAACGCGAACAAGGCGCTCAACAACCTTGGTTACGAGGGTCTTTTCCCGGTAGACGAGGCTCGCGTCTCGCCGGCGATCCTGGCGTCCCTGTCGCCGAACGCTGACGAGAACCACGACTTCTTCTCCGGTTCGGGTTCCTCCTACGTCATTGGTAAGGCCGAGGAAACCGAGGATGATGACTGGGACTTCTAGCCTTGTCAGCTGAGTGCTTTTCGACGCCTCTCCGTGCCACCGCAGTGCTGTGCGGTGGCACGTTTTTCGTTTTCGGGCGTCAACATCCCCAAACTTTGGGTTGATACTAAACGGGGGACGTGTGTGGAGGAGTTTCGAAACCCGGAGGCTATGCCAGCGTGTGCTATGTATCCGGTGACTGCTGTGACTGCTGGTGTTTCGGCTGGTAGGTCGTGGTGGCCCCGATGCGGGTGGGGCAGGTCGAGGGCGTGGACGTTGGGGAAAGGCCCGGAAAGGCTGGCAAATGTATGGGCGCGTCACTTAAGATGATGCGGTATCAGAATTAGCTTTCGTGTACCTGTTTTGTGCGCGGAAGTTACAGTCAGGAGGAACGAATGACCGCTGTGGCGCCAAGGCTGGAGACGAAAGTCCAGTCGACACGTCCGGAGCCAACTGGCAATGGCCGGATTGGCTCTCAGATTTATAAGCAGCTCACCACGACAGACCATAAAGAGCTGGGCATCATGTACATCATCATGTCCTTTATCTGGTTCTTCGTTGGTGGCTTGATGGCTCTGCTGATCCGTGCTGAGTTGTTCAGCCCGGGCCTGCAGCTCCTGTCCAACGAGCAGTTCAACCAGCTGTTCACTATGCACGGCACCGTGATGCTGCTCGCGTTCGGTACCCCAGTCGTGTGGGGCTTCGCCAACTACATCCTGCCTTTGCAGATTGGCGCGCCGGACGTGGCGTTCCCACGTCTGAACGCGTTCGGTTTCTGGATTACCTCCGTTGGCGTGTTCGCGATGCTGGCAGGGTTCTTGACCCCAGGTGGTGCAGCTGACTTCGGCTGGACCATGTACATGCCACTTGCAGACGCAACGCACACCCCATCCGTATCCGCAAACCTGTGGATCGTTGGTGTGGGCGCAACCGGTATCGGTACCGTCGCATCCGCAATTAACATGCTGACCACCGTGCTCACCATGCGCGCGCCGGGCATGACGATGTTCCGTATGCCAGCGTTCACCTGGACCGTGTTCGTCACCTCGATCATCGCCCTGATGATCTTCCCGCTGCTGCTCGCTGCTGCACTGGGCGTGCTGTACGACCGTCTGCTGGGTGGCCACATCTACGACACTGCAAACGGTGGCGCGATTCTGTGGCAGCACCTGTTCTGGTTCTTCGGACACCCTGAGGTGTACGTCCTGGCACTGCCGTTCTTCGGCATCATCTCCGAGATCATCCCGGTCTTCTCCCGTAAGCCAATGTTCGGCTACATCGGCCTGATCTTCGCAACCCTCGCGATTGCTGGCCTGTCGATGGCTGTGTGGGCGCACCATATGTTCGCAACCGGTGCCGTCCTGCTCCCGTTCTTCTCCTTCATGACCTTCCTGATTTCCGTCCCAACCGGCGTGAAGTTCTTCAACTGGGTAGGCACGATGTGGAACGGTCACATCACCTTCGAGACCCCGATGCTCTGGGCGATGGGCTTCCTGTTCACGTTCCTCTTCGGTGGTCTGACCGGTATTATGCTGGCTTCGCCACCGCTGGACTTCCAGCTGCACGACTCCTACTTCGTGGTTGCGCACTTCCACTACACCCTGTTCGGTACCGTGGTGTTCTCCGCAATCGCTGGCGTTTACTTCTGGTTCCCGAAGATGACCGGCCGCATGCTCGACGAGCGCCTGGGCAAGATCCACTTCTGGTTCACGTTCATCGGCTTCAACATGACCTTCCTGGTCCAGCACTGGCTGGGCAACATGGGTATGCCACGCCGCTACGCTGACTACCTGGACACCGATGGCTTCACGCTGCTGAACCAGATCTCCACGGTCGGCTCCTTCATCCTGGGCATCGGTATGCTGCCGTTCATCTGGAACGTCATCAAGTCCTGGCGCTACGGCGAGATCGTCACCGTGGACGACCCATGGGGTTACGGCAACTCGCTCGAGTGGGCAACCTCCTGCCCGCCACCGCGCCACAACTTCACCGCGCTGCCACGTATCCGCTCCGAGCGTCCTGCGTTCGAGCTGCACTACCCGCACATGGTGGAGCAACTGCGCCGTGAGGCACACAGCAACCACAAGGCTGATACCCCAGCAACGTGGAAGGGCACAAACTCCGGGAAGTAACCGAACGGTGAACCCCTCATCCTGACAGATCAAAACCCCTCATCGGTTCTCCGATGAGGGGTTTTGTGTTGCCAAAAGGTGCTACTCTCATCACAGTCAGCCAGAAACACGAAGGAGTACACCAACAATGACGGCGTTTGAGGTAGAGCTGCAAGAAGGGCTCAAGCCCGCGGTCATCACCGCAGCGGGCCCTGACCGGCCGGGCGTATCGGGGTCGTTCTTTGCCACCCTGTCGCGCCATAACGTCCAGCTGCTTGACGTTGAGCAGACGGACTTCCGGGGACGCCTCATGTTGGCAGCCTTCGTGGGCATGGACCCGAACGACTTGGTAGACATCGAACGTGAGCTGCGCGTGGCTCTGTGGGACTACGGGCAACGTGTCACGATCGAGACAGACGTGTCCGAGCGTTCCGAGCGCCGCCCGTGCTCGACGCACGTGGTCGTGGCACTCGGGAATCCTGTCACGGCGGAGGCAGTTTCCAGGTTGGGGACGGAATTGGCATCGGTAGGCGCAAACATCGACACGATTCGTGGCATCGCGCAGTACCCGGTGACGGGCCTGGAGCTGTGCATTACCATTCCGGATTATTCGCCGGGTGATGGGCAGGAGATCCGCAAGAAGCTCGCGGAGATCTCCGCCGAGTTGGGCATCGACCTCGCGATGGAACACGCGGGTCTGCACCGCAGGATGAAGCGCCTGGTGTGTTTCGACTGCGACTCAACCTTGATTACTGGCGAGGTCATCGAGATGCTTGCGGCGCACGCGGGCCGTGAGGCGGAGGTCGCCGCTGTGACGGAGCGCGCGATGCGCGGCGAACTCGACTTTGAAGAGTCGCTGCGTGAGCGCGTGAAGGCGCTGGCGGGGCTCGACGCGTCGGTTATTGACCAGGTGGCGAAGGACATCGTGCTCACGCCTGGTGCAAGGACCACGATTCGTACGCTGAACTCGATGGGGTTCCGCACCGCAGTGGTGTCCGGCGGGTTCATCCAGGTGCTCGAGGGGTTGGCCGAGGAGTTGGAGCTCGACTACGTACGCGCGAACACCCTCGAGATTGCGGACGGCAAGCTGACGGGTCGGGTGATCGGCAAGGTGGTGGACCGTCAGGCGAAGGCGGAATTCCTGCGCGAGTTTGCTGAGGATAGTGGCCTGCGCATGGACCAGACGATCGCGGTGGGCGATGGCGCGAACGATATCGACATGCTGTCGGTCGCGGGACTGGGCATCGCGTTTAACGCGAAGCCGGCGCTGAAGGAAATCGCGGACGCATCGGTGAACCACCCGTTCCTGGACGAGGTGCTCTACATGATCGGCATTCCGCGCGACGAGATCGACGACTCGAACGAACGTCAAGGTATCGACGGCCGCGTCGCACTAACGAGCCCTGAAGCATGAGTAGAGAGCTAGCCTGGCAGCTCCTGCACGAGCGCACCAGCGCTGATTACCGGCAGCGCAGCGAGGATCCCCGCGACCCGGATACGGTGCAGGCGATGCAGCTGGTCATCAACCTGCCGAAGCAGGATCCGCCGCCACGCAACGCCATGCTTGTCGACGCCGCCCGCGCCACCGTCGCCGTCTGCCTCTCGGAACAAGCCGGCCTGCCTGGTCCGTGGCGGGAGCACCTGCAGCGCTGGTACGACCACCGCATCCGCAAGGTCACGCGCCGAGCTCGCAACAAGGCATGGCTGGACGTGCAGACTGTGCCGGGTGTGACTGTCGGGTCGGTGCGGGCGTTCGTCCCGTCCGCGGTGCGTGATGTCCCGCATGAGGTGGCGAAGCTGCAGATCAAGGGGACGGATTTGCCGCTGGAGTCCGTGGAGGGGCCGGTGGAGGCGTCGATACCTGTGATTGTGGTGGATGCCGGGCTCGAGATGTCCGCGGGGAAGGCGGCGGCGCAGGTGGGTCATGCTTCGATGCTGCTTGCGGCGGAGCGCCCGCTCGAGTGGGTGCAGGCGTGGGCCGAAGACGGCTTCCCGTTGAGCGTCCGCGAGGCGGACAGTGACGTGTTCGCGGAGTGCCTCGCGTACGCGCGCGAAGACGACGGTGTGGTGGTCGCCGACGCCGGCTTTACCGAGGTCGTGCCAGGCTCGGTGACGGCGCTCGCGTTTAGCGAGCCGCCACCAAACGTTGCAGTGCGCCTCTGACGGTCTCGGGGTTGGTGGTCTCCCAGAAGGCTGGGAGGCTGCGGCGCAGGAAGGAGCCGTAGCGCTTCGTCACTAAGCGGTTGTCGAGCACGGCGACGACGCCGCGGTCACTGACCGAGCGCAACAGGCGACCCGCGCCCTGCGCCATGAGGAGGGCGGCGTGGGTCGCGGACACCTCCATAAACCCGGATCGCCCGGCAGCATCCGCGGCGTTGGCGCGAGCCTGCAGCAGCGGGTCGTCGGGACGGGGGAATGGGATTCGGTCGATGATGACGAGGGAAAGGGCGCGGCCGGGGACGTCGACACCCTGCCAGAGGGTCAGCGTGCCGAACAGGCAGCTGTTCTCGTTGCGGGCGAACTTGTCCACGAGCGCGCCGGTCGAGTCCTCGCCCTGCAGCATGATGTCGAAGGGGAGCCGGGTGCGCATCGCCTCCGCGGCCTGCTGGGCGGCGCGGCGCGAAGAGAACAAACCGAGTGTGCGGCCGCCAGCGGCGGTGATGAGCTCGGCGATCTCGTCGAGCGTCGCGTCCGACAGGCCGTCGCGACCCGGGGCAGGCAGGTGCTTGGCGGTGTAGAGGATGCCGGACTTCGCCGGGTCGAAGGGAGTGCCGGCGTCGAGGCTGTCCCAGGTCTTGTCGGGAAGCCCCCAGGAGGCCGCCATGGCGTTGAAGTTTCCGCCGACAGTCAGCGTGGCGGAGGTGAGTACCACGGTGTGCTCACCGAAGAGCTTCTCCCGCAGCAACGCAGCGACGGAGAGCGGGGCGACGGCCACGGAGTCGTCGTACTTGTCGGAGCGCGTCAGCCACACCACGTCGTAATGCTTGGCAGGGTCGTCCTCGTCGAAGACCTCGAGGATGCGGACGGTGGCGTCGTGCAGGTCCTCGAGGTGGTTCTTGAGGTTGCCGCGTTCGGCGGCGGTTTCCGGGTCGTTCGCGGCCTCGCCCTCGGGAGCATCGGCGATGGCGTTGCGGGTGCGCCACAGTGCGTCGCGCACACCGGTGAAGGCGCCGCGCGCGGGATCGGAGATCCGTTCCCAGCGGCCGGGCTCCTCCAGCGCGAGCGCTGCGTTGAAGTCATCGGCGACGTCTTCGAGTACCGCCTTGTCCGCACCGAGCTTGCCCGCACGCCGCGCCGCGAGTGTGAGCGCGCGGGCGGACAGTTCGTTGGTGGCCACCGAGGTGATGCGCCCGTCGAGCTCGTGGGCCTCGTCGATGATGACGACGTCGTGCTCCGGCAGTACGTCGACCTCGGAGAGGGCGTCGATAGCGAGCAGCGCGTGGTTGGTCACCACCACGTCGACGGAGCGGGTCTTCTCCCGCGCAAGTTCGGCGAAGCACTCCTCGCCGTGCGGGCAGCGGCTCGCCCCGAGACACTCGTTGGAGGTGACGGACACCTGGCGCCACGCCAGATCGGGGACGCCGGGCTCGAGGTCGTCGCGGTCGCCGGTCTCGGTGTCCTGTGCCCACTCGGCGACGCGCTTGACGTGCTTGCCCAGCCAGGAAATGTCGTCTTCCTCGATGAGCGCTTCCGGGGTCTCCTCGTCCAGCCCAATTTTGTGCAGGCAGACGTAGTTGTTGCGCCCCTTCTGGATCGCGAAGGTGGGGCGGCGCTCCAGCAGCGGCTCGAGAGCGTCGGCGAGCCGGGGCAGGTCGCGCTCGACGAGCTGGCGCTGCAGCGCGATGGTGGCCGTCGATACGACGACCGTGCTGTCCGACTGCTGCGCATGCCGGATGGCGGGGATGAGGTAGGCGAGTGACTTGCCGGTGCCTGTGCCCGCTTGGACGGCGAGGTGGCGTCCGGCGTCGATCGCTTTGGTGACGGCCTTCGCCATCGCGACCTGCCCGGGGCGCTCTGCGCCGCCGAGCGCGGCGACGGCGGCCGCGAGCAGGTCTTCGGTCGTTTGGGCGAAAGGCTGGTCACTCACATCGGGAAAGTCTACCTACTCCGTGGGCTCAGGGAAGCCGACGAAGCGAGTCGGGATCGCCGCGTCGCCCTTCGCCAGCGCCAGGCCCTCCCACGGCAGAGTGGTGCGCGCGGTGTTGTGCAGCTCTCGGGCGGCCTCGAGCTCGTCATGCTTGTCGACGACCTCTCCGTCCCGAATCAGCGGTACCACCAAGTCGCGGTACTCCAGGGCTGGCTTGGCGTCGATCTCCGCGCGTAGTGGGTAGATGAGCTCTGCCACCGCGACGCCGGAGGCCCGGTAGGCGCGTTTGGCGAGCTTTGCGCCACCGTAGGTGCGTTTGCCGGAGGAACGCTTGGCGACGGGGTGGCCGTCGACCTCTACAAGCTTGTACACCAGCGTGGCCGTCGGTGCGCCGGAGCCGGTGACCACCGAGGTGCCGACGCCGAAGCCGTCGACAGGATCGCCGCGCAGGCCCGCGATGGCGAATTCGTCGAGGTCAGAGGAGACGATGATCTTGGTGTTGAACGCGCCGGCCTCGTCGAGCTGGGCGCGCACGCGGCGCGAGACGATGCCCAGGTCACCGGAGTCGATGCGGATCGCGCCGAGCTCAGTGCCCGCGACCTCGAGCGCGTGCTCGATACCCTTGGTGATGTCGTACGTATCGACGAGCAGCGTGGTGTCCTTGCCCAGGCTTTCGACCTGCGCCTTGAACGCGGAGACCTCGTCGGGGCGGCCCTCCTCGTCGACGTGCAGCAGCGTCCACGCGTGGGCCGCGGTGCCGGAGGCTGGGATCCCGTAGCGGTGAGAGGCTTCCATGTTGGAGGTGCCGACGAACCCCGCGATGTAGGACGCGCGCGCCGCCGAGACCGCCGCCTGCTCGTTGGTGCGGCGCGAGCCCATCTCGATGATCGGGCGGCCATCAGCGGCCGTGACCATGCGGGACGCCGCGGAGGCCACCGCGGAGTCGCCGTTGAGGATCGAGAGGATGACTGTTTCTAAGATCACGCACTCGGCGAAGGTGCCGCGCACCGTCATGATGGGGGAGTAAGGGAAGTAAATATCGCCCTCGCGGTAGCCGTCGACCTGGCCGGAGAACGAGTAGTTCCGTAGGTATTCTCTGGCCTCGTCGGAGAGGAAGTCGAGCGCCTCGATCTGGGCGTCGGTGAATCGGAAGTTCTGAATCGCATCGACAACTCGGGCGGTGCCTGCGACGACGCCGTAGCGGCGGTCATTCGGCAGGCGGCGGGTGAAGACCTCAAAGGCGCACTGCCGGTGCGCGGTGCCGTCTTGCAGGGCGGCGTCGAGCATCGTCAGTTCGTACATGTCCGTCAGGAATGCCGTCGAGTAGTTGGGGTGGGCCTGGTTTTGCATCATGTTCGATGAGTGTAGTGCGTTGACGGGCTCGGTTGGCGCATTAGCACACAATGCTTGCGGGCGTGGTGTTTCCGAAGCAGGTAAGGTGGTGCACATGAAAATGACAGGAATTGTAGCGATGAGTTCGCCGATGGCGTCTCCTGAGCTCGACGAAGCCATCGACGTCGAGGTTGCGACGAGTGAAAACCTGCCGTGGATGTGCATAGTGTGGGACGACCCCGTCAACCTGATGAGCTATGTCACCTACGTTTTTCAAACCGTCCTGGGCTACGACCGCAAGCGTGCCCAGGAGCTCATGATGCAGGTGCACACCGAGGGGAAAGCGGTGGTGTCCTCTGGTGAAAAAGACAAGGTCGAAGGCGACGTGAAGAAGCTGCACACCGCTGGCCTTTGGGCAACGATGCAGCAGGCCGGCTAGGCCAGGGCAAGGAGAACAAAGCGAATGCAAGCTTGGCGGAAGAAGAAAGGCCTGTTGCGCTCAGGCATCAAATTTACGACGCTGTTCGACCCCCTCGAGCGCGAAATCATCGGGGATTTGACGGCGACGGTATCCGAGGCGCTGATTGCCAGGGCGCAGTCCGCGCCGCGCGACGAGTTCTCAGAAATGATGGGACTGTCCGTGGGGCACTCGGAGGCGCCGACGGACCCGAAGCTCCTGCGCCTGCTGCCTGACTTTGAGCGGGAGCAGGACGAGGAGTTCGAGGGCGACAACGGTCTGCTTCGCAGCTTGCATGAAAACGACATCATTAAGGCGAAGCTGACCAACCTCCAGGTGGTGAACGAGGCGCTGGGCCCGACTGGTGGCGTTGAGGTGACCATCGAGGAAGAGGAGGCGCACCAGTTCCTGGCTGCGCTCAACGATATGCGCTTGTACGTCTCTGCCGACGACCGTGGTGGCGAGGCCGCCGAGCAGCAGCGCGCGCAGCTCATCGAGTGGTTGGCGTTCTGCCAGGAGTCGCTGCTGCAGGCGATGATGGGTGAGTAAGCATATGACGCAACCTCCACACGCACCGAGGCCGAGCTGGGGCTACGGGCAGACTGGGCAGCCGGGCTACGGCAAACCTTTCGACCGTCCGTTCTCGCACCCGGACCAGCAGCTTGCTGCCTTCGGCGTCGATCCAGCGATGGATCCCACCGCACAGCGCAAGAGCAAGTTCAAACAGCAGCGCAGAACCGGGCTGCTGTTCGCCCTTGGATACATCGCGATTATCTGGGCCGTGCACATCCTGAATATGGCGGTGTTCGGCGGAGCGCTCAACGGCCTCGGCGTGCACCCGCTGGACCTGACCAGTATTTGGCACATCTTCACTTCGCCGCTGCTGCACGCTGACCTGGACCACTTGATGGGCAACACCGGATTGGGTGCGCTCTTCGCGTTCCTGGTGGGGTACTCCGGTAAGCGGGTGTTCTGGGAGGTCACCGCGTTCGTGGTGCTGATCGGAGGCATCGGAACCTGGTTGTTCGGTGGGATCGGCACGAACCACATTGGTGCCTCGGGCCTGGTCTACGGCTGGCTGGCGTACCTGCTGGTGCGTGGCTTCTTCAATAGGTCGGCGGGCCAGGTGCTCTTGGGCATCATCCTCGGGTTCACGTACTCGGGTTTGATGTGGGGCGTACTGCCGCTCGTTGAGGGGGTGAGCTGGCAGGCGCACCTCTTCGGCGCGATTGGTGGCGTGGCCGCGGGTATGATCATCACCTCGGACGATCCGCCGGAGCTCGCGATGAAGAAAGCGCAGAAGAAACAGCAGAAGCAGCGCAAGAATCCGAATCAGCCCTATGGGCTAGGATGATGTGACGTGAAAACGCTCGAGAACAATGCTCCTATCGGTCTTTTCGACTCTGGCGTGGGCGGCCTGACGGTAGCCCGCGCCGTCATCGACCAGCTGCCCAACGAGTCGATGATCTACATCGGCGATACCGCGAACAGCCCGTACGGGCCACAACCGATTGCGCAGGTGCGCCAACACGCGATGCGTATCGCCGACGAACTGGTGTCGCGTGGCTGCAAGATGCTGGTCATCGCCTGCAACACGGCCACTTCCGCATTCTTGCACGATGCTCGCGAGCGTTACGACATCCCCGTCGTCGAGGTCATCCAGCCGGCAGTGCGACGAGCAATCGCGACCACCCGAAATAACAAGATTGGTGTGATCGGCACGCAGGGCACCATCACATCGGGGGCCTACCAGGACCTCTTCGCGCTCAACTCAAATTTGGAGGTGACGGCCACCGCGTGCCCGCGGTTCGTCGAGTTCGTGGAGCGCGGCGTCACATCTGGCCCAGAGATCCTCAGCATCGCGAAGGAGTACTTGGCACCGCAGCGCGAAGCGGGCGTCGATACGCTGGTGCTGGGCTGCACTCACTACCCGCTGCTCTCTGGCATCGTGCAGCTCGCCGTGGGCGACGACGTCACACTCGTGTCCTCAGCGGAGGAGACCGCGAAGGACGTGCTCCGCATTCTCACGGAGCGCGACATGCTGGCAGATTCCGGAGTGAAGCCAACGAGGACTTTCGAGTCCACCGGCGACCCCGCACTGTTCGACGCCCTCGCGACCCGCTTCCTGGGACCCATGGTGCACGCCGTGAACCACCCCATGAGCTAGGCCACAACAGCCTGAATTTCATGACATGGCTACAAAACTGAGTGTTTTTAGTGGAAACGTTAGAAATTACGTAGTTTTCATGGCACAGTAATTCCATGAAGTTGACCATTCTCGGGTGTTCAGGGAGTTTAGGCGCCCCCGGTAATCCCGGCTCGTCCTATGTGATCAGTACGCCGGGCAACCCGGACATACTGATGGACTTTGGGCCCGGCGCCTTGGCTGCAATGCAGACGCGCGAAGACATGGATCCTTCCGACGCGCACCTCATCTTTTCGCACCTCCACGCCGATCATTGCTCCGACGTGCCGTCGCTGCTGGTATGGCGGCGCTACCACCCGGAGAAACCGGCGAGGCGCACGCACAAGCTGTACGGCCCAGGCCACTCGGCGACACACTTTGGTCGCATGGCTGCCAACACCGCCGACGAAGTCGATGACATCAGTGACACCTTCGACGTGCACACGTGGAGCCCGCGCACTCCAGTTGATATTGAGGGCGTGCAGGTCACCCCGTTCCCGGTGGATCATCCGGCGCAGGAATCGCACGCGCTGCGGGTCACGTGCAAGAAGACCGGCGCGACGCTGGTCTACTCGGGCGATAGCGGGGTCACGCCTAACCTAGTCGAGGCGGCCCGCGACGCGGATCTCTTCCTCTGCGAGGCCGCCTGGGGTCCGACATCCGAGGGGATGGCGCCCGGCATGCACCTGTCTGGTGAAGAAGCGGGGCGGATTGCGCGCGAAGCGGGCGTCAAAAAGCTCGTGGTTGTGCACATCCAGCCGTGGGCGGACCAGCAGGCCACGCTTGAGGCCGCTGCGCGCGAGTTCGGCGGGCCGACGGTGCTCGGCGAGCCCGGCGCCTGCTTCGAGCTGTAACGCAGTGCGTTACCCTGGAGGGCATGACAACTTCTGATTTTCTGCGCGCAGACGGGCGCGCGCTCGACGAAATGCGCCCGGTGCGTATCACCCGCTCGTTTACCTCGAACCCGGCAGGTAGCGTCCTTGTAGAGTTCGGCAACACCCGCGTCATGTGCACCGCCTCCATCGAGGAAGGCGTGCCGCGCTTCAAGAAGGATTCCGGCGAAGGTTGGCTGACCGCCGAATACTCCATGCTCCCGGCCGCAACCCACGAGCGCATGCCACGCGAATCGATGCGCGGCAAGGTGAAGGGCCGCACCCACGAAATCTCTCGCCTGGTCGGGCGTTCGCTGCGCGCCGCGGTGGACCTGCGCCAGCTGGGGGAGAACACGATCCAGCTCGACTGCGACGTCCTCCAAGCCGACGGCGGCACCCGCACCGCCTCCATCACCGGCGCGTACGTCGCGCTTGCGGACGCCATCTCCGTCCTCAAAGAACGCGGCGTCGTACCGGGTGAGCCGCTGCTCGCGCCAGTCGCCGCAGTCTCCGTAGGGATTATCGACGGCCGCGTCTGCCTCGACCTGCCGTACGAAGAGGACTCCCGCGCTGAAGTTGACCTCAACGTAGTCATGCAGGAGGGCGACAACTTCGTCGAAATCCAGGGCACCGGCGAGCACGGCCTGTTCGGCCGCGAGGAGCTCAACCAGATGCTCGACGTGGCGCAGAAGGGCTTGAACGAGCTCATCCAGGCGCAGAAAGCCGCGCTGGCATGACGGTAAGGGTGCTGGTTGCGTCTAATAACGCAAAGAAGCTCAAAGAACTCCAGCAGGTACTCGACGACTGCGGCATCGACGGCGTGGAACTCGTCGCCCTCGGCGACGTGGAGCCGTACCCGGAGCCGAAAGAAGACGGGCTGACGTTTGAGGAGAACGCGCTGATCAAGGCGCGCGCCGGGGTAGCAGCCACCGGGCTGCCGTGCGTGGCGGACGATTCCGGCCTGGCCGTCGCCGCGCTCAACGGGATGCCGGGTGTGCTCTCCGCCCGCTGGTCTGGGCATGCTGGGCAGCACGGCGCCGTAGACACCGACACCGCGAACAACAACTTGTTGCTCGCGCAGATGGCGGACATCGCTCAGCGTGACGCGGCGTTCGTGTCCTGCTGTGCGCTCGTGACCCCGCAGGGCGAGGAGTTCACCGCCGAGGGCCGCTGGGAGGGTAGCCTGCTCGAAGCGCCGAAGGGCGAGCACGGCTTCGGCTACGACCCGATCTTCCAACCAGCCGACACCCCCGGCCGCTCGTCAGCGCAGCTCACCCCGGAAGAGAAAAACGCCCGCTCACACCGTGGGACGGCGTTGCGGGCGCTTGCACCGCACATCGCGGCGCTGCGCAGTTAGGCGTGGGCAGCTAGCGCAGCTGGAACGTGCGCGTGACCTCGTTGCGGCGCTTCGCCTCCACCCAGAACGACAAGAAGGGGACGACGCCAGAAATCGCGGTCACCGCCCACGTCTGCGCAGCCCAACGAGCCTTCAGCCCCAGGTTGAGCGAGGTGACCAGGAACAGGATGTACGCCAACCCGTGCACGCGTGCCACCCACTCCAGCATGGACACGTCCATGTGCAGGAGGTACTGCATAATCATGCGTGCGCACAGGAGGAGCAGCAGGATGCCTGTCGTCCACGCTGCGACAGAGAACGCCGTGAGCGCTTGCTTTACTCGGCGCTGACGCTCCGGGTGAATCTTGGGTGCGGCTGCATTTGGCTGCGGCTGGGTCATGCTTTCATGCCTCTTACTTTCTGTTCGGTTCGCTCGGTGGCTCGCTGTTTGGCTCCATCGAAGTACGACGGCGTGGTGCGAGCATTGAGTTGTATTCTTCCACATCGAGCGTAGGGCGCTCCGGCAAGAAATCCTCATCAATTTCCACAGGCTCGCGGCTGCCATCCGAGCCGTAACGGGCCAGGTCCGCCTCATAGAGCTCATCCATCGAGCCCGAGGCGTTCAGCGCGTCAATCTTTTCGTTTTCCATCCTCAGTCCCGCCTTGTAGGCGTAGACGAAAAACGCGCCAAAGAACGGCCACTGCAATGCGTACCCCAAGTTCTGGAACGTCCCCGTCCCGGACTGGTAGCGGGTCCACTGCCAGTACGCCAGCAGACAGCACGTAACCACCGCGGCGATAAGCAACACTATGTGCCACGCGCGAACCCGAACGTGCCGACGCTTCGGCGCGCCCTCTTCACCTGGGAAACTGTTCTGCTCGCTCACAGTGCCACAGTCTAGCAACACCACCTATCGACGCCCCCTTCGACAAGTTTTGTGCCCCGATGCCTGTTCTGCGGTTGCGAGTGTCCGCGGGGCGGAATCCTCCTCCGACTTGATCGCAGCAGCCCCAAAGCGCAGGGGTCCTTCCTGCTGGTTTGTGCCCTCTTGTGCAGTGTGTAGGATGAAAGGCGCTTTATGCGCCCGTGGCGGAATTGGCAGACGCGCTGGATTTAGGTTCCAGTGTCTTTGACGTGTGAGTTCAAGTCTCACCGGGCGCACCACATATTACCGCAGGTAAAACTACATAACCACCCGCAAAACAGGGCTCCGTGACTGCATTTTGGCTGCATCCGCAAAAACATCACCCATGCGTGAAGCCACCTCATCAAGGTCACCGTCGAACAACTCCGCATACGTGTCGAGCGTGAGCGCCGCCGACTTGTGCCCTAACTGACGTTGCACCGTCTTCACCGACGCCCCAGACTGCACCATCAACGACGCAGCCACATGCCGCAACCCATGGAACGTAATCCGCTCCGGCAGCTCACCGCGCGACACAAGACGACCCACCGCCTGAGCGAAAAAATCATGCTTGTCAAGCGAGCCCCACAGGCCCCCGTTCGTCCTCTTGAAGATGAACTCGTCTGCCGCCAAACCGTCGGCAAGCGAGGCCAGCTCGTCCATCACAAAACGCGGCACTGCGATCACCCGCGCCTCATGCCCTTTAAGTGGCCCGACCCTGATCTGACCGCCGGCGTCCTTCACCGCTCGCTGCAGACGAATACGCGACTGCTCCACCATGAGGTCTCGCGGCTGCACACCGACTGTCTCTCCCCAGCGGGTGCCGCACGTCGCCGCCAGCGCGACTGCCGTCTTCATCTGCGAGCACTCGTCCACGAGCGCCCACACTTGCTCCGGCGTGAGGTACACCTTCCTCGGCTCCGGCTTACGCGGCAGCTTCACTCCACGGGCGGGGTTGGCTATGAGCGCGCCATCTTCCACCGCCAGGTCGAGAATGCCAGCTAAGATGCCGAACGCGCGCCGAATCGTCGACGGTGTGTCCTTGTGCTCACCTAGCCATGCTTGTACCTCCGATTTGCGGATGGAGTTGACTTGGCGGGCACCCCAGACTGGTTTGACGTGTTTTTTCCAGGATGGTTCCATCACGGCGAGGCTGCCTGGTTCGAGGTGTTGTTTTGTTGCCCACCAGGCGGGCCAGAGGTCTGTGATGGTGCGTTTGCCGCGTGCGGGGTCTGTCCATTGTCCGTCTGCGACGGCGACGGCGTTTTTGTCGGCCCATGTTTGGGCGTCGGTTTTGCGGGTGAAGCCGCGTTTGGAGCGGACTTTCCCGGCCGGGTCGCGGTATTGGACCCGCCAGCGTTTGCCGGATTTTGTGGTGTATGGCGAGATACTTGCCATAATGGGTGTGTCCTTCCTTTGTTGGGTTGGATAGGTGGCCCCCTGGCGCTTCGGTTTGGTCGCTGTGAGCGCCGGGGCGGCCTTTGCTTTATTGTGGTTTGCTAAAATGGGGGCTTTAATCCTCGTCTTGTTATGAAATGGTGGGCAATAAATCCGAGCCACATTACAACGGCGATTTGTCCGATTACAGGGATATTTGCTAGTAACCCGACGATTATGAATATGGCGATCATCAACGTCCACCAGAGGGCATTAGAGTTGCGTCCATCTGTGTAGAGCGGCGCAGAGGACTCGCCGAAGTACTCGAGTATGTTTGAGCATTGGTTCACTGTTGCGTAATCGATTCGGGGCGCCCTGTTGTTCGGGAAATTGCTTCCGATTTTCCCTCTCACATACCCGCGCTGGAAAGGCGTAGCACGCTCAGAATCATCCGGTTGTAACAGCATTTCCCAGGGGGCAGCGCCCTCGGTTGGCATAACGGCTACATTCTCTGTTGGTGCGAATGGCGTTATCTGGGAGGAACCGACAACCGGCTCATGCTCAGGTGTATTAGGAGTCTTCTCGTCTTGGCCTCGATAGGCGTTAGGGACAGCATAGTCATTTGGGTCCGGTTCGAACTCAACAAGACGGGGAAGCGGAGCCGGGTCAGGGTGCAAGGCCTCATCATCCATTTCGTTGGAACGAAGTAGGTGGAGGGTTACTTCGGCCGCTACTGCCGACCCTTGAATGGTTGCGTAACAAACGGCATCGAGCCCCTGGGCGTTTAGATGCTCGATAGCGGGCAGCATCTTTTCCCCAGATGCCTTTGTTAGTTCGCCGATGCGCTGTCCATCGAGCCGGACTTCTATGCCAACACGGATATTCTTGACTCCTAAATTTTCTTTGTGGAGCGTTACAAACAATGGGCCTTTGCCGGATTCGGGAATGTAATCCTGGAGAACATCAAGGTGATCGGATTCTTTGGTTACTTGAAATGGTTTCCCGTAGGGGATCAACGCCCAGCCATCTGCGGGTGGATTATTCAAAGGTACATTGAGGCCCGGTTCGAGAAGCGCGACGCTTAACTCCATTTTAGGATCTGGACTGAAAAGGTCACGAGCCACCCATAATCGAGCTGCGGTTTCGGCGACTGCTCCACTTGCGCAGACTCGAGCAAATTCTGGGAAGTAGTCTTTCGCGATTTCGGAAGGCAGGTAGCCGAGAACGTCGTTTCCGTTCCTGACGGAGATTGCTTTGCCAGATCTGGAATGTGGATTGTCTGGTTCACACACCAGGGTTACTTTGAAACGGTATTCATGGGAGCCATCGCTGTTTGAGCTGTATGCGGCCTTTCGGAGCTCATCTTGGTGGTAATACTCGCCTTTAATTGGCACGTTACACCAGTCTGAATTTATTGTAGGCAGCTGGTAACAGGTGCTCATGCTGCTGTCCTTTCGTAGAGAGTGATCCAAGTTTTAAGGATTTTGACCGTGACTCCGAGCTCGTGGGCGAGGAGTTGGGGCTGTGGTCCGTAGAGTGCTTCGGCTGCGGCGTAGTCGATGGGGGAGACCAGGAGGCGCGCAGCGAACCGGTCCGCCCGCTGCTCGTGCGCCCCGTGGTGGCCTGGCGGGTCACCGTAGTAGGCGTGGCCTAGCTCGTGCGCCAAGGCGCAGAGGGTGGTCACATCGTCCATACCGACGCGCACGGTCACGATGTTCTGCGTAGGTATCCACGCAGCCTTCGGCCCGCCACGATGCCACCGCACCTGGTAACCGCGGGCCTCGGCTACGTCGATAAGCGCGTCGAGGTTAGTCGACAGGGTCTTCACCTCGTTTCAGTCGTTCTTCATTTTCGTCGGGGGAGCTGTCTGCGGCATGGGGGATGTCCCAGTCGAAGTCGCGGACAGTGCCGTCATCATGATTAGCAGCCGGGTCGGACACGGGGGCGGGCGTGTCCGAACGGCGCGCAGCGAGTTCGTCGATCTCATTAGCACGGGTGGCGGGGTTGAGGCGGCGCGCTAGTTCGAGGGCGAGTTCGCCTTCGTCGGCTGTTTCAACAAGCTGACCATCGGAATCAAGGAACGCCATAGCCTCCGCCGCTTCTAGGTGCCCCATATCAACAAGCGCTTCAACCGGGTTCACGTTGCTTGCCCTGGAAACGGCGATTACTTCATCCGCTGATAGTCCGCCGGGGGAAGTTAGCCGTCGCGTTACTGAGGGGCGTGAAAGTCCGAGAATCTCTCCAATTTCTTCGGCTGTAATCCTGCGTCCCGTCGCGGACCTAAACCAGTCTCTGTAGTCGATCATGCCATAAGTATATGGGTCAATAATGAGCCACGCAAGCCCTGCAGCCTTTACGTTTGCATCATGCGTGAATCTGTAACATTTCAAAAACTTGACAGTTACGAGCTAATGAATCATGATTGAATCTAGCGAACGAAAGGAGCTGACAAAATGACTCAATTTCTTATCAGTCTTGATGAGGTTGAGCGAGTGAAGCGAGCTAACCGAATCGGGTCAACCGTTGAACTTGCGCAGCGCACTGGACTATCGCGATCCACCTGGGGCCGGGCGCTTAAGAGCAGGAAGCCACAGCCGGACGTGCTAAACGCTCTCGCTGCCTTGGGAGCACGTGCTGGATATGTCTTGGTGGAGGACGTTGCGCAGGTTTCGACTACCGCCGCATAAGAAAAGCCCCGCTGGGGGCGGAGATTGAGCAAGAAGGAGTTTACAGAATGATCGACAAGAACAAGGAAACCCCCGGCGCTGGCATGCCGAGGGAATCGCGATGGGAGCCGACTCCGAAGCAATGGGCTGCAATTGCATGGCGCAGTGAAAAGAAGCGTCAATGCGAGGCCGTGACATCAGAGTTGCTTTATTTCCTAGCTACGCGGGTTGCGTTTGTCGTTGAAATCTTCCGCAATCGCAAGAGCTAGATACCACAATCCGTCTGCCATTTGGCGCTCGTGTTCGGTGCTGGCTGCCGTCTTAGCGGATCCTGCACAAGCAGCGGCTGCTTTAGCGGCTTGAATTTTATCCACAATCTTCACCTCACTTTCTGGGGAAGTATCCCCAAAACAAGTGAAGCACGTATAAGAAAAGCCCCGCGCTGAAACGCGGGGCACTCCAAGAAATTTACAACAAGGAGATTACCACAATGAATATTCAACCGTTTGACTTTCAAGGCCATGAGGTCCGAGTGCTCGTGGAGGACGGTGCGCCTCGATGGGTCGCTAGTGACGTCGCCAAGGTGCTCGGCTATCGCATGGCCTCGGACATGACTCGCCGCCTAGATGAAGATGAAAAGGGTACGCGTTCAGTGCGTACCCCTGGCGGTGAGCAGGAAGTCTCCACCATCACCGAGTCGGGCTTGTACTCCGCAATCCTAGGTTCGAAGATCCCCGCTGCTCGTGAGTTCAAGCGCTGGGTTACCCACGAGGTCCTTCCGTCGATTCGTAAGCGTGGCGGGTATCTCACGCCAGAAGCCACCGAAGCAGCCCTGACCGACCCAGACTTCATCATCCGGCTAACCACCAGCCTCAAGGATGAGCGGGCGCGCCGGGCTGAGCTAGAAGCGCAAGCGGAGGCAGATCGTCCGAAGGTGTTGTTTGCTGACGCAGTGTCTACGTCAAAGTCCCACATCCTGGTCGGGGACCTGGCAAAAATCCTCAGGGGTAATGGCATTCAGGTTGGTGGCACACGCTTGTTTAAGTGGCTTCGTGAAAACGGGTTCCTCATTAATCGGAAAGGAACTGACTGGAACATGCCAACTCAACGCTCGATGGAACTTGGGCTTTTCAAGGTTAAAGAAACCACCGTCGTTCATTCCGATGGTCACACCTCGTTGTCCAAAACTTCGAAGGTGACGGGAAAGGGTCAGGAGTACTTCATTGCCCGGTTTATGGATGGCCGATTTCAGATTGAGGAGGCGGCGTAAATGGCCCCTTTTGTGTGGTGTGGAATTTTAACGTCTATTGCTGTTGGAGTCATTGTGGCCACCCGGGCCTATCGTTCGGACGCTGGATATCGCGGCGGCGCGGCTTCCACCGGCCAATCGGAAACCTCGTCGGATTTTTCTCAAGAGAATTCAACTGAGATTTTCCTAGACGCTTACGGATCCACAACCGGGGCGGTGTCCACCAGTAATACTTCCACTCCTCAATCTGTTTTTGTCGCCTCTGCTGATACTGGATACGGATCGCGTGTGATTGGAGACCATGGCCTGAAGGGCGTGGAGAAAACCAAGCCACGAGAATCTCATCCGGATATTGAGGAAGACTCTTTGTCTCTAGCGAATCTCCAGGCGCAAATACTGGGCATTCATGTAGAAGTTGATGTTTCTCGTCGTTCTTCGCCCAAACGGAAAACCTGTGAAGTGGGGAAATCCCGTTGTGCTTAACCGATAGGTCTAGTTGTTCTGCTTGCCTCAGATTGGTGTTTATTGAATATGAAGTTTCTTTCACTTTCTCGAGCTTTATCTGCTTTCGTGCAAGCCACACCGTTATTGGAGCAAATCCCAAACTGAGCGAAGCAACAAAGAGATTCCAATCCATTCCTGAATTTTAGCCCGATGGTGTAGCGCGGGTTCGATTCCTGCGCCGGGCACTAGGTGCACCCCTGCACCACATTATTTCGTCACGTGACCAGACACCCTAATAGGTGTCGGCACCAACGGAAACGATATTTGAAAACTCAACAGAGAGCACCACCCCCGCCGTAGAACGGTAGGCGGGGACGTGTCCCAGCGGAACTACTTGCGTAGGCGAGCGTGTGTCTTAGATCGCCATGACCCTACGCGCCGACAGGCAGAAACCACCCAACCACCGTAGCGGGTCAAGGGTGAGGCAACACCGCGTAACCGGGCACGAAAAACACACGCTGTGAAACAGCCACTCTGCAGGTGCAAGTCCTGCACACAGCACCAGGAGCACATCATCACGAACGCTAACACTTACCCCAACGAGGGGGCGTCGGAACCCTGTTCGGCGCGCAGAACAGGAGGAAACAGCGTCAACGGAGGTGCGCTCCCATCAACCCCAACAACAATGAAAGTGAGGTGACCCCTATGGGCCTCAGCCCAACGGACGCAACACGCATGGAACTGCTTGTTGTCCACGACACCCTGCGCCGCATCAAAACCAGAATCCTTGAAGGTGTCCCTGCGGGGCTGGTCATCGACCAAGCCATCGAAGAAGCCTTGACATTAGCTACCGAGTTCAGCGACTGCGGACAACAACCCGCCAGCGGGTAATTCAGGCAGTTGACCTACCACGTAGGGGAACACGAACTCGTCGATAAGCGTGCGCCACCTGGCAGCGTGCTTACTGCGCAGCGTTACCTTCGCCAGGTTGCCTAGTAGGCGTTCAAGAGCTTGTTCTAACTGCAGGTCACCACAGACTGTGTACTGGTCAAGAATCGTGCGCAGGTTGTGCACAAGCGCCATCGTGCCAGCTGTCACCGCAGCACTTAGAGAGTCGTCGTCGTGAAGCGCTTTTTCAACCTTGTCGAGGTACTTCTTCAATTCGTCGAACCTGGCTTCGTCCATCTTTGGTACGTAGCTGTCCATGGTGTCGATGAGGTTCTCGAGTGATTCCATCGCCCCATCTTCAATGGTGCCGTAATTGTGCTGCCAATCGCGCGGGTAGTTGAACACGATTTTCACCCACTGCGGGAATCGCTTCTTGTAGGTGAAGACGCGTTTGCCGTCGCTGTGCATGATGTCGAGCAGCCGCTCGATGTCATTGAGGTGTGCCACCGCAAGACGGTGACGGGGTAACGCATCTGAATCATTCCGAGCCTTGACTGGAGCGCTATTGCTGTTCCAGCTCTTGAATATGTCGAACAGTAACTCTGCAGGGTTAGCCATGCAGCAATCTTAGCCCGACTGGCAGGCAGGGAAGTTCGAGCCTTCCCACGGGCACTGGGGTAGCAGGTGTCGACAGTTCCCCCTGCGTAAGCCGTACCCATGACCCCGCTCTTCCGGGCGAGGTACGCGCTGCCCCCCAATAACCAAAAGCAAAGGAGATACACCAATGGACCCAATCACCACCCAGATCGCGCGAAATACCATGCTTGACGTGACCTGGCCGATCCTGCCCCCACACATCCTGGAGCAACTCGCCTATGTCTAAACCAGAACAGCTCAACCCCCACCGGAAGAAAGCAATCAGCACAGGCATCCACACGAACCTCGAGGTGATCAAAATCATCGCCCTGCAAGGCGTCGGAAACGATCAACACGCTGAGATTCTCACGAATTGTGCATCGCTCATCGAGGAATTTGTATCAATCCTCCTCGGAGAGGACGGCCAGCCCGAGGCTGCTGCAACAACCTCGGACTGACCGCAAAAAACGCCGCTAACCGCGAAGCTTCCGCTTCGACTCAGCTACGAGTTGATCAATGTTTTCGAGACCGCGCTTGTTGATCTCGAGGAGTCGAAGATCAACGTCTTCCTTCGGCTCGTGCTCCTCTTGGAGCTTGATCGCCTCCTGCATCAAATACTGCAAGTCAAGCAACCGCTGGTGATTCTCCTCATCAGTGAGCTTCATCTACGTTCACCTCCTTCCCGGGGCCAGCAGCCCCCACAGAATGAGTGAACCACGACAAAGGCCCCCGCTGTGCTGCAACCATACGCGGGGGCCATCAATTGGTCTCTATCGAAAGGAAACCACCCATGATTCTACGCAACCTCTTCTGCCGCCGAAAAGGCAGGCACCGCAAACCACGCCACACGTTCTGGATGAGGTGGAGCCGATGAACCACCGCATCACCAACCGCGAACTGCTCGACCTCGTCGAAGCCGCCACAGGCAAAAGAAAGCTCGTGCTCAAAGCGCCTGAGTTCGCCCGCCTCGTCGGACGCGACTACGACGAAATCCTACCGCGTGTAGGCCAGGACATTCCAGCGCAGCGTGACGGCGACCGTGGCAACTGGCGCATCCCGATCCAGTCACTCAGGCCATTCCTCGACGGCCAAACAGTCGCATAGCCCCCACAAAGGAGAACCCCAATGGACCTAATTACCGCACAACTCGCGATTCATTCCGTACTCGACGTTATCTGGCCGTTTTTACCGCCAGTGGTCCTACAGCAGTTGGCATACGTCTAAGGAGCAGCACATGACTATTGAGCAAAAGCTGAAAGGCAAAAACAGGCTGGCTGTAGCGCTCGGCGCGCTCGGCCTCATCGCCGGAATCGTACTAGGCCACACCGGCGACCCCATGACATACAACGCAGGATTCCAGGCAGGCCAGCAGGCGGCTTGGGCACACCAAGGAGGAACACAATGACTGATTATTCGATTAGGGGTGCCCGCGAGTGGGCACAAGGCGCGAAATCGAGCGCGTCCCCGGTTGAGAGAGAAGCCGCGAAAGCCCTACTCGACCTACTTCCGGAACCGACGATGGCTGAGCTTGAGTGGGATGACGACGCGCACCATTTGGCGGGGGCGACTACCCCGGACGGGCACGAGGTCGTGATGATGTGGCACGACGTGGGCGAGGAGATTATCTGCAATGACTGGTCTTGGGTGCCGGACTCTCTCACCCCGAACGGGAAGAAATACCGACTGGTCGAGGACCCGGACCACCCGACAATACTCAAGACTGAACAAGACTTTAAAGACGCGCCCCTGGGGACGATTGTTGCGCGTGCGGGTTCTTCACCTTGGGTGCGCAATAACGAAGCCGTTTGGCTTTGCGCGGTGGACACCGATAGGTCATCCAACGATATGGCGTACTACGGCCCATGGACGGTGCTGCGCTGGGGGCGGATACTGTGACCCCGCAGGAAGCACAGCAGCTGATTGCAGGATTAGACCGCACGAATGACAGTGACGTGTGGGGTGGCCTGCATGAACGGGCGGACATGACGGACTTTTACGACGCCGTGGAAACCGTCGCCGGGCTGCGTACGGAGTGGGCAATCCGCCGCGAAGTCTATGCAGGTGGGAAGCATCTGAGGCCCCTCCACGATTATTGGCTGGAGGACAGTGAGGACTGGTGGTACTTCCCAGAGGAATCTGCCTGGTTTGACTCACATCTAGATGCAGAAGAAGCCGCTGAACGCCACGGGCTGGAGGGCTACCAGCTAGTCACCCGGCTTGTCGGTCCTGTGGAGGTGGTCTAATGCGTTGGCTTACCTCCGTTGAGGATTACGACTCCACCCCGTGTGGCACCGCCGCCGAATTTGGGTTCCGGTGGCTGGCAGTCAAGAACTGGGAAGGCATCTGGAAAACGAACATGCCTGAACACGAGGACCGTGACTTAACCAGTAAAGAGATGTTCGCAATCGCTGGGTCCGCCAGGGTCAAGTTCGTCGTGAAGAAAGAGGAACTTGATGGAGACGCGTAGTTGGATCATCCCGTTGAGTTTCACCAAGCCTCCGCTGACCGCGAATCAGCGGTTCGGGCATTGGGCGCAGCGAGCGAAACTCGTCAAACAAGTCCGTCACGAAGCCTGCATGCGTGCCAGGTCGCACAAGCTTCCAGCCATGGGCAAGTGTGCTGTGTCGCTGCACTACCGCCCGCGTGATAGCAGGCGTCGCGACGCGGACAACTTGGTCCCAACGTTGAAGGCGCTCTGTGACGGGCTTGTTGATGCCGGGCTGGTGGTCGATGACACCCCGGAGTTTATGACGAAAGTAATGCCGGTGATTCACCCGGCGAAGAAAGGTACTCCGGCCTCGATGTGGTTGGAGATTGAACAGGAAGGAAACACAAAGTGAGTTTTGAGATCATCACCCCGGCCTCGCACGAAGCGTGGCTTGAGGAGCGGAAACGGTTCGTGACAGCCACGGAGGTGGCTAGCGCCTACACCACGCGCACGGTGGCGAACTGGGAACGAATCAGGGATACAAAGACAGGTGTCGAACACTTTCAGGGCAACGTGTACACCCGGTGGGGGCATGAGCGCGAACCAGTGCTCGCGCAGTACGCAGAACTCTTCGTGAATGCTGCCCTGGTGCTCAACACGGACCCACAGCAGATGGTGGTCCGCGATGGTGTGTCAGCCTCGCCGGATGCGTTCACTCTCGACTACGAGGAGGGCGCCGAGTTCAAGACCACCACCGTACCCATCATGGACAACCCGGCCTACCAAAAGTACCTGTGCCAGGTGCAGGTGGCGCTGTGGATCACCGGGGCGAAACGCTGGCATCTTATCGCCGAGCAGCATAACGACTTCGTACCGGGCGACATCACCCATGAAGTCATCGACCCGGACACGAGGCTGCAGGCCGAATTGGTGGCCGTTGCGGAGGAGCTGTCACGGTTCGTGTTCGACGGGGTGCGCCCTGACTGGATGGGTGGGGCTGACTCACTCGATGACGCGCTTGCGCTTGAACAGCTCGTCACACAGCTTGCAGCAGTCCAAGAGCAAACCGCGGTCCTTCGCCAGGAAGAAACAGCGTTGAAGCAGCAGATCGGTGACCTTGTTGGCGGCTCGGCCAGTGATGAGGTGGCTGGTTGGAAGCTGACGGTGTCCACAACAGCCCCGTCGTTGGGGTTTGACAGTAAGGCGTTTAAGCAGGACCACGCGGAGTTGTGGGAGCAGTACCGCACTCGCAAGGTGGCGGGGTCTCGCAGGGTAGGTATCAAGCGGATTAAGGAGAGCGCGTAATGGCAACGACGAAGACGAAGACGGTGAAGCAGGAAGCGAAGGCGAAGCCTGAACAGGAAGCGCAGCCAACCCCAGCAGAAGCCCAGCCCGAAGAACCCACGCCGGAGACCAACGAGACCCCAGTACGGAAAGACCCGGAGCAGGTGCCCGTACATATCGCCTTGGCGCGTGTCATGGCAGATGTGAAAGCTGTCCGCAAAGACGGTTACAACCAGCACCAGCGCTACAACTTCCGAGGCATCGACGGGGTAATGAACGCCGTCGGACCAGCACTACGCACCCACGGCGTACTGCCACAGTTCACAGTGGAACTGCTGAAGCATGAGCATGTGCCAGCGGGCAATAAGACGCAGACACAGGTGCTGTTGCGCTACGAGCTGAACTTCCTTGGCCCTATGTGCGACAGTTTGCCTCGCCCGGTTGTGGTGTTTGGTGAAGCCAACGACTACCAGGACAAAGCGCTCGCAAAAGCACACTCCGTGGCCTACCGCACCGCACTCCTGCAAGCACTGTGCCTACCCACGGATGAACCGGACCCGGACGAGTATTCGGACACCAACCACATCCAAGAGCAACCGCAGGGCCCGACAGCCGGCCAACTCAAGGCAGTGCGCCAACTCGAAGAAAACGCAGCCCGTTGCACCGACGTTGCCGAGCTACGCGACATGTGGAAGTCCGCCAACGCACTCGGGCCCGCCGGGGACGAGCTGAAGCTGAAAATCCAACAGAAGGTAAAGGCGATCCAAGATGGAGCATCAACCGCATCCGGTGAATCCGGTGGAAGTGGAACACAACATCCTGACGCTGTCGAACAGGATAGCTAACGGGGTGGGTGTGTATTCGAAAGCTCTGCAGGAGTTCAAGGACGCTGATAGAGCTTTCGACCGGGCCTACGCCGGGGCGTATCTGGCTGCAGAAGGCTCCATCAAGGACCGTGAACAACAGGCCACGTTGGCGACGATGCAGCAGCGTGAAGCCCGCGATATTGCCGAGGTGAAGATGAAGCACGCTGACCGGCTCGCGAAAGCCCTCGAAGGGGAGCTTCGGGCCATGCAGTCCATCGGGGCATCAGTGCGCGCCATGTACGGCGTCGCAGGAAGGGGAGAAGGCGCATGACTATCCCAACCGAAGTTGCGGAAACAGTCATCAATCGGGCTGGTGGCTACTGCGAAGTCATGTTCGCCGCAGCCTGTACGGGCAGGGCCGAGCATCTGCATCACCGCAAGCTACGAAGCCAGCTTGGCAGGCACGAAGTGGAGAACCTGCTGCACATTTGCCACCAGTGCCACACCTGGATTCATGCACACCCCGCCGCATCGTATGAGCGGGGTTTTCTTGTGCGTGGCAGTAGGGAACCGGCGCACCATCCGGTGCTGTACCGGAACGGGAAACTGCTCTACCTGACCAGGTCGGGCGAGGTCGTGAAAGGAGGAAGACAATGAGTTTGAAGGCGATGCTGTGGGTGATGGAAGAGGCCCCCGTGGAAAACCAAGGGGAACTCGCGGTGCTCTACGCGCTCGCGGATCGTGCTGATGACCGCGGTTGTGGAGCGTTCCCGTCGCAGGAATGGATTGCGACGCGGGCGCGCTGTTCGGTGCGCACCGTGCGGCGGAAGCTGCAAGCGCTTGAGGAAAGCAGGGTGATCCGTCGCGGGGACCAAGATTTGGTGTCGCATTATCGGGCGGATCGGCGACCAACTGTTTGGGATATCAACATCCACGACCGGACACACGGACCGGGCGGACACGATGACCGGGCGGACAGTTACGACACCACGGGCGGACAAATCAGGTCGAACGACCGGACAAATCAGGTCGAACGACCGGACACGGGTGTCCTACAAACCGTCCATAACCATCCTGAACCGTCCAAGAACCAACATGCTCACTTCGATGAGTTCTGGGGCATCTATCCGAGGCGCGTCGGCAAGCGGAAAGCAGAATCCGAATTCCTCCGGGCATGCACCAGAGCACCAGTCGAGGAAATCCTTGCCGGGGCTCGTCGTCTCGCCACGGACCCGAATCTTCCGGAGAAGCGGTTCATTCCACACCCGGCGACGTGGCTACACCAGGACCGCTGGGGTGATGAACCGTTACCGGCCCGAAAACCGGCCCCAGGCGCGCCCACAAGTGACCGGCAGCCCCGCCGTGGCACACGGGCCACCGACTGGCTCCCAAACACGCCACAGGCCCACACAGGCCCGGATTACACCACCGGCCACACAATCATCGAGGCACACCCATGACCAACGACGACTGGACACTCATCGCCGCCGAAGTCCTCGCCACCTGCAAACAAGCAAACCCCAGATTCCCCAACCCGGACCCCGACCGGCCACGCATCTGGGGCTACACCATGCGCAGATCAGGACTCCCACCATGGAAAAACCTGTGGATTGAAGCCGTTGGTGAGTACTTCTGCCACCCACACGGCGACGCCATCCCGCTACCTGCCGACATCATCCAAGCCGCCCGCAGAGTACGAGACAGGCAGGAAACCGACCCTCGACTCAAGGCCCGCTGGGACGCGATGCGACAGCAGCGACGCAACACCATCGACAAGCAGATCGCCACCGGCACACACCGGCTGCAACTCGAAGCAGCAAGGCGAACACCTGAACCAACACCCGAACAAAACTTCGATGTGCAAAAAATCATCGAAACCAACTGGAAAGGCAAAACCAGACTATGACCCCAGACCCCGACAAGGAGCGACTCAAGTGGGTCGAGCACCTCGCCAACAACGACGACCACCAAGACAAGGAGGCTCCATCGTGCAACCAGCCGGACACCATCGACCACTGGGACAGATAACGTGCCGCTGGCACCCCTGCACCAAACCAGGCACCGGGCAACCCCCACTGTGTGCCAAACACGCCAAAGCATACGCAGCAAACCTGCAAGGCCCCCTGTTCATCCAACCCAAAACCATCTTCTAGAAAGGAACCAACATCCATGGCACTGCCACACGTCCAACTCGCCGGAAACATCGCCTCCGATCCCGAACTGCGCTACACCCCACAAGGCCACGCCGTCGTCACGTTCTCCGTCGCCTGCAACAAGCGACGCTGGGACCAACAACAAAACCAGTGGGTCGACGACAGCGTCACCTTCCTGCGGTGCGAAGCATGGGGCAACCTCGCCACCAACACCGCCGACACCATCGCCAAGGGCATGCCCGTGGTGATCACCGGCACCCTGCGACAAGACAACTGGGAAACCAAAAACGGTGAGAAACGCACCACCTACGTCGTCACTATCGCAACGATTGGCCCCAACCTGGCCTACACCGTCGCCAACGTCCACCGCGCCACCACCAACAACAACGCTGGCCAGCAGACACACACCCGCAACCAGTCACCAACCGGCGGCTTCGGGCAGCAAGACGCATGCAACAGCCAGCCACAGAACACGGGCGGGTTCGCACAGAGCGACAATGAGGAGCCACCGTTCTAATGGTTGCGATACTGCACAACGACCACTTCCAAAACTTCAAACGCTACGCCGTACCCAAAGCCCAACTCATCATCGCAGACATCCCCTACAACCTCGGCACAAACGCCTACGGATCAAGCCCCCTGTGGTATGTCGATGGGGACAACAAAAACGGCGAATCGCACCTAGCAGGAAAACAGTTTTTCGACACTGACAAGAACTTCAAAGTACCGGAGTTCATGCACTTTGCTACACGAATGCTGAAACCAGAATCAAAAGTGCGTGGCGAATCTCCTTGCATGATCGTGTTTTGCTCATTCGAGCAGCAATTCCCGCTGATTGAGGAAGCAAAAAAGTACGGGTTCAACCGCTACATCAACCTTGTGTTTAAGAAACGCACCAGCCCACAAGTGCTGAAAGCAAACATGAGGGTTGTTGGGAACGCGGAATACGCACTCATCTTCTACCGTGAACGCCTCCCCAAATTCAACAATCAGGGGCGCATGGTGATGAATGTGATGGATTGGGTGCCAGACCGCAAAACCCCAAAAGTGCACCCCACTCAAAAACCGGTACCACTACTCGAACGCCTCATATACCTGTTCACAGACCCCGGCGATGTGGTCATCGACCCGTGCGCGGGCAGTGGGTCAACTCTCATTGCGGCGGAAAACCTGGGCCGTAAAGGTTACGGCTTCGAAATCAAAAAGGAGTTCTGCCACGCCTTTAACAATCAGGTGCACCCCTCCGTAGAAGAGGGTTTGCCGCTGTGGGATACCAGCGCAAACACTGCGAAACGGCGCACCAGCGCATAGTCGGACAAGACAACCTTAAGGAGCACAACCATGAACCCAATCAACGCAACCGTCTACACCCGCCCACACTGCATGAAATGCAAAGCAACCATCAAAGCACTCACCAACATGGGCGCCGTTGTCTCCGTGCGCCAACTCGACAACCACCCCAACAAAATCGAGGAAATGCGCCACCACGGATGGCAAGAACTCCCACTCGTCGAAATCACCCACAACGACCACCCCATCGCCACATGGGCAGGCATGAGTCAAACCCACCTCGACGAAACTCGCGAACGCATCAAGGCACAACCATGACGCGTAACCGGATAGGCCGACAACTCACCCCACTGGAACAAGAAATCATCCACTACGCCGAAACCACCATGACCGGGGCAGGACTCGACCCCAACACCAATCTCGAAACCTTCAAAGACCTCATCATCCTCTTCGCCGGAATCCTCGGAGACAACCAATGACCCAACCCCTGTTCACCACTGACGAAGCACACCACATCTGCCCAGCCTGCGGACACATGGAGCCCAACACGTTCCTGTTGACCATCAACCACCCAATCCCGCCAGGTGAAACAGAATGCTTCAAACAGCTCATCACCCGCAGACACGAAAGGAGACAACATGAGTGTTGACATGTACCAACTCCGACACCTCGCCCGTAGCCTTGCCTACCTCTACCAAGAACTCAACGAACTCAAATACTCCCGCCCCAAACCACCCGAGACTCGCGTTATGAAGCCGCGGCCTGGTCCACAATCCCCAGGCAATTGGTTGTATGTTGCCTGCTACCTCGACCAGTCAGCCAAACTCCGCGAAGTTGCCTTCAACGCCTTCAGCGACATTGGAGTCAAGGTCCGGGACGACGAAGCTGGGGCAGTCGCGCTCTGCTGCAAACTAGCCTTCTACGCCCAGGCAGTGTCAGAACTCGACTGGGCCAACGACTTAGTAGATGAGCTCCGCGACCAACAGCGCATCATCAGCCAACGATGCCGACCCGTCGGCGATAGTAAAAATGGCAACGATGGGGAAGTCTGGCTCACCGCACGAACCATCAGCTACAAACTCCGACGACAGGGGTACCAGATCACGCCTGAACTACTGAGGAAATGGGCCGAGAGGGGCAAGATCACGGCCAAAAAGGATGCCGTCGGGCAGAACCTCTACCGACTGTCCAAAGTGATTCAGGCACTGGGATAACATGTTAAAGAGATCAAGCAGAACAAGGTGAGGTTCAGGTGGGGAAAAACAGTAACGGCTCGGCTATCTTCACGCGCGAAAGACGAGAAAAATGGTTTGGACGCTCCCGAACTCACTATGGAAAAGCCTCTACGATTCTCACAGTGGCGTCCGGTATTTGTGGCGCGGGAGCTGCTGGGTTACCGCTGTTTTGTCCGGATTTTGTAGGTGCAGTATCGGCAGTGCTCGCCCCATTTCTTGCGGCAGGCTCTTGGGCTCTAAGAAACGCTGATAAGGATAAACTGGATGCCCGATCTAAAACAGATTTTGACGGCCTTGTTCGTGCTATCGATAAATCGCATTCAAGGCTGAGTTATGCAGCATCAGTACCGCCCGATGACAAACTTGCCAAAATATATATCGAAACAGTGCTGGATGAGCTACGGAGACTTCTCGAACCTGAAGGGAAAGATAATTGTGTTCGACTTTGCCTCTACCGAAAAGACTCTGGTGAGCGAAAAGAAAAAGCAGACGGGGACCCCAATGTAGAACGAGAATTCAATTCCGACACAGAGGAAGAAGCAACTGTTTCTTTTAAAAATTACGTCTTTCAAAGGGGTGGACGGAGCGATCTTCCTCGCTTGAGCTTCAATTCAACGGAGCCGCCTGGAAGTGAATTCTTTGACGAGCTATTCCGAATTGGACGATACTATTGCAATTCGCCAGAAGAGTTCGTAGCTTTAGGCGAGGATAATTACTACAAAGGTAAAGTGAATCGCCCTGCCTACAAATCATTTGTCAATATTGCACTTAGAGACGAGGACAATGAAACTTTTGCGATGCTGACCTGTGACTCCACTGAAGAGAATTTTTTTGATGAACGACGACACAGACTCATTAAAGCGTTTATCCCACTTTTGAAATTAGCACTGCAGGATGGCGCAACACACGTGCCAGAACCAAAATTTAAAAGGGATCAAGTAGAGTCGAGCATAAGGCGGAAACCAATTAGGCCGTCCAAGCCTAAGCGCAGAATAGTTCAAGCGGAAAAGCAGGGAGATGATCACGATGCCTAGTTCGATCGACGTCGCTCGCTACATTCTGGAGAACTTCGGCGAGATGACAACCATGAAGCTCCAGAAGCTTGTCTATTACTGCCAGGCATATTGTTTGGCCTGGCATGACCGCCCAATGTTCGACGAGACGATACATGCATGGACTCACGGTCCTGTTGTATACGAGCTCTTTAATGAGCATCGTGGCCAATACATGATCGACGCTGAAGATCTTAACGCCGACGATGGTCACCCTTTGGGAGAAGAAGATCAAGACGTTATTGACAGTGTATGTGAAGCGTTTGGAGGCTTAACTGGGTGGGAACTTCGAAATCGCACGCACGAAGAAGATCCGTGGTTGGATAATTTTCATGAGGACGCTCCGTGGCATAATGAGGAAATCACGCAAGAAGAGATGAGGCGGTACTACGCGGAGTAGCTCTAGACACTGTCACGCTGTGTGATATAATCGACGCGACGACAACTTATACCCTCGACCAGCTCGGGGGTATTTCGCGTTTTTCAGTCCTGCCGCCAACTACCCGCGACCGCTTCAACAATTCCATCGGTCATGGTTCTAAGCGGGCAGACGCAGGCCACCGGCTCACGACCGGAGCCGGACACAATACGAGGGGAGGACCACATGCTGCATGTCATAATGGGTCCTCCGGCAGCAGGGAAGTCGACGTTCGTGCGTGAGCACGCCCAGCACGGCGATATCATCGTTGACCTTGACCACCTGGCCAACGTACTGGCGGGTAAGCCGATGGGCAACCACGAGCACACCGGCGACGTCCTAGCCGTCGCTAAGGCAGCACGACAAGCAGCCATCGACACCGCACTCACACGTGAGGTCACCGTCTGGTTGATACACACCAACCCCAGTGGCAAGCAGCGCGCCGAGTACACCAAGCACGGTGCCGAATTCCACACCATCGACCCCGGCAAAAAGACGGTCATGGCACGCTGCAAGCAGGAGCGCCCGTATGGTTCCGCCATCGCCGCCGCCAAGTGGTACGACGAGCGGAAAGCCAAGCCGAAGAAGAACGCCCGTGAACGCGGCTACACTCACCACGCGCACGACGTGCCGCGCAAACGCCTGCTGCTCGCTATGCGCGACGGTGAGCCGTGCTGGTGGTGCGGACTGCCGATGCACAAGGACAAGCGGCGTAACTGGGATGGTCAAGCACTCGCTGCCGACCACTCCAACGCGCATGGAGCCCGCAACGGCGAGCAGCCAGATCGGCTGCTGCATAGCCGCTGTAACTCGCAGCGCCAGGACGGTCGCTACGACGCGCGACGCCCCGCGCTGACCGGGAAGCACCCATCGGAGTCGCTAGCCCCGCAGGCGGGCGCGCAGGCACTGCGGCGTGGCGAGCAGGACGGCGACGCGGCGGCGTTCGTATGGAAATAGACCGGGTGGTCTAAATCTTAAGGGGGTACCCCAGCGGACCCCTGCCCTCATGACTCCGAGTCCGAGGATTTTTTACACGCGGCCAAAAAGTTTCGTTGACCAGTGCTAACGGAGGTTTGAAATGATGGGAGATTCCAAGGAATTGGACCACTTGGAAAACCTCTACGAGATGGAGGCATTCGAACGTGGTGGCCGCGACCTCTGGGAGCACATGAACGACCCCAGAGACCCCGCCGATGTCACCGCATTGGTTGTAGAAGCGTGCCGCGTCAAGGACCGGCTCGACCGCCTGCATCGCATGGCCACGCGGGATGACCGCGAGTGGGGGAGACTGCTGCCGACCGATATGGAAGGCGAGTTCGTCCTACAAGTCGGAGGTGTGCTGCGCGAGCAAAGGCAGACAGAGACCGTGTTCAAACAGCTTATTGTGGAGATCGCTAGGAGGCGCAGTGAGTACGACGACGATGGAGAGGACGAAGAGGGAGGACTATCCGACCTGTGACGATTTCCCCATGCTCACGGGCAAGCAAACTCCGCTGAATCTGTGTGAAGCGCCGGGTATTCACGAGCACGGGCGTAAGAACATCGAGCTGGCCCGTCGCGTCGGGCTTACAGCTTTCCCATGGCAGTGCCACGAAATCAACGCCATCAACGCGACGAGCCTTGACGGCACGTGGGTGCATTCCGATGCGGTGCTTATTTGCCCGCGCCAGAACGGCAAGTCCCTCCTGGTCGCGCTCATCGTCATCTACCGTATTTTCGTCCTTGGTCAGAACGTCCTGTTTACTGCCCAGCAGTGGGAGACCGCCAAGGAGTTGTGGGAGCAGACGTGGAAGATTGTTCGTAGCCGTAAGTTTCTGTCGAAGCGGGTCACGTCGAAGACGTGCTCGCAGGGCCGTGGCACGATCTTCCTCTCGAATGGCGGGCGCGTGGTGTTCACCACCCGCTCTCAGGACGCTGGCCGTGGCCTGACGAAGGTCGACCTGCTTATCTACGACGAGGCGTACAACTTGACGGACTCGGAGATGGCGGCGCTGGCCTTCCTTGTCCAGGCAGCGGAGGACCCGCAGGTGTTCTTCATGTCTTCGTCGGTGCATCGTGACTTCCCGCAACACGCGAACGGTCGCGTGCTCTCGTCGATGCGCGAGCAGGCGCTCACGGAGTTCGACGAAAATGAGCCGGTCTACTTGTCGGAGTACGCGGCACCGGAGGATATGGATCCGGAGGATGAGCAGACGTGGCGGGTGGCTAATCCATCGTATGGCGTGATTTCGAATGCGAAGAAGATGCGCAAAATCATGCGCCGCATGAACACCGAAGAAGGCCGCATCAACTTCGGCGTCGAAGCGCTCGGCTGGGGCGAGTGGTTCACGCACAAGGACCTCGACGAGTTCACACCGATCATTGCCCCGGACGTGTGGGACTCGTTGGCTGGCACGCCGGAGGGCGCGACTGCGGACAACGTGGTTGCCATTGACACGACGCCGGATGGTGAGCATGTGGGCATGGTCGCGGCGGTACGGCTGAGCGATGGTCGCGTGTTCCTGACTCTGTCGCCGCATGAGGACTTTAAGCGGGATGAGCTCGTGGCGTCGGCGCGTGGTTCTATCGCGGCGAATGACCCGCTGGCATTGTTGCTTGATGGCTCTGGTCCGGTCGCGACGCTGATTGATCCGTTGGAGCATGCCGGGGTTGCCCCGGAAGTGTTGACGGGTGGCAAAGTGTCGGCGGCGTATGAGCTGTTCCTGCGGATGATTGCCGAGCGTCGGATCGTTCATGATGACGATCCGCGTTGGGTGGCTGCGTGGGCTGTGGCGGAGGAACGCTCTACGTCTCGCTACCGCAGCTTGGACCGTTACAAGGGCAACGTGTCCGCTCTGAATGCTGCGGCGTTCGCGGTGTGGGGCCTGCAGGAGTACGCGATTCCTGCGGAAGTGGATGTGAAGTCGAAGCGGCGTTTTGTTGGTTCGGCGGCTGCTGTTGCTTCGGTGGGGGTGTCTCGTGCTGCGGGTATTGATTTTTAAGGAGGTGTGGTCATGACGGAGCCACTGGTGAAGCGTGAGGTTGGTGCTGCGCGCACGGTGTCTAATACTGCTTTGGCGGAGGATAACTGGGCTTTGCGTTTCCCGGCGTCGTCTCGTGTGTTTGCGAAGATGGGGCGTGAGGATGCGCAGGTGAAGTCGGTGTTGCGTGCTGTTATGCTGCCGATTCGGCGTGCTACCTGGTATCTGGATCCGAATGGCGCGCCGGAGGAAGTCGTGGCGCTGGTTGCCGAAGACTTGCGTATGCATGTCAAGGGTGAGGATCCCGGCAAGCCGGTGGCGGCGCGCACGGGCCGTGTGTCGTGGGACAAGCACCTCGAGGACGCTTTGCGTGCACTGCAGTTTGGCCACATGTTTTTTGAGCAGGTGTATGCGCCGGGTCGTGATGGTCGTGACCATTTGGTGAAGTTGGCTCCGCGTTGGCCTGGCACGATTACCGGCATTAAGGTCGCCGCGGACGGTGGACTCGCGTCCATTGAGCAGCGGGCCACAGCTGGTGTGAAGAACGCGGAGCCGGTGGAGATTCCAGTCTCGCGTCTCGTTGGTTACGTGTTTGACGACATCGGTAGCCAGTGGATTGGACAGTCTGTTCTGCGCCCCGCGTATAAGCACTGGAAGTTGCGCGATGAGCTTCTGCGCATGGAGCTCAACGCCATTGACCGCAACAGCATGGGCGTGCCGGTCTACGAGGGAAGCGAGCTTGCACTCGACCCGGAGGCGGATATTCGCGCTGGGCAGGAAATCGCGTCGAGTATCCGGGCCGGGAAGACTGCGGGTGCTGCGATTCCGGCGAAGGCGAAGTTGTCACTTGTTGGCGTTAATGGGCAGTTGATGTCACCACGTGAGGCGATCACGTACCACGACAACATGATTGCTAAGAGTGTGCTGGCGCACTTCCTCAATTTGGAGGGCAAGGGCGGTAGTTACGCGTTGGCGGAAACCCAGTCGGACTTGTTCATCCAGTCGTTGCAGACCACCGCCGAGTGGATCGCCGACGTCGCCACCCAGCATGTGGTGGAGGACCTGGTGCGTGTGGCATTCCCAGAGCATGACGGGCTCATGCCGCGCATCACCCTGGACCCGATCGCTTCAAAGAAGGAAATCGCGCCGGGTGATCTCGCGCAGCTGAAGAACGCGGGTCTGATTCTCGCGGATAAGGACCTCGAGGAAGACCTTCGCCGCCGCTACGTGCTGCCGCCGAAGCAGCGACTCACGGACGCCTTGCAGTCGAAGAAGGACCGGCAAACGCTCGAGGAGCAGTTCGGCGTGAGCTTGTCGGACGCCTCGGACGAAGGGACCACCACTGCGACCGTTCCAGTGGAAGCAGCAACCCAAACCACCGATGAAAGAGGTGAGTAATGAACGAGATTTTGATGTACGGCACCATCGGTGAGGACTTTTGGGAGCCGGAGAACTCGATTACCGCGAAGAGCATCATGAGCCAGCTCGCGGACATGACGGGCGACGTGACGGTGCGCATTAGCTCCGGCGGCGGCGACGTGTACGCCGGCATCGACATTATGAACGCGCTGAAGGACTACGACGGCGGCGAAGTCACGGTGATTGTGGAGTCGCTCGCCGCGTCCGCCGCGTCGTTCATTGCGGTCGGCGGCGCGGACCGCGTGCTCATGCGCGCGTCCTCCGAGCTGATGATTCACCGTGCGTGGACGTGGGCGGAGGGCAACGCGGACGAGGTCGCGAAGACGTTGAAGGACCTCGAGCGCCAGGACACGAAGCTCGCGAATATCTACGCCGCCAAGGCTGGCGGCACTGTCGAGGACTGGCTCGCCGCCATGAGCGACGAGACCTGGTACACCGCCGACGAAGCTGTGGCCGCAGGTCTGGCCGATGAGGTTATCGCTGAGAAATCCACGGCACCGGAGCCAGCGGCGAAGCTGGCGCGGCGTCGGTTCAAGTTCGCTAACCGGGCTGCGGCGCCACCGCCGCGTCCTGTCCACCGGTCGGGAACCGGGGACGAAGAAACTACTACGCCCAGCAATGGGCAGGAGGAGGATGCAATGAGCATTCTGAATCAGCTCGCTAAGGAGCTGGGCAAGAAGCCGGAGGACGTGCAGAACGCACTCTCCGGCTTTTTTAATGAAACCGTCCAGGTCAACACCGAGGTTGAGCTTTCCTACCCGGAAGACACGCAGGTCGTGCCCACTGGCAAGGCAACTATCACCCCGGTTGGTGAGGTCCCGTCTGGTCTGACATTCGCCCTGGGTGAAGTCGCAGACGGTTGGACTGCCGAGGTCGCTGAGGACACCGGCGTCATCACCGTGACCGCACCGAACGAGGAGCCAGGCGAGCAGCTCGCGCTCGCTGTCCCCGTCCAGTCCGGTGAAGGTGAACCGACGGAGCTTACCGCCGGTGTGACCATCAAGGCCGCTGCCGACGATGAGCCGGAGCCGACGCCTGCGGAGCCCGCCGCGCCGGGTACTCCGGGCGAGCTCGCGGGTGATGCCGTGTCCTTGGACCGCGAGACCTACAACGAGCTTAAGGCTGCGGCGAAGTTCGGTTGGCAGGCCATGGAGCGCGACAAGGAATCGAAGCTTGTTTCCGAGGTCGATGCCTGGGTTAAAGACGGCCGTATTTCCGCGTCTTTGCGTGGCAAGGCTGTCGCAGCGATGAAGCGTGACCCGCAGATCGCCCGTGACCTCTACGGTTCGAATCCGAAGGATACGGTGCCGCGTGCCGAGATCGGCTATGGCGTCGACGATACCGACGACGGAGAAAACCCCAACACCATTTCTGACGAGCGTAAGGCGTCTATCGTCCGCGCTCTCAACCTCAACCCCTAAGGAGAAATCATGAGCGCAATCAACATTGTTACCGAGCGCGGCCCTCGTACTTTCAAAGCCGTCAAGGACATCAAGGGCGGTCAGATCGTCATGGCCGGAGACGGTGGTGTCGAGCCCGCAACTGCTGACGCAGAAAAGGTTATCGGCGTGGCCATTACTGATGGTGGCCCGCAGACTGCACCGGAGGACAACAACCTCGTTGTGCAGAAGCCGGAGCATGTGGCAGTCGCCTACTCCGGCATGGAGGTCTACCTCGAAACTACCGCCCAGCTCACCTTCGGCGACAAGGTCGGCGCTGACGCAGAAGGCAAGGCAAAAGCCTACTCCGCTGGCTCAGTGGTTGGCGTCGTGACCGACCAAGCCCCGTCTGCAACTCGCGCCCTGGTTCGCCTGGACTAACCCCTGAAAGGAACGTCAAAAAAATGACTACCCCGATTACCACTCACTCCATCCACGATGGCGTGAAGTTTTCTGTCTCCGAGCTGCTGGGCATGCCGGAGCTGTTCATCAAGCCCATTCTTGAATACCTCACAGAGTGGGATCTGGTCTCTGCTATCTTCGAAGACGTAGGAGATAACAACGGCTCCATCGCCTATGAGAAGGACGTCGCACCGTTCACCGTCGATGGTCTGGAAACCATCGCAGAATTCGCGGAGTACCCGTCCACGCTGCCGGTGTCTGCTGGCAAGATTGTCGCAGCTGCGGAGAAAGAAGGCCGCTGGCTCGACATCTCTTACGAGATGCGTGACGAGAACAAGGTTGACCAGGTGAACCGCTCCCTGACTCAGTTCCGCAATGCTGCGGCCTACTCCAATTACGAGCGCCTTAAGTCCGTGCTCGAGAAGTCCGACATTGGTACTGTGGCCGCCGCCGCAGGCTGGCGTACTTCTGATGCGGACATCTTCGGCGACACGGATAAGGCGATCGAGAAGATCGCTGATGCGGAGATCCCGGATGTTGTTCAGTCCGAAGCCACCTACGGTTTCGACCCGACCGCGATGGTTGTGCCTCGCTCGCTTGCTTCTTCTTTCATCAAGACGGAAGAGCTGCGTTCGGCCTACGAAGGCAACCTGGACAACACCAATCCGGTGTTTGCGGGCTACAAGGGTGTGACTGCTCGCGGATTCAATGGTCTGCAGATCATCATCCCGAAGTTCTGGTACAAGGACCGCATCCTCGTCATCGACGAGAACAACAAGCCGGGCCTTGTCTCCCACACGAATCGCCTGGCAATGACCGGTCCGTTTGATGAGCCGCGTCACGACAAGGTGGGCTACAAGCTGTCGCAGAAGCGCGTCCTCGCAGTCCATAACCCGAAGGCCGCTGCCTGGATCACCGGCATCAAGGGTTAATCATGAAGATCCGATTGATTGCCTGGGCTCGCCGAAAGGTGGGTGCCGACTGGGAGAACTTTGTCGAGGGTGACATCGTAGAAGATGACTCGCCGTGGGCTGAGCGCCTTGTTCGCATTGGGGCGGCTGTGCAAATTGCTGAGCTGGAGACCGCAGAGCCTGCCGAGGACGCAGAGAACGCGGACGCGAATGGCACTGACGAGTCTGAGGATGAGTACGCCGACGATGAGCCTGTCGAGGACGTCAAGCGTCCGGCTAAGACTGCCCCGGTGGATACGTGGCGTAAGTACGCCGAATCCTTGGGCGTTGAGGTGAAGGGCTTGTCGAAGCAGGAGATTATCGCGGCGACGCAGTAAGGAGGCCATCTCATGGAGATTAAGGTTTCCGAGATTGAAGCTCGCCTTCCTCGGCCACTGGACGAGTCGGAGAAGCCGCGCATAGAGGCACTCATCGCGGACGCGGTGGAATACCTCGAGGTGGAGTTCCAGCGCTGTGGGCGCACACTCGATGATGAGCTGGCGCGCACGTCGTGGCTTGAAGCTGTGGTGCGCCGCGTGATTCGCGAGATGGTGTCCGCCGCAGTGCTCGTTGGCCCGAACGTGGGCATGCGCTCCGCGAGCTCCACGACTGGACCGCAGTCAGATTCCATCACTTTCGCTGATGTTGATTCCGTCGGCTGGGGTGGCGTCCGCCTGACGGACCAGCAGCGACTCGACCTAGGGTTGTGCATGCCAGGTGGTCCGCGGGGCAAGTTCCCGCCACCGGCGTGCTGGCCGGAGAGGATCCGTTGATGTTTCCAGACCAGCATGGGGAGACTGTCACTGTCCTGGGCGAGCCGACGTATTCCGACTACGGCAAGCTGCTGAGCAACGAGGTCGTGGCCACCATTGAGCACTGTGTCATTGGCCCTGCCGGTGATTCGGAGGTCACGGACGATGGCTATTTCACGGCGGACGTGAACCGGCTGACCGTGTACGCCCCGCCTGGCGCTGTCGTGGAGGACGGGGCGCGGGTCGATATTCGCGGCCGCGTGTACATCGTCCAGGCACGGGGCTTCGACTACTCGCCGGGGCGTCGGCCTGTTGTGTCACGTCACCGTCCCAAGGTTGTGTTCACCGCGGTGGCTGCGGAGGTGTCCGACGATGGCGGGCTCTAAGTTCTACCGTCCGACGTTTCACTGGAACGAGGACGCGTTCGACAAGCTGCTGGCGCAGCCAGAGGTTGCGGCCCAGGCGCAGGATGCGGCGGAGGAAGTCTCCGAATTTGTGCAGGCGGCGTGGCCCGCCGATAAGCGCGAACTCACGCCGGACACCGCCGGATTCACCCATGGTTCGCAGACCGAGGTGTTCAACGTCGAGGTGGGCGAGAACCGTGTCGGGCGTCAACGTGCAGTCCTACTCATTAACCATCCCTACGCTGTGGCTTTCGAAGCCAGGCTAGGGGCTATTACGAATGCTATTCATGCGGCTGGGTTGCAGCTGAACCCGCCGGAGTAGCAGGGGAGGTGTCCTATGGACTCAATTGCAGGATTCCTGTTTTCTCAGGATCCGACCCAAAAGCTGTACGCGCAGCTACGACGTGCACTACCCAGTGAGGTGACGGTGTGTGAGCACTCGTTACCGAAAGGCTGGAACCCGACTATGGGTGCTGCTGTCGTAGTCGCGGATGGGGCACCGCAGGTCCGGGATACCGGGCATGACCGCCAGCTCGTGCGGGTAAGTGTCCACGCTCCGACGTATGCGATTGCGCGGCGTGTGGGGCGCAGCATTAACGAGTATTTGCTCAGTCCGCTTGGTGGGCTGGGTCTTTCCATTTCCAGAACCCGCACTACCGGCGTCATCGTTGGCCCGGACAGTCTCAAGGGCGGGTACGTCGCCACATGCTCCTACAGCTGTGGCACAACACGAAAGGTTGTATAAATCATGGCGCAGAAGCGTACCGAGGGCCTTAACATTCGAGTCCTCGAGGACAAGGAAGTCCTCATGCATTTCGGGGAGAACCCCGCAATTGACATTAAGACCGGCACGTTCGGCCCTGGCTGGCACTCCGCTGGTCTTGAGCCGAATGATTCCACTTGGAACGAAACTCGCAACGTCGATTCGAACAAGACCCCGCTCACTGGTGGTCAGTCAGCAACGTCCTACACCGCGGGTGACGTCACGGGCTCCGTTGACCTCATTCCTGGTTCCCCGGTTCTCGACTACATCGAATGGCCGGATACCGTTAACCAGGATTCCGTGCTGTACCGCAAGCACACCAACGAGGTTGCCCAGGCGTATGTCGCCCGTGTCCACAAGTTCCAGTCTGGAGTTATGGGCATCAAGGTTTCTCGTGAAAAGGCCAACCTGACGGTCGCTGACCGTAACCAGGGCAATGACCCGACTGCGCACACTCTCAATATTGACTACATCAATGGTGACGATGAGGTCATGTTTGAGGAGAACTACTACCTGATTACGGAGGATGCTGTCGTGAAGGTTGAGAAGAAGATCTTCCAGGACATCGATAACCTCGAGTCCAAGATCGCCTCCGGTGATGCCTTCGTCCCGCAGGGTGGAGAGAAGGGCGTTGTCTACGTCAAGGAAACTGATGAGGTTGCTAAGGGCGTCGACGGTGTGGACCTTATCAACTTCAAGGATCCCAAGTCCGGTGAGACGGCCACGGTCGCTAAGACCGTGACCCTGCCGTCTGGTGTTTCCGGTGGCACGTTCACCATCACCGCAGACGGTCACACGACCGCCGCCCAGGACTACAACGCTACGGGCGCCACCATCCAGGCGGCACTGCGTACCGCTGGTGCTACTGGCGTCACTGTAACCGGTAAAGCTGGCGGTCCGTACACCGTCAATGGCGCGTCCGCGGTCACTGCCAATGGTGGTTCTCTCGAGGGCGGTTCTTCTACCACCATCACCGTGAAGTAACGGGGGTACGTCGGTAAATAGCGAGGGTGACGTCCTCGCGCCGTAATGTACGGCAATTGGTTAGGCCCGCGCCTGAGTGATTCATCTGGGCGCGGGCCGCTTGTGGATATAGCTCAGTGGCAGAGCATGAGGGCGCAGGTTCGATTCCTGCTATCCGCACTTGGTGTTTTCTTCCATCTTCGGGTGGTCCCTGGGAAGAAAACACCTCAAATCGTTTTAGGGGCCACCTTGTTAAACCTATTGGAGGGACCACACATGACTACACGAAAGACCACTAGCGACAAGGTGGAAGTCGTCGAAAACAACACCGACGAAAAGACCACGAACACCCCAGCCGACACGACCGTGGAGACCATCGAGTTTTCCGTGACCCTTGCCAACGGCAACAAGGTCACCCTCGAAGCCATCAAGGACCCCCAGGACCTCGACTTCGAACTCCTTGACCACGCCCAGCGCGGAAACTACGCAACGTTCCTCGCCGGTGCACTTACCGCGAAGTCGCGTTTCCTGCTGAAGAACGCCGGTGCCAAGGTTCGTGACTACGAGGCTGTGTCGACGGCGTACGGCGAAGCTGTGGGCGCGGTGGAGAACACTATCGACCACGAGGACTAGCCTGTGTTGCCTCTCGAGGTTGAAGCCGCGGGGGCGCGCACCGTCAAGTTTGATGTTCGGCTGGGGTCTGGCCGAACCGTCCACATGGAGGGCGTGGCCGACCCGATCATGGCGGGCTTTGAGTCGACTATCGCCTTGCTGCGGGGTGAAGGGTTGGACCCGAACTTTATGACTGCCCGTTCGCAAATGTCGTGGGGGTTAGCGTTCCCACGTGCTGGTGATGCTCGTCGCCTGGTGGAGGCGTGGCTTGTGGCGATTGGGATTAACCGTGAACGCCTGTCGATTCTGGCGCGGGTCGTGGATTACCTCGAGCTCGTGGAAGCGGACCTGCAGCACTTCTACCAGGTGGACCTGGGGGACTGGCCGCGTGGCAAATTGTCAACCCGCAGGCTGGCGATTCTCATGGAGGGGCTACGGCGGCGCCCAGATTCCTTGTTCTGGGCGGAGACCTCATCGGAGTTTGACCCGTTGACTTCGGAGTCGATCATTCTCGCCGGAATTTTCGGTGCTTTGACCGGGCAGCAGCACCCGCTTCTTACGGCTCGTAAGGACCGCAAGGACCAGGCGGAGAAGCAGGCGGCGATGGCGCGCATGCAAGCACGTGGTTTGACCGCTGGATAAATCATAAAAGGAGAACTTCACAATGGCAGACAACGCACTCGGCTGGGTGTCCGTCCCGTTCGTCCCGACGTTTGAGGGAATCACGCAGCGTATCGAAAAGGGGCTTGTGAAGCCTGCGGAGGCGGCGTCGAAAAAGGCTTCGGGCGCGGTGCAGAAGACTGCGGATGACATGGTGAAGTCTCTCGAGCGTCAGGCCGCGGCGTCGAAGAAGAAAGTCGATGACCTTGGCAAGGCCGCAGAGTCTGCTGCAGGTAAGGAAGAGGTTGCTCGCCAGAAGGTGCAGGCTGCCATTGCGAAGCAAAAAGCCGCCGAGGAGGACTACCAGAAAGCTCTCGCCAAGGGCGATTCTGGAACCAAGGAGCTCGCGAAGCTCGAGGACGCCAAGGCCAAGGTCGCAGACGCGAATGTGAAGCTGAAGAAGGCGGAGCAGGACACCACTGCCGCGCAGAAGAAGGCTGCGGACCAGGCCGAGGACTACGCTAAAACAGTCGGCAAGCTTGAGGATGCGCAGAAGTCCGCAAAGGATGAGGAAGACCGCCATAAGGGCGTTATGGGCGGCCTTCGCAAAGAAATGGACAAAGCGAAAGCCGCAGCCGACGACGCTGGAACCTCGTTTCACGATATTGGCGCCAAGCTTAAGACTGGCATGACTGTGGCGGCCGGTGCTGTAGCCGGTGGGCTTGCGGGCCTGGTCAAGGTCGGAACAACCTTCGACAACACGTGGGACACGGTGCGCGCCGGGACCGGTGCGACGGGTGAAGCATTCGAGGCGCTCAAAGAAAATATTCGGAACGTCGCGAAGGAGTCTGTGGGCATTGGTGGGGACTTCGAAGCCATTGGCTCAACCGCCGCGGATCTGAATACCCGCCTGGGGCTGACGGGTAAGCCGCTTGAGGATATGACGCGGTCGATGCTGCAGCTGCAAGAGCTCGGCGTCGACGCTGACATTAACTCGCTGTCTCAGGCTATGAACGGCTTCGGTGTAGAGGCCAAGGACATGCCTGACATGTTGGACAAAATGTTCCAGGTGTCGCAGGCTACTGGCTTGTCGGTGTCTGAGCTTGCGAACTCCGCTGTGAAGGCTGGCCCGTCGTTGCGTGGCTTTGGGTTCGATATGGCCGATTCTGCTGCCTTGGTAGGCCAGATGGATAAAGCTGGTCTTGATGCAGATAAGACGTTGCAGTCGATGCAGCGCGCTCTCGCGGAGTTTTCGTCCGAGGGGCGTGATGCACCGGAGGCGCTGAAAGAGACGATTGGCAGTATCGAGGAGCTTATTAACGCGGGTGACGACGCTGGCGCGATTGATATGGCGTCGGGAATCTTCGGTACTCGTGGCGCTGCGCAATTTGTGGACGCTGTCAAGACTGGCACGCTGTCAGTTGATGATTTCATGGCTGCGACTGGTGCGACGTCGGACACTATTAATGGTGTTGCGGAGGAAACTGCCGACTTTGCGGAGAATTGGGATCAATTCAAGCTGAATGCGCTGGCTGCTTTGGAGCCGGTAGCGTCTAAGATTTTTGATTCTATTGCTCCTGCCATGCAGCTAGTGATTGATAAGGTCATGCCGCTGGCGGCGTCTTTTGCGGAGCAACTCGGACCGGTGCTTGAGAACGTTGTCGGGAAGCTCACCTCGCTTGGCGAGTGGATACTTAAGAATAAGGATTACTTGGTGCCACTGCTTGCCGCGGTAGGCACTGCGAGCGGTGTGTGGAAAGCGTGGTCACTTGGCATGACGGCCGTGACCACGGCGACTAAGCTCGCTAAGGCTGCCCAGGAAGGCATGAACCTTGCGATGAAGGCCAACGTTATCGGCATTGTGGTAACGGCGATTGCTGCTCTGACTGCTGGCCTTATTTGGTTCTTTACGAAGACGGAGACTGGGCGTGAGCTGTGGTCGAAGTTCACCGCGGCACTTGCCGATGGTTGGCAGTGGGTAGTCGATAAATTGTCGGCTGGCTGGGAATGGCTGAACGAGAAAGTATTCCGGCCTCTGGGTGCGTTCTTCACAGAGACTTTATGGCCGACGATTGATTCGGTGCTTACGTGGGTATCTGATAAGTGGCAGGCAATGCTCGACGCGGTGACAGCCGTGTGGGGCTGGCTGCGCGATAACGTGCTCGTCCCGTTGGCGTCGTTCTTCACGGATACTTTGTGGCCTGCTGTTTCTTCGGCCCTGGGCTGGGTATTCGATAAGTGGAATTGGCTCTACGGTGTCCTCGTCACGGTGGTGTCCTGGATTTGGGACAACGTCATCATGCGCTCCATTCAGGGCTATGTGAATCTGTGGAATCGGGCGCAGGAAGCTATCGGCTGGCTCGTCGATAAGTGGAATTGGATGCGCGATATGCTGCATGCCGGTTGGACTTGGATCGATGGAAACGTCTTCGCCCCACTCGGTCGCGGACTCGATACGGTCAAAGGCTGGTTCCAGACTGCTGTGGACGCTATCGGTCGAATCTGGGACGGAATCAAAGACAAAACTAAAGCACCCGTGCAATTTGTCGTGGACGTTGTATATAACGGCGGTATCCGTAAGGCATGGAATGCAGTTGCAGGTCTTGTCGGCCTCGACCAGTTGCAAGAAATCAAGTTTGCCCGTGGTGGCATTCTTCCCGGGTACACCCCAGGCCGGGACCCGTACACGTTCATCGAACCGAAAACTGGCATGTCGATTGGGCTGTCTGGTGGAGAAGCGGTCATGCGGCCCGAAGCAACCCGCGTCCTCGGCACAGCCTGGGTCGATGGCGTCAACGCAGCAGCCCGAATGGGCGGCGAGCGGGGTGTCGCACAGTACCTTTATGATGATGACCAGCGAAAAATCGGAGGGTTCTACGCTGGCGGCGTCATCGGGTCCATCACCGATTGGGTCAACAAGTACTACCCGATGATGACAATCACATCAACGCTGCGCAATTCGAATGATTACCATGGTCAGGGTCTCGCCGTGGACTTTTCGAATGGAACGGACGACACTCCGCAAATGCAGTCTGCTGCCATGAACCTTTTCAACAACTACGGAAAAGGCTTGCTCGAGCTTATCCATAGCCCGTTCAGCCACAACGTGAAACATGGCAAAGACGTTGGTGACGGTTTCGGTTTCTATGGTGCGGGGACTATGAATGCTCACCGTAACCACGTTCACGTGGCATCGCAGCAGCCATTGGGTGACCCGAAGAATATGGTGGAGATGGTCTGGGACGGCGCTAAGGCTGTATTCCGCTCTATCAAGGAGCGCGTAACCGACCTGTTTAACCCCATTATTGATGCTGTTAAGGGCAAAATCTCAGGGTTCAATGCTCCTGGTGTTATCGGTGATCTTCCTTCTGCCTTCTTTGATAAGGCATGGGTTGCTGCTAAGGATTTCATTCTCGGCAAAGCCGACGAGGCAACAAGCTATGCAGGAGCATCGGGTACGACAGGTAGTGCGGAATCATGGCGTGAAATGGCTATGGCTGCTATGCGTCGCCAGGGGTTCAATGCCGATGACCCGGCGCAGGTTAATGCCATGCTGGCGCAGATCATGTCGGAGTCTGGTGGTAATGCTGATATTGCTCAGCAGATTGTGGATGTGAACGGCACGGGCGAGTCTGCTGGTGTTGGTTTGCTGCAGATTATCCCTGGCACATTTGCTGCTCACCGTGACCCGGAATTGCCGGATGACCGTCGTGACCCGTGGGCGAATATGAACGCGGCCCTGCGCTACTACAAAGGTCGATACGGAACCGACCTCACCACTATGTGGGGTCACGGTCACGGCTACGCCGAGGGCGGTATCCTGCCGAAGCTGGGCCTATTTGATAATGGCGGCTGGCTTGAGCACGGCGCCATGGCCATCAATAAGTCTGGCTCGCCCGAGCCGGTTTTTAATGCGGCGCAGTGGAAGACGCTCGCCGACGTTATCCGGTCTGTGGGTACTCTCGTGCCTGCTATCAAGGCGCAGACGGATGTGCTGGCGGACGTCGCGGAGGGTGCGCAGGAGTGGCTGGCGAAAGCCGCCGACCCGAAGACGATTGAAGGCATCAACGCGCGCGCCGGAGTCAACGCCTTCTTCGACCTTGGCCTGGACCTACCCGGCCAGGACATCATCAAAGCCGTTGTTGACGGCGAGTCCGCGATTTGGGACGCACGCGACCGACAACTTGGTCACCTCGACACCATCGCCGAGAAAGAAAAAGCCCTCGCCGACGCGCGCAAGGAACTCGAGGACCTCATGAACGATGAGGGCGGCTTGTCGAAGGCCGAGCAACGCAAGCTCGACGATGCACAAAAGGCTGTTGATGAAGCTAAGGCCAAGCAGGCCGAAGCGGATTCGGATGAGAAGCGCGCTGCGGCTGCCGACAAGGTGGCCGACGCCGAAGAGAAGCTCAAGCGGGTGCGTGAGGACCAGGCCGACAACGCGGCGGAGAACGCGACAAAGAGAGAGGAGGAAATCACCAAGGCTAACGAGGCCGTGAAGAAGTCCGAGCAGGAGCTCGTGGCGGCAAAGAAAGCACAAGCGCAGGACCTCGACAACATCGTCCTGCTGTCGCAGGAGTCCATCATGGGCATGGTGCCGATGGCGGAGGGGCTGGCTAGCCAGCTCACCGCTATGGGCGCCCCGGCTGCGATAGTCTCCCAAGGCCTTGGCGCGGTCACGTCCGCGCTGGGTGGTGCTGCGTCCATGGTTGGGCCTGCGGGCCTGTCTTTGGGTGTTGCCGTTGACATGCTCAAGCAGGCGATCGGCATCATCAAGAAGATCGTGGGCTTCATCAAGGACATCATTGAGCGGGTGCGTAAGGCGCAGCTGGAAGCGTTGAAGACACTGGCAGACGGGCTCGGCACGATTGCCGAGTACGCGAAGCTGGTGGCGACGATGCAGCAGAACGTTGCGTCGCTGCAGCAGGAGTTGGTGCGTGGGCTCATGGAGCAGCGCACCGCCATGTTTAACCTGCGGGTGGCTGTGGCTGATAAGGCATCTGCGGAGATGGAGTCTGCTATCAGCGTGGCGAAGGCTCGCCAGGACTTGGACAAGGAGTTGGAGGCGCAGGCTAAGGCTCGTGCTATTCGTGCTAATGGTCTGTTCGAGGACTGGGACTCTTACATGCAGTTCCAGGCGGATGTGGCGGCTGGCATGCTCGACAAGTGGAGTGACACGGCGATTTCGAAGCTGTATGCCTACGAGTCGGCGCGGGCCACAGCTCTCAAGGGTGAGCTTGAGTCGCGCCTGTCCGTGATTAAGGCGGAGGACGCAGCGCGTAAGGCAGCGCTGCAGAACTTCCGCAACCAGCAGGATTTGCTTACCGCGCAGGAGCGTCTGATTAAGATGTCGGCGAAAGTCGCCGGCGTCGACCTCGAGGACGCGACTGGCATGGAGCAGATCGCTAAGGTTATGGCGGAGCTTGCCGAGGCGCAGCAGGCGCTCGATAAGAACATCCTGGGCCGTTGGGGCTACCAGATGGGTGCTAACGGCCAGTTTGCGAATGAGTATCGCGGCCAGCTCGCTCAGGTGAATTCGCTGCGCAATGTGCTGGGCACGCTCATGAATGAGACGGGCGTGCAAATTGACGAGGAGGCGTTGAATCGCACGCTACGGCTCATGGGTGAGACCGCGTTCCGCAGCGGCGACACCATGGCGGTGTTGCGGTCTCAGTTGCCGCAGCTCGCGGCGGCGGAGGAGAAGCTACGGACCAATGAAGCGCTTAAGCCGATTTGGGATGCGCGTGATGACGCGCAGGATATGCGGCGCACCATCGAGGACTTCACCAATGAGGTGGAGCTGTATGGGAAGACGCAGCCGCTCGAGGAAACCATCGCGGGTTTAGAGAAAGCGATCACGTCGCTCAACCAGACGTCGGAGGCGTTTGCCAAGGGCAACGAGAAGCTGCGCGGTGATTATCTGCGCGCGGCGAACCGTAATGCGACCTCGGCTGCGGACCTCGGCGTGACCTGGAAGCTAGATAGCTCGGTGGCGACACCGGGTGTGCGAGACCAGGTCGCCAAGGAGGTGCATATCGCGCTGGATGGCGAGGCTATGTACACCGCGGACCAGGTGGACAAGCTGGTGGCTGAGGTCACTGCTGGTTCGAATGTTCGCGGTATGACGCGTAAGGCATCGACGGTGGCGACGGTACGTAGGATTGGAGGTATCTAAATGCTCAACGTTGAGTTGACGATGGCGACTGGCCAGACCTACGTGCTTACCGGGTCGCCGTTGACGGAGCCGGTGTTGGCCCCGGAGGGCAATCTTCGGGAGCTGCGCGGTGTGGCCAGCCGGTCGGATTTGTCGCGGCCAGGGCGTCCTGGCGTGCTACCGGGCAAGCGCCGGTTTGCGGCGATTGAGCAGGAAATCACGTTTTATCTGCGTGCCCAGAATGGCGATGAGATGGAGCGGGTGTATCGCGAGTTTCGTCGTGGCTGGGATGGCATGTGCACGTTCAAGGTGGAGGCGGACCATCCGCAGGGCGCGTTTTTTCTGGACGTGGTTGCGGGCGTTCTGCCTGGCGTGGATGTGGATGCGCGCCGCCGCACGCAGATGAGTCTGGCGGTGCCGGTGTTCAACTCGACTGGCCTGTTCCGGTCGAGTTCGCGTACGTCTACGACGGTGGCGAATGTGGGTGATGCAACCGTGTATCCGCGGATTGTGAATACCGGGTCTGGTGGCATGGTGCGTGGCCCGTCGGGTGCGTCGTGGAAATTGCCCGCCTCGTCGGTCGCACCGTTGGTTGACCTCGCCCCGGAGGGGCTCATGGTTGATGGTGCGTTTCCGGAGGGCGTGGAGCCGGGCGAGACGGGAACCTGGTCGCTGCCTAATGGGGCAAAGCTGGTGTGGGAACTGTTGGTGGCGAATCCGTGGGGATAAACCCACTATTGGGTTACTGTGACGAAAACCGACACTGTAACCATATAGGGACGTTACGTCACTGTGACGATTAATTGGACGTTAAGCAAATTGCGGGGTTCGTCCACCCCGCCACTTTTATAGAGAGGGGACCACATTATGGATTGGGACGCCTGGTCAAAACATGTCGATTACGTCGTGGCACAGCGCGGACAATGGTGGGGATTGGGTGATGCCGACGGCAACCCGCTTATGACCCTGCCGGACGCCACCACGGACGGTGTAACCGCGCCGGAGCAGTGGATGGACTCACCCGACGTGAGCTTCACGATGCCCGTCATGACCCCGGCGGGGGAGCAGCAGCGCGCCTACCAATTGCTCATCGCCAACGAGCTCGACCACATTGACGCGTCGGGGCGTCTCGAGGTCAACCCGACCTTGTACACGCTGCTGGCGGCGTGGCGAGGTAAGGACGGCGGCATCGTCAGGCGTGGCGGCGTCATCATCACCGCGTCCGCGGAGGACCCGGACAACGATGGTCTGCCGCAGACCATGACCATTTCGGCGCTCAACGCAGCCGACGTATGGAACACCATTTTTGCGGTGTCGTGGCCCGCCGCTTGGTGGGCGGCAAAGCCGTACGAGAAGACCACGGACGAGTCGCAGCTCAAGTATTCCCGCGCATGGTCGATGGCGCGCGTCGAGCTCGCAGGGCAAGCCATGTTCCGGTGGAAAGAAGGCAAGGCGGGCTTCGTGATTCGCCGTCTGGCGCAGGAGTCGTTGGACGCGATGATGATGACGCAGGCGGATCCGGATGGCACCCGCTGGGTGGATGATCCTTTCCATGTGGTTGAGGTGCCGGAGGTCGACAACACTCCGGTCATTTCCTTGGACGCGGCGGACGGTTCGCTGTGGGACACGGTCGCAGCACAAGCCAGGAATGCTGGCGTGATTCTGGGCGCGCGTGTGTGGTGGCCGGGGGATAAGCCGGTGCGTTGTTGGAATCAAGCCACCTCGTCCATGACCCCGCAGCAGGTGGACATCAGCCCCTCGCAGGGGGCGTCGCAGCGCACTCTGGCGTACCGCGCATTCCCGCACGCGATGATTGTTTTGACTGTCAAGGAGGTTGCTCATGTCTAGGCCGTATTTCGTCGCAGACCAGGCGACAGTGACGGTGCTTAAGCCGGTCGCGTCGTCGGCTTTCGGCAGCTACAAGCTGTCTGTGCCGGAGGACGTTGACATCAACGACATCTACAAGTTCGCAGCACCAGGTAATGAGCTGGGCTACGTCGCGTCACTCGCACCCGCGGGGCATCGTGTGGGTGGGTTTGCCCGCCGGTTCGTGCGCGCCGATGTGAACGTCACCGCGGCGGATACGACGGACCCGGATTGGGTGCCTGCATCGGACGTGGACAAGGTGCTCACTGACGCTGCGGCTCGTGTGGAGGGTGATTTCTTCCTCGAGTCGGACATCACGAAGGCGGGCTTGGGGCCGTGGATACCGTTCACGCACTTCGAGCAGGGTGACCTCGCCACCGTCGAGATTTGGGGGCGTCGCGTGCCTCTGCCGGTGACGCGTATTGAGCCGAAAGTCACCGACCATGACGAGAACGACTGGGCAGTCCACGTGGGCGGCCAAGTCCTCACGAATGATGAAGCCAGGCTCGCGGAGAATGAGACGTTGCGCCAGGCGGCGGTACAGTCGCGGCGTGAGGTCGCAGGCCTGGAGTCACAGACGGCTAAGGCTGTGTCTGCGGCGGAGTCTGCGAAGTCCACGGCTAATGAGGCTCTCTCGGCGGTCAATGATGCCGAGGGGGTGATCCGGAGGGCGCTTGATGGTGCTGCTGCAGCGGAGGAAAAGGGCCGTGGGTACGCGAAAGAGGCTGCTGATGCTTATGAGTTAGCGAAAGGGGCGTACGAGAATGCGCAGTCCGCGTTGGCGGAGATGGAGCGCTTGCTTTCCGAGTCGGACGAGATTCTGGACAAGAACTCCACGCTGCGCGATGAAATAGCGGTGCTGCATTCCCAGGTGTCCGCGCTTGAGGCACAAATCAGTGTTGCGAATGAGCAGATGCGTGGGCTGGCTGATGAGGCGTCGACGAATGCTGAGGCGGCGAAGTCGGCGGCTGCGCAGGCCAGGCAGGCCACGGATGAGGCTGCGGATGTGCGGGAGAAGGTGGCTGCGACGGTGCAGCAGGCGCAGCAGGCGATTGCTGACGGGCGCAAGTACGTGGGTCAGGCGCAGTCGCATGCGCAGAGTGCTGCAGGTGCTGTGGCTGACGCGCAGCGGTATGCGTCGGAGGCGAAAGAGCAGGCTGATGCAGCGCTAGCAACTGTGGAGTCGGTCAGTGATCTGAAGACGCAGGCGCAGTCCGCGTCGACGGAGGCTGGGCGCAAGCTCAAGCAACTGCAGGAGGAGTCAAAGGAGCTGCTTTCCAAGGTTGATGCGGAGCAGAACAAGATCCTCGCGCTGCATCAGGGTGTGCTGGAGATGCACGGTGAGATTGCCGAGGCGCATGGTGAGGCGATTAAGGCCGTGGCGCGTGGTGTGCAGGCTGCAGGCGCTGCAGCCGGGTCTGCGTCGATGGGTGCGATGTATGCGCAGTTGACGGCGGATGATGCGTCGCGTGCAGCGAAATCAGCGCTGGACGCTGCGGAGAAAAACAAAGAGTCCATCGTGATTTTGGAGCAAGCGCAGGCGAAGCTCGAGGCCGCGACACACAAGCTGTCGGAGGCGAACGAGAAGAACTCCGCGGCGATTACCAACCTGAAAGATGCGACGAAGCTGCAGAACAAAATCAACGAGGATTTGCGTGCTGCAGATGAGAAGCTTGCGGATGCGCAGGCGAAGCTCGAGGCGATCACCAGGAATTTGGAGGATGCGCAGCGGGCGACGAATCGGGCGGTGCGTGCGGTTGGTGCTGCTGCTGGGTTTGCTGCGCAGACGGGTATGCACGCGGCGCAGACTGGTGAGCGGGCCGCGAAAGCTGCGGAATCGGCGTTGGAGGCGAACCAGCTAAACGGGGAAGCGATTAAGAAGCTTGACCAGGCGGTGCTGGCAGCGAAGTACTCAATTGAGATGAACCACGCTAGCATGCGCGGTTCGGAGCCACTGCCTTTGCGTATGGAATGCACGGCATCTGGCGGGATGAGGTGGGCCACCAGACATGGCGCAGATTTGGACGAATGCATTGATGTACCTGAACGTGTTAGCTCGAGTTCTGTCTTTGTCAGGATTCCGAGGAAACGTGGTGTAGATATGTTGGGCTACGCGCTTGTAAAAATGTCGGTATTTCCAAGTAAGGGCGATCCCATTGTCACGACGATTACGGAAGATTTTGACAACGCCGGTATGGTGTTTCGATTTTCAGCTGAGCAGCTAGAGATCGTGAGAGGAGGTCTCTTCGGCATTAACATTCGGGGGGTCGTACTGCCTATGGGGATAACCCCTGCGACAGAAAGGTTGTGGGGAGAAATACGGGCGAAGTACCGCAAGCTTGGGCTTGATATTTAACCCTACAGGGCACTACCTGGTGCCCTTTTATCAATTTAAGGAGGAGAAATGACAGAATCACTTGATTTTGCGATGCCAGTGTCATTCACACTGGTGAGACAAGCTGGGAATGACCAGCTGATGCGGGTCGATGGTGGCGACCACTACCGCCTGGAGGGTCCGAGCTTGGTATCTGCGTCCTGGTCGGGGCCGCAAAAGGCTGAGATTTGGCATCATCACAATACTGGCGCGGGCTTTCATTGGCGAAAACTCGCCGAATTTAACGGGGGGGGGAGGGAGCGACTGTCAGAGTCGGGGCAAAACCCGGGGAGAAAGTCGTGGTGTACATCCGGCCTGCAGCTACTGCGTCGGATGTGGCCGAGGATCACAGAGGGACGCTCACGATTTATCCGGTCTAGCAGCTGGGGTGGTGGTGTAGGTGACGACACCACTAGAAGCAGATTGGATGCGCTCCCTGGTCATCCAGCCTGTCAGTACGGAGGGCGGTACTCCGGGCCAGATCGTCGCCGGTCGTGGGCCGAAAGACACGGCCACCGATTTTTGGCTACCTGCCGGTGTGCATCAAATCATGCTGGATTTCGACGAGGAGCGGTGGATGTCGCTCTACGCCGGGTCGCGAGTCTTATTCGGGATGAATGGGCCGCACAAGGGCCGAATCGTCCGAGTCATCATGGACACGGCGGGAACCGTGCGCCCGTTCGTTTCAACGGAGGACCCGTCGAAGCCAACGCTGCTGGGCGTGACGATTTTCCAGATTCCTGCGTCCTAGTTCCCGCTGTAGCCCAGGGGGTGGCGGCATGAACAGCCCAGACCTTGGCGGCTTGATGCCGTACTCCGTAGTCATGGCCGGAAAACCGAACAGCAACCCGATTATTGTCGCTGGCAAGAAGTACCAGAGCAGCTCAATCGCCCGCATCAGCATTCCAAAAGGGGTGTCACATGTGCAGCTGACCAGCACCTACGAGGGGACGACGACACTCGTCCTCGTAGATGGAGAGAGGCAGCGTGATGTGCAATGGTGGCGTGAAAATCCCGGCGGCATCAACGTTGTCGAAGCAGCAACGGATAGCGCCTATATCTACTTGCGGGCAGCTCAGGCAACAGAGTCGGATACGTTCTCGTTCGTGATTATGCCCATCCCTGCAGAAGACTAAGCCCTACGCAGGTACTGCGCAGGGCACCTACTAATGAAAGGAACATTTTGGCAACGCTAGAAGAAGCCCAAGCAGTAGTGCAGACAATCCCATTCGAGGACCTAGCCACCCTGCGCACGTGGATCACCTTGACAGAGGAGCCGCGTAGAAAGATGCAGGCGAAAATCGAACAGGCACAAGCTGAGCTGATTTCGGAGCTGCAGGACGCGGGGCTGATCGAAAGACCCGCTGCGGTAACAGTAGAGGACGCCGTAGCGCACCCTGACAAGGTGCCAGCCTGGGAGAATCCGCTAAACGACCGTGCAAAGGCGTACCTGCACGGGAACGTCATCACGCACAACAACCACTTCTGGGAGTCGCGGGCCCTCGGGCTCAACAGCCTCGAGCCAGGAGCACACGGCGTGGACGAGGAAATCTGGCGCGACATCACTGACATGGTGACCCCGAAGACCGCGCCAGACGAGAACACGGCGTCCGCTGTCATCCAATTCGCGCCTGGCCTGCCCGTGCAGGAGGGCGACGTGGTCGAATACCAGGGTCAGCAGTACCGCGTCCTCAGCCCCCACACCACATCGGCAGACTGGCCGCCAAACGAATCGGAAGCCCTATTTCAGCCCCTACCGTAGGGGCATTTTTTATACCCAAAGGAGGACACGATGAAAGATTGGTTCACACTCGAGCCAGACCTTGTGCATCTGACAGGAAAACACTTCACCCCAGGGCGTGGCGGGCAAAACATCCGCCACGTCACCTTGCATCACATGGCAATGGTCGGTGGGGTCAAGGAGTGTGTGCGGGTGTGGCAGGACCGGCCAGCGTCCGCGCACTATTGCATTGACCGTGACGGGGTGATCGGCCAAGCCGTATGGGATCGCGATACCGCGTGGGCCAACGCGAATCAGCGTTCCAACCAGGAGACTATCGCTATTGAGCACTCCAATTGTGGTGGTGCGGCGCAGGACTGGCCTATCAGTGAGAAGACCCTTGAGGCTGGTGCGCACCTGGTTGCCGCGATTTGTCGCTACTACAAGCTTGGTCGCCCGGTTAGTGGGAAAAACGTGCGCTTTCACTCCATTGAGTCAGGTGGCATGACGGGCTGCCCGTATCACCTTCGGCCAGGCGGGAAGTACCACGATGCCTACATCGCCCGTGCGCAGTATTGGTACGACGCGATGGGCGAAAAACAGTCACAACCCGAAGAGAAAGGAATCACCATGTTTGGATCTGAACAGGTCGCAGCGCTTGACGAAGCCAAGCGTTACGGCAAGGACGCGAAAGCACAGTTGACTGGCTCAGGCGAGCTAGGGAAGTACCCCGGCTGGCCACAGCTGGGCGGGCGCACTCTCGTTGATGCGGTCGCGGCAATCGGCGCGAAGCTCGGTATCGACGGCTTCAAGGACACCAAGGGGGTGCGGTAGATGGGACAGCATTCTTTGACAGCCCGGGTCGCAGAACAGGTAATTGCTTCCGAGCCGTGGTGGCGTCGATACAAGGGGTCAATCATCATCGTTCTGACAGGTGTCGTCGCAGTCCTTGCACAGCTGGGCGAGTCCACGGATTGGCAGAACACCACGACTGGCACCGTCTTGACGGCACTCGCCACTGCAGTGGGGTTTATCGTGAATCGGTTTACACGTGACGCGATGACCCCGTCAATGGCACCACGACTTGAGCAGGCGGCTACAAGTGGTGGTGGCTATGCCGATTGATAAATTGCCGTTGAGGTGTCGGCCTGCAGCCTACAAGCTGCGGGCTTTTTTGATGACCGATGCCACCGCGCTGCTGATCCTTGGGCTGTGTTTTCTGGCTCGTGGTGCGGGCTGGCTGATTCGGCATGGGCCAGCAGGCCCGCACCCGTTGACGTTGATTGGGCTTCCAGTCGCTGCGTGGATTGCGGTGGCGGTCGTGCTCGGTGTGGCCTGCCTCGTGGTTGCTGTGTGGCATCAGAGCACAGCCGGGGTAATAACGCTGGCACTGTCGGTGGCACTGATCAGCCTGTGGGGCATGGCGTTTCTTCCTGACTCGCTCGCAACGTTTTTAGAGCGCGGCAGTGTGTATTTGGCGCTGGCTGTGATGACGATGTGGGCAGTGTGGCGGGGGAAGCGCGGTGAGATCACGCTTGATATTCGAGCAGACCCGAAGGGGGCGAGAGCATGGAACAGTTCTGGGAGAGCTTAGCCCTTGTCCTTGCGGCAGTAATCCCGGCCTATCTTGGCTTTTTGACGGCACGTGAGAAGCCGAAAGCTGATGTGCGGGGTAAGGACACGGTGGATACTGCGCAGCGGCAGATGCAGGACTTGTTGAAAACGCTGCTTGACCGTGTGGCGAAGCTCGAGGAAGCACAGGAGGCGCTGGAAGTGAAGTACAACTTTTCGCTTGCTGCTCTGCGGCAGGTCCGCCAGCGCTATCCCGCGCTGCGGATCGATGTGCATGAGTCCGTGGAGGCCGACCTGTAGGCAAGAAGCCAATGTGGCGAGAAGTATCAAGACCCCGTCGGGCGCACCAACACTAGGTGTGTCTGGCGGGGTCTTTTTGCTTTAGTCGGTGGAGTGTTTCGAGCTTCCTTTTACGGGGGAGCCTGGGCGTGCTGCGTGCCAGGTTTTTACTTCTTCGGCGTCCCATAGTGGGGCTGATTTGCCCCATGTGGCGACGGGTTCGGGGGTGCGATGGTTCGCGTAGTAGTTGGACCAGGTGCGGGGGGATACGCCGATGTATTCGGCGCATTCTGCGCTGTTGAAGAGGCGTTTGCCAGTGTGTTCGTCGATGATGATGGGGTGCATGGTTATGCCTTCTTTTTGTTTTTGTCGATGCCGTAGCCGACGGCGAGGAAGGCGAGGGCGAAGAGGGGGTTAGCACCTGCGAGTGTGGTGATGATGCCGGTGCCGACTCCGAGGAGTGTGAATGTCATTGTGGGTCCTTTCGTGTGTAGTGTTGAGGGGGTGGGGTTGTCCCCGGCTATTACGGCTAGCCGGGGGCTTCCCTATTTGCGAGTGTCGAGCCAGATAATAATCATCACAATCAGGGTGATTGTTGCGATGATGTCTGTGTACATCTCTGCACCTCCTCTCTATCTAGTTGTTCGTGAGTCTCATTGACTCAATACACATAGTATAACGTAAATATGCGTTATGTGTCAAGTGCTGTAATGGACTTTATGTGATTGCTTCGTATGTTTGGACTGTTATTAAGCGGTGGACAGTTTGGCTCGCCGACACCCTCGAACACTTGGTGACGCCGGACTCGATCGCGCCGCAGTATGCCAAGAGCCCGCAGAAAAACTACCCCTGTAGCCCGACTGGCCCCATTCTGGCTAGATACTCAGGTGGGGGTCTTCTTGTGTTTGGGGCGTCACTGTATGTAGTGGGCGCGTTACTGTATACGGTGATGATCGGGGCGGATTTTGTGACTGCATTTTGACTACAAAAAGCCCCGTAATGTCCCGGAATCGCCCGGAAAACGGCGTAGTGGCAAAACAGTAAAAATGCCCCGCCACCAGCAAAAACGCAGGTAACGAGGCACCTTCAAAAAGTACACATAGCTAGTTCAAGTCTCACCGGGCGCACAAGAGGAAAGAACCTCCGGGACTGCAAATGACGCAGTGTCGGAGGTTCTTTTGTGTGCGCCGCAAAAGCTGAGAGGCGGAAGCCGCAAAACTACGGAGCGTCGATAGGGAACTCGACGGAGCCGTCCGTCGACTGGGTAGGTGTGTCTTCCTGTTCTGGTCCGTAGATGAGCCAGCCGCCGAGGGCCACCAAGGCAGCAATCGCAATCGTTGCGACTATCGCGCGCTGCTTCTTGGGCTCGGCAGGGCGATCAGGGTTGTACTCGTCTTTGAGGTAGGGGTCTTGATTTGGCGTCGTATTCTTATCCACGGCGCCAAAGATAGCATCTTATGCGTCGGTGGCTGCATTCAGGTCCCAGTCGCGCAGGATGCGCTCGACGTGACCGGTTGCGCGAACGTTGTACTGTGCTTGTTCAACCTTGCCGTCGGCGCCCACGAGGACCGTCGAGCGGATAACGCCCTGCACGATGCGGCCGTAATTGTTCTTCTCGCCGAACGCGCCGTAGGCGGTCATGGTTTCCTTGGACGGATCGGAAAGCAGGGTGATCTTCAGGTCGTGGTCTTCGCGGAACTTCGCCAATTTCTCTGGCTTGTCGGGGCTGATGCCGACGACGGCGATGTTAGCGTCGTTAAATACTTCGAGGTGTTCGGTGAAGTCGCAGGCTTCCTTGGTGCAGCCAGGGGTGTTAGCGCGTGGGTAGAAGTAGACAATAACGCGCTTTCCGGCGAAGTCTGCGAGCGATACGGTGTCGCCTTTGTCGCTGGTCAGGGTGAATACGGGGGCGGTGTCGCCTTGTTCGAGTCGAATGTTGTCAGTCATAATTCCCCGTTTTACACTAGATTGGTTGGAAGTTCTGTAAATAGTTAACACATCTAGGAGTATGTAGATCGTGGCACGAGATATTCATGACATTGAGCGCAGCCTTGCAGAGACCCGCTCGAAGCTCGCTAGCACCCTCGATGAGCTCGCGGACCGCGCTCAGCCATCCAACCTTGCAGACAGCGCGAAGAGCGAAGCTGCCAACTGGCTGCAGGACGAGACCGTCCAGAAGGTCCTGATCGGCATTGGCGTTGGCGTCGCGGCACTTGTGGGCATCAAGGTGTTTAACAGCCGCAAGCGCAAGAGCGAGCTGAAGAAGCTGCAGGAGCTCCTGTCTCAGCGCTAAAACGCGCAGAAGAAAGCCCCGCCCTCCACGTTGAGGAGCGGGGTTTTCTGCTACTTCGCGACGATCGTCGCCCCTGCTTCTTCCATCTCACGCAGCGCCGCCTGGCCACGCTCCTCGTCGACGGGGGAGCACAGGTCGGCGAGGACGCGGACGTCGAAACCCTCCTTGCGGGCGTCGAGCACCGTGGCGCGTACGCAGTGGTCGGTCGCGATGCCGCACACATCGACGGTGGTGACGCCGTGCTCACGCAGCCAATCGCCGAGCAGCACATCGCCGTCAGTTATGCCCTCAAAACCGGAGTACGCGGCAGTGTAGTGGCCCTTCCGGAAGTACTTGTCAATGCTTATCGACGCCAGCGGCGCGCGCAGCTGTGCGCCATCGGTGTCAGCGACGCAGTGGACTGGCCACGTATCCACAAAGTCAGGGTTTTCGGAGAAGTGTGTGCCCGGATCAATGTGCCAATCCTGCGTGGCGAGTACGAAGTCGTAGTCGTCTCCGTGTTCCTCGAGCAGTTTGCGCACTCCCTCAGCGACGGTATCGCCTTTCGCGGTGCCGAGGGAGCCACCGGGGCAGAAGTCATTTTGGATATCAACAAGGATGCAAGCGATAGTCATGCCGATAGCCTAGTCGTTGTTGTGTGCGCGTAGGCCGGATTGCCGTTAAGATACGAAAAAGCCCCTGGCCTGCGGTACTGATCCCGCTGGCCAGAGGGCTAAGGTGGTGCGCCATCAGGGAATCGAACCCCGAACCCACTGATTAAGAGTCAGTTGCTCTGCCAATTGAGCTAATGGCGCTTGTTGTCTCGGAGGCTGTCCTCGTTGGCAACGTTGAATACAGTAACACTAAGGTTTGCAAGGTGTAAAATCGCCAGGTCAGCGTGGTTATTTTCGATCGTTATGGAACGGTTATCGTTTCGGGTCGATGCAGAGTAGCGTTTCGTTGCGCTGGGGCGATAGTGTTGTTGGTTGCTAAAACTTCGGGTGTTGTGAGGAAGCGAGAAACGTGACAAACATGCGGCGGTCTCTCATCGGTGTTGGTCTCGTCGCCGTGTTGGCGGTGGGTGTAGTTGGCTGCTCGTCCGGGGCGGGTCAGGGTATCAATCAGGTGGCGGAAACCACTGGTCAGACGACCGTGAAGCCAGAGCCTCCAGCGTTTTCCGTGAAGGACGAGGAGACGGATGTCGAGCCTCTCGACCCGATCACGGTGAAGTCTGAAGCCGGGCTCGAAGAAGTCGAGATGACCAACGAGGCCGGCAAGGTTATCGAATCGTCTTTCAACGACGACCGCACCGAGTGGGAAGTCACCGAACCGCTTGGGTACGGCCGCTACTACACCATCGTGGCGAAGGATAGGGCGGGTCAGAAGAAGACCGTGAGCTTTTCCACGGTGGTGCCGACCGCAACCACGAACGTGTACATGGGCCCGCTCGAAGGCTCGACGGTCGGCGTTGCGCAGGCAATCACGTTCCGTTTCGACGTCCCCATCCAGGACACGAAGGCGCTCGAGGAGCTCATCGACGTCGAGACCTCGAACGACACCGAGGGTGGCTTCTTCTGGCTGGACCCGTACGAGCTGCGCTGGCGCCCGAAGGACTTCTGGGAGCCGGGCACCACGGTGAAGGTCACTGCGGACCTCTACGGTAAGGACCTCGGCGGCGGCGTCTACGGTGCGCAGGACAACGAGACCAGCTTCGAGATCGGCGATGAGGTGAAAACCGTCATCGACAACAACGAGAAAGTGCTGCGCGTGTACAAAAACGGCGAGCAGATCCGTTCGTTCCCGGTCTCGCTGGGTGCCGACTTCAAATACGACACTCCAAACGGCACCTACGTTGTTGGCGACGAACACACCTCGCTGGTGATGGACTCCCGCACCTTCGGCCTCGGGCTGGGGCAGGGCGGCTACGTCACCTCGGTCGACTACGCCACCCAGCTGTCCTATTCGGGCATCTACGTGCACTCGGCACCGTGGGCGGTGTGGGCGATGGGCTCGACGAACCAGTCGCACGGCTGTGTCAACGCGACGTACGCGGATGCACAGTGGTTCCAGGAGACCGTGAAGCGGGGTGACCCGGTCGTTGTGAAGAATACGAACGGTGGCACACTCAACGGCTATGACGGGCTGGGCTACTGGAACCTGGACTGGGAGCAGCGCTCTGGTGGGTCGAAGGACCCGAACGCTTAAGCCGGTCTGTTAGAAAAAGTTCCCGAGCCCGGGAGCTTTTTGGGTTTCAGGCCCATTCCGGGCGACCGCCATTCGCGTTTCCCGAGTTCGCGACGCCTGTCCACGAAGAATGTTCCCCGCTCATCGAAAGCCCCGGGAACAATTCTTGGCTTAACGTACCTGCCGTTGAAAGCAATGTCCCCCGCAACCTGTTTGTGCAGGTCACGGGGTACTCTCGGGGTGGCTGACGGGGCTCGAACCCGCGACACCCAGGATCACAACCTGGTGCTCTACCAGCTGAACTACAGCCACCATCGCTGTTTTTCAACAGCGGGAACTACTTTACAACGAAAGCCTAAGATTGCAAAAACCGCTGGTAGTGGGCGTGTGCGGCGGCTGCGGCGTCGGCAGCTTGCTCGGAATCCGGGCCTGGGTCCGGCGTGAACACGGAACGGCGGTAGTAGTCGAGCTCCTGGATGGATTCCACGATGTCGGCGAGCGCGCGGTGCGCCAGACCTTTCTCGGGCTGGTTGTAGTAGGCGCGCGGGAACCAGCGGCGTGACAGCTCCTTGATGGTGGAGACGTCGATCATGCGGTAGTGCAGGGCGGCGTCGAGACGCGGCATCTGCTCCCGGATGAATGACCGGTCGGTGGCGATGGAATTGCCAGCAAGCGGCGCTGGGTGGTCTGGGTCGCAGTGCTTTGCAATCAGCGCGAGGACCGCGTCCTCAGCCTCCTTGATGGACACGGAGGAGGAGCGGATCTCGTCGAGGAGCCCGTTCTCGGTGTGCATGTTCAGCACGAAGTCGTCCATTTCGGCGAGCTCATCTTCGGTGGCGTGGACCACTAGGTCCAGGCCCTCGTCGAGAATCTCAAGTTGCGCATCGGTGACGAGCGCTGCGACCTCCACAATGACGTGGCGGGACGTGTCCAGACCCGTCATCTCCAGGTCGACCCATACGATGCGGTCGTTTTTTGCAGGGACATCCATTTACTCTTCTCCCATCTGTGCATAGAACCGCCCCATGATTGGGGCGAGGGCGCCGCGCGGAGCGTACGTCGATACGAAATCCATCACCTTGGAAAGCGGGCCCGGCACCACGCGGCGCTTGTTGCTACGCATCGCGCTGATGGTGTCTTTCGCGCAGGACTCGTACGTGGTCCAGAGGAAGTCCGGCACGACCTTGTCCACGATCGACTGCTCCTCCTCAGGAACTTCTGCCTCTCGCACCGGCCCCGGCGCGAGCAGCGTGCAGTGTACGCCGCTGTCCTTGAGCTCGTAGTGCAGCGCCTCCGTAAACGTATTGACGCCCGCCTTCGTAAACACGTACGTGGCATTGTTCGGGATCGGCATGTTACCTGCTGCCGAGCCCACGTTGCACAGCGAACCCTCGCCACGCGGCACCATTTGGTCCAGTACCGCCTTCGTGATGCGGAACACCGCCGTGGCGTTGAGGTTGAACTGGTCCGTCTCGTAGTTCCAGTCCTGCTTCATAAACGGGCCAAACGACGCAATACCGGCGGAGTTCACGCAGATGGTGATCTTCTTCTGCCCGATGTAGTCCAGCAGCGCGGTCACGTCGCGCTCCTTGGACAGGTCTGCTGCGAAGACCTCGGCGTTGATACCGTGCGCATGCGCCAGCTCTTCGGCAAGCTGCATCAGCACCGCTTCTCGACGCGCCACCAGCAGCACGTTATAGCCAGCAGCAGCAAGTTGGCGCGCAACTGCCTCACCGATGCCCTGCGAAGCGCCGGTAATCAGCGCGAACGAATCAGTAGTTGGGGAGGGAAATGTCATGCACCTCAGGGTACCCGACTGCCCGACTCCGCAATCGAGCGCAACTCCTCGATACAGTCCTGGTATGCGCGGGCACCGGTAGCGGTCAGAGAGACCCAGTCCACGTTCTTGTCCGGGTTCGCCTTGCGGTCCGTAAAGAGGGACACGTAGCCGGCTTCTTTGAGTGCGTTGATGGCCGTGAGGTAGGCGTCGCTATCTAGCTGAGTGAGAGTACGCAGCCGCTTGGGGTGCATCTCCTTGTTCTCCGCGGCGCCGACGTCGCTGGTGGTGGCCTCGGCGGCAAAGAGTGCGGCGCAGATGCTCAAGCACGAGGGTTGCAACAAAATATCAGGCATTGCTCCTCCAGCTCCTCACGTACGTAACGACGAAAACGACGGTCGCGAACGCACCGAGTAGGCTCGAGAACACCTTGTTCTGGAGCGGGGCGACCTGCAAGAGCGATATGCAGAGGAAGTACACACCGAAGGGGAGCAACGACATTTTGGGGTCCTCTTTGATCGGCTGTCGGATGCTTGAGCGCACGCCGTTTGACCTCCGGCGCTCGATAACAATGATGCACCCGACACACGGTACAAACAGGAGGAACGGCCAAAACTGGTCGAGAACGAAGATCAGCGGCAGGCTCACCCCGAAGCAGACCGCTGCGCACAAGATCCACCCCCAAGGAACGGCCGGTTTCTCCCGGGTGCGCTCCTCGGTTTCATGCGCTGTGGCCAGCAACTCGCGGGCGTGAGCGGAAGAGATAGAGACGGACATGGCGCCATGGTACATCGGGTAATAAAAAGCGCCCCCAGCAGTGTCCGAAGTCACGACATAGTTGACACGGCGTGCCTGCGAGAACCTTCCTGATGGTTGACACCTCAGCCGCGACATAGTTGACACTTAGCCCGAGGAAACAACCTGGGGTGGTGGTTGACACCT
>NZ_MLCQ01000003.1 GCF_001875725.1 Corynebacterium sp. NML140438 | reverse complement strand
CAGCGACTGGATCGCGCTTTGCGAAACACCAAGGCTACGGGCAGTGATATAGCTGCCCATGCCTTGTTCAAATAATTGCACTGCCTGTTCACGCTGCTCTTCGGTCAGCTTGCTTCCTGGTCTCATGCGCACTGCTCCTTGTGTGAGGGTGGTACTGGTTTTCACAGTCCAACTTCTGGGGAGCAGTTCAGAACTATTTTCGTTGGCCATCTGCGCGACCTGGGGAAACGCTTCGGTAGGTCGACGGGAGCGGGCCTGAAACCCAAAATAGTTCCCGGACTCAGACCAAACTGCAAGCTCCTACTCCACCACCAACTTGATCACGTCGGTGGGGCCTTCGTCGCCTGCGAACTCGACGGGCTCGACGGTGGGGGTAATCGGGGCGTTCACATCGAGCTCATCGCCGGTGGTGGCGCTGGGGCAGGCGTCGATAATTGAGGGGTCGAACCACTCGATGGCGGGTGTGCGATCGTCGTTGAAGATGACGCCAATGCCGCTCCAGGTCTCCCAGCGCTGCGAGTTGTCGTTGATGCTGTAGACATCGTCGGGGTCGAAGCCCAGGGCCTCAGCCTGTGCCTTGTCCGTGTACGGACAGAAGAGATAGGCGCGCTCGGCCTGCTCGCCGACAACCTGCGACACCGTAAACGGTGCGCCCTCCTGCGCGGCGGCTGCGAAGCCCAGGTCCGTCGACTTCCCTGTCGAACACCCGGCTAGCGCCACGCAGCTCAGTGTAAGTCCAGCAAGAACCGTTGTACGCGCCTTCATGATGGTCTCCTATCCTTGGCGGGCGTGCTCACGTAACGCGAATTCTACCGCGTCGAGTGGCAAGTCGGGGGCGTGCTCGTCGCGCCCGGCCTTGATGGCTGCGAGGTAGGTGCCATACTCGTCGGCGGACCAGTCGCTGGTTACGTCCAGGCCAGCGCCCTTCGCACGGTTGGAGCAGATGATGAGCGGCTTCTCGTCGGCAGCTTCCTGTGGGCCGGCCAGGAAATAGATCAGGCCCGACGCGAACTTCGCAGGCAGGCCGGTAGCCACGACGGCCTCGTACTGCTGGACGGGCGTGAGCTCCCCGGAGCCGACCTTACGCAGCGCCTGCAGCAGTGCGTTCGCCTTGCCCTTGTTGCGCAGGAACTGCTGCAGCTTCAGCTGCGCCTGCGCATTCTTGCCGCCCTGGAACGCGAAGGACGCGCCCAAAAAGTCGATGATCTGGTCGCGGGCGAACTCGGAATCCACCACATCCTGTGCGAAGGCGAAGACTTCGCGGCGGGTCAGCGTCGCGGTGGCGTCGTCACGGAAGGGTGGGACGCGGCGCAGGTTGTGCGGCCAGCCGGTCTTCCAGCGGATCGGGGAAAAGCTGACGGTTTCTTGCGCGACGGCTTCCGCGGTTGGGGAAACGGCCTTGATGGCTTCTGCAATCTGGTTTGTCATGCGGACTATTGTTACACACTATGACCATCCTCGTGCTTGACCCTCGTTGGCCCGACATGCTGCCCGTTTCGGTAGCGCAGCGCATCCGCGGACCAGTGGAGTTCACCATGGAAGTGCCCGTCTCCGTGCGGTGGGACCTTGCCGACGCCCCCGATGGCCCCTCCCCCTGGCTCCTCACCACGAACGAGGACGACGAGGTGGTGCGGGAGCGCATCGCGAAGGGTGAGCACGTCGAACGGGTGCCCTCGCTCGAGGACCCCGTCCACCAGGCAGTATCCGTCATGCACGCGGCACGCACGCGCGGGCAGTGGGAGCGCTCCATGACGCACGAAACGCTGCTGCCCTACCTCCACGAGGAAACCGAGGAGCTCGCCGCCGCCATCACCGACAACGAAGGCGACGAAGCCCTGCGCAAAGAACTTTCCGACGTCCTGCTCCAGGTCCTCTTCCACGCCGAAATCGCAGCAGAGCGCGGCGCATTCGGGTTCGCGGGGGTGGCGCAGGGGTTCGTCGACAAGATGAAGGCGCGCTCCCCCTACCTTTTCGACGGCAGCTCCGGCCCCGTCGACGCCGAAACCCAGGACCGGCTGTGGCAGGAGGCCAAAGCTAAGGGCAACTAGCTTTGCGGCCCGTACGCCCCACCGCGCAGGGCTCGGTCGTTGAGCTCGCGGCGCGCCTGCTCCAACGCCACCAAGTCGGAAAACAGCGCGTTGTAGGCTGCCTCGTCGTCAGAGGGGCGCATGCGCTGCAGCTGCGCCTTCAACAGCGCAATCTGATCCCCCACGCGGGTCTCCTGCAGGCGTGAGAGCACAGAATCCACGTAACGGTCAATGTCGTCCGGGTGCATCGGCTCCACCGCCAACTCGGAGACGAAATTGCGGCCCACCAGGTCCAGCATCTCCTGCGCCACCTTCGCCAAAAACTGCGGTCCCACATGCGCGCCCGTCACCCCGCCAGCCTTCTCGATCGCGTCACGCACCTGCCGATACGCCGGGTTCGTAAACGCCTCCGGCGAAATGCCCTCAAAGTAACTGCCGGCCTTCTCCGGGTACTGCAACGCAATCTTGAGCGCCTCGCGCTGCGGCCACAACAGCGGATCCTGCGGGTTCGGCGGCACCAACGCGGGCGGCTGACCCGGCGCGGCCTGCTGCTGACTGCGCTGCGGTTTCTGCCAGGTACGCTGCTGCTGCTTCGGCCGACGGGCTTCCTCGCGAACCTGCTGGAGCACCTCATCCGGGTTCGGCCAGCCCACCCAGCCGGCGAGCCTGCGCGCGTACTCCGTCTGCAGCACCTTGTCGCTGATCCCGGCGACGACGGGAACGGTGCGTCGCAACGCCTGCAGGCGTCCCTCCGCCGTGTCCAGCGAGTAGTCCTTCAGCAGGGACTCGATCACGAACTCAAAAATCGGGATTCTCGACGCCACCAAGTCCCGCAACGCAGAATCCCCTCGCTCAAGGCGCAAGTCACAAGGGTCCAGGCCGTCGGGGGCGACCGCCACAAACGACTGCCCCGAAAACTGCTGATCCCCCTGGAACGCGCGCATCGCCGCCTTCTGACCGGCTTCGTCGCCGTCGAACGTGTAAATCAGCTCGCCGCGGAAATAGTTGTCGTCCAACATGAGGCGGCGAATCACCGCCATGTGGTCCTTCCCGAACGCCGTACCACACGACGCCACCGCCGTCTTCACCCCAGCGGCGTGCATCGCCATCACGTCCGTGTAGCCCTCCACCACCACCGTCTGGTGATCCGTGGCAATGTGCTTCTTCGCCAAATCCAGCCCGAACAGCACCTTCGACTTGTGATACAACATCGTGTCCGCGGTGTTCATGTACTTACCCATCGGGTCATCATCGAAAAGCTTGCGCGCCCCGAACCCGATCACGTTGCCGGCCACATCCTTAATCGGCCAAATCAGGCGACGCCGAAACTTATCAATCGGCCCGCGACGCCCCATACTCGAAATTCCGGCGTCCTGGAGCTCCTGGGCGTCGAAACCCTTGCGAAGCAAGTGCTTCGTCAACGTGTCCCAACCATCCGGGGCGTACCCGCACTCGAAGTGATAAATCAGCTCCTTCGAAAACCCTCGCTCCAGCAAGAAATTCCTACCGACCTCCGCCTCCGGGGTCTCCAACTGCTCACGGTAAAACTCGTGCGCCGCCTTATTCGCCGCCAACAAGCGCGCACGAGTCCCCGGCTTCACATCACGCCCACCAGTCGTCCCACCCTGGTAATTGATGTGGTAGCCAATCTCCTGAGCAACCGCCTCCACCGCCTCCGGGAAGGACATCTGCTCCATCTCCATCAGGAACGAAAAAACATCCCCGCCCTTACCCGTCGAAAAGCAGTGGTAGTAGCCGCGCGCTGGACGCACGTGGAACGACGGCGTCTTCTCGTCCTTAAACGGGCTCAAGCCCTTCAGCGAGTCGTACCCAGCCGGTTTCAGCTGCACATACTCGCCAACGATGTCCTCGATCGCCGCGCGCTCACGAATAGCCTCAATGTCACTATCCGGAATTCTGCCCCTAGCCATACGCACATCGTAGCGCCTGTGCCACAATGACTCAGCGTGAGCCGAAGATCGAAGAACACCGCCGTCGGCGCCGTCGTTGTCGCCGCGGCGCTCCTCCTCAACACGTTCCTGCCCGACAATGACAAGGGCGCCACGTCGGAGGACCCCGCCTCCTGCCCCAACCTCCCCGCAGAGGCCTGGGAGACCATCGACCTCATCGAATCCGGCGGGCCCTACCGGCACCCAGAGGACGATTCGCGCTTCGGCAACTACGAAGGCACCCTTCCAGAGGAACCGCTCGGCTACTACCGCGAATACACCGTAGATACGCCGGGCGTGCACCACCGGGGCCTGCGGCGCATCGTCACCGGCGGCGGCGCCGACGGCGTCGTCGACGAGTGGTACTACACCGACAACCACTACGAATCCTTCTGCGAAGTCCAACCGCGGTAGCTTCCTAGGCTCGAGGAGAAGGTGTCGCCTCGAGCGGAGTCGGGAATTTGTGAACAGAATTGCTACACTCACCGCACATGGGGGAATTCGCAGCGCTTCGCGCACACATTCACAGTCTTCGGGGACGCACAGCACAAGCACAACGGCACAAACAGGCCGTTGCCGACGGCAGCATGTTGCGGATTGGGAGGTATGGGGCCGTCGAAAAGCGGTGGTGGGGCACGCTTGACCCCGACACCCGCCGCATCGTGCGGGCCCTCGTCCACGGCCGCGAAAACCGCAAAGCCGTCATCGTTGGTCGCACCGCCGCGCGCCTCCACCGCCTCCCCGTGCCGCACCTCGGCCGCCAGCCCGAACTCACCGAAGTAGCGCTGCCCAACGGCACCTCCATCACCCGCAGCAAATGGCGCCCCGGCCTCCACTATCGACGCCAAACCCTCCACACCACCGACACCATCGCGGGAGTACGCGTCGCACCCCTGCCCGAAACCATCGCGGGCATCTTCAAATGGGAACCGCGCGCGCAGCTCTACCCCGTCCTCAACCACCTCAAACACGTTGGCGACCACGACGACACCCTCACCAAAGCCATCTGGGCCCTGCCCCGCCAACGCGACCGCAACGCCCTCCAACTCTGCTGGGAACACGCCACCCACCACCCAATCGCGCCCGAGCTCAGCTACCTCGCCACCGCGCTCATCTCGCACCCTGCACTCCCCGCGCACTACTGGCACATCCAGCCACACCGCGTCATGTACGGCACCCACTTCGCCCTCGCGCTCACCGACGCCCCACTTTTCGACGACCACTGCGCCCCAACCGAAACCAGCTGGGTCCGCACATTGCGCATCCCCGTGGAGGCACTCCACCGCGACCTGCAGGGCACGATGAACTTCATCGCCGACACCGTGCGCGCCACCTACCGCGGCCGTCCACATTGCGACATCTGCCGGGGACCGCGCGAGCCACTGCAATACGCTGACGACCTCGTTTGCGACACGAGCATTGAAGCCTTCATCGCGCAATTGACCCGATTCCCCGACGATGAGCGGCCCGAAGGCTTTCTTCCCGCGTGGTGATTTTTTGGGGGGTGGCATGTGTGATCTCGAGCGGAGTCGGGAATTTGTGAACAGAATTGCTTGTGTGTGGAGTCACAAAATGCGCAATTCTGTTCACGATTTCTCTAAGCGAATTTTTCAAGACATATCCCAACCCCCGCGGGCCTGACAACGCGAACTTTATAAAACCCTAGAAATACGCTGTGAGTTGTGGCATACTTTCCGAAGTTGTGACTCAAAACACGGAAAGAGAGGCGACCGCATGAACTCGCTCTTCCTGGTACTCCTCGGACTGGCGATGCTGGTTACTGGGTACCTGCTGTACTCAAAGTTCCTCGCGCAGCGGGTCTATAAGCTATCGGAAAGCTACGAGACCCCGGCGCACACCATGGAGGACGGTGTGGACTACGTCCCCACTAACAAGTACGTGCTGTGGGGCCACCACTTCACCTCCGTGGCGGGTGCCGCGCCGATTATCGGCCCGGCGGTCGCTGTGATTTGGGGTTGGCTCCCGGCGTTCTTGTGGGTGACCCTCGGTACCGTTTTCTTTGCTGGGATGCACGACTTGGGGGCGTTGTGGGCGTCGCAAAGGCATAGGGGCCAGTCGATTGGCACGTTGTCGGGGCGCTACATCGGCGCGCGGGGGCGCAACCTCTTCCTCGTGGTAATTTTCCTGCTGCTGCTGATGGTGAATACTGCGTTCGCGGTGGTGATTTCGAACCTGCTGATCGCGACGCCATCAGCGGTGATTCCGACGTGGGGCGCGATCCTGGTCGCCGTGCTGATTGGTCAGGCGATTTACCGTTTGAAGTGGAATCTGCCGCTGGTGTCGGTGGTTGGCGTCGTGGCGCTGTACGCGCTGATGGTGCTTGGCGACCGCGTGCCGCTCGCACTACCGGAAACCGTGATGGGCATTCCAGACCGTGGCATCTGGATTATTTTGCTGTTCGTGTACGCCTTCATCGCGTCGATGCTGCCGGTGTGGGTGCTGCTACAGCCGCGTGATTACATCAATGGTCTGCAACTGTTCGTTGGCCTGATTATTCTGTACGCTTCGTTCTTCATCGTGCGTCCGGAGGTTGTAGCGCCGACGCTGAATGAGTCTGTACCGGAGGGTACGCCGAGCATCTTCCCGCTGCTCTTCGTGACAATTGCGTGTGGTGCGGTGTCTGGCTTCCACGGCATTGTTGCTTCAGGTACGTCGGCCAAGCAGTTGGACAAGGAGACGGACGCGCGCTTCGTTGGGTACTTCGGCGCGGTTGGTGAGGGCCTGCTGGCGCTCGGCACGATTGTGGCGACGACCGGTGGCTACAAGACCGTCGCAGACTGGGAGAACGTGTACAACGAGTGGAACGCCGGCGGCGTCAACGCCTTCGTAGAGGGCGGCGGCTCCCTGATGAACCAGGGCCTGGGTATCCCGACGTCCCTGTCGGCCACCATCCTGGCCACCATGGCAGTCCTCTTCGCGGCTACCACAATGGACTCTGGTGTGCGTCTGCAGCGCATGGTCGTCGGCGAGATCGGCCAGATTATGGGTGTCAAGCTCTCCGGCCTGGTGGCTACGCTCATCGCGGTTGGCGCTGCGCTTGGCTTGACCTTCTCGACGGGCCTGGACGGCTCCGGCGGCATGATCATTTGGCCGCTGTTCGGTACTACGAACCAGCTGATGGCCGGGCTGACCCTGGCAGTCCTGGTGGTCATCCTGACGAAGCTGCGCCGCCCGACCCTGCCGTTGCTGATCCCGCTGGCGTTCGTCACGCTGATGTCGCTGTGGGCGGCGGTGCTGCAGCTGCGCACCCTGTACGCTGCGGGCAACTGGCTGCTGCTGGTGATCGACGTCGTCATTATTATCTGCGCGATCTGGGTCACCGTCGAGGCGATCACCGCGATCAACAAGGCGCGCCGCGAGCCAGCCATGCAGTGGGAGGACACCCCAGCCCATGAGCCTGCGCAGTAGGTTGGCCGCGCTCGGCGCGGGCCTCAACGAGTTCTACCAGGCTCCCTACCGGCGCGAATTCGCCCGCGCCGCGCGCGAGGAGGACGACCTGTTCACCCTGCTAGTCGCCTCCGAAATGCTCGGCATCCCCAACCCCGCCAGCTACTACACGCTCGAACTCCTGCCCCTGCTGTACGACGACTTCCACGCCTGGCACACCCGCATGGGCATGGAGCGCTCACCACTCGATGGGATCTCATGTTGCTAGACGCCCCAGTCATGTTCTTCGGCGGGAAAGGTGGCGTCGGCAAGACGACGATCTCCGCCGCCACGGCCGTGCGCCTCGCCGCGCGCGGCGGCCGCGTCCTGTTGGTCTCGACGGACCCCGCGCACAACCTCGGGCACATTTGGGGCACCACGCTTGACGACGCCCCCATCGCCCTCGAACCGAACCTCCACGCCATCGAGCTCGACCCGGCAACCATTACGTCACAGCACCTGCGAGCGGTCGGCGAATCAATGCGCGCCATGATGCCCGAGCGACTCCACCGCGAAGTGGACCGCCACCTGGAGATGTCGCGGCACTCCCCCGGCATGCACGAGGCCGCACTCCTCGAGCGCATCGCCGACCTTGTCGCCGACCGCGGCGACTACGACCACATCATCTTCGACACCGCCCCCTCCGGCCACACCTCCCGCCTCATGGCGCTCCCCGAGGTCATGGCCGCCTACACCGACGGCCTCTTGGCCCGGCGCGACAAGTCCGACAAGTTCAGCGAACTCATCCGAGGGATGGGCGGCACTTCCGGGAACAGCGGCTCCCCCGTCGACCGCCGCAACCAGCAGATCCGCTCCACGCTGCTGAAGCGCCGCCGCAAGTTCGAGCACCTCCGCGCCGTGCTCACCGATCCCGCCCAGTGCGTCTTCCACATCGTGCTGACCGCCGAACGCCTGCCGGTCATGGAGTCGATGGAGTTCTACGAGGAGCTCACCTCCCACGGCGTGCACGTCGGCGGGGCCGTGGTGAACCGCCGCACGCCAGATGAGGCCGGCTCATTTTTGGCGGGACGGCGCGAGGTGGAAGCGCGAGCGCTGGAGCTACTGGACCTGCCAGTGCCGATCCTTGAGCTTCCGTGGCTTCCTGGCGAAATTGGCACGCGGGATGCGCTCGAGCAGATCGCTGGATTCCTCTCCTCGTGATGGTGGGAGTACTGCTCTCAAGTTGAGTCGGGATTTTGTGAACAGATTTGCTTGTGTGCTGAGTCACAAAAACTGCACTTTTGTTCACGATTTCCCGAATAATCTCGCGAGGCATACCTCTAGTAGAAGCCGTCGAATGCGGCGGCCTTCTTCGCGGTGCGCTCGAGGCGCGACTCCGTCATCGAAGCGATCTGGTCCACGATGACGCGCTCGCGCTCCAGATCTGTCTCGGCGGCCTCGAACCACTGCTGGAACATCGTGTCCAGGGTGCCCGGCGCGCCGGCGCGCAGGTACTCGTGGACGTGGAAGATGCGGTCGCGTTGCCGGTCCTGGCGAGCGAGGTGCGCGGGCTCGTCCATCACATAGAGCACGGCGACGGTCTTGAGAAGACGGACCTCTGCCTCCACGTCAGGCGGGACCACGAGGTTGCCGTGCTGTCTGCCCAGCACGTTGTTTGCTTCGTCGGTGAGCGTGGCCTGCGTGACCCCACCGACGTAACGGCCCACCAGCTCCGAGGTCAGCGCTTTGAGTTGGGTCCAGGACTGGAGAGTGAAGTCGAAGTCGGCGGCTGCGGCGATGGCTGGCAAGGCGCGGAGGCGGTCGGCGGCGTCGATGAGGGAGTCGGCGGTGCCGCCAAACGCGGCGGCACCTTTCTCGGCGAGGGCGGCGAGCTCGACGAAGTCCCAAAGGACCTGCAGTGACACGCGCGAGGAGACGATGCCGTCCTCGACGTCGTGGACGGAGTAGGCGATGTCGTCGGAAAAGTCCATGACTTGGGCTTCCATGGGTGGGCGCGAATCGGTGTGTCCGGCGCGTGCCCAGGCGAGTATGTCGGCGTCTTCGTCGTAGGCGGAGTATTTGCGGTTGACTGTGCCGTCGGGGTTGGTGCGGGTCCACGGGTATTTGGTGGCGGCGTCGAGGCTGGCGCGGGTGAGGTTGAGGCCGTAGGTGGTGGCGTCGATAATTATTTTTGGTTCGAGGCGCGCGAGGATGCGCAGGGTTTGCGCGTTGCCTTCGAAGCCGCAGGGGGCGGCTTCGTTGAGGGCGTTTTCGCCGTTGTGGCCGTAGGGCGGGTGGCCGATGTCGTGGGTGAGGCCGGCCATTTCGCATAGGTCGGGGTGGAGGCCGAGTCCGGTGCCGATGCCACGCGCGATCTGCGCGACTTCCAGCGAGTGGGTGAGGCGTGTGCGTGGTGTGTCGCCGTCGCGGGGGCCGACGACTTGGGTTTTGTCGGCGAGGCGTCGTAGCGCCGCGGAGTGGAGGACGCGGGCGCGGTCGCGGGCGAAGGCGTCGCGGGTGTCTGCGTGGGGCGCGGTTTGGGCCCCTTTGGGGGCTTCGGGGGCGCGGCGTTCGACGTCTGCGGCGTTATAGGTGTACACGCCTTCTGAGCGTAAACGGTTCCGGCACGTTTCTGTGTGAGCGACTACCCTCATTGGCATGACTAAGCGCAACTACCGTCTCTTGGCTGCTGCCCCGTTGTTCGTTGGGGGCGCGTTGCTGGCCGTCGCCCCGGTGGCGCAGGCTGCAGCGCCGTCCGTGTCTGTGCAGGCACTTCAGCCCAGCTTATTGACGACGCCAGTCACCGACGAAGCCGGCGTCCTGACCGCTGGGGAAATTTCCCAGGTTGAGGACGCTATCGCTCAGGTCAGCGCGCAGAAGGGCCGTTCGGTGCGGGTGGTGTTCCTGGATTCTTTTGCGGGCACACCGCCGTCGGAGTGGACGGAGGATGCGGTGCGGGCCAACGGGCCGAATACGGCCGTCATCGCGATTTCGCCGAATGAGCGCGCCTACAGCGTGACTACTGGCGAGCAGTGGTCGTCAGCGGAGGCGGACGCGATTGACCAGGCGGCGTACGCGAGGTTGGTGCAGTCTGACTGGGCGGGTGCCGCGCTGGCCGCGGTTGAGGCGGCCGGCAGCGCTAGTGCTGGTTCGGGTGGCACGGGTTCGGGCTCAGGCGGCGGCGAGGCAACTGGCCTGATTGCCGGCGGTGCCGGGCTCGCCGCGGTTGCCGGTGGCGGGTACTGGGCTGTGTCACGCCGAAAGAATAAGCAGCACCGGGAGGCCCAGGTGGCGTCGGCACGCGAGCTTGCACCCGGCGATGCGGATTCACTGAACCGCCTGCCTACCACCACCCTGGACGCGGTGGCGCAGGAGGCGCTCGTCGCTGCCGATGAGTCAGTACAGCAGGGCCAGGAGGAGCTGCGCTTGGCCACCTCTGAGTTCGGCGCAGACCGCGTGCGCCCGTTTACCGCCGCGATGAACTCGGCGACCACTGCCCTGCAGCGCGCGTTTCGCACCCAGCAGGCGCTGCACGACGCCATCCCGGAGACCGAGCCGGAGCGCCGCGCCATGCTCATCGACATCATTACGTCTGCCCGCACCGCCGAGGCGTCGCTGCGCGCGAAGACGGAGGAGTTCAACTCGATGCGCGGTGTGCTAATGCGCGCGCCGGAGGAGATCGAGAAGGTCATGCAGCGCACCGTGGATCTGCGCTCGCGGCTGGAGCCTGCGAAGCAGCAGCTGGTGGCGCTGCGGGAGCAGTACCCCGCCCAGATGCTGCACTCCATCGACGGCAACGTGGAGCTCGCCGCCGAGTCTCTCGACGAGGCCGAGGCGCAGTTGGACAAGTCCCGCGGTCTTGCCGCGCGCCCGGCCGGTGAGCAAGGCCCGCTTCTCGACGTCCTCTCCGCCGCCACCCGCGCCGTCGAACTTTCCGACCACAACTTGTCCGCCATCGAGCACGCCGACGCGAACATCCGCACGGCGAAGGAGAACCTCTCCTCGCTGATCCAGGAAATCCGCGACGAGATCGAGCAGATTACGCAGCTCAAGAGTGCACGCGCGCAGGGCGCCGACATCGACGTGGCTGCCCTCGATCGGGTTTCCGCGACCGCCCGCGATGCCATCGCCAACATCGGCGACCGCGACACCACCGACCCACTGAGCCTGTACGCCGACTTGAGCGACGTGGACGCCCAGCTCGACGCCGAGATCGAACGCGCCGAGGGCGCCGCCCACGACCAGTCGCGGGCGCTGACCATGTTCGACCAGCAGATGCAGGTGGCGACCACCCAGATCCAGTCCGCCGAGGACATGATTCGTTCCCGCGGCAGGATTATCAGCTCGCAGCCACGCACCCTGCTGGCCCAGGCGCAGCGCGAGTACGCGGAAGCCCAACAGCGTCGCACCAGCAACACCCGCGAGGCAATCGAGTACGCCCGCCAGGCGACCACCACCGCGCGCCGCGCGATCCAGGCCGCCAAGGACGACTTGGATCAGTACCGCCGCGCCCAAGCCCGCGATACTGCGAACTCCATGGCGCAGGCCGTGCTGTGGGGCTCGATCCTGTCCGGCGGCGGCAACCGCGGGGGCGGCTTCGGGGGTGGCGGCTTCGGTGGAGGCGGCGGCTTCTCCGGTGGCGGGGGTGGCGGCGGGATGACCACCCGCGGCGGTACCTTCTAGCCTCGCCCTAACCGCGCGAACTGCCCTAGTAGCGCAGCCTACGCGTGGGCGTATCCACGTACGTGAGCGCCCACGTTATAAACAACAGATCCCCCACGAGCGCCTCGGAGGCGCAGTCCCCTAGAACGGTCACCTCCAACTCACCGTTGAGGTGGCCGTTTGTCGTTGCGACGGTGGTGCCGCGGGCGTCGATAATGTCGCGGCGACGCCCCCGGGTCCTGCGCACCGTGTATGGCCTGCCGCCGCATTCGGCGGTGTAGCGCGCCACGGTCAGGCTGGTCTTGCGCAGCAGATAGCGCTGGCCGAGCTCGTCGACCCCGCGCAGGGACGCGGGGGACGTCGACACCATCGTGATGCGGTGGCCGTCCGCGGTGATCGTGGCGCCCTCCACGGTTGCCACCGCCGCATCGGTTCCTTCGAGCGCCGCACCGCGCCACCACAACGTGGTCATTAGAGCAACGTCACCAGCACGATAACTGCCGAGAACAACAACAGCGTGCCGATCAGCGCATTCGAAATCCCGAGCTTCTTCGCCTCCAGGACCTCGCGGCTCACCCACGCCAGCCCGGCCACGTCGGTGGCAGGCAGGGTGGTTTCGCCCTCGAACTCGAGGATTGCTTTGCGCACCCCGTTGTGGTCCTGGGTGAACTGCGCGACCTTCTCGCCGGCGGCGTCGTTGACCACCCAGTTCTTGCCCCACTCGTTGACCAGCACGTAGGAGCGCTCCCCGATGTGCACAGGGATCTCCTTCGCGCGTGCCAAGGAAGCGGTGGCTTCCACCACTGTCTCACCGTTACACTTCGCCACCGCGCCGGACTCAGGGGCGACCAGTAGGTCCCACTGCTGCCCGCCCACCGTTGCGGACTCGTGCGTGAACTCGCCGAGTACCTCCGGGCCGGCCTCAGCCAACAGCTTCGGGGCGTCGCGCTGCGTGCGGTCCCAGCTTACGTAATGCATGGCGAGTGCCTCCTAGCAGCCGATCAGGCGGGTCGCCAGGTATGCCTCGAGCTCGTCGATCTTGACGCGCTCCTGCTCCATCGTGTCGCGCTCACGGACGGTCACGGCGCCGTCCTCGAGCGAGTCGAAGTCGAAGGTCACGCAGAACGGCGTACCGGTCTCGTCCTGGCGACGGTAGCGACGGCCAATCGCGCCGGAGGTGTCGTAGTCCACGTTCCAGTGCTGGCGCAGCTTCGCGGCGAGCTCCTCAGCGGGCTCGGCAAGCTCGGCCTTCTTGGACAGTGGCAGCACGGCAACCTTCACCGGCGCGAGGCGACGATCCAGCTTCAGCACCACACGGGTATCCGTGCCACCCTTGGCGTTCGGGGCCTCTTCCTCGTGGTAGGCGTCGACAAGGAAGGCCATCAGTGCGCGACCAAGGCCAGCAGCTGGCTCGATGCAGTACGGCGTCCAGCGCTCGTTTGCTGCCTGGTCGAAGTAGGACAGGTCCTCGCCGGACTTCTCGGAGTGCGTGCGCAGGTCGTAATCCGTGCGGTTCGCGATGCCCTCGAGCTCGCCCCACTTGGAGCCGGTGAAGTTGTAGGCGTACTCGATGTCGACGGTGCGCTTCGAGTAGTGCGACAGCTTCTCCTTCGGGTGCTCGTACAGGCGCAGGTTGTCCGGGTTCACACCCAGGTCGATGTACCACTGCAGACGGTTATCGATCCAGTACTGGTGCCACTCTTCGTCCTCACCCGGCTTGACGAAGAACTCCATCTCCATCTGCTCAAACTCACGGGTACGGAAAATGAAGTTGCCCGGCGTGATCTCGTTACGGAAGGACTTACCGATGTTCGCGATACCGAACGGCGGCTTCAGACGCGCCGACGTCATCACGTTCTTGAAGTTCACGAAGATGCCCTGCGCCGTCTCCGGGCGCATGTAGTGCAAGCCTTCCTTGTCGTCGACCGGGCCAAGGTACGTCTTCATCAGACCCGAGAACTCACGCGGCTCAGTCCAGTTGCCCGGCTGGCCGGTCTCGGGGTCCTTGATGTCAGCCAAGCCGTTTACCGGCGGGTGGCCGTGCTTCTCTTCGTAGGCCTCCAGCAGGTGGTCGGCACGGTAACGCTTGTTGGTGTACAGCGACTCCACCAGCGGGTCCGTGAACACCTCCACGTGGCCCGACGCCTCCCACACCTGGCGTGGCAGAATAATCGACGTATCCACGCCGACCGTGTCCTTACGGGACTGCACCATGTGCTTCCACCACTGGCGCTTAATGTTTTCCTTCAGCTCGACGCCGAGCGGGCCGTAATCCCATGCAGAACGCGTACCGCCGTAAATTTCACCGGCCGGGTACACAAGGCCACGGCGCTTGCAAAGGTTAACAACGGTATCGATCTTGCTGGCTGACATGAACACTCCTCATAGATGGGTGATGCAAAAACTACCCGCTTAGTGTAGCCAATCACCCAGACACTTAGCACCTGGCCCACCACATCGGCGCAGTCGGCTAGTCTGGTACGCACTATGCCAAGCTCGAAGAACCCCGTCAGGAAACTCGGCCCGCGCATGACACGCCAGCGCCAGGCCGTCGTGGATACGCTGCAGGCCATCGACAAGTTCAGCCCCGCCAAGGACATCCACGCGGCGCTACTCGCCCGCGATGAGCAAGTCGGGCTTACCACCGTCTACCGCACGTTGCAGGGGCTCGCGGAGATCGGCGCCGTCGACGTTATCCAAAGCCCAGATGGCGAAACCCTCTACCGGCACTGCCTCACTGAGCACCACCACCATCACCTCGTGTGCGTCAAGTGCGGCACCAGCGAGGAGATCGAGGGTGGCCCCGTCGAGTCCTGGGCTGAGGCCACCGCCAAGGAGCACGGCTTCACGCTCGTCGCCCACGAGGCAGAAATCTACGGCGTCTGCCGCGACTGCCAGGCCTAATCAGGGCCTAGTCAAACTTATCGACGGCCCCTCCGAACCTCCTGTCACGCTTCGCGTACTCGTAGACGGCGTCGAACATATCGTCCTTGGTGAAGTCCGGGAAGAGCTTGTCCTGGTAGACCATCTCCGCGTACGCCGACTGCCACAGCAGGAAGTTCGACGTCCGCTTCTCCCCACTTGGCCGCAAGAACAGGTCCACGTCCGGCATATCCGGGCGATACATATACTTCGCGAACGTTTTCTCCGTAATATCCCCAGGCGCAATCTTGCCGTCCCGAGCGTCCTTGGCGAGCTGGCGGGCACCGTCGATAATTTCGGCGCGACCACCGTAATTAATACACATCGCCAGCGTCAGCCCCGTGTTGTCCTGCGTGAGCTCCTCGGCGGCCTCAAGCTCGCGAAGCACCGAGCGCCACAGGCGCGGGCGGCGACCCGCCCACACAATGCGCACGTTCTTCTCGTGCAGCTCCTCGCGCTGTCGGTGCAGCACATCGCGCGAAAAGCCCATGATGAACCGCACCTCTGAGGCCGCGCGGCGCCAGTTCTCCGTCGAAAACGCGTACGCCGACAGCCACTCCACCGTCCCCATCTCGATGCAGGCGTCCACGCAGTCCAGCAGCACCGCCTCGCCACGCTTGTGGCCCTCCGTGCGCTTCATGCCGCGCTCCTGCGCCCACCTGCCGTTGCCGTCCATCACCAACGCGATATGACGAGGAATAAACTCCGGGGAAATCTGCGGTCTGCTCATGGCATCATTATGCCTGTTTCATCACGCGCAGACTCGTTAACCCCGCCCCCAAATAAAACTGCAGGTGAGCAGACGTCGCCCGGTGCACCTGCTCCGCGAACTCCTCCGAACACACATGATCGTGCTCCAACAGCCACATCGAATGCAGCACCTCCGGGTCCACATCCATCGCCCCCGGCGGGCGACACAGCGTGCACACCGCGCCACCTGCCGCCGCATGAAACGCCTTATGTGGCCCCGGCGCCTGGCAGTTCGCGCAGTGAAACAGGCTCATCTTCCAGCCCGCGTGCGCCGCCGCCTTCAACAAAAACGCGTCCAGCACAAGGGTCGGGTGCGTCGGCGCCTGCAAACGCTCAAAGCCCTCCTGCAGCAGCGCAAACAACTCCGGATCCCCCTGGTCAAAGGACAGCTTCTCCGCAGCCTCCAACATCGCGCAGCCCGCCGCATACCTATCGAAGTCATCAATGATCACGTGCCCGTAAAACGCGACGGTGTCGGCGCTAGTGATCGTCGATAAGCCTCTGCCCGGGTAGACCTGCACATCCACCTCAACGAACGGCTGCAACCGCGACCCAAACCGCGACCTCGCCTTGCGCACCCCCTTCGCCACACCGCGCACCAGGCCATGATCGCGCGTCAACAACACAACAACGCGATCCGCCTCCCCAAAATCGTACGTACGCACCACAAACGCACGATCCCGCCACGACGGCCTCCCCGCCCCACGGCCCCGCCTAGAAGCCAAGACGCCCCAACGCCTTCGGATCCTCCTGCCAGTTCTTCAACACCTTCAAACGCACATCCAGGTACACATTCTGGCCCACAAGCTCCATAATCTGCTTCCGCGATCGGTGCACAATCCCACTCAAACGACGCCCACCAGGCCCCTCAATAATCCGCTTCTGGCCAGGACGCTCCAAAAACATCACCGCATAAATCATCATCCGATCCGGGCGCTCCGGATCCGGATGCATCTCATCAATCTGCACCGCCACCGAGTGTGGCAACTCCTCACGCAAACCACTCAGCGCCTCCTCACGGATCAACTCCTCAATCCGAGCCTCCACGCCCTCATCCGTCACCTGATCAACCGGATAAAAACGCGGCCCCTCCGGAAGCTTGCTCACCAGCACATCCAGCAACACGTCCAACTGCACCCGGTCCTTCGCAGACACCGGCACCAACTCCACGTCCTGCCCCAAGTACTCGTGCATCTCCAACAAACGCTCCCCCACCACGTCCTTCGGCACCTTGTCCAACTTCGTCACGATGCCCACAATCGGCGTCTTCGGCTTCGCCGCCCGAATCTCCTCCAAAATGAAGCGATCCCCCGGCCCCAACTTCTCATCCGCAGGCACCGTGAACCCAATCACGTCCACATCCTGGTACGTATCCTTCACGATCTCATTCAGCCGCTGCCCCAACAACGTCCGCGGCCGGTGCACCCCCGGCGTATCCACCACAATCACCTGCGCATCTTCCCGATTCACCACCCCGCGAATCGGACGACGCGTGGTCTCTGGCTGATCCGCCATAATCGCGATCTTCTCCCCCACCAACGCGTTCATCAGCGTCGACTTGCCCGTATTCGGCCTGCCCACAAAGCTCACAAAGCCGGAACGGAACCCCTCCGGGGTCTGCGTGAAGCCCGCGTAATCGGTGGTGCTCGCGTTTGCGTCTGTTTCTGCTGGTGCGTTGGACAGGTCCGGGAACTCCGGGAAGTTTTCGCTCATGGTGCAGAAGTCTACCCTGTGCGGTTGGCAGTGCCGTGTTGTCGCTGTTCAAACTTCAAAACAATTCACAAACTTCATAACTTTCAAAAGAATTCACAAGTTCCCTCGGCTACAGTGTGTGCATGGCCCTCAAACAAACCAATCCCTTTAAAGCCACCCTCGGAGCCACCCCGCCTCTCCTCGTTGGACGAAGCGACGCAATCGATGACTTCGGATTTGCCCTCGACGAAGGCCCCGGCGCCCACGAACGAATCTCCCTCATTATTGGGCCTCGCGGTATCGGCAAAACGGTCCTCCTCAATGCCTTCGAAGATGAAGCACTCGAGCGAGGCTGGCTCACCCTCAGCGAAACCGCAACAGCCGGCTTCGTTGAACGTCTGCGCAGCGATATCATCCAACGCCTTTCGCAAGACAGAAAGCAGCTTCAGGGCCTGAACGTGTCCATCCTTGGTGTAGGAGGTGGACTGAACTGGGACACGCAAGCAATCGCAGAGTCCACATACTCACTCCGCAATGCACTCAAAGACCTTCTCGCGTACAAACGCGAACTCGACCGACGCGCCCTTCAGGCACCAGGTGGAGTGCTCATAACGCTTGATGAAATGCACCACCAACACAGTCAGGAACTCATTGAATTCGGCGCTACAGTACAACACCTCGTTCGAGAGGGTGAGGACATTTCAGTCGTCATGGCGGGGATCCCTTCGTCCATTCGACCACTGCTTTCTGGCAAGCTCAGCGGTAGCGGTGATGCAAACCCAGTCACGTTCCTGCGCCGCGCGAATCGGATTGAACTAGGAAGAGTTTCAGATTCTGACGTACGAGAGGCCCTCGAAGAGCCCCTCCGTAACACCGCAACACCCTGGGAAGAAGATGCGCTGGATATCGCTGTGGAGGCCTGCCACGGTTACCCTTTTATGATTCAGCTCGTCGGCCAATGCTCGTTTCGGGAGAACGCTCGCGCAACAAACACCAGCGCCGCTATCTCGACCGACGCTGCCCAGCGCGGAGTCGCAACCGCTCAACGCAAGCTCGGGCAACTCGTTCACGAGCCCGCGCTGTCCGATCTGTCCAACGTTGATAGGACATTCCTGGTTCACATGGCTCAAGACGACGGCCCATCCAAAATGTCGGATCTTAAAGCTCGATTCAACCAGACCGATTCCTACGTTGGCAATTATCGACGCCGCCTCCTCGACGCCGAAATGATTATGACTACTGGCCACGGTGAAGTCGACTTCGCTCTGCCATATTTGCGGGATTACCTCCGCGAACACGCGGCTAGCCTCATTGCTGAGGGCTTCTAGCCGCGAGCCAACACCCAAATGTCCGCGCTCCCATTTGCGCAAACGGCTAGAGCGCCTCGACCTCGAACTGCAGCTGCGGGTTGGCGTAGGCGTCCTGGGACTCGACGAGCAGGAGCTCGGCGGAGTCGGCGTCGTAGGTGCGCTTGAGCAGGTCGTAGACGGAGCTGGCGGTCTTGGCCAGGGCGTCGGCGGCGTTGCCGCCGCGCAGGTAGTGGCCGGTGAACAGGGCCGCGGTGACGTCGCCGGAGCCGTTGCGCTTGAATGGCAGGCGTGGGGTGCGCACGATCCACTTGCCGTGGTTGTCGACGGCGATCATTTCGATGGTGTCGGCGGGGGCGTCGGCGCGCTCAACCGAGGTGACCAGGACGGTAGACGGGCCCATTTCGCGGGCGGCGTCGACGGCGCGGAGTGTGGAGTCCAGATCGGTGACGTCTTGTTCTACCAGGTAGCCAAGTTCGAACTGGTTGGGGGTGATGAGGTCGGCGACGGGGACGACGCGATCGCGCAGGAGGGGCGGGATGTTGTCGGAGACGAAGCAGCCGGACTTGGCGCTGCCCATGACTGGGTCGCAGGCGTAGATGGCGTCGGGGTTGACGGCTTTGACGCGGGCGACGGTGTCGATGATGACGTCGGCGATGTCGTCGCCGCCTTGGTAGCCGGAGAGGATGGCGTCGACACGCGGGAGGGCCCCGCGCTCCTCGATGCCGTCGATGATGGCCGCAACCTCCGTGGCTGGGATCATTGGGCCTTTCCAGGAGCCGTACCCGGTGTGGTTGGAGTAGTTGACGGTGTATACGGGCCACACTTCGTGGCCGATGCGCTGCAGTGGGAAGACGGCGGCGGAGTTGCCTACGTGGCCGTAGGAGACGGCGGACTGGATCGACAAGATATTGCTCATGAGGATAAGCGTACAAACCTGTCGGCTACTTGTCTTCAGAACCCCCGTCTGAATCTTCCATGGGTGCTTCGGCGGGTTCGGGGACCTCGATGAGCACGCTGCGGGTCTTGATGCGTCCGCGCCGGTCGCGGCCGCCTTCCGCGGTGTAGCGTAGGCCGTCGTGAACGATTGCGGAGCCCGGTAGCGGCACGCGGCCCAGCTCGTAGGACAGCAGGCCTGCCACGGTGTCGACGGAGTCGGTGACGTCCTCCTCGAAGGCGAGCTCGTAGTCGAGGTTGTCGGCGAGGAAGTCGACGAGGTCGTCGAGAGGCAGGCGTGCCTGGGCGCGCAGGGTGCGCGCGGCGACGAACTCGATTGGGGCGTCTTCGTCGTCGTCGTATTCGTCGGTGATTTCGCCGACGATTTCCTCGAGGAGGTCCTCCATCGTGAGCAGGCCGGCGACGTTGCCGAACTCGTCGATCACGATGGCGATGTGCGTGTTCACCCGCTGCATCTCTTGCAGCAGCACGTCGAGTGGCTTGGAGTCCGGGATGAACAGCGGGTCGCGCATCAGGGTGGACAGCACGGTGTCCGGCGCCACTGGGGTACCGCTGGGCCCGAACATGTCCTTCAAATATGCGACGCCCACAATCTCATCGACGTTCTCCCCGATCACGGGCACGCGGGAGTGCCCGGAGCGCACCATCAGCGTGGTTGCCTGGCGGGCCGTCTTCTCCCCTTCAATCCAGATCATTTCGGGGCGCGGCACCATGATTTGACGGGCGTGGGTGGAGGCAAGGTCGAAGATGTTTTGGATCATGCGGCCCTCGGCGGTTTCCACCACGCCTTTCTCCTGGGCGATGTCGACCATCTCGCGCAGCTCCACTTCGGTGGAGTACGGGCCGTCGCGGAAGTCTTCGCCGGGGTGGAACAGGTTGCCCACCCAGATGAGCAGGCGCGATACCGGCCCGAGGACACGGTTGACGATGACCAGCCACGGCGCCGCCTTCAACGAGATCGTGTAGGGGTTGCGACGCCCAGCGGTGCGGGCGAACACACCGATGATGCTGAACTGCAGCAGCGTCACCGACGCGACTGCGGCGATGATCGCCCACGCGTCGGAGGAGAGCAGGTCCATCGCCAGCATGGCGGCGAACACGGCTGCGACGGCGTCAAGGATGGTGCGCAACATGACCAGCATGTTGATCTGGTTCGCGCGGGCCTCGACAACTCGGGAGAGCGCCTTAGCCCCGGAAACCTCATCCTTGACCATGGTCTCGACACGCGCGCGCGAAATCGGCGTCAGCGCGGACTCCAGCGTGCCGAACAGACCGGAAAGCAGCAGCGCAATCACGGCGACGACGCCGTAGGCGATGGTGAACTCCATTTAGTCGCGGCCCTTCATCATGCGATCAAGTTCCTCGCGGTCAGCAGCGGAGGGGAACGCATGGGCGCCGGTCGGCTTGGGCTGATACTCGATGCCGCGTGCCGCCAGCGAGTCGTACCAGTCCGCGAGCAGCTCGTTTTGCAGCGAGAACATCTCGCGTTCCTCGTCCGGCATGACGTGGTCGTAGCCGAGCAGGTGCAGCACACCGTGGACGGTGAGCAGGGCGAGCTCGTGGCCGAGGTCGTGGCCTGCCATCTCCGCCTGCTTGCGGTCGAAGGCCGGGCACAGGATGATGTCGCCGAGCATCGCCGCGCCGAACGGGGACGCGTCCGGGCGCCCGCCGCCTGGGGTGAGCTCGTCCATCGGGAAGCTCATGACGTCCGTGGGCCCTTCCAGATCCATCCACCGGACGTGGAGGTCAGCCATGGTGGCTTCGTCGACAAGCGTGATGGTTGCCTCCGTGTCTGGGTGCACATCCATGGCTTGCAGGGCGAAGGAGCAGACATCGACGAGCATTTCCTCGTTGACGTCCGCCTCCCCCGATTCGTTGAGGACTTCAATACTCACTGTCTTGCCTCTTCTTCGCGTTGTTTTCGTTCGTAGCGTGCGGCGTTGCGCGCGTCGTGCTCGTCGTAGGCCGCGACGATCCGGGAGATCAGGTGGTGGCGCACGACGTCTTCTGCGCGCAGGTCCTGGAAGGAAATGCCCTCAATGTCGCCGAGGATGCGGCGGGCGACGCGCAGGCCGGAGACCGTGCCTCGTGGAAGGTCAACCTGGGAAATATCGCCAGTGACCACCATCTTCGACCCAAAGCCCAGGCGGGTGAGGAACATCTTCATCTGGGAGCCAGAGGTGTTCTGGGCCTCGTCGAGGATGACGAACGCGTCCGAGAGGGTGCGCCCGCGCATGTACGCCAGCGGGGCGACTTCGATAATGCCGGCCTCGATGAGCTTCGGGATGGCTTCCGGGTCCATCATGTCGCGCAGCGCGTCGTAGAGCGGGCGCAGGTAGGGGTCGATCTTGTCGCTGAGTGTGCCCGGCAGGAAGCCGAGCTTCTCTCCTGCCTCGACGGCGGGGCGGGTCAAAATGATGCGCTTGACCTCTTTATTGTGCAGCGCCTGCACCGCCTTCGCCACGGCCAGGTACGTCTTGCCGGAGCCCGCAGGCCCAATGCCGAACGTGATGGTGTTGTCGTCGATCGCGTCGACGTAGGCCCGCTGGCCTGCCGTCTTCGGACGGATGACCTTGCCGCGCCGCGAGATGATCTCCGCGCCGAGCAGCTCCGCCACCGACTCCGGTGACTCCACCTCCATCAGCGAAATCGCGTGCGTGACGGTATCCGCGGTAATGGGAACGCCGCGCCGCGCCATCGACTCGAGCTCGTCGAGCACCCGCAGCGCGTGCGCGACCACCACGGCCGGGCCCCGCACGGTCACCGCGTTGCCGCGGGCGTGCACGTCGGCGCCGAGGTGTTGGTTGAGCACCCGCAGGTTCGTGTCATTAATACCGAGCACGTCCTGCGTGTACGCGGAGTCAAGCTCAATGTTGCGCGTGACCAAAGGTTCCATGTCGCCTAACCCTACCAGCGCGTCGTCAGCGCGCCGATTGCGCATAGTGCAGCAAAACCGGCGCTGGCGGTGCGTAACACTTCCGGCCCGAGGGTGACAGCGCGGGCGCCGATGAGCTCGAGCTCATCCTCGCCGATGCCGCCTTCCGGCCCCACGATGAGCCAGATGTCCCGCCCGAACTCGACGGTGGTCAGCGGCACGGCCGCGTCTTCGTGAAGCACCAACGCCTGCTTTTCGACGCCCCCTTCGCCCACCTCGGCAAGCAGGTCCTTCAGCTGGTTCGTGGTCACCGGATCTGCGACCTGCGGCACCCAGGCCCGGCGCGCCTGCTTCGCGGACGCGATCGCCTGGTGCTGCCACTTCTCCACCTGCTTGGCCTGCTTGGCGGCGGGCCAGCGCGCGATGGTGCGGTGCGAGATCCAGGGGACGATGGCGTCGACACCTCCTTGCACGGCGAGGTCGACGGCGAGCTCCGCGCGTTCCGACTTCGGCACTGCCTGCACCAGAGTGACGCGCTGCTCGGGCGCGGGCACGGTGCGGACTTCGGTGACGTCGCCGCGCAGCTGCTGCTTGTCGCTGTGGCGGACAATGACGTCCGCGACGGTGCCGGAGCCGTCGGTCAGCGCGATGCGCTCGCCGGGCTCGATGCGTTTGACGAAGGCGTGCTTCGCCTCGTCGCCGTCGAGGGTGCCGCTGGCGGGGTTCGGGGTGAGGAAGTACGGGACGCTCATTTAGCGGCGGAACCTGTCGCGCATGCGGGAGAAGAAGCCTTCGTCGCGCTCGTCGTCGTGGTGGACGCCGGTGGCGTCGCCGCGGGCGTCGCGAAGCTGCTCGAGGCTGCGGCGCTCCTCGCCACTGAGGTGCGTCGGCACGACGACCTGGATGTGGGCGATCATGTCGCCGTGTCCCTCGGCGCGCAGGCGTGGCATGCCCTCGCCCTCGAGGCGGACCTCGTCGCCCGGCTGGGTGCCCGCCGGGATCTCGATGGTGGTCGTGTCACCGGCAAGGTTTTCGACGTCGATGCTGGTGCCCAGCGCGGCGTCGTACATCGGCACGTTCAGGCGCAGGTGCAAGTCGTTGCCGTCGCGCACGAAAATCTTGTGTGGCGCGGTCTGTACCTCCACGTAGAGGTCACCGGCGGGACCGCCACCGTGGCCGACCTCGCCCTGCCCCGCCATGCGGATGCGCATCCCGTTGGCGATACCCGCCGGGATCTTTACCTTCAGGTCGCGGGTGGCGCGCACCCGACCGTCGCCGGCGCACTGGCGGCACGGATCCTGGATCACTTCGCCGTAGCCGTGGCACTTCGGGCAGTCGTGCGTGGTCATCACGTTGCCCAGGAAGGACTGCTGCACTTCCTGCACCACGCCCTGGCCCGCGCAGTAGTCACACTGCACGGCCTTCGCCTCAGACTCGGAGCCGGTGCCGTGGCACTTCTGGCACAGCACCGCGGTATCCACGGTGACCTCCTTGGTCACGCCCGCATAGGCGTCCTCCAGGGTGATCTGGGTGCGCAGCAGGGCGTCGTTGCCCGGCTGGACGCGCGAGCGCGGCTCGTGGCTGCGCCCGCCACCGCCGAAGAAGGCGTCGAAAATGTCGCCGAAGCCGCCGAAGCCACCGCCACCGGCGCCGCCCATGCCGCCTTGCTCCATCGGGTCGCCACCGCGGTCCACGATGCTGCGCTTCGCCGGATCAAGCAGCACCTCCTGCGCCAACGAGATCTCGGCGAACTTCTCAGCCGCCTCATCAGACGGGTTCACATCCGGGTGATACTTTCGGGCGAGCTTCCGGTACGCCCTCTTAATTTCCTGCTCGGTCGCCTCTCGGTCAACGCCGAGGATGCCGTAATAATCACGAGCCACTAGTTAGTTCCCTTTCAACACTTCGAAGTTATTCGCCCCGCAAAATGCGACTGATGTACTGAGCCACGGTGGCAACCTTTTGCATGGTACCCGGATAGTCCATATGTGTCGGACCGACCACCCCAAGGCCACCCAGCGCTTCATCGCCAGCTCCATATGCAGTACTAACAATGGAGGCCTGAGAAAATTCCTTCTCCTCATTCTCGTTGCCAATACTGACCGAGACGTGCTCCAACTGTTGCGCGTTCGCCAACAGCTTCAGCACAATCACCTGCTGCTCCAGCGCCTCAATCACGCTGTGCAGATCCACCATCCGGTTCACGCTCAAGTTGCCGGCACCCGCGATGAGCAGCCGATCGGTCGTGGTCTCCACCAACGTCTCGATGAGCACCGCCGTCGCCCGCTCCACCGCATCCGCAATGACCGGCGGCGCCTGCGCGTGCAGCATCTTCAACACGGCGGAGGCATCACGCATCGTCTTGCCCACCAACACCGTATTGAGCAGGTCCCGCAGCAGGAACACCCCATCGGTGCCCAACGGCGCGGCGAGCTCCACGTTGCGCTGGTCCACACGCCCCGTATCCGTGATCAGCACCAGCAGCAGCCGCGTGGGGGCCAGCGCCACCACCTCGCAGTGTTTCACGCGAGACACGTTCAGTGTCGGCAGCTGCACCACCGCGGCCTGGTTCGTCAGCTGGGCCAGCAGCTGCACGCTGCGGCGCAGCACGTCCTCCATGTCCACGCCGTGTTCGAGGAAGTCCAAAATGGCGTGGCGTTCAGCGGTGGACAGCGGTTTGACGTCATGGAGGGCGTCGACAAACGCGCGGTACCCCGCCTCCGTCGGGATGCGCCCCGAGGACGCATGCGTCTGCGTGATGTAGCCCTCGCGCTCCAGTACGCTCATGTCGTTGCGGATGGTCGCCGAGCTCACTTTCAGCCCGTGGCGCTCCACCAACACCTTCGATCCGACGGGTTCCTGCCGCGCAATATAGTCGGCGACGATTGCGCGCAGCACCCGCTGTCTGCGATCATTCGCTGCACTCATTAGCACTCTCCTTCGTCGACTGCTAACTCATACTACTCTGCTTCCTCGGCAGCCAAAATGTCCGTCACAATCCCGTCCGCCAACAAGCGCCCGGCATCAGTCACGGTCACGCGCTCGCCCGCGGTCAAAAGACCCGCCGCCACATACTTCTCGACGACCCCCTCCGCCCCCTCACCAATCATCCCCCGAGGCACGCCTTCCTTCAGCCGCAGCCCCAGCATCACCTGCTCCTCGTGCCGCTCCTGAGGTGTGAGCGTCTCCCCACCGTCAATCGGCAGCGTGCCTTCGGCGAGCAACTGACTGTAGCGCTCCGGCCGCTTCACGTTCCAGAACCGGCGGTCCCCAATAAACGAGTGCGCCCCCGGACCCGCGCCCCACCAGTGCGCACCACGCCAGTACAGCAGATTGTGCTGGCACTCTCCACCCGGCCGCGCCCAGTTCGACACCTCATACCAACCGAAGCCGGCCGCCTCCAGGGTGGCGGCGATCATCTCGTAGCGGTCCGCGTACACGTCCTCCTGCGGGGCGGGCAGCTCACCACGACGGACCTTGCGCGCCATGGCGGTACCATCCTCCACAATCAGCGAATAGGCGCTCACATGGTCGACGCCCGTCGACAGGATGGCATCCAGGGTGCGGCGTACGTCGTCGTCAGTTTCCGTCGGCGTGCCATAAATCATGTCCAGGTTTACGTGCTCAAACCCGGCGTCGAGCGCCTCTTTGGCCGCCGCGACCACCCTCCCCGGCGTGTGCTTCCGGTCCAACACCTTGAGCACCGACGCCGACGCCGACTGCATCCCCAACGACACCCTCGTAAACCCGTGCTCCAGCAGCCCCGCGAAGTACGCCGGATCCGTCGACTCCGGATTCGATTCCGTCGTCACCTCCGCCCCTGCCCGGATACCGAAGGTCCCCCGCACCATCGACAACACCCTGCCAAGCCCATCCGCCCCCAACAACGACGGCGTCCCTCCCCCAATAAACACCGTGGACACCTCCCCCACGCCCGGCTGCTGCGCCGCCAGCTCCAGCTCCCTTTCCAGCGCCACCAGGTACTCCGCGTGGGAGCTCTCCACCTCCGACGGCGTATAGGTATTGAAGTCACAGTACCCACACCGCGTTGCGCAGAACGGCACGTGGATATAGACGCCGAAGTCGGGCTGTGATTGCTGCGCTGTGTTCATACCTCGCAATTGCAGCAGACCCGGGCCCAGTTTGCGAATTCCGCACGGCCGCAGCTGAAATTGTTCCCGAGCCCGGGAACGATTTTGCGTTCGGGGGCGGTTCCGGTCGACCAGCACTTGCATTCCCCCAGCTCGCGACGTGTGTCAACGAAGAACGTTCCTGCGATCACCATTGTGCCGGGAACTTTTTGCGTGCAGGAGGCGGCAGGAGGGGCTTCAGGGTTCCGGCTCCGTCCATTTGAACCTACGCTCCGCGGCGGCGGCGCTTCGCGGCCACCTTCGCCACGATGGCATCCACCCGGGCGCGCTCCTCGAGGAACTGCGGCGGGGCGACACCGCGCATCGTGCGCACGAACGCCGGGTGGTCGATGCAGACGGTTTCCATCCAGCCGTCGACGGCGGCCTCCACAAGCTCGCCGACCCTCGCGTAGAGGTGTGGCAGGCTCACGGCGCCCAGTTCCCTGGCAACCATCTCGGTCTGCTCGAGCGTGTACTGCACGATTTCGCCGAGGTGCTGCACCGTCAGGTCCGTGCGGCCGACAAGGGCGTCCTGCATGGTCTGCACAGAAAACGGTGCCTGGAGCGGGAAGAGGTCTTCGAGGCCGGCGGCGTCGAGAAACTCGGGCTCGGGGATCTTCTCCTCCGGCCGGTAGGAGGCGGAGAGTACCCCGGCGCGCATCCCGGTCGTCAGCGCCTGGCGAAGCCCGATGAGTTCGCCGACGATGCGGCGGGCATCGTTGCGGGCATCGTCGACGATTTCGACGAATTCGGCGAGGCAGTCGTCGGTAAGTTCGCCGTCATAGTCTGCGACTGCTTCGGCGAGGTGCTCCGTGTATTCAGCGACTTCGTCGCCGATGTTGTAAATCTCCTGTGTCAGCTCACGGTGGCGTAGCATCGCTGCAGTTTTATGCACGAATAGCCCCCTTCTGGCTCACAGGAAGTACGGATCAAAAGTCGATGGAAATGTTAAGCCATGGGCGCGCCCCACGGGTTGAGGCGCGCCGGGGGCTTAGCGCTCGTAGAGCTTGTCGATGTCCTCACGGAAGCGCTCGAACACCACATTGCGCTTCACCTTGAGGGTTGGCGTCATCTCGTTTGCCTGCTCGCTCAGGTCACGGTCGAGGATGCGGAACTTCTTGATCGCCTCGGCGTGCGAGACGGTCCCGTTGGCAACGTTGATGGCGTCTTGCACCTCGGCACGCAGGACGGGGTCGCCGGCGAGGTCGCTGAGTTTGCGGTTCTCCGGGATGTTGTGGGTGGACTTCCAGCGCTGCAGCTCCTCCTCGTCGAGCGTGACCAGCACGCCGACGAACGGCTTGCCGTCGCCGACGACGAGCGCGTTGGAGATCAGCGGGTCCTGGCGGATGATGTCCTCCATCGGCCCCGGTGAGATGTTTTTGCCGCCGGCAGTGACGATGAGGTCTTTCTTGCGGCCGGTGATGCGCACGTAGCCTTCGTCGTCAACCTCGCCAAGGTCGCCGGTGTTGAACCAGCCTTCGGTGAAGGCTTCTTCGGTGGCGGCTTTGTTATTCCAGTAGCGGTCGAAGACGCCGGGGCCCTTGAATTCGATTTCGCCGTCGTCGTTGGTGCGGACTTGGTAGCCGTTGACCGGGCGCCCGACGGTGCCAATCTTGTTGGCGTTCTTGTTATTGACACAGGATGCGGCGCAGGTTTCGGTGAGCCCGTAGCCCTCGTAGATTGGGATGCCGATGCCGCGGAAGAAGTGCAGCAAGTCGGCGCTCATGGCGGAGCCGCCGGTGATGCCGTACTTCACGGAGCCGCCGATGGCCTCCTTGATCTTGGAGTAGACGACGCGCTCGAAGACGCGGCGCTTCGCCTTGAGTATCCGGCTCGGCCCCTCGGGGGTGTCCATGGCCTTGGAGTACTCGATGGCGGTCTTCTCCGCCTCAAGGAACGCAGCCTTGCCGATGGCGGAACCGTCCGCGGCCTTGTTATAGGCCGCATTGCGGACCTTCTCGAAGACGCGCGGCACGCCGAGCACCATGTTCGGCTGGGCGCGTTGCAGCTCCACGGTCAGGGTGTGGGTATCGGCCCAGTGGGACTGGGTAGCGCCCGCCATCGTCAGCGCGAGGCTGACTGCGCGCTGCAGCACGTGCGCCAGCGGCAAGAAAGTAACGACGCGCTTGCCGGGGCGGGCCACCTCACCGATGTCGTTCTTGATCAGCGCCCAGGTCTGGTGCGCCCAGTTGCCGTGGGTTAAGGCCACGCCCTTCGGGCGGCCGGTGGTGCCGGAGGTATACACGATGGACCCGAGGTCGTCGTGGGTGAGGGAGGCGGAGCGGGCGTCGACAAGCGATTGCTCGACGTCCCTGCCCTCGAACTTGATGGTTTCGACCCCGGCGGCATTGAATTCGTAGATCTTGCGCAGCTTCGAGCTCGAGTCCTTCAGGCGCGGCTTGCCGTCTTCCTGGAGGAGGAAGGCGCTCAACAGCTGGGTGTGGTCGCGCGACTCGGTGAAGGCGATCTCGGCGCCGGAGTCCTCGAGGATCCACTGGATCTGGTGCATGGAGCTCGACGGGTAGATCGGGACGCTGACCGCTCCCGCTGCCCAGATGGCGAAGTCAACGAGGGACCACTCATAACGGGTGGAGGAAAGCACCGCGATGCGGTCGCCCGGCTCGACGCCGTTTGCGATGAGCCCCTTGGCCGTTTCGTAGACCTCTTCGAGGAACTCCCCCGCCGTCACGTTGACCCAGTCGTAATTACGTGGGCGGGAAAACAGCACGATGTGAGGCTTTTTCGTGCAGATATCCACGAGCGCCGACAGGCAGGTGTCAGTGGAACTCAGCTTGAATCCGAGCGGAGTTGTGTACGTTTCTGAAGCCATGGTTGGCAAGGTTACCTGACAGAAACTACCTTTTGCGTGAGCTCCACTCTGCAAAACATCAGTTCTTTGGCACAATGGGTTGATGTGACCAACGTAGAACTACTCCATTCGTTAGCTTCCGCGTACGGGTTCGGCACAAGCTACCGCGCTTCCAACGGTGCGATGACCACCCCGCCGCCGGAATCGTTCATCTCTCTGCTGCAGGCCCTGGGCGTCAACATTAGCGACGCCCCCTCCGACGAGGAGCTGCACCACCTCATTCACGCCAGGCACCAGTACTGGGCAACCCGCCCGCTGCCGCCCTGCGTTGTGGCCACGGCCGGGCAGGAGCGCCACTTCAACGTCCACGTGCACGACGGCCACCCAGCCCACACTTGGATCCAGCTTGAGGACGGCACCCCGCGCGAGACCTACCAGGACGAAAACTGGGCGCCACCAACTGCCGACGTCGCCGGCGTGGTCTGGGGCGAGGCCACCTTCCACGTGCCGGGCAACCTGCCCCCGGGCTACCACACGCTGCACCTGGAGTCCGACAACTTTAAGGACTCCTGCCCGCTGCTGGTCGTTCCGGCCCGTCTAGAGAGCAACCAGCGCTACATCGACAATCCGGTCTTCGGCGTGATGGCGCAGCTGTACTCGGTGCGCTCCGAGCAGTCCTGGGGCATCGGCGACTTCGAAGACCTCGGTACGCTCGCGGTGCTGCTGGCTGAGCAGGGCGCTGATTACCTGCTGATCAACCCGGTGCACGCCGCGCAGCCAATCCCGCCGATCGAGGACTCCCCGTACCTGCCGACGTCGCGCCGCTTCGTCAACCCCATCTACATCTCTGTTGAAGCGGTTGATGAGTACTACAAGTTGGACAAGGACGCGAAGGCCCAGATTGAGCGCATGGTCGCTCCACTGAAGGCGCGCAACCGTAGTGCGGAGCCGCTGCGTCGCAACGAAATCTTCGAGACGAAGCTCGCCGTACTTCGCGAGCTGTTCTTCATCGCCTGCGCCGATGAGCGCCGCACCCACGACTTCGAGCTCTTCTGCCTCGACGAGGGCGAAGGCCTCGAGGAGTTCGCCCGCTGGTGCGCAGTGGAGGCGATGGAGACCGCGCCGTCGCGCCACGAGCTCGACGAGGAACTCGAGGAACTCACACGCTTCTACATGTGGCTGCAGTTCATCGCCGACGAGCAGCGTCGCCGCGCCCAGGACAAAGCGCTGGCAGCGGGCATGAAGGTCGGCATCATGACCGACCTCGCCGTGGGTATCCACCCCGATGGTGCCGACGCCAACACGCTCGCCAACGTGCTCGTCCCCGAGGCGTCCGTCGGTGCCCCGCCGGACCAGTACTCCCAGCAGGGCCAGGACTGGTCGCAGCCGCCATGGCACCCGCAGGCGCTCGCCGAGGCCGGCTACGAGCCGTGGCGTGAGCTGCTGCGCACTGTGCTGCGCCACTCCGGCGGTATCCGCGTCGACCACATCCTTGGTCTCTTCCGCCTGTTCTGGATGCCACGAAACGTCTCCCCGATGTTCGGCACCTACATGAATTACGACCACGAGGCCATGGTGGGCACCCTGGTGCTCGAGGCGCAGCGTGCGAACGCCGTGGTGGTAGGCGAAGACCTGGGCACGTTTGAGCCGTGGGTCCAGGACGTCCTGCAGGACAAGGGCATCCTTGGCACGACGGTGCTGTGGTTCGAGTCGTACGACGACGGCTCCCCGCTCCACACCTGGGATTACCGCCGCTTGGCGTTGTCGGCCGTCGGCACGCATGACCTGCCGCCGACCGCTGGCTACCTGCGGTTCGCGCACAACATTCTGCGCGACGAGCTCGGCCTGATCGAAGAGCCCCTCGAAGAGCTCAACGAGAACGACCACCAGTGGCAGGCCCGCGTGCTTGACCGCGTGCGCGAGGACGGCCACTTCCACGGCACCTCCCTCGAGCACACCGAGTTCACGCACCTGAGCGCAGAGGAATTCGCGCGCGACGTCGACGTGGAGGACCTGCTCGTCGGCCTTACCCGCTTCATCGCCGCTACCCCATCGGCGATGACGGTGACGAACCTGGTGGATATGGTCGGCGATACCCGCATCCAGAACCAGCCGGGTACCAACGCGGAGCAGTACTCCAACTGGTGCATCCCGCTGACGGACAACAACGGCAAGGCGGTCCTCATCGAGGACCTGCCGAGTATCGAGCTGTTCGGTCGGGTCGCGGAGGCGTCGAAACGCTAGAGCGCTAGAACAGCCCGGCCAGGGCCGCGACGACGACCAGCGCAATCATCACCCACAGTGCCTGTGTAACGCGGGACTGTGGGTATTTGCGTTTCTGCTTCGGAAGCTGCTGATCGCGTCTGCGGAGTTCTTCAGGGTTGGCCATAGTTGACCACCTTACTTCTTCGAAATTTTGTACGCGATCCAGTCACTCAAACGCAGCATCGCCCACGAGGCCACCCCCGCGAGCGGCAGCGCCACCAGCAGGATCAGTGGCGTCTGCAGCCACGGCGACAGATCAAACATCGCTGCCCTCGAGCCCGCGGCGGACCAGCAGGGCGCGGGTGTCCTTGTCGCGGCCGCGGAAGGCGCGGTAGGCCTCGGCGTAGTCGCGCGCGGCACCAACCGAGAGCACCGTGTCGCGGAAGCGCTGGCCGCTGTCCCGGTTGATACCGGATTCCTCGATGAACTGGTAGCCGTCGGCGTCCAACGCCTCCGCCCACAGGTAGGAGTAGTAGCCCGCCGAGTACCCGCCCGCGAAGATGTGGTTAAACCACGTTGAGCGGTAGCGCGGCTCGAGACCCTCGACGTCTAGGCCAACCTTCTCGAGTGCGCGCTGCTCGAAGGCGTCAATGTCCTCGGGCACCTCGCCGTCGAGTGAGTGCCAGGCCAGGTCAATCGCGCAGGCCGCCAGGTATTCCGCGGTGGCGAAGCCTTGCCCGAAAGTCCGGGACTGGCGCACGGCCTCCAACAGAGCGTCGGGGATGACTTCCCCGGTGTCCACGTGGCGCGCGTAATTACGGATAATCTCGGGCGCGAACGCGTAGTTCTCATTGATCTGGGAGGGGAACTCCACCCAGTCGCGCGGCACGTTGGTGCCGGAGAGCGTCGGGTAGCGCACGTTGGACAGCAGCCCGTGCAGCGCGTGGCCGAACTCGTGGAAGACGGTCGTGACCTCGTCGATCGTGAGCAGGTCGGAAGTCAGCGACATCACGTTGACCACTACTGGCTTCGTGCCGGTCAGCGTCGATTGGTCCACAAAGGAGCTCATCCACGCTCCCCCGCGTTTCGACGTCCGCGCCCTGTAATCCGTCAGCAGCAGGCCAATGCCGGTGCCGTCTTCCTCTTTGACCTCCCACACCTGGACGTCGTCGCGGTAGCCGTGCAGGTCTTCGCGCTGCGTCACCGTGATACCGTAGAGCAAGTTTGCGGCGTAGAAGACGCCGTCGCGCAGCACCTGCTGCAGCGGGAAGTACTTGCGCAGCTCCGCGTCGTTGACGGAGAAGGCCTCTTCCCTGCGGCGCGCTTCCCAGTATGGCCAGTCGGCGCCGTCGAGCTCCATGCCTGCCAGCTCGCCTGCGAGCTTGCGTTCCGCGGCGGCGTTTGACGCGGCGGCCGGTGCGAGGTCGCTGATAAGTTTGCGGGCCGCGGCGGCGCTGCCCGCGGTTTCCTCCGCGATGACGTAATCGGCATGCGTGGCGAAGCCGAGCAGCTTCGCGCGCTCCTGGCGCAGCCGCACCGACTCGATCACGAGCGCACTGTTGGTGTCGCGGCCGCGCTGGCGGGAGGCGTCGAACAGCTTGTGGCGCGCGCTGCTGGACTCAAGCTCGGCCTGCAGCGACTGGGTCGTCGGCAGCTCGATCGGCACGACGTAGGCGTCTGGGTTGCCTGGGTCCTCTGCGTCGCGGTAGGCGGCGAGCTGCTCTTCGCTCAGGCCCGCCAGCTCGTCGCGGGTCATGCGCACCGCGAGCTTCGTCGTGTCCGCGAGCAGGTTGCGGCCGAACTGCTCGGAAAGCTCTGAAAGGCGCTGATTCAGCTCGCGCAGGCGCTGTTTGCCTGCCTCGTCGAGCTCCGCGCCACGGCGGGTGAACCGGCGCAGCAGCAGGTCGTAGAGGCGGCGCGACTCCTCGTCCGCCGGGGCCTCCACCGCACGCAGGCGGCCATAAAGTTCTTGGTTCTGGTAGATCGCGTCCGTATGCGCGGACAGGCGCGGCACGATCGCGTCCGCGACCTGGTCAAACTCAGGCGAACCGTCGGTGCCCTGCAGGTTGAAAAACCATGCCAAGACTCGCTCTAAGTCGCTGCCCGCGCGCTCCAGCGCCTCGACGGTGTTCTCCCACGTCGGGGTGTCCTCGGCGCAAATGCGGGCAATTTCTTCTTCATGCAGCACGAGCGCCCGCTCGAAAGCGGGCAGTACGTGTTCAAGGCGGATCGCCTGGAAATCAGGCAGCCCATAAGGCAGTTCGGACGGGTGCAACAACGGATTGTCAGTCATGGCACCCCATCCTACTTGGAGTGCGAGTTAGGCCGACTTGCGGCCAATCACCAGGAAGGTCGGGCGCGACTCATGTCCCTGCGGCGCGCCGAACTCCTCGTCGATCTTGGCAATCTCCGGCAGCTCAACAACCTCGACGTCCTCCAGGCCAGCAACGCGGAAGACCTCTGCGTATGCCTCCGGGGAGTCGGCCGTCGCCAACGGCAGCTCCTCGAGTACGTCCTCGGTGTAGGTCAGCACGAAGGAGTCCGGTCCATTATCGGAAATGACCTGCGTGTCCTTCGAGATCCCGTTCGGGAACCAGGTCGCGTCCGCTGCGATGACCAGACCGCCGGGCTTCAGTGCCTCGGTCCAACCGCGGATCGCTTCCGTCGGCTCGCGCAGGGTCCACAGCAGGTAGCGGCTGACAACGACGTCGAAGTCGTAGAAGGACGGGGGCAGGTCCGTCACGTCGACCTCGGCAAACAGTGGGGTGTTGATGCCTTCCTCCTGGCGGAGCTCCGCTTCGTCGCGGGCCTCATCGAGCATTGGTTCGCACGCATCCACGCCGACGACCGCGTAGCCGAGCTCCGCAATGATGTGCGCAATGTAGCCGTCACCCGTGCCCATGTCCAACACGCGAACCGCGTCCTGCGGCATGTAGCGCTTGAAGATGTCAGTCCACGCTGCGCGGTCTGCCTTGGCGCGCTCTGCTGTCCTGTGTTCGCGATGGTATGCCTCAGCCCGGCCTGCCCAGTACTCGGTGATGCGTGCTTGGGTATCTGTCATTTGGGACAACTCATTCCTACAGAAGAAAGACAATAATCACTCACTAGCATAAGTCACCTTCGGCAGCTCGTCGAGGAACTTGGCGGAAGCGTTTAGACTGGCCTGTCATGGACGTCACCATCACCTGCCCCGCCGGCGCGATCACCGGCACCGCCACCACAGCCACCCGCGAGTTCTACTCCATCCCCTACTCGCGTATCGACGTCCCCTTCGATCCCCCACGCCCCGCCCCCGAGGGTCATCTCATCGACGCCACCACGCCGCACCCAGACACCATCGGACTGAGCATCACCACCCCGGCGACGGCGCGGGCCCTCGACGACTACCCGGTGATGGTCTATCTGCACGGCGGCCGCTTCGAGGAAGGCAACCACTGCGAGACCACCTCCCAGCCGGAGGCGTTTGCGCAGCAGGGCGTCGTGCAGGTGCGGGTGGGGTATCGTCGAAAATTCCCTGGGCTGCTCCCCTTCCCTAACGACACGTCGTTCCGTGCGGTGGAAGACTGCCAGGAGGCGCTGCGGTGGGTGCTGCGCAACATCGAGCACTTCGGCGGCGATCCAACCAACGTCACCCTGGTCGGGCACTCGGCGGGGGCGGCGCTGGCGCTCTGGCTGGCGCGCCGCGACCACTTCCAGGGAGCGTTCCGGCGCGTGCTGGCGCTGTCCCCCGCGTTTCCGCGCGTGCCCTTTGCTAAGCGCAAGTGGGCGGCGCGCGGGGCGCTCGGCACGCCGCTGACGCGCCTCGACCTCAACTGGTTGGCCGAGCGCCGCCCGGACGCCATTGAGCGCGCCTACCAGCGCTTCCGCACCCAGTACTTCCACGACATCGCCCTTGGCCCGGCACCCTTCGAGCCTGCGGAGCTCGCCGACGTACCAATCGTGGTCACCTCCACCCGCGAGGAGTTCCACCAGTCCGGCGAGGGCTTCAACGCCTTTGGTGCCACGTTCATCCGCTGCTTCGGCCGATTCTTCGGCGCCAAAAGCGCGGCGGCCCGGCGCAACTACATCGAGGCCGCACGAACCACGGACCCCGGCAAACTCGCGGGCAGGTTCCTATCGGACGCACTGATCCGTCGCTGGGTCGACGACGCCTGCGAGCACGGCCCCGCCGACATCCGCCAGATCGAGTTCTGCGCGGACACCCCGCTCGGCCACAGCTACGAGCTCGAGGCACTCTTCGGGGAGCCCACGACCTACATCGGCCAGCTCATCTACGGCTACATCTGCAGCGGGCAGGCCGACTGGCCCACCTACCGGCCGGATCGCCAGGTCCTGCGCGCCTCGCTCAGCGCCGACACGACGACGGTTGTGGAGGATCCGCTGCGCCACGTGCGGGCGGCGTTCAACCAGTAGGTTAGCGCCCGGCGCGCTCCAGCACAGCGCGCAGCCGCTTATCCGCCAGCTCTTCGACCAGCCACGGCGAAAACGCGAACGGGGTGGCGTCCGCCGCGCGGACAACGTCGGCGGGGTCCGCCCAGTGCCACGAGTCCACCTCGTCCGGGTTCGGGTCCAAGGCCTCGTGCCCCGGCGCCAGGCACGCTGAGTAGACCGGGCAGACCTCGTACTCGACGATGCCGGAAGAGTCCACCGCGCGGTAGCGGAACTCCGGGAGCACCGGCGTCACGTCCAGCACGGCGCCCTCCGGAAGGCGCAGCTCCTCTATGGAGCGGCGCAGGATCGCCGCCGGCACGTCCTCGCCGGGGCCGGGATGGCCGCAAAACGAGTTCGTCCACACCCCTGGCCACGTCTTCTTTCCTAATGCGCGCCGGGTGAGCAGCAGCTGACCAGCCTCGTTAAACAGCCAGCAAGAAAACGCCAGGTGCAGCGGGGTGTCTCCAGTGTGGACTTCGGCCTTGTCCGCGGCCCCGATCGGAGCCCCGTCGTCGCCGAGCAGGATTACTTCTTCGCGCATTAGTTATTCAGGTTCCCCTTGAACGTGACGTTACCGATCGTGAACTCCGCGTCCCAGAGGCCGTCCGGGGTCACGTCGAAGGCGTACTTCGCGTTCGTGGTCGCCCCCGGACCCAACGGGCGGTCGACGCCGAGGATGTCGACCCCGGCCTGCTCGGCGCTGATGGGGTTGGCGTCGACAAACTTGTTGTTGCCGGTGTTGTAGCGCAGCTTCGGCTTGAGCACATCAACTGGCATTGGAACGTCGCTCTTGTTCGTCACCGCAACGACAATGATGCCGCCGGAGCCGGCGCCGTAGCTGCTGCCCTGCCACTTGTAGGACAGCTTCATCTTCGGGTCATCGACGCGCTTGCCGGTGATCTCCTTGGACACCACCGGGTCCACGAATTCTTGGTGAAACTCGGGTTGTGGGGCGCCAGTGGGCGTCGTCACCTCGATGTCAGTGGGGGTTGCAGTGTCATCCTCTGACACGCACCCGCCCAGCGTGAGAGTAGTAACGAGCAGCAAGGCCGCAGCTGACAGTGTGTGGTGGCGCATCAGTGCCCTTTCGTATGGTTCAAGCGAAAACAATTGGTCACTATTGTACGAGTATCTCCCGGTCGCGCTACGCTGGGCCACCTATGCAATCTCTCACCCGTGTGTTAAAAAGCGCTTCTGCCCTGTGGCCGTTCTACCTCGCCATCGTTGTGATCTCGACGATTGTGGCAGGCCTCGGGCTCATTTCGCCATTCATCGTGCGCGAGGCCACCGACACCATTGTCGACGCCATCAACGAGTCAGCCGCCGCTCCCGCCGACCCAGTGCGCACCGTCCTGTGGCTCGCGTTCGCGCTGTTCATCGCAACCTCGCTCAGCGAGCTGGCGAAGAACGTCTCCGGCTACCTCGGCGACGTCATGGCGGCGAGGATCCGGCAGATCCTGTCCACCCGCTACTTCGCCAAGCTGCTTTCGCTGCCACAGCGCTACTTCGACACCCAGGTCACCGGCACCATCATTGCCAGGCTGGACCGCTCGATTGCTACGGTGACGCAGTTCATACAGTCCTTCTCCAACAACTTCCTGCCGATGATCATCCAGATCATCGCCATCCTCATCATCACGTCCTTCTACTACTGGCCGCTGACCCTGCTGTTGCTGGCACTCTTCCCCATCTACACGTGGCTGACGGCGCTGACCTCGAAGCGGTGGCAGAAGTGGGAAGCAGAAAAGAACGCGCAGATCGACGAAGCGAACGGGCGCTTCGCGGAGGTCGTCGGCCAGGTCAAGGTCACAAAGTCGTACGTGGCCGAGGTGCGCGAGCTGGACAAATTCGGCAACCACTACAACAACACGGTGAGCATCACCCGCCCGCAGTCGCGCTGGTGGCACTCCATGGACGCCCTGCGCGGGCTGGCGATGTCGCTGATCTTCATGGGGATCTACATGATCCTGTTCGTGCGCACCATCCAGGGCCACTTCAGTATCGGTGACATGGTCATGCTCATCCAACTGGTCACGATGGCCCGCCAGCCGGTGATGATGCTGAGCTGGATCGTCGACAGCGCGCAGCGCGCCGTCGCAGGTTCCCGCGACTACTTCCAGGTCATGGACGAGCTGGTGGAGCCGACCGCGAACCGCGAGCTCGTCGCCGCAACCCAGACCTCAGGTGTGCCGGAGCTTACCGTTGAGGAGCACCGCCCGCTGCCGGTCCGCGAACCTGTCGTGGAGTTCGACTCGGTCATCTTCGAGTACGAGCCCGGCGAGACCGTCATCCACGACATGAGTTTCAGCGCCCACGCCGGGGAGAAGATCGCCCTGGTCGGCGAGTCCGGCGGCGGCAAGTCCACCATCGTCAACCTGCTGCTGGGCCTCTACCCCATCCAGGAGGGCACGCTGAAGGTGTGTGGGAAGGACTTGGCGGAGCTGGGCGTCGAAAAGCTACGCGCGACCACGGGCGTGGTGTTCCAGGAGGCAGCGCTGTTCTCTGGCACCGTGTTTGAAAACATCGCCTACGGCAAGCCGGACGCGACGATGGACGAGGTAGTCGCGGTGGCCAAACGTGCCAACGCGCACGGCTTCATCATGAAGTTCACCGACGGCTACGACACCGTCATCGGCGAGCGCGGCCTGCGTTTGTCCGGCGGGCAGCGCCAGCGCGTCGCCGTCGCACGGGCAATGCTCAAGGACGCCCCAATCTTGATTCTCGACGAAGCCACCTCCGCCCTCGACACGAAGGCGGAGCGCGCCGTGCAAGCCGGACTCGACGCGTTGATGGAGAACCGCACCACCATCATGATCGCGCACCGGCTGTCCACCATCGCGGACGTCGATACCATTATCACGTTGCGCGACGGCCGCATCGACGAAATTGGAACCCCTGCGGAGCTCGCGGTCTCTGGCGGTATTTATTCAGAGCTGCTACAGCTCACCGCTTCCTCGTCTGCGGCGGATCGCGCCAGGTTACAGGCGTTCGGCTTCCACTCCGACGACAACGAGGAGGAGTAGCAACCCTGCGAGCCTGTGGCGAGTGAGGGCAGCCTGACTTCGCCACCTCGCCCGAGATCCTGCAGGAGGCCGTCCGGCGCATGGCTGAGGCAATCAAGCTACTGTGAGGAGGCATGGACGAAAACGCGAAACTCCCTACCCCGCAAGCCACCGACTTCTCCACGCCGACCCCTGCCGCCGAGCCGTGGGAGCGCCCTGACCCAGAGTGGTACAAGGACGCGGTGTTCTACGAGGTGCTGGTCCGCGCCTTCTTCGACCCGAACGGCACCGGCTCCGGCACGCTGCAGGGCCTCGAGTCCAAGCTGGACTACCTGCAGTGGCTCGGCGTCGACTGCCTCTGGATCCCACCGTTCTACGACTCACCGCTGAAGGACGGCGGCTACGACATCCGGGACTTCCGCAAGGTGTTGCCGGAGTTCGGCACGGTGGAAGACTTCGTCTCCCTGATCGACGCCGCCCACCGCCGCGGCATCCGCATCATCACCGACTTTCCGATCAACCACACCTCCGACCAGCACCCCTGGTTCCAAGAGTCCCGCCGCGACCCCTCCGGCCCGTACGGGGACTACTACGTGTGGTCGGATGACCCGGAGAAGTACGCCGGCACCCGCATCATCTTCATCGACACCGAGGAGTCCAACTGGACCTTCGACCCGGTGCGCAAGCAGTACTTCTGGCACCGCTTCTTCTCCCACCAGCCGGACCTAAACTACGACAACCCGGCGGTCCAGGAAGAGATTTTGGACGTCATCCGCTTCTGGCTGGACTTGGGGATGGACGGTATCCGCCTCGACGCTATCCCGTATCTCTTCGAGCGCGAGGGCACGTCGTCGGAGAACCTGCCGGAGACGCACGGGTTCATTAAGAAGGTCCGCGCGATGTTTGATGAGGAGTACCCGGGGCGCTTCCTGCTTGCGGAGGCAAACCAGCTCCCGGAGGAGGTCGTCGCCTACTTCGGTGAGGGCGAGGGTGACGAGTGCCAGATGGCGTTCCACTTCCCAGTCATGCCGCGCATCTTCATGGGGATCCGCCAGGAGTTGGCGCAGCCGATCGTCGATATCCTGCGTGAGACGCCTCCGATTCCGGAGTCCGCGCAGTGGGGTATGTTCTTGCGCAACCACGACGAGCTCACGCTCGAGATGGTGTCGGACCAGGAGCGCGAGTTCATGTACCAAAACTATGCGTTCGAGCCACGGATGCGGGCGAACGTGGGTATCCGCAGGCGGCTTGCGCCGTTGCTGGGTGGGCACCGCGGCCGTCTGGAGCTTGCGCACGCGCTGCTGCTGTCCCTGCCTGGGTCGCCGTTTTTGTACTACGGCGACGAGATCGGGATGGGCGACAACATCTGGCTGCCGGACCGCGACGGTGTGCGTACCCCGATGCAGTGGTCGAACGACCGCAACGGTGGCTTTTCCAAGGCGGACCCGGAGCGTCTCTACCTGCCGCCGGTGCGCAACGACCAGTACGGCTACGACATCGTCAACGTAGAGTCCCAGATGAAGCTGGAGAACTCGCTGCTGCAGTGGGTGCGCCAGATGATCATGATCCGCAAACAGTACCGCGCGTTCGGGCGCGGCTCCTACATCGAGGTTGATCACGAGAACCCGCAGGTGTTGGCGTTTATCCGCGAGTACGAGGGAGAGCGGATCCTGTGCGTGCACAACATGTCCTCGCGCCCGCAGGCCGTCGAGATGGATCTGTCGCGCTACAACGGTGTGGTGCCCCGCGAGCTGACCGGCGGCGAGGAGTTCCCGGCCATCGGCGAGTTACCGTGGCTGAGCACACTCGCGCCTCATGGCTTCTTCTGGTTCGATATCTCCTAACATTGGTCACATGATTGATATTGCTGCGCAGCGCTTCTACGGCGCGAAGTCCGAGCCGGTTGACGCCATCGATGTCGTCGCCGCGGAAGATGTCACCTCCCCCACAACCGGGGAACGCTTCACCTGGCAGATTCTCGCGGTGCACCACGGCGGCACGGTCGACCACTACCAAGTGTTTGTCGACGCCACCGGCACCCGCGACGTCCTGCACACCCCAGAGGGCGCCGAGGCCTACCTGGCCAACGTCGCAAAGTTTGGCGCGGTGGAGGGCGCCATCGACTCCGCCGGAGCCCGTCCGCTCGGTGCCGAGCAGTCAAACACCTCGCTGGTGGTTGGCGAGCACATTGTGAAGGTGTTCCGCCGCCTCGAGGACGGACTCAACCCGGATGTGGAGCTTTTGAGCCAGATCGCGGACTGCCCTGCCGTCGCCGCAGTGCGCGGCTACGCGACCCGCGATGGCCAAACCCTGGCGATGCAGCAGGACTGCATCGTAGGCGGCACTGACGGGTTCGTGCTTGCTACGGAAGGCAAGCTCGACGCACACGATACGAAGGCGCTCGGTACCGCGATCCGCCAGGTACACACCGCGCTCGCCGACGCCTTCCCCACCGAGACTGCCAGCCCGTCGGCGCTGCGCACGCGGCTCACGCGGCACCTTGACTCCTACATTCAGCGCGCCCCGGTGCTCGAGCAGTACCGCGAGCGCATCCTGAAGCTCTACTCGCTTCTCGACGCCAGCTCCGCCAGCACCGCCGCTACATCCCTGACCACGCAGCGCGTCCACGGCGACCTCCACCTTGGGCAGACACTGAAGACGGACTCGCAGTGGTTCCTCATCGACTTCGAGGGCGAGCCCGCGCGTCCCCTGCAGGAGCGCCGCCTGCCCGATCACCCGCTGCGCGATGTCGCCGGGATGATCCGCTCCTACGGGTATGCCGCGGCTGTGGGCAACTTTGACGCTGCCTGGGAGCGGGAGCACGTCGAAAAGCTGCTGGAAGGCTACGGCACTGCCCCCGCGAGTGAGGATCCAGTTCTCGCTGCGTACGTGGTGGACAAGGCGGCGTACGAGGTGGTGTACGAGGCGAACAACCGCCCTGATTGGGTGGAGATTCCGCTAAGGGCGATCGAAACACTCGTATAAACGTCTCACAGAATGGAAAAGATTTCCCATTTTTTCGCTGTGTGTTGTACTGTGTGGCAATGGACCACACACAGAACGCTCACACGGGCACGAAACAGGGGAACTCCACCCAGGCGGTCATCGTCACCGCGCTGGCGCTGTTCTCCATGTTCTTCGGAGCCGGCAACCTGATTTTCCCACCAACCCTGGCCGTACTGGCAGGCGATAACTTCTGGCCTGCTATCCTCGGCTTCCTCAGCACCGGCGCGCTGCTGCCGGTGCTGGCGGTCATCGCGATTGCGCTGTCCGGCGCGAACGTGCGCGACCTCGCGCAGCGCGCCGGCAGCATCTTCGGCGTCGCATTCCCTGTGCTCGCCTACTTGTCCATCGGTGCGTTCTACGCGCTGCCACGTACCGGCGCGGTCTCGATGGAAACGGCCATCACCCCGTTGTTCAACGTCTCTGGGCTCTTCGCCTCCGGCGTGTTTAACGTCATCTTCTTCGGCATCGCCCTGGCGCTGAGCTGGAACCCGAACACCATTATGGAAAAGCTCGGCAAGTTCCTCACCCCGGCGCTGGTCATCCTGCTGGTCGTGATGATCGCCGTCTCCCTGTCACGCTGGAGCGCTGAGCCATCCGCCCCTTCGGAGCAGTACCAGTCCGGCCCGTACCCGACCGGCCTGCTGGAGGGCTACCTGACGATGGACTCCATCGCCGCGCTGGCCTTTTCCATTGTCGTAATTTCCACACTGCGCTCGAAGGGCTTCCCTGAGGGCAAGAAGCTGGTCAACGGTACGATCGCAGCGGGCGTCGGCGCAGGCGCGCTGCTGGCGGTGATTTATGTCGGCCTGGGCATGATCGGCCGCATCATGCCGGATGCCACCCGGTTCGACAATGGTGCCGGCTTATTGGCAGAGGCGGCTCACTTAACAATGGGCCAGGCAGGCCAGGTCATCTTCTCGCTGATCGTGTTGCTGGCATGCCTGACTACCGCGGTTGGCCTGATTACTGCGACGGCGGAGTACTTCTCTACTGAGTTTGGCGGTGCCTACCGCACGTGGGCGGTAATCTTCACTATCACCTCGATGGTCATCGCGACCCAGGGTCTGGACTTCGTGATGACGATCGCAGCCCCAGTCATCGGCTTCCTGTATCCGCCGGCCATCGCCCTGATCTTTGTCACCCTGGTCGAGCCAGCGTTCAAGCGCCGCATGGCCTTCCGTTGGGCGTTTTTCCTGCCGATCTGGGTTGCTGTGGTCTGGTCCGCAATCGAGACGTTCATTTCCCTGGGCTGGGGTGCCGACGCCCTGCGACCGCTGGTGAGCTGGGCTCCACTCGACGCGGTAGGCCTTGGCTGGGTCCTGCCGGTGGCGATCGCGTTCGTAATTGGTCTAGTAGTGGACCTGGCCCGTCCGAAAAAACACGCGGAGACCATCAGCGCGTAGTGTGGGGCCATGCCTCTTCCACTCTCACTGATTGATTTTTGCACCCGATACTCCGGCGAGTCCGTCGCCGACGCAATGCAGCGCTCCGTTGCATTCGCACAGAAGGCGGAATCGCTGGAGTATTCGCGTATTTGGTACTCCGAGCACCACAACATGCACAGCATTGTCTCTTCGGTGCCCTCGGTCCTCATCGCCCACATCGGGGCGAAAACCGAGCGCATCCGGCTCGGCGCGGGCGGCGTGATGCTGCCGAACCACTCGCCGTACGTGGTTGCAGAGCAGTTCGGGATGCTCGAGGAGCTCTACCCCAACCGCATCGACCTCGGCCTTGGCCGCGCCCCGGGCACCGACCAGCAAACGCTCGGCCGCGCCCTGCGGCGCGACCCGCGGGCGGCCGAGCACTTCCCGGAGGACGTGCTGGAGCTGCAGGCCTGGCTCAGCGACAACTCCCCGCTCGCCGGGGTGAACGCGGTACCGGGCGCAGGCACCAACGTGCCGCTGTATATCCTCGGCTCCTCCATGTTCGGCGCCTCGCTGGCAGCGAAGCTCGGCCTGCCGTACTCCTTTGCCTCCCACTTCGCCCCCAACATGCTGGAGCAGGCCACGGCGTACTACAAGGAAAACTACGAGCCGTCCGAGCGCTACCCGGAGCCCTACTGCATCGCGGCCGTCAACGTCACCGCGGCAGACACCGCCGAGGACGCCGAGCGCCAGACCCACCTGGTGCACCGCAACCGAGTGCGCGCCATGATCGGGCGCCGTGGCACCATGCTCAACGACGAGCAACTCGACGAGGTGATGCGTTCCCCGCAGGGCCAGCAGATTATCGGCATGCTGCGCTACACCGCGGCTGGCACCAGTGAGCAGGTCCGCGGCTACCTCACCGACTTCGCCGCCACCGCGCACGCGGACGAACTGATGATTTCCCTGCAGGCCCCGACGCACGAAGAGGCGCTGCGTTCGATGGAAATTCTCGCAGGAGTCTGGGACCGCTAGACTCTACACCCATGCATTTCAGCACCCTGTCGCGCGGGCTGGTGGCGTCGACGCTCGGCGCCGCGCTTGGGATGAGCCTCGCCGCGTGCGGTCCTGCGGCGCCGCGGGAGGATGTGGTCGTCGCAACGCAAGGGCCCCCTGCGGGTCTCGACTTCACCTCCATCGGCGGTGCCGCGGCACCCCAGGCGCTGATGGGCAATATCTATGAGACGCTCGTGCGTATCGACGCCCACGGCCAGCCCCAGCCGTGGTTGGCGACCTCGTGGCGCGTAAGCGACGACGGCACCGTCTACACCTTCGACCTGCGCGACGGCGTAACATTTTCCGACGGCTCCCCCTTCGACGCCAGCGACGCCGTCTTCTCCATCAACTACGTGAAAGACTCCTGGGTCAACGGCATCAAGGAAAACATGGACCCGGTCGCATCCGCGCGTGCCGTAGACCCGCTCACGCTCGAAGTGACGCTAAAGGCGCCGAGCGAGCAGTGGCTGTGGTCCATGGGCACGATGACAGGCGCGATGATGACGCCCGACTCCGTGGGAAGGCTTGCGCGCGACCCGCTGGGCACCGGGCCGTACACGCTGCGCGCCTTTGAGCTCGGCCACTCGATTGCCTTCGACCCACGGCCCGATTACTGGGGCACCCAGCCGGAAAGCGGCGCGATGATCCGCTACTTCGGCGACGCCATCGCCGCGGTCAACGCGCTGCGCGTCGGCGATGTGGACGTCGTGTGGGCGATGCAGGCGCCACAGCTCCTCGACGCCCTGCCAGACGACATCACCACCGCAGTCGGCACCACCAACGGCGAGGTGATCTTCAGCATGAACAACAAGGCCGCACCCTTCGACGACGTCACCGTGCGGCAGGCCGCTGCCTACGCCATCGACCGCGATGCACTGAACGCCGTGGTCTACAACGGGCTGGCCACCGACACCGGCGGCGCGCCCGTTCCACCGACCGACCCATGGTTTAACGGTACCAACTACTACCCCTTCGACCACGACAAAGCCCGCGAGCTGCTCGCTGGGCGCACCCCTGAGGTCACCATCGAGGTGCCCAGCCTGCCGTACGCGCAGACCGCCAGCGAGCTCATCTACTCCCAGCTCCGCAGCGTCGGCTTCCGCGTCACACTGCACACCGTGGAGTTCCCGGCGGTGTGGCTGAACAAGGTGCACAAGCAGCACGACTATCAGGCGTCGATTATCTCGCACGTGGAGCCGCGCGACATGGTGCACATGTTCGGCAACCCGGACTACTACTTCGGCTACGACTCGGCGCACGCCCGCGAGCTCATGGCCCAGGGCGACCTGCGGGCCACGGTGGACACCATCATGGCCGACGCCGGGGCGCTCACCCTGGTCAACGCGCCGAACATCGTGCTCTACGCGCCGGGCGTGCACGGGCTCGACCCGAACGTAGTCACCGACTCCCTGCCACTCAACGAGGTGCGCCGATGAAACACGTTGCATCAACGCTGCTGCGGCTGCTCGCGCTGCTGGCCGCCGCCAGCGTGGTGATCTTCCTGCTGCTGCGAGCCATCCCGGGCGACCCGGCGCGCATCGCGCTCGGTCTGAACGCCTCGGATGAGGCGGTGGCGGAGCTGTCGCACACGTTGGGGACGGACCGCCCGCTGGTGGCCCAGTACGTGAGCTGGATGGTCGCGATGCTGCGCGGTGATTTCGGGGTGTCGCTGGCAAGCGGCGCGGACTTGGGCCCGGTGATCTGGCAGCGCGCTGGGGTCTCACTGGTGTTGGCGGTCGCCGCGATGGCGCTCTCGCTTGCTCTCGCGCTCCCGGCCGGGATCTGGTTGGCGCGGCGAAACAGTACAGTGCTGTCCGGACTGACGCAGCTGGGCATAGCGGTGCCGAGCTTCGTTGTCGGCATTGTGGCCGTGGCGGTGTTTTCTGTGCACTTGGGCTGGTTGCCAGCCAACGGGTGGGGCACGGTCGCGCACGCGGTGCTGCCGGTGCTGTCGCTGACCGCAGTGCAAACCGCGATTCTGGCGAGGTATATCCGCACCGCGGTGTCCGAGGAGCTCGGGCGCGACTACGTGCGCACGGCCCGTGCGACGGGCGCGAGCATGCCACAGGTGGTGCGCGAGCACGTGCTTCGCAACGCCGCGCTGCCGGTGCTCACCGTTGTGGGCATCCAGCTGTCCGCGCTGGTGGTCAGCGCCGTGGTGGTTGAGCAGGTCTTCGCCATCCCCGGCCTGGGCTCTTTCCTGCTGGACTCGGTGCGCAACCGCGATATCACGGCGGTGCAGTCCACGATGATGCTGCTGGTGGCGTTCACGCTGCTGGTCAACGCGCTTGTTGACATCGCCTACGGGGTCGTTGACCCGCGTGTCAGGAGGGCGAAGTGAACCCGAAACGAATAGCTGGGTGGGCGACGCTGGGGGCGATCGCGTTCGTGGCGGTGCTCTCACTGGTGTGGACGCCCTACGACCCGCTGCAGGCGATGCCCGCCGACCGCCTCGCCGCGCCGAGCGCCACGCACCTGCTCGGCACCGACGAGCTGGGCCGCGACCTACTCTCGCGCATCATGATGGGCGCGCGCTACACCGTTGCTGCGAGCGCAGGTGCCGCGGCGCTCTCCCTGCTTGTGGGCGTACCACTCGGGGTGCTCGCGGGCATGCGCCGCTCCTGGACGGAGCGCGCGGTCATGGGCGGCAGCGACGTGCTCATGGCGTTTCCGGCGCTGCTGCTGGCCATCGCGTTGACCGCTGCGTTCGGCGCCAGCATGTGGATCGTGGTGCTCGCCCTTGGCATCGCGGGTATCCCCGGGTTCGTCCGGGTCTCGCGGGTGGCCACGCTTCGCGTGATGTCCCAGGACTACATCCTGGCCGCGCGCCTGAACAAGGTACCTGGGATTATGGTGGCGTGGCGCCACGTGCTGCCGAACATCCTGCCGGTGGTCATCACCCAGATCGCGGTCGCGTTTTCCATGGCGGTGCTGGCCGAGTCGGGCCTGTCCTTCCTCGGCTTCGGCGTGCAGGCGCCCTACGCGTCCTGGGGCCGGATGCTGCAGGCCAGCCAGCCCTACCTGGCCACCGCCCCGCACCTTGCGCTGTGGCCGGCGCTGGCCATCGCGCTGACGATTCTCGCGTGCAACGTAGCAGGAGGCCACCGTGATCAACGTTTCTAACCTCCGCATCGAGGGCCTGCTGCACGGCATCAGTTTCACGCTCGAGCGCGGCCAGCGCCTCGGCATCATCGGCGAGTCCGGCTCCGGCAAGTCACTCACGGCGCTGTCCATCATGGGGCTCACGGGCCTCCCGGCCGAAGGTTCCATCACCGTCGACGGCGTCGAAATGGTCGGCACCTCCGAGCGGACCCGCCGCCGCGTGCGCGGTTCCCGCGTCGCGATGGTCTTCCAAGAGCCCATGACGGCACTCGACCCGCTGACAAAAATCGGCAAGGTCGTGCCGCGGCACCTGCTGCAGGAAGTCGGCGTCGACCGCCCCGAGGCCTACCCGCACGAACTCTCCGGCGGGCAGCGCCAACGCGTGCTCATCGCTCTCGCCCTCGCCGGCGACCCCGACTTCTTACTTTGCGACGAGCCCACCACCGCCCTCGACGTCACCGTCCAACGCCAAATCCTGGACCTCATCGACACCGTGGTACGCCGCCGCGACATGGGCCTGCTGTTCATCTCCCACGACATGCCCGTGGTCAACCACATGACGCAGGAAGTCCTGGTGTTTCGCGCCGGGGCGATCGAACCGGCGGACAGTGCCTACTCGCGCGCGCTACTCAACCCGGCGCTGCCCACGCTCGCGACTGCGCCGCGCGAGGTGGGCGTGCCCGTGGTCACGCTTTGCGACGTCTCCGTCACCCGCGGCACCACTCAAGCCCTTCGCAACGTGAACCTGGAGGTCCGCCGGGGCGAGCGTATCGGCATCGTGGGCGGTTCTGGCTCCGGAAAGACCACCCTCCTGCACGTCATCGCTGGCCTGCGCGACGTCGACTCCGGGGAGGTGCGCGTTGGCGGCGGCTGCCAGATGGTGTTCCAGGACCCTTATTCCTCACTCGACCCACGGATGCGGGTCGGGGCGTCAGTCGAGGAGGCGGGCGTCGATACGCGGCGGGCCAGCGAGATGCTTGCCGCGGTCGGTCTCGAGGGCACCGAGCGGCGCTTGCCCCGCGAGTTCTCCGGCGGGCAGCGCCAACGTATCTCCATTGCGCGCGCCACCGCCGCCACCCCCGAAATCCTGCTTGCGGACGAGCCCGTCTCCGCCCTCGACGCCACCCTGCGCAACCAGGTGATCACCCTGCTCGACGAGCTTTCCTCCACCCTCGTGTTCGTCTCCCACGATCTTGGCGTGGTGCGCGCGCTGTGCCCCCGCACCGTCGTGATGCACGAAGGGCGCATCGTGGAGGAGGGCCGCACCCAGGACGTCCTGCACAATCCGCAGCACGAATACACGCGGCGCCTCATCGACAGCATGTTTTAGGCGCTACTGTGGGTGGGTATGAAGATCGTAGTAGTTGGTTCCATTAACGCAGACCTCACCGTCAACGTTGCCCGCCACCCTAACCCGGGCGAAACCCTACTGGGCGAAGGCGGCGGGCTCACCGCCGGCGGCAAGGGCGCCAACCAGGCGTGCGCAGCCGCGAAGCTGGGCGCGCATGTGGCGCTGGTCGGCGCGGTTGGTAAGGACTCGAACGCGGCGCCGGCGCTCGCGCTCCTGGAGGTCGCGGGCGTGGACCTCACCCACGTCGAGCAGAAAGAGGAGGTCACCGGCCTGGCCGTGATCACCGTGGCGGCCGACGGCGAGAACACCGTCCTGGTCGTGCCCGGCGCGAACGCCGAGGTGGACGCGAACCACGTTGAGCGCCACGTCGCTGCCATCGAGGACGCCTCGCTCGTGTTGCTGCAGGGCGAGATCCCCGCGGACGGCTTCGCCAAGGCGGTCGAGTTGGCACAGGCCCACGGTGCGCGCGTCGTCATCAATCTGGCACCAGTCGTGGAGGTGGATCGGGAGGCGTTGCTCGCCGCCGACCCGCTGCTCGCCAACGAGCACGAGGCCGGCCTCATCCTCGAGCAGCTCAGCGTCTCCCCGCAGGAGACCCCGGAGCAGCTGGCCCAGCAGCTTCTCGACGCCGGCTTCGCCTCCGTCGTGCTCACCCTCGGCGCGGCCGGGGCGCTCATCGCCGACGCGGAGGGCTTGCGCCCGGTGGATACGCCGCGTGTGGAGGCCGTCGACACCGTCGGCGCTGGCGACGCGTTCGCCGGCGCGCTGTGCCACCGCCTGGTTGAGGGCGACACCCTGGATGAGGCCGCGAAGGTCGCGGCGAAGGTTGGCGCGATCGCTGTGACGAAGCCCGGCGCGCAGCCCTCCTACCCGAGCGCCGCCGAGCTAGACGCCTACGATTTCTAGCAACTTGCCCAGCACGGCCTCGCCGTGTTTACGCAGCCCGTCGTGCTGCATGTGCTCGTTTTCCCACACGTTGATGCCGAGTGCCTCGGCGGTCTCGAGGGAGAACTGGCGCGGCACGTACATGTCCTGCGTATAGACGGCCGCCGCGGTCCGAATCCCGTGGTCGACTGCGTTGAACCCCGCAGCGCCTGCGTAGAGGTTGGGCCAGTCGTCCTTGGCCGCCAGCTCGTGCGCCGCCTCCTTGAAGGGGCGCAGTGCCGGGTCCTCGTCGAATTGGAACGGGAAGACGTGCTCACCGGTGAGCAGCCCTTCGTCGGCGCCGAAGCCGGGAGTGCGCTCGGCGACGCGCTGCGCCGACCACGCGGTCGCGCCCGGTACGGTACCGCCGTAGATGGATTCGTGGATCACCCCGTAGAGCGGGCCGGACTCGTAGCTGACCAGCGCGCCGATCTGCGCCAGCACGTCCGTGCGCATCGCACCGTTCGGGTGGAAGGGGTCCTCGAGCAGCGCCGCGATCGTGCCTGCGCCGCCCTCCTGCCCCAGTAGCGTGCCGATGGTCCGGAAACGCCGCGCGCTCAGCCGCTCCCCGGTTGGCAGGAACTCCTCGCGCTGCTCGAGGTGCTCGCACACCTCCGCGATGCGCTCCTGCGCCCACGGCACTGCGTTGAAGAGCTCCTCGTGGCGGGCCCGCACGGTGGCGAACGTTGCCTCGTACACCTCGTCCACTCCCCTGCTGATCGAGGGCAACCCACCCGTAAACAGCGCCGCACGCAGCGACTCCGGGTAGCGCAGCATGTAGTGCACCAGGCAGAACCCGCCGAAGGACTGGCCCAGCGCGTCCCACTTCGCCAGCCCCAGCGTGCGGCGCAGCGCTTCCGCGTCGTCCACGATGGCGTCGGCGCGCAGGCGGGTGAAGTCGATGGTGGCGTCGCCAAGCATGGCGCGATCGATGCGGGAGGAGCGGCCCGTGCCACGCTGATCCAGCAGCACCACTTGGTAGCCGCGCTTGGTGGCGTACTCGATCCACTCGAAGCGCTCGCGCGGGCTCGGGAAGCCCGGGCCTCCCTGGAGGAAGAGCAGCGCCGACGCGTCCTTCGCGGTTGTGGCGCCGCGCACGATGCGCGCGAACAGCTGCACCCCCTCGCGCTCGAAGGGAACATCAACGCAGTGGAGAGAGGAAGCAAACAGAGACATGGCCCTCATGCTATACCCCCACTAGCATTGGGAGCCGTGACACAACCACTGTTTTTTCATTCCCAGCACAATCCGGCCCACGGAGGCATCCCAGTTGTCGCCCCGTGGTTCGCACAGACCCTCGGCGAGCAGATGCACGGCTGGGCAACCAGCCTCGAGTGGCAACACGACGGCGACACGATGCGCGTGAGCCACGACAACTTCCACCTCGTCTTCCGCACCCAGCTTGACGACGCCCGCTCGCGCTTCGAACTGACCATCACCAACGGCGCGTCCACCCCGCGGCCCGTCCAGATCGCACTGCACCCCTACTGGGCCTGCGACGCGGCGACAGCGGAACTCTCGGGTGTCGACGGCTCCCGCTTCCTCGACAAAACCGACGGCGAGTTGAAGACGGTGGAGGGATCGCTACGCTTTGGCAAGGAGACCGACGCCGTGATTGCCGGGGCGACCAGCGCCGTCCTCCGCGACGCCACCCGCGAGCTCACGTTTACCTGCACCGGCACCGACCACCTCGTGGTGTGGAACCCGAGCCCCGACGTCTGCCGCGTAGCCGAGGACCTCGGCGACGACGACTGGGCGCACTTCGTGTGCGTGGAGCCAGCGCTGCTCGGCGAAGACCGCCGCGGCGTGACCCTGATCCCGGGTGCTTCCGCGAGCATCGCGCTGGAGGTCGCCGTTGCAGCCCTACCCTGAGTACCACCTCCTCGCCGCTGAACGGCCGTGGTGGCGCGGGCTCGTGGAGGCGCTGCTACTCGTCGCGTTCTTCCTCGCGTTCACCCTTGCAGCCGTCGCGTTTCTGGACGTAACCGGCGACATGGACTCCCAGCTGGCCATCGTGCTCAGCCTCGCGCTGACACTACCGGCGGCGTTTCTCGCAGCTCGAGCGGCCGGGCGCGATCCGGCGGTGCTCGTCAGCGTGGCGGGCCGCGTACGCTGGCCAATCGTGTTTCGCAGCAGCCTCGTCATGCTGGTGCTGTTCGGCCTGACCACGCCGTGGGAAGACATCGACCTCACGCCAATCCTGCTGATGTACGTGCTCATCACGCCGTTTCAGGCGGCTTCGGAAGAGTTCATATTCCGCGGCGCTATCCCCCAAATCGTCGGCACGTGGGTGCGCTCGCCGTGGGTGGCGTACGCGGTACCCGTCATCCCCTTCGTCGCTTTGCACGAATACAACTGGATCGGGCTCACCGACATCCTCGTATTCGCCCTCTGCGTCTCAGTCCTGGTCTGGTACACCGGCGGACTCGAAGCCGCAGTAGTGATGCACGCGTTTAATAATATCTCTGTCTTCTTCATCGAACCCGACGCCAGCCCCACCGACATTGGGTGGGTTGACCTGGCGTTTTCCTCCGCGTTCACCATCGGCACAACGTTGCTCCTCCTCGCCGTGAACCGTCGAAAACGTCCGGACCCAACTAGCCATATCGTCCAGGATGCGGTTAACTAAGAGACTCACAATCTCAAGGAGAACCTCATGTCCAGCACCAATGCTGCACCCGCCTACCCCGACGACATGCACCCCGGACTCGTCCCGGGAATCAGCGTAGAAGAACAACGCAACCGATTCGGGGTGGACAAACTCGTCTTCGGTGTCACAGCGGTGCTCATCGTCGCGTTCATCATTTGGGGCATCAGCGCCCCGGACACCGTCGGCGAGGTCGCCGGCAGCGCATTGAACTGGGGCATGTACAACTTCGGTTGGCTGTTTAACATCATCATGTCCGGCTGCGTCGTCCTGATGCTCGTCATCGCGTTCTCGCGCTTCGGCACCATCAAGCTCGGCAAGGACGACGAGGAGCCGGAGTACTCCTTCTTCTCGTGGATCGCCATGATGTTCGCCGCAGGTATTGGCGTCGGTATCTTCTTCTTCGGCCCCTCCGAACCCCTCAACCACTACATCACCCCACCACCACTAACTGTCGACGCCGAAACCCCCGAAGCCCTGCACCAAGCCATGGCGCAGTCCCACTTCCACTGGGGCGTTTCACCATGGTCGGCCTACGCGCTCGTCGGCGGCGCACTCGCCTACTCAACGTATCGACGCGGCCGAGTCTCCCTCCTGTCCTCCATCTTCACCCCACTGACCAAGGGTGGGGCGACATGGACCAGTAAGATCGTTGACATCCTCGCGATTGTCGCCACCCTCTTCGGCACCGCAGCATCCCTCGGCATTGCCGCGCTGCAAATCACCGAAGGCGTTTCCATCGTCGGCGGCATCGAAGTATCCACCGGCGTGCTCATCGCCATCGTCATGCTGCTGTCCACCGGCTTCATGATCTCCGCCGTCTCCGGCGTGTCCAAGGGCGTGCGCATCCTCTCCAACATCAACATCACGCTGACACTCGGCGCGATCTTCTTCGTCTTCGTCACCGGCCCGACCCTGTTCCTCACGAACCTGATCCCATCCGGCACCATCGCGTACGTCGACAAGTACATGGACATGGCGTCCCGCTCCCTGACCTGGGGCACGGAAACCCTCGACTTCCAAGCAGCGTGGACAGCCTTCTACTGGGCATGGTGGATCGCCTGGACCCCATTCGTCGGCATGTTCATCGCCCGCATCTCCCGCGGTCGCACGCTCCGCCAGTTCGTCATCGTCACCATCGTCGTACCGACGACCGTGCTCATCCTCGCGTTCACCATCTTCGGCGGCACCGCCATCTCCTTCAACCGGGACAACATCCTAGGTTTCGACGGCACCAGCTCCACCGAAAGCGTCCTCTACGCCATGTTCGAGCAACTGCCCTTCTACGGCCTGACGTCCGCCCTCCTGATCGTCATCCTGTCCATCTTCTTCATCACCTCAGCCGACTCCGCCTCCGTCGTCATGGGCACCATGTCCTCCAAGGGCGACCCTGCACCGAAGAAGCTGATCGTGCTGTTCTGGGGCGCGTGCATGATGGGCATCGCCGTCGTCATGCTCCTGACCGGCGGCGAAGACGCCCTCTCCGGCCTGCAGTCCCTGACGATCCTCTCCGCGCTGCCCTTCTCCGTCATCCTGATCTTCATCGGCGTCGCATTCCTCCGAGACCTGTCCACCGACCCACTCGCGATCCGCAACACCTACGCGCGCTCCGCCATGCGCGCCGCCGTCATCAAGGGCCTCGAAGAATACGGCGACGACTTCGAACTCACCGTCAACCAAGCCGACGAAGGCAAAGGCGCCGGCGCCGACTTCGACTCCACCGCCGCCCACGTCACCGATTGGTACCAGCGCACCAACGAAGACGGCGAAAACGTCGGCTACGACTACGAAACCGGCACCTGGGCCGACGGCTACGAGCCAGAGACCGACGACGCCGATTCGGAGTCTGGTTCAGATTCCAAGAAGGACTAGTTGAGCGGGGTGATCAACGGCGTGGGTGGCGCCCCAACACCTCAGAAGCGCAAATGGTAGTAACAGGATGGTAGTAATCCGAAAAATGTCCCCCTAAATCCGGATTGCTACCATCCTGTTACTACCTTTTAGGTTTTATCGCCGAGTCTCACCTCATCGGTGCAGCACCCCGGGCAGCTTCAACATACCCGTGTGCAGTCCAAACGCGACCGCACCACCGATCAGCACCGCCAAAATTCCGAGCACGATGCCCACAATGCTGCCCGCTGAAGAACCTGGTGCAGGTTCTGTGGTCGGTTTCGCCTGAACAGTCGTTTTCGTTTCGTTGCCCGCAGCATCACGAACCTTCACGACGTCCCCCGCGCGCAGTGGCTGCGCTAACTGCACACTCCAGCGACGGTTCTTGTCGCTTCGCACCGTAACTTCCTTCTGCCCAGTTACCGATACTGTCAGCGTTTGGTTCACACCATCGGCGCTGCCACGAAGCATTGTTTCGCCTTCGATGAGTGCTTCCAGGGTCGGCGCCTTCGCCTTGCGCGGAGTAGTCGAAGGTTTCTCCGAGGTGGATGGCTTCGCCGACGGGCTCGGCTTCACCGACGGGTTCGGCTTCACCGACGGGCTTGGCTTCTTCGCCGAAGTCGATGGCTTCACCGGCGGGTTCGGCTTCACCGACGGGTTCGGCTTCACCGGTGGACTTGGCTTCTTCGCCGAAGTCGATGGCTTGGCCGACGGACTCGGCTTCACCGGCGGGTTCGGCTTCACCGACGGGCTCGGCTTCTTCGCCGAAGTCGATGGTTTCGCCGACGGGCTCGGCTTCACCGGCGGGTTCGGCTTCTTCGCCGACGGGCTTGGCTTCGCCGGGACCGAAGGTTTGTCCGAAGGCGATGGCTTCACCGGCGGGTTCGGCTTCTTCGCCGACGTTGACGGCTTAGCCGAGGTGGACGGCACCACGCTTGGCGGCGCCGTGACCGTTACGGCAACGTTCACGGTCTCCGTCGACGTATCTGGGTACGTCACGTTCACGGGGACGCTGTGCTTCCCTGGTTTCGTTCCGGCTGGCGGGTTGACGGTCAGCGAACCGTCCTCGGCGATGGTGACCCAGTCTGGAGTTTTCGCATCGCGGGCGAATGCTACGTCCTGACTTGGGGTGAGGCGCTCGTTGATCTTGGAGCGGGCGTCGTCAAGTGTAGGTGCAGGAGCGGTGGCTTGCTTGCCTGCTTCAACCGTGATGTTGTCCCATTGTGGTTGGTAGTCTTCTGCGAGTGTGTTCGTGCCAACTTCGAACTGCGCCGAGGCCACAATCTGTGCCTCAACCATCAGTCTGGCTTGGAACATGTCGCCGTCTTTGGCGTCTTCGGGGACGGTGAAGGAGCAAGCGTTCAAGTTGTCCTCGTTGCATCTGGCGTAGGTGACACCATCGGCGTTGGTCCATTCGATGTCTGCGGATTGGCCGAGCGCTGCCACCATTTCGATGAATGGGTGAACCACGTCGCCGGGTTTCGCGCGGTGCGTGCCAACGGAAGCGCTGATGCTCAGCATGGGGTCCGTGGCGTCGGGGACGAGGGCGAAGTCTACACCGTCGGCTGCGTAGGTACCAGTTGTATGGTACCTAGCTGCTGGAAGCACGGAGTGTTCACCGGCGGGGCCGAATTCCGGCACAGCCCAGCCGGAGAACGCAGGAAGTACTTGCTGTGTCGGGCCGGAGTTCTTTGTACCTGCGACAACGAATCCATAGAGCGAGTCTTCGGTTACGCGTCCTTTGAAGCGCAGGGTGTAATTACCGTCTACGACTTTGCCAATCACAGTCTCGGCAATAGTTTCCGGGTGTTCCTTCAGGTAGGCAGCCTGAGCCTGGGAGCGCTGAACAGGGTCCACGATCTGCCCGACGGCTTCTTTCAGCTTTTCGACGCCCTCTTCGCTCAACCGGCTCATTACTACGTAGTTGCCGTCACCATCCTGTCCTTCAGTTTTCTGTGGGAACCCGCCAAGGTGGTCGATGCTGGACCAGTACACCTTGCCCGAAACTGAGTACTGTGGTCGCTCAGTGGATGGGCCTTGTTCGTCGAGACGCCATTCGTTGCGTGGTCGAGTAAATGGGAAGGGCGTGTCGGTGGCCAGGGGCTGTTCTGCTGCGTAAATGGTAGCGTGTGTGAGAGCGGAGCCCTCAATCACCTTGGAGCCGCCTGGCCCATCAAAGTCGGGGTTCATAAACCCGACCCCGGAGCCGGGTGCTTGGCGCAGCGTGACTAGGGGGTTGCCAGCGGGACCTTGCTGGTTGGGACGCAACCACATCTTGTAGCGGGTGTGTTCACCATCCGACTCCGGGTTGAAGTGGTGCAGGGTGCCCTTCGCGTCAATCCAGTTGAGGTTGTCGAACGCGAAATAGCCTTCACCGGGAGGGGTGCCGTCTGCAAGGGTGTGAGTTTTGGCCGAGAAGATAGGCGACGCAGGCGATGTGTTGTCCATCCATTGCAGGTACACGGTGTAGCCGTTACCAAGCTCGCGCTGTGCTGCACTGAGTGAGTGCGCATCGGTAGCTAGCACGACACGGCCCTGTACAACGCCTTTGGCGTGTCCCTCTTCGATTTGTTCGAGGGAAGTGACGCGCCCGGCTGCGATTGCGTCGCGTTCAATGACTTGGCGTGCGTCTTCCGTGTCTTCGGGGCTGACTGCGGGGGTGACGGTGCCTTTACTGTCACGCCAGTTCTGGTTTTCACCGAGTTGCTCAGCGGCTCGCTCGGGATTGGTCGCGTAGTGCGGGGTGGTTGCATTCGCGTGCACTGTGTTGAGTGCGAGCGAGCAGATGATCGTTCCGGCGATAAGCGCACGGCGGTGCGCAGCGGGAACCGGTCCAACGTTTCGCATCAGGGGTGTCCTTTCGGAGGTAACTAATTCACCCTGATGCTACGACAGAGTTTCCCGCAAATTAACACCGTACTTTGCGAAACAAAAATATACGACACGCGATAGACAATTCTCCTACCTGCACGTTTGCCAGATACAGAAGTTTTAGAAACCGCATATTTACGCTCCTTTTATCTCTTCTATTCCTACTGGAGTTGTTTGAGTATTTTTCTTCCGCCCAACAATCGGAAGGAAAACTACAAGGTCATAAAAAAATCCACCGCACACACGCGCGGTGGATTTTCTTGCGGAATTCATTCCCTAAAAACATGCGGTGATTTCCACCACATACAGGGGTAAAAGCTACGCCTCGTCGGTCGACAGCGCCGCCACGAACGCCTCCTGTGGCACGGTAACCGAGCCAATCGCCTTCATACGCTTCTTACCGGCCTTCTGCTTCTCAAGCAGCTTGCGCTTACGCGAAATGTCACCGCCGTAGCACTTGGACAGCACGTCCTTGCGCAGCGCACGGATGTTTTCGCGCGAGATGATCTTCGAGCCGATCGCCGCCTGGACGGGGACCTCGAACTGCTGGCGTGGGATGAGTTCCTTGAGCTTCTTAGTCATCTTGTTGCCGTACCACTGCGCGGAGTCCTTGTGCACGATCGCGGAGAACGCGTCCACGGGGTCGCCCTGCAGCAGGATGTCCACCTTGACCAGGTCCGCTTCCTGCTCGCCGGCGTCCTCGTAGTTCAGCGAGGCGTAGCCCTTGGTGCGAGACTTCAGCATGTCGAAGAAATCGAAGATGATCTCACCGAGCGGCATGTGGTAGCGCAGCTCCACGCGGTCCTCCGAGAGGTACTCCATGTTCTTCATGGTGCCGCGCTTCGACTGGCACAGCTCCATCGTGGAGCCGACGAACTCCTGCGGGACGATGATCGTCATGTTGACGATCGGCTCGTACACCGCCTGCAGCTTACCACCTGGCCAGTCGGATGGGTTGTGCACCATCTGCTCCGTGCCGTCCTCGGCGATCACGCGGTAGGTGACCGACGGCGCGGTGGAAATCAGGTCCAGGTCAAACTCACGCTCGAGACGGTCGCGGGTGATCTCCATGTGCAACAGGCCCAGGAAGCCACAGCGGAAACCGAAACCCAGCGCCACGGAGGTCTCGGGCTCCCAGGTCAGGGAGGCGTCGTTGAGCTGCAGCTTCTCCAGCGACTCGCGCAGCGCCGGGAAGTCCTCCTGGGAGACCGGGAACAGGCCCGAGTACACCATCGGCTTGACCTCTTCGAAGCCGTCGAGCGGCTCCGTAGCACCCTTGTTCGCCCAGGTTACGGTGTCTCCGACGCGGGTTTCGCGCACATCCTTCACACCGGTAATCAGGTAGCCGACCTCACCGGGGCCGAGCCCCTTGGTCTTCTTCATAGTTGGCGAGACCACGCCGATCTCAAGGATCTCGTGCCGCACACCGGTGTTCATCATCTGCACCTGCTGGTTCGGCAGCAGCTTGCCGTCCATCATGCGGATGTACGTCACGACGCCACGGTAGGTGTCGTAGACGGAGTCGAAGATCAGGGCGCGGGCTGGCGCGTCGGCGTCGTATTCGGACGACGGCGCCGGGACCAACTCCACGACCTTATCCAAAAGCTCCGGCACACCCACGCCCGTCTTGCCCGAAACGCGCAGCACATCCTCCGGCTCGCAGCCAATAATGTTCGCGATTTCCAGTGCGTACTTTTCCGGGTCGGCTGCCGGCAGGTCGATCTTGTTCAGGACCGGGATGATTTCCAGGTCGTTGTCCATCGCCATGTACAGGTTCGCGAGGGTTTGGGCTTCGATGCCCTGGGCGGCGTCGACAAGCAAGATTGCGCCCTCACACGCCTCGAGCGCGCGCGAGACCTCGTAAGAGAAGTCGACGTGACCCGGCGTGTCGATCATCTGCAGGACCATCTCCTGGCCCTCGAACTCTCCGGAGCGTGGTGTCCATGGCAGGCGGACGTTCTGGGCCTTAATGGTAATGCCGCGTTCGCGCTCAATATCCATATTGTCCAGGTACTGATCACGCATCTCACGCGCCTCAACAACGTCAGACAGCTGCAAAATGCGGTCCGCGAGCGTGGATTTTCCGTGGTCAATGTGGGCAATAATGCAGAAGTTCCGGATCCGCTCCGGGTCCGTGAACGTCGTTTCCGCGAAATTTCGTTTTTGGGCAGCCATAATTGTGTCACTCTACCTGCCGATGTCCCATTTCGAAACACACCCTTGCCCAGGCCAGGCAAAACACTTAGAGTTTGCACCATGGTCATCTGGCGCAAGCTTCAACAGCAACGACGTGCCTCCCTCGAGGAGGGGCTTGCGCTGCTCAACGAGCGTCTTGGGCTCGCCCCCGGCACGAAGACCCGCACCACCGCCACGCGTATCGACGTCCAACCTACAGAGCAGCACGCCCGGAACCTGTACTACGGCCCGGACATGGACGGCAACGCCGAGCCCGGCGAGGTCGTATGGGCCCTCGTGCCGTCGACTCCCCCGGAAGAACGCGCCATGCTTGTGGTAGGCCGTGACCACCACGACGTACTCGCGCTGCTCATCCACTGCGGCGAGGAGCCGGTACCGAACCCAGAGTCCGCGACCGAGGAGTGGCTCAGCATCGGCACCGGCGACTGGGATGCCTCCGGCGAGCCCGGCTGGCTGCGCCTCGACCTACTGCTTGTGGTACCGGAGGCGAGCATCCACCGGCGTGGCGCCACACTACCCGCGCGGCGCTTCGAGCGCGTCGCCAACCGGCTGCGCGACACCTACCACTGGACCTAGCAGGCCACCCCGACCGAGCACTTGCCCCGTTTCGCGTGGTGGGGTATCTTAGTCGAGTTGTTTGTATCCGGCTTCGGGCGCGTGATCTACGCGGGCAGGACCTTGGGTTCGCGTCAAGTTCAAAGCATCACGCAGTAACTGCCCGTCGTTGGAACTTCGACATTGCAATCGATACCAACTTATGTAAGAGGTGCACATTATGGCTAACATCAAGCAGCAGAAGAAGCGCGTGCTCACCAACGAGAAGCGTCGCGTCCGCAACAAGTCCGTCCGTTCCGCGGTCCGCACGGAGATCCGTAAATTCCGCGAGGCTGTCGAGTCCGGTGACAAGGCTGCCGCTGAGAAGCAGCTGCGTTTCGCTTCCCGCAAGCTGGACAAGGCTGTGTCCAAGGGTGTGTTCCACCGCAACAACGCGGCGAACAAGAAGTCGAACATGGCTCGCGCCCTGAACAAGATGGCTTAAGCTTTTCGCGCATAGCAATCCTGTGCCCCGGTTCCGTCCGGTGCGCAGGATTTTTTGTATTCGTAACATTGTTGAAACTGCTCTACGATACTGAATTTGTGAAGAATTATCGTCGTGCGCTTTGCGCAGCAGTAACAGCTACAACTCTGACGTTGGGCGCCGTCGCGGTGGCCCCGGAGCAGTCCGCCGTCACCCCTACCGCGCAGGCGCAGCAGGTGCCTGACCTGCGCCAGCTCCAGAAGATGCTGAACCCGCAGAATATTCGGCTCGACAGGCTGGCGCTGTTGGTCGGCATCGTGGCAGCAATTGTGATTTTGGGTCCGGTCACCGGCACGATCGGCTCCTCGCATGAGGCAGGTCGTCGCGGTTCTCAGGAGCGCCGCACCGTCAACGTGGACGGTCGCTCACGCTCCTACAATGTGGTGCTTCCCTCGGGCTATGAGGAGGGCAAGCACTACCCCGTCATCATCGGCTACGGCGGGTGGCAGCACACTGCCGACCAGATGCAGGGCTACGCCAACCTCGAGTCCGCGGCAGCCGGTCGCGCCATCGTCGTCTACGCCGAGGGCGAGTCCCAGGCCTGGGCGGGTGCGCCGTACGCACGCACGTCGACGCGCGAGGACATCGCGTACACCCGCGCGATTATCGACGACCTCGTCGAGCACTACGGCGCCAACCGCGACCGCGTAAGCGCCGTCGGTCTGTCCAACGGTGGTGGCATGGTGGCGTCGCTTGCCTGCCACGCCCCAGAGCTGGTCAACGGTATCGCATCGGTGGCGGGTGCCTACTACAACCCAACCGTCGAGGGCTGCAAGAGCGGCTATGTCCCAACGCTGATCATGCACGGCACCAACGACAACGTCGTGGGCTATAACGGCGGCACCCGCCACGGAGCCGCGTTCCGCTCGGTCACCGACGTGTTCAACCTATTCATGAACAAGAACGGCTGCACTGCTGACGCGGTAACCGAATCGCAGCTGGGCAATGTTACCCGTTTCACGCCTGCATCATGTGCTGTGCCTACAGAGCTGCAGCGCGTCGAAGGCGGGATCCACCACTGGTTCACGGACCCTTCGGCAAGCAACACCACCGTGGACTTCCTGCTCAGCCAGCGCTAAGCAAGCCGCGTGCCACGAGGAGCACGCCAACGACGCAGAAGAAGCCGCCGGAGCCCATATCGATCGCGGGCCCGGCGGCTAGTAGTTTGCGCCGCACCCGGTTCGTCGACACGACCTGCGTGAGCACGCCGAACAGGATGAACGAACTGGCCCACAGTGACAGGATCACCACGATCTGCGTTGCCCACGAGGGACTAGCTGGCAGCAACGGCGCAATCATGGCGGAAAGCGCCACAACAATCTTTGGGTTCGCCAGGTTCGTCGACAGGCCCCGAACAAAGCTGGCGCGCAGGCTGCCTAGTCGCTGCTCGGCTTCCTCAAGGGACGCCGGTGGGTTGCGCCGGTCGCGCCAGCCTTGGCGCACCGCGTGGATACCCATCCATACCAGGTACGCGCCGCCGATCACCTGCACTACCTGCAGCGCGTGCGGCACCGCGGTCAGCAGCGCCGCCGCCCCGAACACGGTCAGGGAGCACCACCACAGCACCCCAAGCTGGATGCCACACGTCGTGGCCCATGCGTGTGGCCGTGAACGCGTCGCGGTACGGGTCACCAGAATAACGTCGGGACCCGGCGCGGCCGCACCAACTAGGTTCAGGCCGACAATGACCGCGAGGTCTGCTGGGGCGATCACCGCTGGCTGCCCTTGAGTAGGCCGACGAGGTCCTCGCGGCCGAACATGCTCGCTGTGTCGATGGCGTTCGGGGTGCCGATGGTGGCGTCGGCACCCGCGCTGATGAGCACGCGGGCGATGTCGTCTTCCTTCTTGAAGATTGCCCCGGCAAGCGGGCTTTGCCCGCGCGAGTTCAGGGCGTCGACGTCTGCGCCGCGCGCGATGAGCCCTTCAGTCAGGGCCAGGTGCCCGGAGTAGCTGGCGAGCATCAACAACGAGTTGCCGTCCTGGTTGGCCAGGTTGACGTCGACGCCCTGGTCAACGTAGTCGAGCAGGCTCGTGTCGCCGTCGCGCGCCATCTGGAACAGGCGGGTGGCGAAAGCTTGCACGTCTTCGGGGATCTCGTTCGGTTGTTGCTGCGTCATAGTTTTCTTACGCTATCACGCGAGTTGCGCGATTCTGCGGACGGCTTCTTCCACCGCGTACTCCGGTTCCCCACCGTTGCCCTTCACTGTGGACTCCAGCTCAGCGACGATGATGACGGCCTGGGAGACCGCATCGCCCGACCACTGGCGTGCAACGTTCATGGTCTTCTTCACCACGAATGGGTGCATCCCGATGGTGCGCGCGAGCTGGTCCGGGTTGCCCCGCACCCCGTACAGCTTGGCGATGTCCCCGACCTTGTGCGCAAGCGCCGCCGCGATCGCCACCGGACTCGTGCCCAGCTGCAGTGCCCGGCGCGTGGAGGCGAGCGCACGGTCGGCGCGCCCGGCGATGGCTTGCTCCGCGATGTCGAAGCCTGCGACTTCCGCCACGCCCGTGTAGTAGTTGCGCACGGCAGTCACGTCGACTTCCCCGTCGGTGTCCGCCACGAGCTGGCTCACAGCACTGGCGAGTTCCCGCAGGTCAGAGCCGACTGACTCGAGTAGCGCCGCGACGGTGTCCGGCGTTGGGCGCTGCCCGTAGCGCCGGAACTCTTGGGTGAGCCACGAGTGGCGGTCGCGGTCTCGCAGAAGGTCCGCTCGGTGGACCTCGGCGATCTTCTCGAACTTCTTCACATAGGCTTTTTGACGCCCACCTCCGGAGTGCTCGATGATCAGCGTCATGCCTGGCGCCGGGTCCACGCAGGCGCGCAGCAGAATCTCGAGCGGTTCTTTGCCTGCCATCTCGGTGTTTTTGATCAGCACGATACGTTCCTCGGCGAACAGGGACGGGCTGGTCGCCATGGCCAGTTCGCCCTCAGTGACGTCGCCTGCGCGCAGGGTGGTGCGCTCCGCAGCCGGGCTGAGCTGGGCGATGATGGCTTTGGTGGCGCGTTCGGCGAGGAACTCGTCTTCCCCGAGGACCAGGTGCACTGGGTTGAGCATGTTTCTTAGCGTAGCTGTTGCCTCCCATCTGCGTAGAGGATGGGCACGGGTCCCCGGTTAGGGAAGATGACGGGGATGCCGTCTGCCGTGGCCACTGGCCGCTGGAGCGCGCTGCCCTCCTCGAGTACCACGACGAGCTCGGTGCCGGGCGGGACTGGGAAAATGTCCTCTTTCGCGGCCACGACGTGGCTTCGCAGTGTCGCCGGGTCCATGACGGTACCGCAGGGCCACGCAATGCAGACACTGGCGGCCACCACGCAGGCCAGGCTCAGCGCAAAGGTGCGGCCCCGCCACGATACGAGCAGCAGCACGGCGACCACCCACCCGTACCCGATGAGCACCGTCACCGGGTTGGCTGCGACCGTCGCGGCAGACAGCGCGGCGCCGCGCTCAGCCACGGTGTGGACCCACCAGGTCAGCGGGGAGATCACCCACAGCAGGACCGCTTCGAGTCCGCCCGGAAGCACTGCGAGCACCACCGCGCACAGCCCCAGCACCGTTACCGCAGGTGTCACCGGGGCCACCAACACGTTCGCCCCCACCGAGACCAGCGAGACCTGCCCCGCCATCGCGGCCACGAGCGGCATCGTCGCAACGTCGGCGGCAATGGCAACTGCGACCGCGCGCACGAAGATATCCGGCAGCGCAGTCGGTGCCAGCGCCCTATAGAACAGCGGGAAGAGCACCACGATGCCGGCTGTCGCCGCCACCGACAGCGCGAACCCGTAGTGCAGCGCCAGGTCGGTATCGAAGAAGATGAGCGCGATCACCGCCAAGCACAATGCGTGGATCACCTCCGTCTGGCTCGACGCCACCACTGCAACGAGCCCCACCAGCCCCATCACAGATGCGCGGAGCACGCTCGGCTCCGGGCCAACCAACAGGGCAAACACCGCCAGCGCCGCCCCCGCGGCGACAAGCCTGCCATACAGCCCGATACGAAGCGCTGCCGCGACCATCACGGCGAACGTGGTCACGATGGCGACGTTCGCCCCAGATACCGCCGAGAGGTGCGACAGCCCAGTGGCGATGTACGCCTGCTGCTCTGTCGCGTCCTGCATCGAGGTATCGCCAAGTACCATGCCCGGGATGAGCCCCTGCGAGTGCTCGCCAACATGATCGCGCACCGCATCAGCAAAGGTAGCGCGCACGTGCTGCGCCCACCCAGACGCACCCATCGGAGCCGCTACGGGATCGATCTCCCCGTTGACCGTCCACGGGTTCACGCCAGCCCGCGAGGACTCCGACACCGTGCCATCCATCCGCACCGTCGCACCGCTGACCACGCCATCAGGGACATCGCCTCGGACAAACACCGGCAGCTCCCCGCCACCGGCCCTCGTGCGCACCCGAACCAGGACCCCGCCGGAGGCAAGCTCCTTCGGCGCCGCAGTCACGGTGGCCTCCACAGGCAGACGCAACGTGCCCGCACGAGCCACCGCCACGCGAACCCACGCCACTACAACAGCTGCCGCACCACTGGCACCGACCAACAGCGCCTGTCCCGTCGCACGCGCGCACCCACACAGCACCACCGCCGCAGCAACCACCACGAACCCCGCCCAGGGTGCCACTGCAACGGCCACGATCGTCGCTACCCAGACACACAGCGCCGTGGGCACCAGCCGAAGCTCCTGCACCGCTTACAACCCCACCAGCGGCGCAATCGCCTCAAACTTCGCAGGCCCAATGCCCTTGACCTGCATGAGGTCCTCGACCTTCTGAAATGGCCCGTTCGCCTCCCGGTGCGCGATAATCGCCGCCGCGGTCGCCTCCCCCACCCCGGGCAGCGTGACCAGATCCGCGGCCGAGGCACTGTTGAGCGAGATCTGGCCCGCCGCCCCGCCTGCACCCGTAAGCGCCCCATCCCCAGCGGGCGCGGCCGGGCCTTCACCGATAGCGACGACGTGGAGTTGTTGGCCGTCGACAAGCACTTGAGCAAGGTTTAATTGCAACAAGTCCGCGTGCTCAAGCGGCTGGGCAATATCCAACGCATCTGCGACGCGGGAGCCCTGGTTCAACGTCACCAGACCAGGGTTGGCGACCTCCCCCACCACCGCCACGACCACGCGCTCAGGCACATCGGTCGCCGTGGCGACGTTTTCCCAGACAGGCGTGTCCTCCTCCGCGGGGTCGGGGCCACGAATCTGCAGCAACGCCCACACAACCAGCAGGCACACAACAACCCCGGCCACCGCCGCAGCCGGCTTCGCCGGAACATGCACCCGCGGGGTCGGGTACTTCACCTGCAGCAGCGCCTCCTCACCAGTCGGGCGCGTAAGCTCTTGAATCCGTTCACTGACCTGCATAACCACAGGCTAAGACCGGCACCCCCGCCCCAACAGTGCGCACTCACCTACTGTGGATAACCCCCGAACCGCGCGCCCCGCGCAGGCCACCTATCCACAGCCACAAGGAATCCCCCTTGACAACGCCGACAACGCCGACAACGCCGCTAGGTCCGCGACCCGAACACAACCGACAGCCCGATCGCGCCGGGCCCGGTGTGCGCCGCAAGCACGTCAACCATCGGTTCCACCAGCACTCGCGAGTGCCTTGGCAGGACCTCTCCAAGCATGCCCGCTAGCTGTTGTGCAGACTCTTCAGCGTCCGCGTGCTGCACCGCTGCGAACACCGGTTGTGAGTCGGCACGCTCCAGGACAAGCTCAGCAAGCTTGGAAAACGCCTTCGTCTGGGTGCGCGTCTTGCCTGCCAACTCCAGCTTGCCGTTGTGCATCCGCAAGATCGGCTTCGTTGCCAGCAACGCCGCCGAGAGCACCGCAGTGCCCGTCGAGATCCTGCCAGACTTTCGCAGCCAGTCCAGCTGGTGCAGGTAGCACCACGTCTCCGAGCGCTTCAGCGTGGAGGACGCCATCGCCTCCACATCTTCGAGGCTCGCCCCCTCGCGTGCTACGGTCGCCGCCGCCATCGCGGCCGCTCCAACCGCCATGCCGACAGTGCTGGTGTCGAGCACCCGCACGTTCCCCGGGAACACCCCCGAAGCAGAGACCGCCGCAGACCAGGTGGAGGAAAAGTGCTTCGACAGGTGCAGCGCCACCACACCGTCGTCGCCGGAGCGCTCGAGTAGGCGCCCGTAGGCCGCTGCGAGTTCCAAGGCCGACAGCCCGCTCGTCGATACTTCGTCGTCTTCGGCATGCTCCGTGACGTGGAGCGGGAGCACCGTGATGTCGAGCTCACTGGCAATATCGTCAGGCAGGCCCGCCGAGGAATCAACAACTACCCGTACCGCCATCTAGACCGTCAACCCCTGGTTCCACGCCTCGAGGTACCACTGCATACCGGCATCCGGCTCGCCATAGCGGGGCAACGCCTGCAGCTGCGCGAAGTTCGCGTTACGCAGGCTCTTCATCATCGGGTACTGCGAAATTTCCAGGTCTAGCAGGCTCGACGTCAACGCCGCGATCGTGCCGCCGTGGGCGACGAGCAGCACCGCCGCGTCCTCCCACTCATCAAAGTTCTCGAGCAGCTCATCAACCACCGGGCGTGCGCGCTGCGCAACGTCAATTCGGCTCTCGCCCTCCGGCGGCGCCCACGTCGGGGTGTTGCGCCAGTGGGCGCGAAGGCTGCCGTCGACACCATCGACCTCAGCGTGAGTCTTGCCCTGCCACTGCCCGAGGTGCGTCTCGCGCAGGCGTTCATCATAGGTCACCGGGAGCTCAAGCTGCTCCGCGACGATCTGCGCCGTGTCCGCGGCCCTGGTCAAGTCCGAAGCAACAATCTTTGCGACGCCCAACTCTGCCAACATCGGCGCAATATTGCGCGCCTGCTGCTTGCCTTCTTCCGACAACTCCGTGTCGAGTTGCCCCTGCATCCTCGACGTGGCGTTGTACGTGGTTTGGCCGTGCCGCAGCAAGATGAGTCGTCGTGCCATGGTGTTAGAACTCGTCCTCGTCCTCGGGGGCGTCGCCCGCCAGCGGAAGGTCCTCAATCTGCTGCGCCGAGCGCACGCTCTCGCCGTCTGCGAACGCACCGGGGCGTTCGTAGGCTGGAAGGCCCTCGACGTTGATTGCTGGGCAATCCGCGTACAGGCGGTCCAAGCCGTAAAAGTCGCGCTCCGGGCTGCGCTGCACGTGCACCACGATGTTGCCGTAGTCCAGCAGCACCCAGCGGTTTTCGCGAACGCCCTCGCGGCGCTTCGGCTCGAAGCCGGCGTCGGTCATGTCGTCTTCAATCTCTTGGACAATCGCGTTCACTTTGCGTTCGTTGTCTGCGGAGACAATCACAAAAATGTCGGTAATACCGATCACGTTCGACACGTCGATGACGCCGATGTTCTCGCCGAGCTTTTCGTCGGCAGCTTTCGCGGCGATCGCGGCCTGATCAAGAGAGATCTGCAGAGCAGTCAAGTACTCAGTCCTTCGTCAGTAATGAAAAATAGCAGTAACGCGCCTATTGTCCCACGCTACGCATGGTGTTCGCCACTTGGACGGTAAAGATCGTTTTTCGCGATGTACTGCACCACGCCGTCCGGCACCAGGTACCACACCGGGCGGCCCTCCCGTGCGCGCTCGCGGCAGCCGGTGGAAGAGATCGCCATCGCGGGAATCTCGATGAGGTGCACCTTTTCCTGCACCTCTTCGGGCAGGAAGGATTCGCTCAGCTCGTAGCCCGGCCGGGTCACCCCGACGAACTGCGCCAGGTCAAACATCAGGTCCCAGTCACGCCACGACATTATCGACGCCAACGCATCCGCACCCGTGATAAAAAACAGTTCCGCCTGTGGCAACAGGGCTCGTAGGTCCCGCAGCGTATCCAAGGTGTAGGTCGGCCCTGCACGGTCAATGTCCACCCGGGAGACCGAGAACCGCGGGTTCGACGCCGTCGCGATAACCGCCATCAAGTAGCGGTCCTCGGAGTCGGTGATCTGGCGGTCGGCTTTCTGCCAGGGCTCGCCCGTCGGGACGAACACGACCTCGTCGAGGTCGAAGCGGTCGGCGACCTCGCTCGCGGCCACGAGGTGGCCGTTGTGGATCGGGTCGAAGGTGCCGCCCATGACTCCCACTCGTCGCGCGCCACGCAACGACGCCGCTACAGCCTCTGCCACGCGCTTACCCGATCCAGACGCTGGCCTGCTCGAACGTCAGCCAAAACGCCGTGAGGCCTACGCCCACGATCGAGCCAAGCACGATGAGCAGAATTCCCCACCACGGCAGCTTCTCTTTGCCTTCGGAGGTTGAATCTTGATTCTGCTTCATCGACGACATCGAGCTGGCGTCGAGGTCCTCGCACACCGGCTTGCCGTTCTGATCAAGCACCGGGATGCGGTGACCTTGGGCGTCAACAAGCGCGTTTCCCTTGCCATCCGTGCGGAACTGGCACCGCTGCGACTTGATGTACACGCCATGCGACGGCGTCGACGCTGACACCCCGGCTTCAGTCTCTTGCGCCTGCGCAACCGACACCCCACCGGTCATCAGCGTTGCTGCCACAAGAGCACTGCACGCGGTTTGCTTCCACGAAACCATGACTGCGTCCCTGTCCTTTCTCAGCTCTTAGCGGTAGCGCACCTGATCGACGAAGCGGCCAAAGGAGTCCGCCACCTGGTCATCCCAACGGTTCCACCGCAGGAAGTACTGTCCGTGAGTGCCACCCGTGGGTGCTGCCGCACGCAGCACTGGCACGGAAAGGTCGCACACAGCGTCCAGCGGCAGGCAGTAATTGACTTTGTTCGGTGTTGCACCCGCGGTACGGGTGTTGAACGGCAGAAAGCCCAGCATGCCACCGGCGCCGCCGTTCGCAACACCCACCGTGCCACCATCGCGTGCCGCGGTCATCGGGTTGCCGAAGTAGACAACACCAGCCAGCTTGCCGCGGCGCGCCAGCTCGCGCTCGTGCTCGAGCAGGATCATCGCGCCCTGCGAGTAGCCGGACAGCACGTACTTCGGGTGGCAGCCACTGGAACGCTCGTAGTCGTTGACCAGTGCCATCACGCCGGTGCGCCCGATATTGACGGAATTCATAAAGTCCGTGCCAGCCTGGTGCGCCATGGTAAACAGCGGCACCGCGTACTGCACCGCCAGGCCCAGCGCCTGCATCAAGGTAGCCGGAACCGCAACGGCGGGGACATCATAGTCTGGATACACCGCCGGGTAATAACGCGGCTCCATCCCGAGGACTTCCACGTCCTTCATCAGGGAATTCCCGCCGTGGGTCGCCCGGTAGCGCGACTCCGAGTAGCGCAGGAACGCGCGAATGGTCTCCCCTTCCCACCCATTCGAGGTCCACGGCGCTTCGCCTGCGTAGCGGGTGCGGTAGATCTGGTTGTTTTGTCCCGAACCCCGTGCGGCGATCACAGCGACAGACGGGCAACGCTGCTGCGCATCCGCCTCCTGCGTCGGCAGCACCGGAGTGACCACCGCCGCTGCTGCGGCGGTGAACGCAACTGCAGTCACGGGCAGCCGACGACGGAAAAACGTACGCATTTTGCGGAACACTGTGCACCTTCTTAATACATGAATCACACCTGGGAGTTTGGGCGTGAAGAACTGCGCATTAGTGTAGCCCGCTTACACCATTTTCCTAACTTCGAGTATGCCCGCTGCCTTCAAGGATCCACTTCGTACTCGTCAGCTCAGGCAGTGCCATCGGCCCACGCGCATGCAGCTTCTGGGTCGAGATTCCGATCTCCGCGCCCATGCCGTATTGCTCGCCGTCCGTAAACGCTGTCGACGCATTCAGCATGACAGCCGCGGCATCCACGTGGTCCGCGAAGTACTGCAGCACGCGCGCGTCGCTCGCCACCACGGCTTCCGTATGCCCAGAAGAGTAATGCGCGATGTGCTCTACGGCCCCTTCGACCCCATCGACGACGGCGACAGCCACGTCCATCGAGAGGTACTCCTCTGACCAGTCGTGCTCGTCAGCTTCGATCACATCACGAGCACCAAACGCACCCAGCACCGCCGGGTCACCGTGGACGGTGACGCCAGCCTCCTGCAGCGCACTGACGACAGCCCTCTTGTCCGCATCCGGCAACGCCGCATCAAGCAGCACCGTCTCAGTCGCGTTGCACACCGACACCCGGCGCGTCTTGCCGTTGACCACGATGTCAATCGCCTGCTGAAGGTCCGCGGAAGCATCCACGTAGGCATGGCAGTTACCAGTGCCGGTCTCGATGGTGGGCACGGTTGCTTGGGTAACGACGGCGTCGATAAGCCGGGCGCTGCCGCGCGGAATGACGACATCGACGAGCCCACGCGCCGTGATGAGCGCGGTGACGGAATCGTGCGACTCGCTCGGCAGCAGCTGGACAGCCTCGACCGGCATCCCCTCCTCCGCAAGCACATCCTGCAGCACCGCGACCAGCACCGCGTTCGAGTGCGCCGCAGACTTCGAACCGCGCAGCAGCGCCACGTTGCCCGACTTCAGCGCCAATCCGAACGCGTCCACCGTGACGTTCGGGCGGGCCTCATACACCATGCCCATCACGCCGAGCGGCACGCGGACCTGGCGCATCCGGATCCCGTTGTACATTGTGCCGCCGCGCACCACATCCCCCACCGGGTCGTGCAGTGCTGTGACCAGGCGCAGCCCGTCCGCGATACCCGCGATGCGCTGCTCGTCCAGAGCGAGCCTGTCCACCAGCGCCTCGTCCATGCCTGCCTCGCGACCCTCCGCAATGTCTCGGGCGTTCGCCTGCAGGATCTCCGCAGCGCGCGCCTCCAGTGCCTCCGCTGCACGCTGCAGCACGGCATTCTTGCGGGCAGTCGGCAGCATCGCGATCACCGGCGCTACCTTCTTCGCAGCCGTCGCGAGCTGGAGCACCTGAGCTTCGATAGTCGTCATTAGTAACCTTCCTCCACGTCGATCTGCGTTGGCATCGGGCGGCCCTCCTGCAGCGCTTCCCAGTTGCGGCGTGTCAGCTCGCCCAGGCGTGCCTGCATGTAGCGCGGAATGTTCGCGGTATGTGGAGTAATGAGGCAGCGGTCCATCTGCCACAGTGGGTGATCCTCCGGCAGCGGCTCCGGGTCAGTGACGTCAAGGCCAGCGCCGGCGATCGTGCCTTCCTGCAGCGCCTTGGTCAGCGCCTGAGTATCAATCAGCGGGCCGCGGCCCACATTGATCACCACCGCGTTCGGCTTCATCGCGCGCAGCACCTCCTCGTTGACCATGTGGTGTGTCTGCTTCGTCAACGGTGCGATGAGCACGAAGTAGTCCGCTTGCGACCACACGTCCTGCGCGTCATTCATGGCGACGGTGCGCGTTGCCCCCGGCACCGAGTTGCCAGAACGGTTCACCGCGATAATCTCCGGCCCAAACGGCTCGAGAAAGCGAATCAGCTTCTTGCCGATGCCACCCGCCCCAATGACAGCAACCTTCTTGTTGTCGAACAGGTAGTCCTTCTCTTCGTGCATCTGCCGGTCGTTCCATTGCGGTGTCACCGCCTTGTGCCGCTGCAATACGCCCAGCAGCAACGCCAACGCAGACTCCGCCACCGTGTCGTCGTAAATCCCGGCGGCGTTCGCGGTCGGCACTCCCGGGTCAAACACCCCTGCCTCCACCAGCTTTTCGACGCCCGCATACGCCACCTGCACAAGCTTTACGCTCGGCGGCAGCTCCTCCGGGAAATCTTCCGGGCCCCCGCGAAACACCAACACGTCCGGCGACTCGTCCAGGCCCACAAACGTGTGGCCGTGCTCGGTCAGATCATCGACGACTGCGTCCCAAGGCTTCGGTAAGAATGCAAATTTCATGCACCCCAACCTAGCGTGGATTTACAGACGAGTGGCGTAATTCGATAAATAGTCGGCGTGCACGACGGGTTTGCGCTGGCCTTCCGGCAGTTCGTCAGTGTGCTTGCCCAGCATGTTTGCAAGCTCCGTGGCGTCGTAGGCGACCTCGCCGCGTCCAACGGCTTCCGAGTCCGGCCCCAGGATCTCAACGATGTCGCCCGCGTGGAAGTCTCCTTCAATATCGGTGATGCCGACCGCGAGCAGACTGGTGCCGCCACTGGTGACTGCTTCCACAGCACCCCTGTCGAGGCGCACCACGCCCTCCGCGTCCGCGGCGTAGAGCGCCCAGAACTTCCACGCTCGCAACGTCGACTGCTCCCGGGTGTGGAAGACGGTCCCGCAACTCGCGTCCTGGAGCGCTTGCGAAATCTTCGTCGCACTGGTCAGCAGCACCGGCACGCCGCCGCGGGCAGCCAGGCGCGCGGCGGATACCTTCGCCGCCATTCCACCAGTCCCGAGCGCACCACCATCACCGGCCACGACGCCTTCCAGGTCAGCGCCGGTACGGACTTCGGAAACGAACTGCGCCTCCGGGTCAGCGGGGTTGCGGTCGTAGAGGCCGTCGACGTCTGAAAGCAGCACGAGTACATCCGCCCCGATCAGCGTCGCCACGATCGCCGAGAGTCTGTCGTTATCGCCGAAGCGCATCTCGGAGGTCGCCACAGTGTCGTTCTCGTTGACGATCGGCACCGTGCCCAACTGCCGCAGCCGGTCGATCGTGCGCTGCGCGTTTCGCGCGCGCTCGCGCACACCGGCATCAGCTTGCGTGAGCAGCACCTGCCCCACTGTGCGACCATGCCTGGCGAAGGAGGCGCCCCACTCCTGCGCGAGGTGCACCTGCCCCACCGCCGCAGCGGCCTGCTTCGTGGCAAGATCCCGCGGGCGAGTCCGCAGCCCCAACGGGCTCATTCCCGCTGCAATCGCGCCGGAGGACACCACCACAATGTCGGTGCCGACATCCATGCGATCCACCAGCGCATCCACGAGACGGTCGATCTTGACCCTGCTCACCGAGGAGTCCTCATTGACGAGTGAGGAGGTACCAAGCTTGACGACGACCCGCTTCGCACCAGCAATGCGTTCGCGGAGCTTCGCCTCCGTAGTTGTTGCTGCGTTCATAGCAGCTCAGTGTAGCGCTAACCCTGCCAACGTTCCCGGTCGGCTGTCTCTCCATCCCCGTAATCGAACTCGTCGATGAGTCCGCGGCGCGCCTGCGACGCGCGCTTGCGTTCCGCAGCGGAAGCGCGCGTGGTGTCGTAGAGGCGCGCGTCCTGGCCGCGTCCAGCCAAGGTGGGATCACCAGCTCGCGACGGCTCCCACTCGAACGAGATGTCACCGATGGTGACGGTGTCGCCCTCCATGGCGCCGATCTTGCGCAGCTCGTCCTCCACTCCGGCCTTGTTCAGGCGGTCCGAGAGGTAACCGACGGCCTCATCGTTCTCGAAGTCGGTTTGGCGGATCCAGCGCTCCGCCTTCTCCCCGGTGACCAGCCAGCCGCCCGGCCACATCGGATCCGCGACGACCTCGATGCCACCCTCCTGCGCGTGACCGCGTCGCTTCGGCGCTACTGCCTTCGGGCGGATCACCTCAGCCGGAGCCGCCTTCGTGGCCTTCACGCGGCGCTTCCTAGCGCGTTCCACGATGTTCCACAGCGCCCACTTCAGTGGGTCAAGCCCCTCACGGGTCGCGGTGGAAATCATGTACACATCCCAGCCGAACTTTTCCTTAATATCGTCTTCCAAGAACTCGGCGAGCTCCCGGGCCTCCGGGACGTCCATCTTGTTCAAAACAACGATGCGCGGGCGCTCCCGCAGGTCACCGAGCCCAGAATCTAGGTCGAGCTCCTCCGCGTAGCTATCCAGCTCATGCTCAAGCGCCTCAATGTCAGAGATCGGGTCGCGGCCCGGCTCCATCGTGGCGACGTCAACGATGTGCGCCAGCACAGCCGTGCGCTCGATGTGGCGCAGGAAGTCCAGCCCCAGCCCCTTGCCCTGGCTCGCCCCCGGGATAAGGCCTGGCACGTCCGCAATGGTGTACGTGTCATCGCCGACGTTGACGACGCCAAGGTTCGGAGCGAGCGTCGTAAAGGGGTAATCCGCGATCTTCGGCTTCGCAGCCGAAAGCACCGAGATCAGCGACGACTTCCCCGCCGATGGGAAACCAACCAGCCCCACATCCGCCATAGATTTCAACTCGAGGATCAGGTCGTGGGCCTCCCCCGGCTCACCCTTCAGCGCGAAACCTGGAGCCTTCCGCTTCGCAGTGGCCAGCGCCGCGTTGCCCAAACCACCGAAGCCGCCCTCCGCGGCAAGGAAGCGGGTGCCCGGGACTGTCAGGTCGGCAAGGATCTCGCCGTCCTCACTGCGCACCACGGTGCCCACGGGAACCTCGAGGATGAGGTCTTCCCCTCGAGCGCCGTTGCGGTGGTCGCCCTCGCCATTGCCGCCGCGCTTCGCTTTGACGTGCGGGCGGTACTGGAAGTCCAGCAGCGTGTGCACCTGGTTGGACACCTCCAGCACGATGTCACCGCCGTGGCCGCCGTTGCCGCCATCCGGCCCGCCGAGGGGTTTGAATTTTTCGCGGTGGACAGAGACACAGCCATGTCCGCCGTCACCGGCCTGGAGGTGCAGCACCGCGCGGTCAACAAATTGGGCCATTATTTCCGCCTTCCTTGCAACAGAGTTCTAGTAGTGGAGGGTACCGGGTTGTGGGAAAGAAAAACACCGCGCACCCAGTCGGGGTGTGCGGTGTTTCAAGTATTGCTACGGGTTACGCAGTTTCTTGTGCGACGCCAGCTGCCTCTGCAGCCTCGAGCACCTCTGCCGAAACGCCCTCGCCGTCCGCTGGGACGATGTTGACGATGCGACGGTTGCGCTTAATGCCGAACTGGACTGCGCCAGCTGCAAGTGCGAACAGCGTGTCGTCGCCACCGCGGCCGACGTTGTCGCCTGGGTGGAACTTGGTGCCGCGCTGACGAACGAGGATCTCGCCCGCCTTTACCTGCTGACCACCGAAACGCTTCACACCGAGGCGCTTCGACTCTGAGTCACGACCGTTCGAGGAGCTTGATGCACCCTTCTTCGTTGCCATTGTCTATTTCTCCTTAGTGCAAGTCTTACTTGATAGCAGTGATCTTGATGGTTGTCTGTGGCTGACGGTGGCCCTGGCGGACCTTGTAGCCGGTCTTGTTCTTGTACTTCAGAATGTCGACCTTCTTACCTTTACCGTGCTCGACAATCTCAGCCTCAACAGAAACCTTGGACAAAGCATCAGGGCCTGCGGTGACATCCGCGCCATCGACGAGCAGAACCGGGGTGAGAGCAACCTTGTCGCCCGCTTCACCCTCGATCTTCTCGACCTTGACGAGGTCGCCTTCGGCAACCTTGTACTGCTTGCCGCCAGTCTTGACGATCGCGTACATAGAGGGTTACCCCTTATCTAAACTCGTTGTGTCTCCCCGCATGCTCAGAAGACAGTTGGTACAGTTCTCTAGCGCTTTGTGGCCTTTCGCGTTCCACCGTGCCTGCATGCGTAAACGGCGCGGCTTCACAGCCCAAAACAGCGACTGTCAAATACTACACAGAAGCGGGTGCGATTATCAAACCGCACCCGCTTCCCTCTACTTCGAAGAGGTTCGGCGTGTCGCCCGTCGACGCCTGCGCCGCGCGCTCGCCTTCGACTCCTGTTTCTTGCCCATCGGCTTGGACGTCTTTGGCTCTGCTTCCTTCACCTTGGACACCTTCGGCTGCTCCTGCTGCGGCTGGGAGGTCTTCCGCACTGCGCGGCGACGCCCACGTCGACGGGGAGAATCCGTCACCTTCACTGCAGGCGTGTCCGGTGCTTCCTCGCGAGACGCTTGCTTCTCAGCCTCCTGTACCGACTCCTTGGTGTCGAAGTCCTCACGCTTCGGCTTGTAGTCGGAACGGGAGTTGCCACGAGTCGCCCGCTTGCGGCGCGGAGAACGCTCGAAGACCTCGAGCGCTTCCTCGTACGTCTGCTCAGGCTTCGGCGTCTCCTGGTCCTGCTGGCGCTCCTGCTGGTTTTCCGGCTGCTCCTGTTGTTCCTGCGCGCGCCCACGGCCACGCCCAGTGCCCCGGCGGCCACGGCGGCGAGAACCGGACTCGCGCTTCGCCGACCCGCCTACCGCAGGCGGCCTCGGCTCATTGTTCTCCTCGTGGCCCTCCTGGTCGTCATGGTCCTCGGAAACCACCGATCCCACCAGCTCGTCGATAGCCTTCTCATCCAGCTTGTTGCGGCGCTTTTCCTCCGCCTTCTTGTTAGAACGCTCACCGTTCGACTTCCCGCGCTTCTTACCGCGCCCACCGCGGTGCTGCAGGTCGTCCTCCTCCGGGTTGTACGTCGCGTGCTCGACGGGTTCCTCGGTGATGATCACACCTCGGCCGCCGCAGCACTCGCACGGCTTTGAGTAGGTCTCCAGCAGTCCTTCACCGAGCTTCTTGCGCGTCAGCTGCACCAGGCCAAGCGACGTCACCTCGGACACCTGGTGGCGCGAACGGTCGCGGCCCAGCGTTTCCTTCAGGCGACGCAGCACCAGCTCCTTGTTCTCGTCCAGGATCATGTCGATGAAGTCGATGACCACCATGCCGCCAATATCGCGCAGGCGCAGCTGGCGAACCACTTCTTCGGCGGCCTCCAAGTTGTTCGCGGTGACTGTCTCCTCGAGGTTGCCGCCGGAACCAGTGAACTTTCCGGTATTGACGTCGATCACCGTCATGGCCTCAGTGCGTTCGATGACGAGCGTGCCGCCAGACGGCAGCCACACCACGCGGGCAAGTGCCTTCTGCACCTGCTCGTCGATGCGGTGCTCCGCGAAGGCGTCGGCACCGTCGTGTTCGGAACGGTCAAACTTGGTCACGCGGTCCAGCAAGTCAGGTGCGACGGACTGCAGGTAGGCGTGCGCAATGTTGTAGGACTTCTTGCCATCGATGATCAGCTCGGAGAAGTCTTCGTTGAAGACGTCGCGGACCACACGGACGATCAGGCGTGGCTCCTCGTAGAGCTGCACCGGGCGCGAGCCCTTACCGGACTTCGCGGCTTGCGCCTTCTCCTGCACCATCTCCCACTGCTTATGCAGGCGCTGGACGTCCTCGGCAATCGCTTCCTTCGACATACCCTCGGCCGCCGTGCGAATAATCGCACCACCCTTACCAGGCACGACCTCGTTGAGAATCCCCTTGAGGCGCTTGCGCTCGGTGACAGGCAGCTTGCGGGAAATCCCAGCGTTACGGCCCCCCGGCACGTAGACCAGGAAGCGTCCGGCCAGCGAAATGTGGGTGGTCAGGCGAGCACCCTTGTGCCCGTTGATGTCCTTCGAGACCTGCACCATGACCTGGTCGCCGGACTTCAGCGCGTGCTCGATCCTGCGCTTCTTACCCCCAAGCTTCGCCGCCTTCCAGTCGACCTCGCTGGCGTAGAGCACTGCGTTGCGCCCAGTTCCGATGTCGATGAACGCCGCCTCCATTCCCGGCAGCACGTTCTGGACGCGGCCCATGTAAATGTTGCCAATGATCGACGCGTTGTCGTCCGTCGACACAAAGTGCTCCGCAAGCAGCCCATCTTCCAAGACCGCTACCTGCGTGATGCGGCCCGGGCCATCGTTACGCTCACGCTCGCGCACCACCATAGTGCGGTGCACCGACTCGCGGCGAGCAAGGAACTCCGCCTCAGAGACAATGCGGGAGCGCTGGCGCTCCGCTTCTCGACGCTCACTCCGCCGACGACGCTGCGCCTCCAGACGGGCGGAACCGCTGATCCCCTTCGGCTCATCGATGACCTCAACCTTAGGCTCCTCGGGCTTCGGCGCCTCGTCCTCTCCGCTGCTCTCGGGTGCGGTATCGGCCTCCGCTTCCCTCGGCTCGGATGTACGGACTGCGCGGCGGCGCTTCTGCCGCGTCGGAGCCTTGAAGATCGGCGCGTACTCGACCGTCGCATCTTCCTCTGGTTCTGCTTCTTCCTCAGCTTCCGGCTCTGGTTCCGGTTCCGATGCTGGTTCCTGCCCCGGCTCGTCGGCCTCCTCATCAGCGGACTCGAAGGTAGCATCCACCTTCTCCTCGATCTGGTGGATTTCGTTCTCCACGTCCTTGCGCACCCGCTCGCGGATCTTTTCGTCGCTATTGTCTTTCGACTTCTTCGACTCAGCCTTATCCGTTGGCTGCTGCAGCGCATCGATGACCTTTTCGGCTTCCTCCCGCGTAATCGAGGACTGCGCAACCTTTGTAATTCCCATCTCGGTCAGCGCGACTACAACGTCCTTCGACGCCACCCCCAACGCCTTCGCGAGCTGAAATACCCGCATCTTGTCTTTCAGGGTGGATCGATCAAAGTCCTGAATTTCGGTATGAGATTTTTTCGCCACGTACGTGCTCCTATATTTTCGCATCTGCAAGCGGGGTCAACCGGGCGCGAAGCCGTTGCCGCTGCCACACGGCTGACACACATTCCTACAGAAAGTTGTAAAAAGCTTGCCCCCATTGTGACACACCACGCCGACTGTGCCTATTTCAGCACCGCCGCGCGTGACCATCCAACCGTTCGGCGCACCACAATGAAATAGTTCCCAAGCTCGGGAACTATTTTGCGTTTTGGGCCTGCTCCCGTCGACCAACGCATCTGTATCCCCAAGTCACAACACTTGTCTACGAAAATCGTTCCCACCATCCAGGAAATCGCGGGAACTTTTCGGCAGGAGGGGAGAGCGGCAACACAACAAAACCGCCCACCCTGCCATACGCAGCAGAATGGGCGGCCGAAGTGTGGTTCTTACTTGTTCGGGAACCAGATAGCGATCTCGCGCTCGGCGGACTCTGGAGAGTCGGAGCCGTGGACGACGTTCTCGCCGACGGTGAGGGCGAAGTCACCGCGGATGGTGCCTGGGGTCGCCTTGGCGACCGGGTCGGTGCCGCCTGCGAGCTGGCGCCACGCCTCGATGGCACGCTCGCCCTCGACGATGCCAGCGACCAGCGGAGCGGAGGTGATGAACTCGACGAGCTCACCGAAGAACGGCTTGTCCTTGTGCTCTGCGTAGTGCTTCTCGGCGGTCTCGCGGTCTGCGGTGCGCAGGTCCATCTCGACCAGCTTGAGGCCCTTGCGCTCGATGCGGGAGATGATCTCTCCGACGTGGCCATTTGCAACGCCATCTGGCTTAATCAAAATGAGTGTACGTTCAGTCATGGTTTCCTACCCTACTAAACAACAACCACCGGGTGTGAACATCTTGTTACGGGGGTGATTAAAGTTTGCCCCATGGCATATGACAGTCCCCTGCCACCGATTCCGGATGTCGGCACGCGAGCGAGTTCCATCACCGAGTTGTTGTTCGGCGATCTTGGCGAGTACGGGTCCGCGCCTGCGCTCACGGAGGTTGAGACGGGGCGCAGCGTGACCTACGCGCAGCTTCACCAGGACGTGTTGGCGCTCGCCGCGACGTTGCGCCGCCGCGGCATCGGGCCCGGGGATTGTGTGGGGGTGCAGCTGTCGAACGGTATCGACTTTGCTGTTACTTTTCTCGCGGTGGTGCACGTGGGGGCGTCGGCAAGTTTGTTGGGCACGAGTCTCACCGCTGCCGAGCGCGACCACCTCTGCGCACTCGCCGATGCCTCAGCGCTTATCGACGCCCCCATCGCCCCCACCGAACCTCTCGAACCCAGCGACTCTCCCGCCAGGCCCGAGAATGTCGCCGCCGTGGCGTTTTCCTCTGGCACCACCGGCCTGCCGAAGGCCGTCGAGCTCACCCACCGCAACCTGTGCGCGAACATGCTGCAGTTCTCGACCGCGCTGCGTGCAAGCGGCATCGGCGCTGGCACACCGACGCTGGCGCCGCTGCCCTTCGCCCACATTTATGGTTTGAACACGCTGTTGTTGTCGTCGTTGTACGCGCGCCACCACATTCACACGATGGCGGCGTTTGACCTGAACGTGTTCATTGCGGCGCAGCGCAAGCACCGTATTGAGTTAGGCTTTATTGCGCCACCCATTGCGCTTGCGCTCTCCCGCCACCCGGAGGCAACCGCGGAGGCGTTTGCGGATTCCCGGTTCATGGTGTGCGGCGCCGCCCCGCTGGATGCCGCGCTGGCGGACACCGTTGAGAAGCGCCTCGGCACGGTGATTCTGCAGGGCTACGGCACCACGGAGACTTCGCCGGTGACCCATGTGGGCATCGCCGGGAAGTCGAAGCCGGGCTCGATTGGGTTCGCGGTGCCGAACACACAGTTCCGCATCGTCGACCTTCGCGACGGCCACGACGTCGCCCCTGGCGAACCCGGCGAATTGCTCATCCGGGGACCACAGGTGATGCGAGGCTACCGCAACGACCCTGAGGCAACCCGTGCGACGCTGACTGATGGGTGGCTGCACACTGGGGACATCGTCACGCTGGCTGAGGACGGTACCGTCTACATCGTCGACCGGGCAAAAGAAGTGATTAAATACAAGGGGTTCCACGTCGCCCCCGCCGAGCTCGAGGCGCTGCTGCGCACTCACCCCGCGGTTGCCGACGCCGCCGTCGTCCGCCATATCGTGCGCACCCACGGCGTCGATTGCGAGGTCCCGCGCGCCTGCCTCGTCGTCGCTGACGGCGCAACGCTGGGCCGCGAGGAGATCATGGCGTGGGTCGCCGAGCGGGTAGCCGGATATAAAAAGATCCATGAAGTCACCTTCACGGATCACATCCCCCGCAACGCGGCGGGCAAGATCTTACGGCGTGAGCTCTAGTCGGCGTCCAGGTGCTGCGTGGTCAGGTAGCCACCGCGCATGCGCTGGACGATCTCCGAGCGCAGTTTCACGATGAAGAACCACACCAGGCCGAACATCAGGCCCACCACCGTGACCGACCAGTGGACGAAGAACCCGAAGATAAGCGGAACCTGCAGAGCCAGGTTGATCCACATCGCGCCCGGCACCTTCTGCGCGAACGCCATCACCGCGTGCGCAACGCCAATGACCGTGATGTAGACCCAGTTGAACGTGGTCCAGTAGGCGCCACCGTCGACTTTAAGAATCACGAGCAGGATGAGCAGCACGGTGATCGACTCCATGAGCAGCGTGCCGGAGAGCACCCCGCGCAATCCAGCGATCGGATCCTTGACCGGCTCGTGCCCGAGCCCGAGCGGGCTGATCGGCGTTTGGCGTTTCTCTCTGCTCACTCTGGGTCCTTTCCAAACATGGTGCGGGCCTCCCCCGCGGTCACGACCGAACCGGTGATGATCACGCCGGAACCCGACTGCACGCCAACCTCCGCCAGTGCGTCCTCGGCCAGCTCCACGGCCAGCTCATAGGCCGACGGCAAGTGCGGCTGCACGTGTACGCGCTCGTCACCGAAGATGGAGCGGGCGATCTCGGCGAGATCCTCGGCCTCCATCGCGCGCGGCGAGGAGTTCTGCGCGATGACCACTTCCGTCAGCGCCGGTTCCAGCGCCTGGAAGATGCCGGCGGCGTCCTTGTCGCCAAGGATGCCCAGTACGCCGATGAGGCGGGTGAAGTCGAAGTCGTGCTGCAGCGCCTCCGCGAGGGCAGTTGCGCCGTGTGGATTGTGGGTGGCATCGATAAACGTGGTGGGCGTTGCGCGCACTCGCTCAAGCCTGCCTGGCGAGCGCACTGCCGCGAAGCCTTCTCGCACCGCATCTATGTTGAGTGGGTGCTCCGCGTGCGCGCCGTGGAACGCCTCAACAGCCGCGAGCGCAACGGCCGCGTTGCGCGCCTGGTGCGGGCCGGACAGCGGCAGGAAGACGTCCTCGTAGCTGCCAGCAAGCCCGCGCAGACGCAGCTGCTGTCCGCCGACGGCCACCCCGGCTTCCTCGACGCCGAACTCGGAGCCAAGGCGCGCCACCGCGCTACCGACCTTCACGGTCTGCTCCAGCACCACCCGCATGGCTTCCGGCTGCTGGTCCGCAATCACCGTGACGGAGTTCGGGTTCGTGATGATGCCAGCCTTCTCGCCCGCAATCTGCTCGATCGTGTCGCCGAGGTACTGCGTGTGGTCAATGCCGATCGGCATGATGACGTTGACGTCTGCCTCAATCACGTTGGTCGCGTCCCAGCGGCCACCCATGCCGACTTCCACCACGGCGATGTCCACCGGGGCGTCGGCAAACGCGGCGTACGCGATACACACCATGGCTTCGAAGAAGCTCAGTGGCTGGCCGAAGTGATCGTCGGCCATCGCGAGGTAGGGCTGGATCTCCTCGTAGATGCGTACGAAGTCCGCGGGGTGGATCGGCTGGCCGTCGATCCCGATCCGCTCGGTGATCAGCTGCAGGTGAGGGCTCGTCGTACGCCCTACCCGGTGCCCGAGGCTGCGCAGCAGCGACTCGATCATCCGGGTTGTCGACGTCTTCCCGTTCGTCCCCGCGACGTGAATCGCCTTGAAGGAACGTTGCGGGGAGCCCAGCAGGTCCATCACATAGTCGACGCGCTCCAGCGTCGGGTCGATCTGGGTTTCGCCCCAGCGTTCCTCGAGCTCCCGCTGGACTTCGCGCAGCGCTGCAAGATCTTCGGGCATGACCTCGCGCGCGACGGTGTCTTCCGTGTCCTCCGTCTGCGGCGCGCCCAGGTTTAGGCGCAGCCCGGACTCCTCAACGGAGATGTCGAACTGCTCTGGCAGCTCCGGAAGCTCCGGCAGGTCAGCATTGTCCGCCATCTACGCCTCCGGCAGCTGTTCCAGGCGCGCCGTCACACGTGCGAATTCTTCCTTCGCGACCTGCTGGCGCACCTTAATCTTCTCGACAACCTGCTCCGGCGCGTTGGCCAGGAACTGCTCGTTGCCGAGCTGACGGCCAGTGGTGTCGAGCTCCTTCTGCGCCGCCGCGAGTTCTTTCTCCAGGCGCTTGCGCTCGGCAGCAACATCGACAGTGCCGGAGGTATCCAGCGCCACGTCAAGCGTCGCCTGGCTCAGGCGCATCTCAATGCTTGCCGACGCCGCAAAGCCCTCAGCAGGCGCCTCTACCCGCGCGATATCGCGGATGACGTTCTCAAGGCCAGCCAGGTCCGCCTTGGCAAAGTCGAGCTTCGCCGGCACCTTCTGGTTCGGCTTCACGCCCTGGTCCGCGCGGAAGCGGCGCAGCTCGGTGATGAGCTTGATGGAGTCCTGGATCCTGCGGCGCGCCACATCATCCGTATCGACGCCACCGTTGGTGTCCTCCGCAGTCGGCCACGGGGCCTGCGTAATCGAAGGCTGCTGCGTCAACGCGGTCCACAGGACCTCGGTGATGAACGGCATGGTCGGGTGCAGCAGGCGCAGCACCACGTCGAGCACGCGGCCGAGCACGATCTGCGTGTTCCGGCCCTGCGCAGTCTCGCCCTCGCGCGGGATCTGGGTTTTTGCGATCTCCAGGTACCAGTCGCACAGTTCGTCCCACGCGAAGTGGTAGAGGTCCTCGTTTGCCTTCGCGAACTGGTAGTCGTCTAGGTAGGCGTCAACCTTCGCCCGGACTTCCTCGGCGCGGTCCAGGATCCAGCGGTCGGCATCCGTGAGCTCTTCGCGTGCCGGGAGCGGGCCGACGGCCGCGCCGTTCATCAGGGCGAAGCGCGTCGCGTTGTACAGCTTGGTGGCGAAGTTGCGTGCGGAGGTTGCGTTGTCCTCACCAATCGGCAGGTCCACGCCCGGGTTCGCGCCACGAGCAAGTGCGAAGCGCAGCGCGTCAGCACCGTAGCGCTCCACCCAATCCATCGGGTCGATACCGTTGCCCAGGGACTTCGACATCTTGCGGCCCTTCTCGTCGCGAACCAGGCCGTGCAGGTACAGGTCCGTGAACGGGATGATCGGGCGGCCATCGTTGCCCTCGCCGAGAATCTCCGGGGTGTTCTTCCCAGCAAAAGTGCCGAACATCATCATGCGTGCGACCCAGAAGAACAAGATGTCGTAGGCCGTCACCAGCACGGACGTCGGATAGAACTTCTCCAGATCCGGGGTCTTCTCCGGCCAGCCGAGCGTCGAGAACGGCCACAGCGCAGAGGAGAACCAGGTGTCCAACACGTCCGGATCCTGCGTGTAGCCAGTCGGCGGCTCCTCGTCGGGGCCGACGCAGACCACTTCGTCATTCGGCCCGTACCAGATCGGAATACGGTGGCCCCACCACAGCTGGCGCGAAATCGTCCAGTCGTGCATGTTGTCCACCCAGTCGAAGTAGCGCTTCTCCATCGATGCCGGGTGAATCTTCGTATCGCCGTTGCGGATCGCATCGCCGGACATCTTCGCCAGCTCTTCAACCTTGACGAACCACTGCAGGCTCAGGCGTGGCTCAATCGGTTCACCGGAGCGCTCCGAGTGGCCCACCGAGTGCACGTACGGGCGCACCTCCTTGACGATGCGCCCCTGCTCCGCCAGCGCCTCGCGCACCGCCACGCGCGCCTCTTCGCGGCTCATACCGTCAAACTTGGTGCCGGTATCGGCGATGTGGCCGGTCTCGTCCATGATGATCGGCATGTCCAGGTTGTGACGCAAGCCCATCTCGTAGTCGTTCGGGTCGTGCGCAGGCGTGATCTTCACCGCGCCGGTGCCCAGTTCCATATCGACGTAATCGTCGGCAATCACCTGAATCTTCAGGTCATCGCGGAACGGGTGGTCGAACTCCTGGCCAACCAGGTCCGTGTAGCGCTCGTCGTCCGGGTGGACGGCAATAGCGACGTCGCCAAGCATGGTCTCAACACGGGTCGTGGCAACGACCAGGTGCGGCTCGTCGTCGTTGAGCGAGCCGTAACGGATGGAGACGAACTCGCCCTCAACGTCCTTATAAACGACCTCAATGTCGGACACCGCGGTCTCTAGGACCGGCGACCAGTTCACCAGGCGGTAGTCGCGGTAGATCATTCCGGCGTCATACAGCTGCTTAAAGATGGTCTGCACTGCGCGCGAGAGGCCGTCGTCAAGGGTGAAGCGCTCACGCGACCAGTCGACGGAGTCACCGATAGCCCGCATCTGCGTGGTAATCGTGCCGCCGTACTGGTGCTTCCACTCCCACACCTTGTCCACGAACTCTTCGCGGCCATAGTCGTAGCGGTCCTTGCCTTCCTCGGCCTTCAGCTTCGCCTCGACCTTCGTCTGCGTAGCGATGCCCGCGTGGTCCATACCCGGCAACCACAACACCTCGTAGCCCTGCATGCGCTTGCGGCGCACCATAACATCAATGAGCGTGTGGTCCAGGGCGTGGCCCATGTGCAGCTGCCCCGTCACATTCGGCGGGGGCAGCACCACAGAATAAGCAGGCTTGTCCGAGGAAGCGTCGGCGGTGAAGTATCCCTTCTCCACCCAGCCCTCGTACAAAGCCTGCTCGTGTTCGCCGGGCTCCCAAGACTTCGGGAGCGCATCGGCTCGGTTCTTGCCTACCAAATGTTCAGTCGCGTCAGTCACGGTTGACTATCTTAGCCATCAACCTCCGGTAGGCGCGACCGGTTAGAAAAGCTTGGAGGCAATCTCCCACTCGCCGCGCATCGCTTCGACGTTCTTGTCGATGCGCTCGCGCTGGAAGTCGCTGATCTCCAGCCCCTCGACGACCTCCCACTTGCCATCGCGGCCAATCACCGGGAAGCCGAAAAGCAACCCCTCCTCGACACCGTACTGGCCGGTGGAAGGCAGCGCTGCCGTCGTCCACTTGCCGTCGGTGCCGTTGACCCAGTCACGCATGTGGTCAACTGCCGCAGACGCAGCCGAGGCCGCCGAGGACTTACCGCGAACCTCGATGATTTCGCCACCGCGCTTGGCAACGCGCGGGATGAACTCGTCGACGTACCAATCGCGGTCCAGCTTGTCGGCAATCTTCTCGCCGCCGACCTCCGCGTAAGTCACGTCCGGGAACTGGGTATCCGAGTGGTTGCCCCACACCACCATCTTCTCGATGGTCGACGACGGCACCCCAAGCTTCTGTCCCAGCATGGACAGCGCACGGTTCTGGTCCAGGCGCATCAAGGCGTTGAAACGCTCAGCCGGGACATCTGCAGCGGCCTTCGCAGCAATGCGCGCGTTCGTGTTCGCCGGGTTACCAACGACGAGCACACGGATATCGTCCGCGGCACCAGCGTTGATGGCTTTGCCCTGCTCGACGAAGATCTTGCCGTTTGCGGTAAGCATGTCCGCGCGGGACTCGCCCTTACCGCGCGGCTTCGCGCCGACCAGAAACGCAGCGTTCGCGCCCTCGAACGCCTTGTACTGGTCATCCGAAACGTTGATGCCGGTCACGAGCGGGAAGGCAGAGTCGTGCAGCTCCATTGCGGTGCCTTCCGCCGCGCGGACCGCTGCCGGGATCTCAAGCAGCGTCAGCTCAACCGGCTGATCCGCACCGAAGACGTCGCCGGAGGCAATACGCCACAGCAGTGAGTACGCAATGTTGCCTGCTGCGCCGGTGACAACGACTTTAACGGGAGTGGAAGAATGGTGTGTCATAGAAAAACCTCGGGTCTATAGAGTGCGGTATCTGACATTCAAAGTATAGGTAGTACAAGTGACACACTACCCCCGAAATCGTGCATACCCTCCCCCTTTTAGGTCTAAAACGCATGTTGCGCCAGACAAATCCCCGTTTTACGGCGTACGAGTTCATAAATGGTGGCATCATAGTGGAAAGTAGATGACACCAATAGGCCAGTAGTCACGCACTTCCAGCGAATCAGGAGCGGATACAACGATGGACTTCCCCACCGACCCCACCTCGGCGAGCATCAAAACGCCGGAGCCTGATATCAACGCGGAAATCGACAGTGTCGTCGACATCGCGCTCGACATGTTCGCGCGTGGTGGCTTCTCCCAAACCAAACTGGGCGCCATCGCGAAGGAAACGGGGATGTCGAAGCGGATGATCCATTACCATTTCGGCGATAAGAAGGGCCTCTACGCAAAAGCGATCAGGCGCGCACTCGAGCGCTTGGCACTCCCCGAGGAAGTACTGCAGCGTTCGTATGCCGTCCCGGTTGACGGCATGCGCCGCTTCGTGGACGCCATGTTCCACTCATTCCAGGACAACCCCGAAGCCGTCCAGCTGTTAATTCGTGAACAGCTGGAGCCGGTCATCGAGGATGCCTCGGCAGACATTGTGCACGGTCGCAGCGAGATCACGCTCCACGTTGAGCGCCTCCTACTCGTGGGCCAAGACGCCGGCGCGTTCCGCCCTGGCATCTCAGCAGACGACGTCCTCGCGCTGCTCACCGCGCTGAGCACGCTGCGGATGTCGGGCAACGCGGCGTCGATAATCACTTCTCACTTAGACCTCGACGAGCCTCGTAACGTCGAGGGGATGCGGCGCATGGTGATCGATAGTGTGCTGGCGTTTTTGACGTCCAACCTGGCGCCGTCGGGCTACGAAAGCTACCTCGAGGCCGCCGCACCGCTAGCCAGCGAAGGCACCGGCACCAGCGACGACCTCTACGACATCTACTAGCTGCGACGAGGCGAACCTACGCCGAGCGCTGCCCCTCTTCTTCCACGAACTGTGGCTCAGCGGTGCCACGCACCACGTCGCCGTTAATGACGACTTCGCTGACGTTCTCGCGATCAGGCAGGTCGTACATGATGGGTACGAGCACTTCCTCCATGATGGCGCGCAGGCCGCGGGCGCCGGTGTTGCGCTCGGCGGCGCGGTCCGCGATCTCCTTGAGCGCGTCCTCGGTGAGCGTGAGCTCGGCGCCGTCCATCAAAAAGAGGCGACTGTACTGCTTGACCAGGGAGTTCTTCGGCTCGGTAAGCACGCGCACCATCGCCTCGCGGTCAAGGTTTTCAACGTTCGCGATGATCGGCAGGCGCCCAATGAACTCAGGAATCAGGCCGAACTTCACCAGGTCCCCCGGCTGCACCTTTGCCAGCATGTTAGCCTCGTCGCGTTCCTGCTTCGAGTCGATTTCCGCCCCGAAGCCGATGCCCTTCTTGCCGACGCGCTCCGCGATCACCTTATCCAGCCCCGCGAACGCACCGGCGACGATGAACAGGATGTTCGTCGTATCGATCTGGATGAACTCCTGGTTCGGGTGCTTCCGCCCTCCCTGCGGTGGCACGGACGCGACGGTGCCCTCCAGGATTTTCAGTAGCGCTTGTTGCACGCCCTCGCCGGAAACATCGCGGGTAATCGACGGGTTCTCGGACTTGCGCGAAATCTTGTCCACCTCGTCGACGTAGATAATGCCGTGCTGCGCCCGGTTGACGTCGAAGTCGGCCGCCTGCAGCAGCTTCAGCAGAATGTTTTCGACGTCCTCTCCGACATATCCGGCCTCGGTGAGGCTGGTGGCGTCGGCAATGGCGAACGGCACGTTGAGCATCCTGGCGAGCGACTGTGCCAGGTACGTCTTGCCCGAGCCCGTCGGGCCAAGCAGCAAGATGTTCGACTTGGCGATCTCTACTTCTTCATCGCGCTTCCGGTTCGTCACATTCTCGGACTCGGCGCGGATGCGCTTGTAGTGGTTGTACACCGCCACCGCGAGCGTGCGCTTCGCCGCATCCTGCCCGATGACGTACTGGTCCAGGAACGTGGTGATCTCGCTCGGCTTCGGCAGGCGATCCGCCGCTACATCCTGCTCAGACTGCGCCCCGCCGAGCTCCTCCTCAATAATTTCGTTGCACAGCTCGATGCACTCATCGCAGATGTAGACTCCGCCACCAGCAATGAGTTTGCGAACCTGCTTCTGCGTCTTGCCACAAAAGGAGCACTTCAACAGGTTTGAGGTGTTTTGGGATGTTGCCATAGATGCGTTGGACTCCAACTTCTTCGTCTCGCCTAAGGGTTGATCTTAGAGCTTAGCTGGTACGTCAAACTCGCACACTCTCGCACATGTTCGCTGTTCGAGGCACAATGGGGTGCATGACGCATATACATACAGTGGAATACGGCAATAAAGACAACACCAGCACCGTCGTGCTGCTCTCTTCCATCGCGACGACGCACGAGTCCTGGTCGAAGCAGATCCCTGAGCTGGCGAAGCACCACCGGGTCATCGCCGTCGATCACCGCGGCCACGGCGGCTCCGAGGTAGCTGAGGCAGCGCCCGGCACCGCGACCGTGAAACTGCTCGCACAAGACATTCTGCAGGCACTCAACCGCGAAGGCGTTGACCGCTTCAGCGTGGTCGGGCTTTCGCTCGGCGGCGCCATCGCACAGTGGCTCGCGGCGTATAGCGGGCGCGTCGACAAGGCGGTCTTCGCCTGCACCGCAACCTACCTCGGCGGAAACGACCAGTGGGACGAGCGCACCCGCATCGCGCGCGAGGAAGGCATGGGTCCCATCGCCGACATGCTGATCCCGAACTGGTTCACCCCCGAATTTATCGACGCCCACCCAGGGGAAGTCCAGCGCATCCACGACATGGTCAGCGCCATCGACCCCGAGGGATACGCCCAAAACGGCGACGCCCTGGCGAAGTGGGACTTCGCCTCCCACCTTGACCAGATCACCTGCCCGGTACTGACCATCGCGGCCACCGGTGACGCCGGCACCGGCCCGGACAAGCTCGCCGAAATCGCCGACGGTGTTGCCGGTCCTGTGGAGTCCGTGGTCATCGAACCAGGCTCGCACCAGGTGCCCATTGAGAACCCCGCGCCCTTCAATGCAGCGCTGCTGAAGTTTTTGGGCTAAGATTTGTCGGCTACGCTAGACGCAGAAGTCTGTCAGAAAGGATCCCCAGTGATGAACACCCGGCCCAAACTTGTGCTTGCCGCACTTTTGACGTGCACGACGCTGCTGGCCGGATGTAATTCGTCGCCGGAGGATCGCTTGGCGGAGCCGCACGTGACGTTCCCGGCGAAGGAGACGTCGACAAGCCCGACGCCCGACGAGGACGATGACGAGGACGCGACCGAAACCGAGACCTCCACTTCGACGAAGACCTCAACGAGCACGTCGAAGAAGAGCTCCAGCTCATCGAGCTCATCAAGCTCCTCGAAGAAGACGAGCTCCTCGGATAGCAGCCGCGATGATGAGCCCGCAGCGGCACAGCCTGCGGAGCCTGCCCCGCAACACGGCGCGGCGTGTGCGTGGCCGAAGCAGGGCCAGCAGTCCGCGAGCGACGAGTACAGTACCTTCTGCGACGGCGACTGGGCCCGCACGGTGATGCCGAACGGCCAGGAGTATTTCTGGGCCTCCAACGGCAACTCGTGGGCCTCCGTCGACCCCGTCGGCGAGCACGAGGGTAACGCCTGCTGGGACCGCAAGGACTTCGCCTCCGCACCGGCCGCAGTTCGCGACGCGGTCCCGTACTGCCCTTAAGCGCGTACCGCCTCCACCGGCTCCTTCACGACGACTGGCTTCGCCGCCGGGGCACGCAACCCCACCAGGGCAACCGCGCTCAGCACGAACACGGACGCCGCGACGATGAAGAGCCCACGTGGCCCCAAGCCGTCTTCGGCGAGGTAACCAATCAACAGCGGGCCGCACACAGACCCAACCCGGCCAACAGCCAGCGCCACGCCGACGCCGGTAGCCCGCAGGTGCGTCGGGTAGGACGCAGGGGTCACCGTGTACATGCCGGTGACGCACGCGTTCAGCAACATGCCGACCAGCACCCCGAACGGGAACGCAACAAATGATGCGCCCGCGGAGAAAATGAAGGCTACCAAGGCACCCGCCCCACCAATTGCGAAGGCGATGAGCAGCACGCGAGCATCTACGCGCGTGGTGAACAGGCCGAAGATCAACGAACCGATCGTGCCGCCGAACGCAATCATGATGCCGCCGAAGATACCCTGCTGCGCTGACAGCCCGAGCTCGTTGAGCAACTTGGGGGTCCAACTGTTCGCAAAGGCGAAACCGAAGCTGATCAGGGAGAATGCGATCCAGATTCGAACGGTCGTCGGCAGCCATACCTTGGAGACAATCGTTCGAAGGGCGCCTGCTGCGGACGTCGGGGCGCTCGTCTGGGTTGGGAGCACCGCTCCCCCATGCCCGATGCGGAGCGCGATGCGCTCGACGCTCGTGGCATCCCCGCGGCTCGCAAGCACATCCACCGACTCAGGCAGCAGCGCGGTGGCCAGCGCCAGCGCTACAGCAGACAGCGTCGCGCCTGCGAAGAAGATCCACTGCCACCCGTGTGTGTCCACAACCTTGGATGCGAGCACGCCACACAGTGTCGCACCGATGCCGTAGCCTGACGCGTAGATAGCCATCGCCAAGCCACGGAAGCGGTCGTTTGCGTATTCGCTGACCAACACGGTCACGCACGCGAGCACACCGCCCACGCCCACGCCGGTGACGAAACGCCACACAATGAACGCCGCGGTGCTCCCCGCGAAGCCCGACAGCACCAGGCCCACGGTGTCAATCAGCAGCGCCACAAGAATCACGTTTCGACGCCCCCATCGGTCGCCAGCCGGTCCGAAGATCGCCGCAGAGAGCACCCACGCCGAGCAGCGCCGCAGAGAGCACCCACCCCAGCAGGGAGGAGCCAATGGCGAACTCCTCCGCCAGGTGCGGTGCCGCGAATGCGGTTGCGACAAGGTCATAGCCGTCAAGGGCGTTCAAATAGGTAATGACGGCAATGATGAGCCACTGGTAGGGGCTCATCCGCCGAGTATTAATGGAGGTTCTAATGTCCACTGTGCTCTTTCCTTTATCTTCACGTCTCGTGTTTTCGCAGATGTGTGAAGAATGTACCGCACGGTCTGTCTATTTGTGCCCTTTTAATCACACTTCTCAGGCGCACAAAAAGACGCCACCCCGGTTACCCGTGGTGGCGTCGATAAACTGAGTCGCTCTAGCCGTTCAGCTTGCGGTAATCAAAGACCTGATCGATGATGCCGTACTCGACAGCTTCCTGCGCAGTAAGGATCTTGTCGCGGTCTGTATCGATGCGAACCTGCTCCGCAGTGCGACCAGTGTGGTGCGCGAGCGTGTCCTCCATCAGGCGGCGCATGCGCTCGATCTCGTTGGCCTGGATCTCAAGGTCAGAAACCTGGCCCTGGGTGCCCTGCGTGGCGGGCTGGTGAATCAGCACCCGCGAGTTCGGCAGCGCTGCGCGCTTGCCCGGAGCACCCGCGGCAAGAATGACCGCCGCAGCGGACGCAGCCTGGCCAAGGCACACTGTCTGAACATCAGGACGGACGTACTGCATGGTGTCGTAAATCGCCATGAGCGCGGTGAACGAGCCACCTGGCGAGTTGATGTACATCGTGATGTCGCGATCCGGGTCCTGGGACTCCAGCACGAGCAGCTGCGCCATGATGTCGTTCGCGGAGGTGTCATCGACCTGGGTGCCAAGGAAGACGATGCGCTCCTCGAAGAGCTTGCCGTACGGATCGATCTGCTTCGTGCCGAAGGAGGTCTCCTCCAAGAACTGTGGCAGCACGTAGCGGGAGGAAGGCATTTGGAAAGACATACGTATATTCTCCTGTCTACTTAGTTGCTGATCGAGCCCTGGGCGCTCTCAATAACGTGGTCCACGATGCCGTACTCCATTGCTTCGTGGGCCGTGAACCAACGGTCACGGTCGGAGTCCTTCGTGATCTGCTCGAAGGTCTGGCCGGTGTGCTCAGCGATAAGCTGCGCCATCTCGCGCTTCGTTGCGGCGAACTGCTCAGCCTGGATAGCAATGTCAGCAGCGGTACCGCCGACGCCTGCGGACGGCTGGTGCATCATAATCCGTGCGTGCGGCAGCGCGTAACGTTTACCCTTCGTGCCGCCGGAAAGCAGGAACTGGCCCATCGATGCCGCCAAGCCCATGCCGTAGGTCGCGATGTCGCACGGGGAGTACTTCATCGTGTCGTAAATCGCCATGCCTGCGGTTACAGAACCACCCGGGGAGTTGATGTACAGCGAAATGTCGCGAGTCGGGTCCTCCGCGGACAGCAGCAGGATCTGCGCGCACAGCTTATTCGCAATCTCGTCGTCAACCTGCTGGCCCAGGAAAATAATGCGCTCGCGCAGCAGGCGCTCATAGACAGAATCACCCAAGTTCATGCCCTGCGATGGGGATGTCATAAAAATGGCTCCTTCGTGGTTCAAACTCTTTTATGTAGCGTCAACAATGCCACCACCCTACTCCGATAGTCCACTTTGCACGGGGTTGTTCGCTGATGGCGTACACATGCATTCTGGCTTCGTGGCGGAGAATAAAATGCCCCGGCGAACGCACAGCATGTGTGCATCACCGGGGCGTTTTGCCAAACGATTTAGCCTTCGGAAGCCTCTGCCTCTTCCTCTTCAACCTCACCGAAGTAGTCATTCGGGTCGACGGTCTCACCCTTGTCGTCCTTGACGGAGACACGGCAGATAGCGGTTGCAAGTGCCTTACCGCGGCGGACGTCCGCGAACAGGTTGCCGATCTGGCCTGCCTGCTGCAGCTGCGCCACGAACTGGTTCGGATCCATGCCGTAGGACTGCGCAGTGAACAGGATGTGGTCGGTCATCTCCTGCTGGGAAACCTCAGGCTCCTCCTGGTCAGCGACAGCGTCCAGGAACAGCTGGGTGCGGACAGCGGACTCGGCCTGCTCATGGTTCTTCTTGTCGAACTCCTCGCGGGTCATGCCCTGAGCCTCGAGGAACTGTGCAACAGCTGCCTCGTCGTGCGCCAGCTGGCCGAGCATCTGGTGGAGCATGTTGTGCTCCTGCTCCTCGACGATGGACTTCGGAAGCTCAAACTTGGTCTCCTCGAGCGCGGCCTTCAGCACCTCGTCGCGGATGTCAGCTGCCTGCTGGGTCTTCTTGTCCTCAGCGAGCTGCTCCTTGGTGGACTCGCGAAGCTCCTCAGCGGTGTCGAATTCAGATGCCATCTGCGCGAACTCATCATCGAAGTCAGGGAGCTTGCGCTCCTTCGACTGCTGGACGTGCACCTTGATGGTGGCTTCCTTGCCCTTGTGCTCGCCGAATTCGATGGTGGCGGTGAACTCGTTGTCCTCGCCGGTCTTCATACCGCGCAGCGCGGTGTCGAGGCCCTTAATCAGGTCGTCCGAACCGATCTGGTAGGTCAGACCCTCGGTGGAGGCCTCCTCAACCTTCTCGCCGTCGACCTCAGCGTGCAGGTCGATGACTGCGAAGTCGTCGGTCTTCATCTTGCGCTTGGTGTCCTTCAACTCACCGAAGCGCTCGCGGAGCTGGTCGATCTCCTTGTCGACGTCCTCGTCGCTGACCTCGAGGGCCGGAACGGTGACGTCAATCTTGGAGAAGTCAGGGACAGTAATCTCTGGACGGACGTCGACCTCTGCGGTGAACTCGACGACGTCGTTGTCCTCGATCTTCGTGATGTCGATTTCCGGCTGACCGATCGGATTCAGACCGTTTTCCAGGACAGCCTTCTCGTAGCGGGTTGGCAGCATGTCGTTGACAACCTGCTCCAGGATCGGGCCACGGCCGAAGCGGGCGTCGATCAGCTGGCGGGGAGCCTTACCGCGACGGAAGCCAGGAATGTTGACCTGCTGCGCAATTGTCTTGTACGCCTGGTCGATTTCCTTGCCGAGCTCATCGAAAGGAACGCTGACGTCCAACTTGACACGAGTCTCACTGAGCTTGTCGACGGAAGTCTTCACGGATTACTCCTGTATTTAATCGGGTAAATGGTACGAATATGTAAACAAGCCCGCTATTTCTAGCGGGCTTGTTGATGTCGGGGCGACAGGATTTGAACCTGCGACCCCCTGCTCCCAAAGCAGGTGCGCTACCAAACTGCGCCACGCCCCGCGAATGATTGCTCATTGCGACGTTGGCAACTATAACCATTCGCTCACGCAATACGCAAATCCACAGTTCATCACAGCTATTGGGCTGCACTTGAACAAACAAAAACGCGGCCACACATCTCGTGCAACCGCGTTCATTCGTATTGTATTTGGAGGGAATGACGGGAATCGAACCCGCGTCTTCAGCTTGGAAGGCTGAGGTATTAGCCACTATACGACATTCCCACTCCACCAAAAGGCGTTGGGCGCAAGTGTAACCCACGGCCTACTTCCAGACAAAACCATGCGCTTAGCGTGGAACTTTCTTCCCTGCGTATGCGTTGCACCTTGTAAGTACCGATTCTTTCATGGCCGATCCCGAAGGAGCTTTCTACAGCTATGAACCTCATTTTGATCCTCGCCATCGTTGGCGCTGCCGTATACCTGATCAAGAGTCGCCAGAGCAGCTCAAACAACCAGCGGGAGCAACTCCAGCTTGAGGACGCCCTCGCGGACGCGCGTCGCTGGACGGAGCGTCTAGGCTCGCAGGTCCTGAGCATCTCCGGTACCGACGCCGCATCGACCCAGGCGATGGCGGACGCTTCCGAGCGCTATAACGCCGCAAGTGGCGCGCTTGGCCAGGCGACGACGCCGAAGCAAGCGATGCTTGCCCGCGAGTCTGCGTTGGAGGGCCTGCACTACGTCAAGGCAGCTCGCGAGATCATGGGCCTGCCAGCCGGCCCTGAGCTTCCAGAACTGGAGGGTCAGCGCCGCGCAGGCCGAGTCACTGAGGAGCGGACGATCCGCCAGGAAGACGGCACCACAGTCACTGCCTCCCCGTACGCGTCGGAGCGAACGCCGAACTACTACCCCGGGGGTGTGGTCGCCGGCCGCCCGGTGCCCGCGGGCTGGTACTCCACCGCGTGGTGGGCGCCCGCGATGATGACCGGCATGTGGGCCGCAAGCTCGATGATGTTCTACTCGGCGATGTTCGCCGGCATGGCTGGCACGCCGTCACCCGAAGCGTTTGAGGCCGGAGACTTCGGTGACGCCGGTGCAGGAGATCTCGGCGATATGGGTGACGCAGGAGCGATCGGCGACGCCGGCGAGATGGGCGACATGGGCGATGCCGGTGGCGAGGGCTTGTTCGGTGACGGCGGTCTCTTTGGCGACGGCGGCAGCTTCGACTTCGGGGGATTTGACTTTTAATCCAGGCCAGTGCGCTAGAATGCCTACCGTTTAGCACCCCACCGTAATAAGGAGCGTTTCGTGAACATTGCTGTGTTGCTGAAAGAGGTCCCGGACACCTACGGCGACCGCGACCTGAATCTGGAAACCGGCCTGACCGACCGCTCCGGTGACGTTGTCGCTGACGAAGTCTGCGAGCGTGCCGTCGAAGCCGCGATGCGGCTAAAGGAAGCCCACGGCGACGAAGAAACAACCGTTGACCTCATTACAGTGGGACCAGAAACGGCGCACGCCAGCGTGCGTAAAGGTATCGCGATGGGCGCTGACGATGCCTACATCATTGCCGACGACGCGCTGCTCGGCGCGGACGTGACACTGACGGCAGAGGTGCTCGCAGCGGCCCTGCGTAAGCAGGATTATGACCTGGTGGTGCTCGGTACAGCTTCCTCGGATGGTGGTGGCGCCGTCATGGCCGGGCTGCTCGCTGAGCTGCTCGGGTGGCCAGCAATTGCGAATGCCACCGACGTCACGCTTGATAGCGAGACGGTGACAGCCACGCAGGTCAGCGATCACGCCACGTTGACCCTCGAGGCGCAGCTCCCGGCGCTGGTGGCGGTCTCAGACGAATACCCGGATGCGCGCTTCCCCAACTTCAAGGGCCTGATGGCGGCAAAGAAGAAGGAACTCCACACACTGACGTTGGCGGAGCTCGGCGTCGACGCGGAAGATTTCGCACGGCCGCGGGCGATCATGGTGGACGTCGAAAAGCGTCCTGCGCGCGAGCGCGGCGAAATCATCGACTATGGCCCGAACGCTGTTGCCCAGCTGGTCGACTTCCTCGCAGAGAAGCACTACATCTAACCGCCGAACGAACGCACACGCTTGAAGGACCTTGAAGGATACTGACATGGCAACCTCTCCCCGCACAGTTTTGGTCGTGCTCGATGCAACGCACGACGACCAGCTTGACCCCACCGCCGCCGAACTCATCGGTGCGGCCACGCCTCTAGGGACTCCGGTCGTGCTCACCACCAGCCCGGCGCACACCGAGGCGCTCGGCGAGCTCGGCGCAGCAGTGGTGCTCACGGCGAACATCGACACACAGCAGCAGGCTGTCCCCCTTGTCGACGCCGCCGAGGCCGCGTTCAACGCCACTGATCCGGCGGCCATCATCCTCGCCCACTCCGTCCGAGGCCGCGACGTGGCGTCCCGTCTGGCGGTGCGCAAGGGCAAGGCGCTCCTGACCGACGCAATCGATGTTCGCCGCGACGACCAGGGCATTGTGACGGACCACGAAAACTACGGTGGTGCCTACACCGCCACAGCCGCGGCCACCCACTCGGCGCCGATTATTACGGTGCGCGTCGGCGCGATCGATCGCCGCGCGACTGCCACGTCGCCCGAGGTCCACGAACTGGACGTCACTGCGTCCGGCACGCGCGCAGCAACGGTGACGTCGGTGACGCCGGTGGTACGCACGTCGACGCGCCCTGAGCTGCTCACCGCAGACCGTGTTGTCGCAGGCGGCGTCGCCTTGGGCGATGCGGACATGTTTGAGCAGCTTGTGGGCGGGCTCGCCGACGAGCTCGGCGCTGCAGTCGGCGCGACGCGCTCCGCCGCGGACGAGGACCAGATCAGCCACGATGCCCAGATCGGTCAGACCGGTGTCGTGGTCAGCCCGAAGCTCTACATCGGCATCGGTATTTCCGGCGCGGTGCAGCACCTCGTAGGCATGCAGACGGCCGACACCATCATCGCGATCAACAACGATGAGGACGCCCCACTGTTTGATATTGCGGACTTCGGCATCATCGGCGATCTCTTCGACGTTGTGCCGGAGCTCATCGAGCAAATCGCCGCTCGCCGCGGCTCGGAGGCGTCTGAGTAATGCAGGTGCACCTTCGTCGCGGCCTGCCCCGTGGAGCGGACGAGCAGCCCTGGCCACCAGTTGATACCGTCACGGTCGATCCCGACCCGGATGTGACGGGCGCTCTCGCAGGCGCCTCAGCGGTCCCTACCGCCGAGCCCGCCGACAACGTATCGACGCCCCTTCGTCGCGGCCTGCCTCGAGTCCCAAACGGCCAATCGTGGCCACCCGCGGACTCGGTCGCAGTCGCCACGGACCCGAACGTGCAGCAGGTCTTCCCGGCGGTAACAGAACGCACCGCCCCTAAGCAGCTGGCAGCAGAGCAGCCAACTGAGACACTGACGACAGTCGCGGTGCGCCAGGGTCTGCCTCGCACGACTGGCGCCGACCCATTCCCGCCTGTCACCAGTGTGGACGTCCCAGAGGACGCCGCGGTGGCGGTTCCACCGCTGTACGGTGCATCGAGTCAGCCTGCGCAGCAGGCTCCCGAGCCCGCAGCCGCGTCCGCGCCGCAGCCAACCCAGCCCATGCCCCCAAAGTCGGCCACGCAGCCTGCGCCTGCGCCGACTCAAACTCGAATGCGTCGCTGGTGGGTGTACGGCGGCGTCGCGTTGCTTGCTGCGTTCGTGGTGGCAATCCTGGTTGCACGGTGGTTCGTCGACACGCCGACGGGCAGTAGCTTCATCGAGCGCTACACCGGCCAGCAGCCTCTACCGGAAGGCGCGCCCGTCGGACTGCCGGCATGGCTGGGGTGGTCGCACTTCTTCAATATGCTCTTCATGGCGCTCATCATCAAGACTGGTATGACCGTGCGCCACGAGCGCAAACCCGAGGCATACTGGGCGCCGCGCAAGAACCCCAAGAAGAAGATTTCGCTCACCCTGTGGTTGCACCTCACGATTGACGTGCTGTGGGTGGCGCTTGGCGTGGCGTTCTACATCGTCCTGTTCGCCACCGGCCAGTGGATGCGCATCGTGCCCACGAGCTGGGAGGTCATCCCGCAGGCAATTTCCGCTGGCATCCAGTACCTCAGCCTGGACTGGCCGACGGAGAACCCGTGGGTGCACTACAACGCGCTGCAGGAGCTTTCATATTTCGCGGTGGTATTCATCGCTGCTCCGCTAGCAATCCTCTCCGGCGCTCGCATGAGCGAGTGGTGGCCGAAGTCCTGGACGTTCTTCCCATTGAAGGCGGCGCGTGCCATCCACTTCCCCACCATGCTGTTCTTCGTGCTGTTCACCGTCGTACACGTCTTCCTGGTGCTCACCACGGGCCTGCGAAGGAATATGAACGCGATGTTCGCCGCGTCCGGCGACGTCAACCCAGATGTGTACGGCACGAGCTGGACCGGCGTGATCCTGTTCCTCGTTGCAGCGGCCGTTATCGCGGTGGTGTGCAAGCTAGCACGTCCCGCGCTGGTTGCCCCGGTGGCGCAAGCGACTGGCAAGGTGACGAGCCGCTAGAGTGAAGCGCATGGTACCCATGTTTGCGCTTCACGACGGCACATCAATCCCCCAACTCGGCTACGGCCTCCACCGCGTAGACCCGCAGGAGGCCGAGCGACTAGTCAGCGAAGCGTTGGAGGCCGGTTACCGGCACTTCGACACAGCCCACATTTATGGGAACGAAGAGGGCGTCGGCAAGGCAATCGCGAAGTCGGGCATCCCGCGCGACGAGCTGTACATCACCACGAAGCTGTGGAACAACCGCCACCACGACGCTCCGGCGGCGCTCGAGGAGTCGCTGGAGAAGCTCGGGCTTGACCACGTGGACCTCTACCTCATTCATTGGCCGCTACCAGGCCAGGGTGCCTACGTGGATGCTTGGAAGTCCCTCATCAAACTCCGGGAGGCCAAACTCACCACCTCAATCGGCGTCTCGAACTTCCTGCCTGAGCACATCGAGCAAATCGAGATGCACACCGACGTCACCCCCGTGGTCAACCAGGTAGAGCTGCACCCGCTGTTTCAGAATTGGAAAGAGCTCGACGCGATGCGCGTGCACAACATCGCCATCGAGGGGTGGGCACCGCTCGGCGGCGGCGCCTACGACCTGACGGACTTCCCCGAGATCACCGATGCCGCCGAGGCACACGGCAAAACGCCAGCGCAGGTGGTACTGCGCTGGCACTTACAAAACGACGTGATCGTGTTCCCCAAGACCACGTCTGTGGAGCGGATGCGTGAAAACATGGATATCTTCGACTTCACGCTCAGCCCCGAAGAAATGTCCGCCATCGTCGCGCTCGACGAGGAGGAGTTCGGGCGCCACGGCCCGCACCCCGCGGACTACGAAGAGCTGGGTTAGAGAGCTGGGGCTTCGCCAGTCTCCTCGTACTTGGACAGGATGTCGATGCGGCGCTGGTGACGCTCCTCGTTGCTCCACTCCTGGCCGATGAACGCGTCGACGATCTTCAGCGCTTCTTCCTCGGTGTGCATGCGCCCACCGATACCGATGAGCTGCGCGTTGTTGTGCTCGCGTGCCAGGCGCGCGGTCTCCTCAGACCACGCCAAGGCGCAGCGAGCGCCCTTCACCTTGTTCGCGGCGATCTGCTCACCATTGCCAGAGCCGCCCAACACGATGCCGAGGGAGCCTTCGTCCGCTACCGTCCGCTCAGCTGCGGCGATGCAAAACGCCGGGTAGTCGTCGAGGGCGTCATACTCGTGCGCACCACAGTCGATGACTTCGTGGCCCTGCTCCTCCAGGTGGGCCTTAATCTGATTCTTTCGTTCGAAACCGGCATGATCTGCCCCAAGGTAAATACGCATGCGCTCTACCCTACCTTCCTGCTAGCTCACCTGCGGCGGTTCCGTGCGGGAACGCTTCAGTTCGAAGAAGTAGGGGTATTCGCTCAGTGCCAGGGAGGCGTCGAAAAGCTTGCCTGCCTCCTCACCGGTTGGGACGCGGGTGATGACCGGCCCAAAGAATGCGGTGTCTCCGAGCTTGACCACCGGGGTGCCCACCTCGTCACCGACGGCGTCCATCGCACCCTGGTGGTAGGTGCCCAGCAGCTCCTCCATCTCGTTCGTGTTGGCGACGTCGGCGTAGCTGGCGTCGAGACCTACCTCTTCGAGTGCTGCCGCGATGATCTCGTCGTAGGCGCCGTAGCCCTTCTTTCCGCCCTGCTCCCCGGCGTGAATGGCGGTGCCCATCGCGGTGTAGAGCGCGTCGATCTTCTCTGGGTGGTCGCGCTTCACCGCTGCGAACACGCGCGCGGGACCCCAGTTGGCCTCCATCATCTTGGCGTAGTCGGCGGGGATGTCGCGGCCGTCGTTAAGAATGGACAGTGACATCGGCACCCACTCGACCGTGATGTCACGGACCTTTTCTACTTCCTTCATCCAGCGCGAAGTGAGCCAGCAAAATGGGCAGCTTACGTCGAACCAAAAGGTAACTGGTGCAGTCACAGAATCATTCCTCCATTCGTTCCGGAAATTATGCAGCCACCATAGCGAAAAACACACAGGTACGGCGAGTATGTTGGAGGACATGAAGACAAACCTCAAGCGCAGCGACGCACAATTTCGCGCACAACTTATCTCAGATGTCCATTACGATATTGCGCTCGATGTCAACGGAGCAGAGCAGTTCACGTCGACGACCAAGGTCACGTTCCGCTCGGGCGCAGGCGAGACGTTCTTCGATCTGGTCGCCGACGAGTTCTCCGCAACGCTCGACGGCCGCCCCGTCGACGGCCGCACCCTCACGCTCACCGAGGGCGAGCACACGTTAGTTGTCGACGCCACCATTACCTACAACCACACCGGAGAAGGCCTGCACAAGTTCGTCGACCCGGTGGACAACAAGGATTACCTCTACACCCAGTTCGAACCCGCGATGGCGATGAAGGTGTTTGCCTGCTTCGACCAGCCAGATATCAAGGCCACGTATAAGATTGCCGTCGACGCGCCAGAGGCCTACACGGTCGTACTCAACGAGGAGGCGACCCGTGAGGGCAACGTGTGGTCCTGCACCATTGATTACCCACTGTCGACGTACCTGGTGGCAATCTGCGCCGGCGAGTACGAGTTCGTCGAAGACGAGTACGTCGACGATCTGAAGCGTATCCCGCTTCGCATCTTTGCCCGCGCCTCACTCATGGAGCACCTCGACGCAGAACGCTTGTTCCGCCAGACGAAAGACGGCTTCGCGTACTACCACAAGAATTTTGCGATTGCGTACCCGTTCGGCAAGTACGACCAGATTTTCTGCCCCGAGTACAACATGGGCGCAATGGAGAACGCCGGCGCGGTGACGTTCCGCGATGAGTACGTCTTTACTTCCGAGCCAACCCCGTATCGCCTCGAGCGCCGCAACGACACGATCCTGCACGAGATGGCGCACATGTGGTTCGGCGACCTCGTCACGATGCAGTGGTGGGACGACTTGTGGCTCAACGAGTCCTTCGCGACCTGGTCCGCAGCCATTGCCCAGACCGAGATCGGCGAGTACCCGAATGCGTGGACGACGTTCGCGGCCGTCGAGAAGGCATGGGCCTACCAGCAAGATCAGCTGCCGACGACCCACCCAATCGCCGCTGACGCCCCGGACATCGAGACCGCCGAGCAGAACTTCGACGGGATCACCTACGCCAAGGGCGCGTCCGTGCTGAAGCAGCTGCAGGCATACGTTGGCCGCGACGAGTTCTTCGCGGGCGTGCGCGATCACTTCAACAACCACAAGTTCAGCAACGCTTCCTTCGACGATCTTCTGGGCGCGTTGGAGAAGTCGTCGGGCCGCGATTTGAGCGAGTGGTCCCAGCAGTGGCTGCGCACCACCGGTGTGTCCACCCTTCGCCCCGAAATCACTGAGGATTCCTTCGCAGTCGTGCAGGAATCCGATGTGCTGCGCACCCACCGGGTCGGCATCGGGCTGTACAAGCTTGACGGCGACAAGGTCGTGCGCACCCACCACGTAAAGGTGGACATCGAGGGGGCTCGCACTGAGGTTCCCGAGCTCGTCGGCATCGACCACGACCTCGCGCTGGTCAACGACGAAGACCTCACGTACTGCAAGATGCGCCTCACGCCGGAACACACTGAGTTCGTGCTGGAGCACATCGGGCAGATCGAGGACCCACTTGCGCGCACCCTGTGCTGGTCATCCCTGTGGGAGGCCGTCCGCGACACGCTGCTGCCAGCGCGCAAGTTTGTGATGGCCGTGGCCAACTTCAGCCGCCTCGAAGACCAACCGAGTGTGCAGGAGCGCCTCCTCGCGCAGGCGACGCTGGCGGTCAAGCAGTACGTGGCATGGTCCTGGCAGCGCACCGGCTTCTACATGCTCAGCGAGGCATTCCGCGGCCAGGAGCCTGCAGGTATCTACCAGCGCGCGCTCGCCCGCCTGCAGCCTTCGAAGCAGAACACGACGTACTTCCACGAACTCCTACAGTCGCTGGATAACCAGGAGATTCGCTGGCTCGTGCTCACGAACCTTGTCGCAGGCGGCGCCATGCTGGCCAAGACCGCCAAGAACGAGGAGGATCCGTCCTCCGAGGGTGCGCTGTCGCGCCTGCGCATCGACGCCGTCACGAACAAACAGTGGGCGTGGGATGAGATCGTCAGCGGTACACGCACAAACCTTGAGGTGCGCTTCCTTATCGACGGCCTCACCTTCACCTCCGAAGGCATGGACGGCTTGGCCGAGCGCTACTTCGAGATCGCGCCAGAGCTGTGGGACAAACTGACCAACGAGATGGCTCAGAACACGCTCGAGGGCCTGTTCCCGCTGTGGGATATTTCGATTGCTACAGTCGAGCGCGCCGAGGCGCTCCTTGCGCGGGAGGACATTCCGGCGGGCCTGCGCCGCATCGTTTCGGAGGGTAAGGCCCGCGTGGAGCGCGCGCTGCGCAACCGTGTTGGTGACGCAGGCGCGGAAGGCGCAGCGAAAACGCTGCGCTAGAGGCTAGAGCTCCTCGACGATGCGGATCTGCGCCGCATCCGTGCGAGCCACGATAGAGGCGAACATGACCAGCGTGTCACCCTCAAAGAGCTTGCGCGTGATGCGGTGCACCGGGGTGTTCGCCGCCAAGGAGAGGCTCTCGCGCTCCTTATCGGTCGGGTTGGCCGGGAACAGGATGTCCTCGCGGCGCAGGTGAGGAGTCACGCCACCCAGGTCGGTACGCTGGCCACGTGCGTAGTCGTCGGAGCTACGGCTGTACTTGGACTCATAACCGGGGCGAACGTACGTGGTTTCAGCGAACACCGGGTTACCGTTGGCAAAGTGAACGAGCTCGCTGGTGAGCAACTTATCGCGGGAGTCTACGCCGAATGCAGAGACGACGATCTGCGGTGCGGGCGCAGCGGTCTCCGAAATCAGTTCGGAAGAGACGTCCAGACCATGCGCGATAAGCTGCTCCGTCAGCGATACCTTGCCCGTCAAGTCGATGATCGGAGGCAGCGCGCGAACGAATGTGCCACCGGTGCGGCCACGCTTACGCTCAATAATTCCTTCGAGCTGCAATAGGTCCAGTGCATGGCGCACGGTCATGCGTGCCACCCCGTACATGTCTACAAGTTCGCGTTCTGGCGGTAGCTTGTCGCCGGGTTCGAGCTCGCGCGATTCGATCTGGCTCCGCAGAGCATCAGCAATCGCTACATACGCTGGCTTTTTCGCCATAAATTCCTCCTCTTTTTGCGGTCGCCCTTAGGTACACCGTCTTCCGCCCAAAATGCCTGGCGCCACACGATAAGGTCCAACACCGAAATCTTAGTTCTTTTTAATATAGTTCATTGGACCATAAAAGTACTTAACAATAAATTTGAGCAGCAAGCGCTGAACTGAACGTGTACACAAATCAACATCTCCTACTTTCAGTTGAACCCCCTCACCGTGCTGAATTCAGGAATCTCCAACCCTAAATACAACATCATCCAAGCTCGGCAAGATACCCCCGTTTGCGGTAAGTAGAGCGACCTGCGAGCTCTCCAAGAGAGCGCGTAGACTCGTGCGCGATGTTTTCTCTCACGCAATTTTCTCTGTCAGCCTCAGCCAGATCCGTAAGCGTTCCCGATGTCGACGAAGCCGTTGACTCCGTCACCTCCTGGTGGAACGACCCCACCACGCGGGACATCTTTGTCACGCGCCCCCTCTGGATCCTCCTCATCCTCATCATCGCGCTCGTGCTGCACCTCGTGGTGCGCAGGATCATCACGAAGGCAGCAAACAATGCCATCAACTCCCCGGGAGGTGCCTTACCTTTGCGCCGCCGCGTCGGCGCTGCAAAGCCAGACACTGCCCACTCCCGCTCCCAGGAACAACGCCGCCAGCAGCGCATCCTCACACTGGCGAATGTGGGGCGCTCTGCGGCAGCCATTGTCATCTGGGTGTGGGCCGTCCTTGCGGTGCTTGACCAGATCGGGGTCAACGTCGCACCGCTCGTGGCCTCTGCCGGCGTTGTGGGCGTCGCCCTCGGCTTCGGTGCGCAGTCCCTTGTGAAGGACTTTCTCAGTGGCATCTTCATGCTGCTGGAAAACCAGTACGGGGTTGGTGACGTGATTGCCGTCAACGATATCGAGGGCACCGTCGAACACGTCACGATGCGCATCACCACCGTGCGAGATATTGACGGCACACTGTGGTACGTCCGAAACGGCGATATTGACTTGCTCGGCAACCAGAGTGACGTCTACTCCGTTGCCCGACTCGAGATCCCGGTTTCCATCCAGGCAGACCCGGAGCAGGCGGCCAGCGTCGTCGAGGCCGCAATGCAGGATGCGGTCACGCGCCCTGAGATCGCAGACAAGCTCGTCGGCGAGGCAACGATGCTTGGCATTTCCAAGTTCGACCCGGAGTGCGCAACGCTGCGCGTGATGGTCAATACGCTGCCCGGTGAGCAGTGGGGCGTCTCCCGTTTTATGACTGCGGTTATCCTCGAGGCGCTCCACACACACGGTGTGCCGCTACCTGGCACGGAGCCGACCTACATCCGACACCTGGACCACACCCCCGGAGGCGAGAACACCGATGCAGATCAGCAATAAGAGTGAAGCGCAACACACGCTCTACGAGGCCGTCGGTGGCGACGAGTTCTTTCACACACTCGTGCACCGCTTCTACGCCCAGGTGAGGGAAGACGACCTCATCGGCCCCATGTACCCCGAGGACGACTGGGAAGGTGCCGAATCGCGCCTGCGCTGGTTCCTCACCCAGTACTGGGGCGGGCCACGCACTTATCAGGAGCGCCGCGGCAACCCGATGCTGCGCCGCCGCCACTTCTCGTTCGCAATCGGGGAGGCTGAGGCGGACCGCTGGCTCGAGCTGATGGGCAAGGCCGTCGCCGAATTTGACGACGCCGCCCTGGCCCAGCCATACCGCGATGCCCTGTGGAATCACATGCAGCGGGTCGCGTACATGATGATCAACCAAGGCCCGCGATCATACGAATAGGCTCAGCGACTTGCTGTGGTAGACGGTGCCGAAGGGGGCGTCGATACGCACCCACCGGCCTGCGCTTGAAATCCGCAGGTAGCGAGGCACCTCGACCGGGGCTTCGAACCCCGGAATGAGCGCGAGCGAGGTGCAGGTAAACACTGCGCGCATGGGGATTTCGAGTTTCGGGCCCCGCTCATCTGCGTCGACGGTGATGACAACGCCGTCCAGTAGTGAGACCGGCGGGCCGAGCGGGCCCGCAAACTGGCGCGCAAGGTTGCGTCCTTCGTCAGCGAGCTGTCGCGCGGTAGCTATCGGTACCTCTTCGCGCAGCGTGAACCCCTCCACGGGCGGCAACGCCCCCGGCCAGTTCTGATCCTGCGACACACCAAGCTCCCCTGGCTCGCCCGGCAGCGTATCGAGTGCCTCGAGCACCCGACGCGCGGGCACCACCGTGCCGTCGCGGGAGACGGTGCCCCGGACCCGGCGCGAGGCGACGCAATCGAACGGGGTGGTGACGAAGACGTCGACGTCGTGCTCCCCGACTCGTTGGAATCGTGCGTAGGCGTCGTCCTGGAGGCCGAGGGCGCGCTGCAGCAGGGCGCGCAGGCCGCGCTCCCCCTGCTGAACGACAAGCGTTTCGGTGGTAGACAACTACGCCTGCCCGATCTCGTCGTCGCCGTCAAGCGTTGTGTAGGCGCGGGCAAGGATGCCGAGCTCCTGCGAGGTGATTGCTCGCGGGCTCGCCGTCCGCTTATCCACGGTGACCTGTACACAATCAATCACGCAACAGACGCTGCCCTGCGCGTCCTTGATTTCCTGACGCGTCGTAAACGACGTGTTGCCGAGGTGGATCACCTGCGTATCTACGGTCACCACCTGTGTGTTCGGCAGCACCGGGCGAACGTAGTCCGCTTCGATGCGCCGAACGAACACTACAAACTCGTGCCCCTGAGTCTCGAAAAACTCCTGGGCAAACGCGAGGCGCGCTTGCTGCGCGATCTCGATGTAGGCCGAGTTTGTCACATGGCCGTACCGGTCAAAATCGTTCCACCGCAGTGAGATGGCGTGCGTGTGAATCCTGCCGCGCACATCCTGTTCCGACATAGCCAATTCCTACCTTTTCCGCTATTAGCGGCTGAGCTTGCGGTGGGTGACGCGCGACGGCTTCGCTGCTTCCTCACCAAGGCGCTCAACCTTGTTCTTCTCGTAGTCGCCGAAGTTACCCTCGAACCAGTACCACTTGCCTTCCTCGACGTTGCCTTCCCAGGCGAGGATGTGGGTACAGGTGCGGTCCAGGAACCAGCGGTCGTGCGAAATCACGACGGCGCAGCCTGGGAACTTCTGCAGCGCGTTTTCCAGCGAGCCGAGGGTTTCGACGTCCAGGTCGTTGGTCGGCTCGTCGAGCAGGATCAGGTTGCCGCCCTGCTTCAGCGTCAGTGCCAGGTTCAGGCGGTTGCGCTCACCACCGGAGAGCACCTTGGACGGCTTCTGCTGGTCAGCACCCTTGAATCCGAACGCGGAGAGGTAGGCGCGCGACGGCATTTCGTTCTGGCCGACCACGATGTAGTCGAGCCCGTCAGACACGACTTCCCACACCGTCTTTTCCGGGTCGATGTTTTCGCGATTCTGGTCGACGTACGACAGCTTCACGGTGTCACCGACCACGACGGTGCCAGCGTCTGGCTCTTCCAGCCCAACGATGGTCTTGAACAGGGTGGACTTACCCACACCATTCGGGCCGATGACGCCCACGATGCCGTTGCGCGGCAGCGTGAAGGACAGGTCCTTGATCAGGACGCGGCCGTCGAAGCCCTTGTCCAGGTGCTCGACCTCGACCACCTTATTGCCCAGGCGTGGAGGTGTCGGGATCTGGATTTCTTCGAAGTCCAGCTTCTTGTACTGCTCTGCCTCGGCAGCCATTTCTTCGTAGCGCTCCAGACGCGCCTTGTTCTTTGCCTGGCGTGCCTTCGGCGAGGAACGCACCCACTCGAGCTCGTTCTTCAGGCGCTTCTGCAGCTTCTGGTCCTTCTTGCCAGCAACCTCGAGGCGCTCGGCCTTCTTCTCCAGGTAGGTGGAGTAGTTGCCCTCGTATGGGTAGAGCTTGCCTCGGTCGACCTCACAGATCCACTCGGCAACGTTGTCCAGGAAGTAGCGGTCGTGGGTAATTGCCAGGACGGCGCCCGGGTAGTTCTGCAGGTGCTTCTCCAGCCACAGAACGGACTCGGCGTCGAGGTGGTTCGTCGGCTCGTCGAGCAGCAGCAGGTCCGGCTCGGACAGCAGCAGCTTCGCCAGCGCGACGCGACGACGCTCACCACCGGAAAGCTTGGTCACCGGGCTGTCGGATGGTGGGCAGCGCAGCGCTTCCATCGCCTGCTCAATCTTGGAGTCGACCTCCCAGGCGTCGGCGGCGTCGAGCTCCTCCTGGAGCTTGCCCATTTCTTCCATGAGCTCGTCGGTGTAGTTCGTCGCCATCTCTTCGGCGATTTCTTCGAAGCGCTGCTTCTTCTCGAAGATGTCGCCGAGGCCCTCTTCGACGTTCTCGCGAACAGTCTTCTCCTCGTTCAGCGGCGGCTCCTGCAGGAGGATGCCAACCGTTGCGCCAGGATCCAGGAATGCTTCGCCGTTGTTTGGCTGGTCAATCCCCGCCATGATCTTGAGCAGCGAGGACTTACCCGCGCCGTTTGGCCCAACGACACCAATCTTGGCGCCGGGATAAAAGGCCATGGTGACATTGTCCAAAATGACTTTGTCACCGATGGCCCTGCGAACGTTTTTCATCGTGTAGATGAACTCAGCCACGTAAAAACCCCTTTAACTGAAGCGGACATACATCGTTTCACAGGGTACATCAGCGAAAGGCGAACGTGCGCTTCCCGGCGCCAAGCGGTGGCACCATCGGAGCGCTAAAAGGGGGCGGGTCCGCCGTCACTTTCAGCGCTGCCAACGCCCGCACCTACCGCAACGGGCTCGAGCTCAGGCGACTGCGGTTGTGGGTCGGTGGCTGACCCAGAGTCCGATGACGACGCCGACGCCTGCATCTTCATTTGCTCGAAGTAGAACTCGCGCTCCTCCTCCGTCATGAAGTCGACCGCCGTCTTGATCTTTACCGCAGGCTGGCCCTCGAGCGTGTGGCCGGTCTCGGTGATCTTCCAGGAGGAAATCTGGTGCATGCCGAGCTCAAACGCGACCTTATCCGCCTTCAGTACAGTGCGGTACCTGTTAAGTTTCTCCCCCGCGTCGTTGGTTTCCACCCAGGTCTCCGTAACCAACCGGCCGGAAACCATCACCGGCGCACCGCGGAACAGCGAGGTGCGCGCGTTGATGGCGAGCTGGTTCCAACACTCGACGTCGATGTAGAGCTGGTCCGTGTCCTCCCAAATGTCACGGCCCTGATTGTCCTGCTCGCCCGTGCGCCGCCTGCGGGATGACGCGATGCGCATCTTGCACACCGAGTTTCCCGACGCCGGGAACCACTTAAAGTACGGTGATGCCGTCAAGTTTCCGCATACGGTGACGTTCATCTGGCTCATTGTTGTGTCCTTTCAAATGTTTGCTGAACTGGTACAACTTGGAGCTTTCCAGTGCAGAAACGGAAAAGAAAGGGTGCGGTCCCGCAGCCTGTGGATTGATTTTTGGAATTCCACAGTTCTCAACAGATCTTCGGCTAGCCCTTGTGCTGCGGGGTATCCGACGTGTACTGTGCGAGCATTTCGTTGTAGGCGCGCCACTCGGCGTCGTCAGTCTCGTCCGCGATGCGGTCGACCTCTGCGGTTTCTTCGCGATCCTCGCGCCACCATAGGATGAACAGCACACCGAACACGATGACCAGCGGGAACGAACCTGACGCCCACGCGATACCGCCGCCCACCTTTTGGTCCGCGAGCAGATCCGGGTCCCACGGCAGGAGCAGCGAACGGTAGAACTCTTCGCCCATCACGGTGTTGAGCTGCATGAGGTACACGCCCATGAACAGGTGCACCGGCATGGAGATCCACAGCCACAGCAGGCGCGTCTTCGCCGTCACGCGCCCCTCGATATAGTCCGGGCCGATGAGCTCCCAGAAGTAGAAGTAGCCCGACACCAGGAACACCGCGTTCATGATGACGTGGCCCGCGTGCTCCGAAATCATCAGCTCGTAGAGATCAGTGAACACGTACATGACGTAGAAGAACACTAGGAACTGCACCGCGGACACCGGCGGGTACGTCACGATACGCAGGAACTTACTGCGCTGGAAGGACTCAGCCCACAGCCGGGGGTTGAACTCCCCGGACGGGTAGGCGTCGATAATGAGCGAAAGTGGCGCGCCCAACACGAGAAACACCGGCACACCCATCGACAGAATCATGTGGACCGTCATGTGCGCCGAGTAGGACGCCGGCATGTGCAGCCCAATGCCGGAGCACATCGTGACTACGACAGTCGCGCAACCCAGCAGCCACCACGCCGTGCGCCCCTTGGACCACCCGCTCACCCGGCGCGTCAGGTGCAGGTAGTAGACCGCCAGCAGGATCGCGATCACGCTGTAGAGCAGCTCGAAGCGCCACAGCCCCACCCAGTTCGACCAGGTCAGTGGGTCCTCGAGGTTGTAGCCCATCTGGATCTGCATCGGGGTGAGGTTCGGGTCCCGCGGTGGTGGCGGCGGAGTGCGCCCGAGCGTCACCGCAAGGCCAGTCACAGCAGCCATCACCAGCACTTCCACCGCGCCGAGCCGCACGAACGCCCTGCGTTGCGACGGCCCCTCCGCCTCAAGCGCCGGAATCGTCCGCTCGCGGTGCGCATACCCCATAAAGCCAAGCACCAGGATGCCGACCAGCTTGCCCACCAGCACCCAGCCGTAGGCGTAGCGAGTGATGTCGTCCAAGTGCACGCGGATCGCACCATTAATCACGCCCGACACGGCCATCGCCACGAACGCGAACAGCGCGATGCGCGAGTATCTGCGCACTGCCGGGGCTAAGTTCGGCCCCAACCTGAAACCGTGCGCCACCAGCGCCATCAGAGCGCCAACCCACACCAGCAGGAACACCAGGTGCCAGATGAAGGAGTTCGTACCGAAGTCGTGATCTCCACCGGTCGCCGAGTGGCCAGTCAGCGCCAGCGGCATAATCGCAAGCAGCGACCCGATGAACAACGCCACCTGCGACCACCAGCAGGACACCCGATACCCCGCCACGGACACACACGCCGCAATCGCAGCGACAATCAGCCAGACGCGGGCGTCAGCAACCTTGTCCAGCGCCAAGGCCCAGGCGTCGACCTCAAACATCACGGTGCTCAGCGGCTGGCCCGAGACGTCGGAAAGCACCAGCGGCACCATCACCACACCGATCAGCGCCAACCCCGCCGACGACGCCGCCCCCGTCCGCGACGCAATCACCCCGTCGACGGTCAGGCGCGCGCCGTTGAGGTCAGGGCCCGTCTGCTTCGGCGGCAGCAACCACGCAGAGAAGAGAAAGGACCCAGCTGCCAGCGCGGCCAGCACCCATGCCGCGCCGCGTAGGGCCGGCAGGCCGAACGTCGTCAACGCCCCCGGATCCGGGATCCCCAACGCCGCGAGCGAGGCTCCCGCGAACATCTCCGAAATCACCCCAGCGATGAGCGCCGCGACGAGTGCCGCCGCAAGATACAGTGGAAACGCCGCTTTCACCGCCGACTTTGAGGCAACCTGCGCATTTGACATGCTCACTACCCTACGTTTGCAATCTGCATGTTCCCAAGTTTTTCGACGCCCACTTCTCCGCCGCGCTCATGGTTCTCCCTTTCGCTTGGGCGTAGCCAAGATACTGTCACACTGCCGAGGGCAACACCCCTAGGCGCTACGCTGTAGTGCATGGACACACGTGATCGGGATGCGCTGACGGCTGCCAAGTTGTATTACCGCTCGGATCTGAGTCAGGCGGAGGTCGCTGCAGAGATGGGTTGCTCCCGTCCTACGGTGGCGAAGCTTCTGCAGCACGCGAAGGACCGCGGCTACGTCACCATCGAAGTACACGACCCACAAGAGGCAGACGAGATCCTGATCGAGGATCTCACTTCCCGGTACGCGCTGGAGGGTGTGCGGATTGTGCACCCGGCGAACACTTCCTCTGAGATTATGGACGACCTTGGGGTGGCTGGTGCGCGCTACCTGGAGTCGATGCCGCTGGATGGCCTTTCGGTGGGTGTGTCCTGGGGGAAGACGCTGCTCAACATTGCGCGGAACCTGCGGCCGACGAACATGCGGGCCCGCCAGATCGTGCAGTTGAAAGGTGGGTCGTCGCGCTCCAACCTGGCGACGAACGACTTTGAGACGATCACCGGTTTCTGCACCGCTTTGAACGCGCCCGCGTTGACGCTCCCACTACCTGTCATTTTTGAGCGGGTGGAGACTAAGGAGATCGTGGAGCAGGATTCCCATATCGCGGACGTGCTGCAGCAGGGGCGGGAGACGGACGTGGCGGTGTTCACGGTGGGCTCCGTGCGGAAGCAGAGCCTCCTGATGAATTTGGGGTACCTCTCTGAGGAGATGTCACGGGAGCTGCTCGGCGTTGCGGTGGGTGACGCTTGTTCGCGGTTCTACACGCGGGAGGGGGATGTGGCGTCGAAACGAATTGATGATCTGACGGTGGGCATTGAGCTCGACGAGCTGCGGGCAAGGCCGCGTCGAGTGCTGGTAGCTGGGGGTTTATACAAGGCCGAAGCGATCGAGACGGCACTGTGGATGGGGCTGGCAAGTGATCTGGTGATTGATCAGCCGACGGCGGTTCGGGTACTGGAGATCGCGAAGACCCGCTAATTGACGCCCCTTCTCCCCCATCCGGGGTGGATTACACCCCCAATCAGAACATTTGCAAACTCCGCTATTGCCATATGTTCCTAACGGTCTTAGAGTGGACAACGAAAGGTCAACCAGCTACCAAAAAAAGGAGTTGCACATGTCCACCCCGACCGTCTCCACACCGCACATCGTCCCAACCGGACCTATCGCCGAAACCGTCCTCATGCCGGGCGACCCACTGCGCGCGAAGTTCATCGCAGAGACCTACCTGGAAAACCCAGTCCAGTTCAACGCTGTGCGCAACATGCTCGGCTACACCGGCACCTACCAAGGCCACGAAGTTTCCGTGATGGGCTCCGGCATGGGCATTCCATCCATCAGCCTTTACGCCTACGAGCTCATTCACTTCTTCGGCGCGAAGAAGCTCATCCGCGTCGGTTCCTGCGCATGCTTCCAGCCGGACATGAAGCTTTTCGACATCATCGTCGCCTCCTCCGCATCCACGGACTCGCACTTCATCGAGCAGTACGACCTGCCTGGCACCTACGCCCCAACCGCGTCCTGGAAGCTCCTCGAGGCAACCTACAAGGAGTCGCAGAAGCAGGGCGTCGACATCCATGTGGGCAACATCTTGTCCTCCGACGTCTTCTACAACTTCAAGGACGACATCAACGACCGCTGGGCCAAGATGGGCGTGCTCGGCGTCGAGATGGAATCCGCCGGCCTCTACGCCGTCGCCGCCGAGGCAGGCGTTGACGCGATGGGCATCTTCACCGTGTCCGACGTCATCGGCTCCGGCGAGAAGGCCACCGCCGAGCAGCGCCAGAGCGCGTTTACCCAGATGATGGAGCTGGCGCTTCCACTGGCCGCCGTCTAACCCCAACCCGTCCCCACACGTTTGAAGGAACTCACCATGACATCTCAAACAGTTCAAAAGGCGCTCAGCCCGAAGCGGGCCGTGCCGATCATCCTGTTTACCTTCGTGTTCTCGCTGATCATCGATAACGGTTTCAAGTTCATGACCGACTCGATGGGTGAGGCGCTCAACCTTTCCCTCAATGAGGTCAGCTTGCAGGCCTCGCTCGCGGGCGTGATCATCGGCATCGGCGCGGTGGTGTACGCGGCATTGGCTGACGTGGTGAGTATCCGCAAGCTACTGATGGTCGGTATCACGCTGACGCTGGTCGGCTCGGTCATCGGCTACCTGGGTCAGAACGTGTGGGGGCTGGTCCTGGCCGGCCGCGTGGTGCAGACCACCGGCCTCGCTGCGGCGGAGACGCTCTACGTCATCTACGTGACCAAACACCTCAGCGAGAAGGATCAGAAGACCTACCTGGGCTTTTCCACGTCTGCTTTCCAGGGCGCGACGCTCTTCGGCGCGCTGACCTCGGGCTACATCGCCACCCATATCTCGTGGACCGCGATGTTCCTCATCCCGCTCATCCTGATCTTCGCCGTCCCCGTCATCATGAAGACGGTCCCGGAGGAGGCCTCCCTGGAGTCGGGCCATGTCGACTGGCTGGGCTTGTTCCTCATCGCCGTGCTCGCGACCAGCGCCATCATGTTCATGCAGGCCTTCCAGGTACTGTGGCTCATCCCGCTGGTTCTCGCGCTGGTCGCATTCATCGCCCACGTGAAGAAGGGCAAGCGCCCGCTGGTCAACCCGGAGTTCTTCCAGAACCGCGCCTACGTCACCGCCATCGTGCTCGTCGCGATTGTCTACTCGGTGCAGCTCGGCTACCTGGTGCTCTTCCCCGCAATGGCGAAGGCCGTCCACGGGCTCAGCGCTGACGACGCCTCCCTGCTGCTCATCCCGGGCTACACCGGCGCCGTCATCGTCGGCGCGCTCTCAGGCAAGATCGGCAAGTTCTTGCCGACGCGCCCCGCGATCTTCACCGCACTCGCCTCCATCACCATCGCGTTGCTGCTCCTCGCAGTCGGGATGGAAGCCAGCCCGTGGGTCTTCATGCTTTCCTCCCTGCTCTTCGCCTGCGGTTTCGCCCTGCTGTACGCGCCACTGGTCGCGACGGCAATCGGCAATATCCCCGCTGCGAAGTCGGGTATCGCAATCGGTTTCTACAACCTCACAATCAACGTCGCCGTCCCGCTCGGCATCGCGTACAGCGCGAAGCTGGTGGATCTCGGCCTTGGGGTGCCAGGCTTCCTGCCACAAAACTCGGGCAGCTACCCCACCGTCATGCTCATCCTGGCCATCATCGCAGTCGCCGGCACCGCGCTCTATGCAGCGCTCACTGCGCGCATGAAGCAACCGGCTTAACCTGCACACTTTCTACAACTCAAGGAGTTTTTCAACATGCTTACTCGCCAAAATGTCGCCCAGATGATCGACCACACGCTGCTCAAGCCGGAGGCCACCCACGAGGACGTCGCCAAGCTTATCGACGAAGCTTCGCACCTCGGCACGTACTCCGTCTGCGTCTCCCCATCCATGCTGCCCATCGAGACCCCAGCTGACCTGAAGGTCGCAGTGGTGTGCGGATTCCCGTCCGGCGCAGTCCCAACCGCGGCAAAGGCAGCCGACGCCGCGCACAGCGTCGCAAATGGCGCGAATGAAGTAGATATGGTCATCGACCTGGGTGCCGCCAAGGAAGGCAAGTGGGACGTCGTACGCGACGACATCGCCGCAGTAAAGAAGGCGTGCGGCGACAAGCTGCTCAAGGTCATCATCGAGTCCGCCGTCCTCACCGACGACGAGATCGTCGCAGCGTGCAAGGCTTCCATGGAGGCCGGTGCCGACTTCGTGAAGACCTCGACGGGCTTCCACCCAGCTGGTGGCGCTTCCGCGCACGCTGTAAAGCTGATGCGCGAAACCGTCGGCGACAAGCTCGGTGTGAAGGCTTCCGGTGGCATCCGCGACGCCGCCACCGCGAAGGAAATGATTGAGGCTGGCGCGTCCCGCCTGGGCCTGTCCAGCTCCGCAGCGGTGCTGGAGGGGTGGAACTAACAATGGCTACTGATCTTCGTGCACAGGCCGAGGCTTGGATCGTGCAAGATCCCGATCCCGCCACCCGCGAGGCGTTAACCGCCGTCCTCGACGACGAGGCCGAGCTTGCAAAAGCCTTCGCAGGCCCGCTCCAGTTCGGCACCGCCGGGCTGCGCGGCGAGATCGGCTTCGGCGAGTCCCGCATGAACCAGGCCGTGGTCATGCGCGCCACCGCCGGGCTCATGGAATGGCTCAAGCAGCAGGTAGACACCCCTCGCGTGGTCATTGGGTGCGACGCCCGCCACGGCTCCGCCAAGTTCGCGCAGGCCGCAGCTGAGGTCGTCGCCGGCGCGGGTGGGCACGCGATGCTGTTGCCGCTGGCCCAGCCGACCCCGCTGACCTCTTTCAGCGTGCGCGCACTCAACGCCGACGCCGGCATCATGGTCACCGCCTCCCACAACCCGAAGTGGGACAACGGCTACAAGGTCTACCTCGGCGGGCGCGTCGTCGACGCAGACAACGCCGCCGGCTGCCAGATCATCTCACCTGCCGACGCCGAGATCGCCGCCTGCATCGCCGCCGCACCTGGCGCGACGGACCTCCCGCTCGACACAAACATCGAGCAGGTGGACACCCGCGAGGACTACGTCGCCGCCACCAGCGCGCTTAGCGACCTCGACGGCACCCCACCGATCACGATCGTGCTCACACCAATGCACGGCGTCGGTGGCGAACTCGCACGCACCACCCTGGAGGCTGCGGGCTTTGGGGACGTAGTGGGCGTCGAGAAGCAGTGGAAGCCTGATCCTGACTTCCCCACCGTTGCCTTCCCCAACCCGGAGGAGGACGGTGCCCTCGACCTCGCAGTCGAGAAGGCGAACGAGGTCAACGCGGACGTCATCATCGCCCTCGACCCCGACGCCGACCGCTGCGCAGTCGCCGTCCCGGCGCGCACCACCCCAAGCGCGGGCACCCCGCTGGGCAACGGCTGGGTGAAACTCTCCGGCGACGAGACCGGAGCACTGATCGGCGAGTACATGGCGTCGCGCGCGCAGGGCGGTTCGACGGCGTGCTCGATTGTTTCGGGCAGGCTGCTCGGCAAAATCGCGGCAGCGCACGGGCTCGAGCACGCAACGACGCTCACCGGGTTCAAGTGGATCGGACGCACCCCGCAGCTTGTGTTCGGCTACGAAGAGGCGATCGGCTACTGCGTCGACCCGGCGCACGCCCGCGACAAGGACGGCATGTCCGCCGCGGTGATTGTCGGCTCGATCGTAGCGCAGCTCAAGGCCCGCAACATGAGTGTGCTCGAGCAGTTCGACGCCCTGGCCAACAAGTACGGCCTGTACCGTACCCAGCCGCTGACCTTCCGCGTCGAAGACCTCTCCATCATCAGCGACGCCATGGAGCGCCTCCGCGCGCACACACCGACCGAGCTCGCTGGCTCAGAGGTGGTCGAGTACGTCGACCTGAGCAACGGCTATGGCGCCACCCCAGGCACCAACGGCATCCTGATCCGCACCGCGGACAACGACCGCGTTGTCATCCGCCCGAGCGGCACCGAGCCGAAGCTGAAGTGCTACCTCGAGGTGGTCCTGCCAGTCGAAACGGGAGAGGCGCCTGACTGGGCCGCCGCCGATGCCCGCCTGGCCACCATCAGCGACGCCACCCGCGCGCTGTGCGGAATCTAACTGCGCTATACTATCGAAGGCTTGGGCGCCGATTTGTCGACGCCCAGCTCAGCCTCCATAGCTCAGTGGATTAGAGCAACCGGCTTCTACCCGGTGTGTCGCGGGTTCGAATCCTGCTGGGGGCGCAATTGTCCTCAGTCGCGACATAGTTGACAACTCAGTCGCGACATGGTGGACAAACCGGTGCCTTGGTTTTTATTTTTCCGAGGCACCGGTTTTGTGTTTAGGCCAGTGGAGGTTGGCCTTTTCGCCAG
>NZ_MLCQ01000010.1 GCF_001875725.1 Corynebacterium sp. NML140438 | reverse complement strand
TTTTTAGCACTCTGGCAAGCCATGCCCCGGTAGAAGCACAGCCGTAGTGCTCGGCGAGGTTGTGGGTGTCGAATTCGGCGATCGCGGTAAGTATTTCCGCGTGTGAGTATGCGAATAGGCGTGCGCTTTCAACGATGGTGTTGACGATGGTGTCGGCGTCGATGGTGGTGTGCATGGCTCCCCCTGATGTTTCGCTTGTTTCGTTTAGTATACGTGTTCGAGTGGTGGTGTCAAGGGGTTTGCGTAAAATGTGTGGGTCGGGTGTCCGCGCGGCGGACAGTGTGGGGGTCGTTTGTCGACGCCCACCTTGGGTCGCGAGTGTGCATTGTGTCCGCGCCGCGGACATGTTGCAGCAATCGTTGGGGTGTTGAGCTGAACTCCCTCTGTCCGCGGCGCGGAATGCTACTGGAGACAGCTAAAGCTTCGTTGGTGTCCGCGCGGCGGACAGGCTGGCAGACGCGAACCGGGTTACAGGGAGGTACCTACTCTGTCCGCGCCGCGGAATCTCGCCATCGGCGGTGCAGATCACTGGTTGGTGTCCGCGCCGTGGACACCGTACTTGTTTGGCTGTAGGTTGTGGCGTCGATGTCGATAGTGTCCGCCCGGCGGGCACTGCCGCGCAGGTCGCGTTCGGCGGTCTCACAACGCAACCATCGCTTGCCACTCATCGAACCAGGCCCATACTCAGGGCAGGGGAGTGCCCCGCAACCCCCGGGAATCGACTGATTTCCGAAATAACGCACAGAACGTTCCAATCGATGTTAGTTGCACACATGCCAAAACTTTGGCGAGTCCCTGTCGTGACCCGATCTCATTAAGGAGCTACCCATGAAGCGTTTTACCTCCGTAGCAGCCGCTACAACCCTGTCACTGTCCCTTGTCGCTGGCCCTGCATTCGCAGCGGAGGCTCAGCCTTCCGACAAGGATTACAAGGCAGGCATCCTCGGCCTCTTGATCGGCGTTCCGGCTGCTCTCGTTGCTCTTCTCGGTGTCGTTGCTGCTGCCTCGGGCGTCATTCCGAGCGTGCAGCTTCCAGCGCTGCTGTTCTAATTCACTTTTCGACGCCACATTCTGACCCAGCCTTCCATATGGGGCTGGGTTTTTACTAGCCTTAATAGCCAGCTTATTAATACCCAATTAATAACGGGGCCCGTCAAGGCGCTCGTGGATCATCTCTGCCCCACACTGTTGAGTGACAATAAATACTGGCACAACATCCTGCGAAAATGCGTCGGACGGGGCAAGCAAGCGTGGGAAATTGAAGCTTTGCCCCTACCAAGACTATGGACTCGTCTAACGTATGTGACGTTAATAAACCCGCCTCCCGAAACGACAAAACGCCCGACCCGAAATCCGACCCGACCGCAAAATCTTGAAATCTACTTTGCGTTCAGTGCGAGGAACGCAAGACCACCGAGAGTCGCAACACCGAGCAGGGAACCCCAGATGATGTCGAAGGTGCGGCCGATAGGCCAATCCTTTTCACGGTCATTGTCGAAAGAACTCTGCAGAGCAGCGGGACCAAACTCAGTCTCGGCGATCGCCTCCTTGGCGTCGGTTTCATTCTCGGCGGCGCCGATCTTGCCGAGCTGCAGAAGAGTCAAGATACCGACCGACGAAGTGACCTCGTCGCCGCTCGACGTTTCTCCGGCCTGTGCCGGGACAACAGCGAGCGAAAGGGCAGTGGCGGCTGCGACGGCAGCAGTAGCGAAAAAATCTCCTGAATACAGAGATTGATATTGCCAGGGATTTGACAACTAGGGCCAACGCATCAGACAGCTTTTTATTCAGCAATATTTTTGGCTACAAGACGACATTGACCATGGCGACGTACAATCCGGTGCCGACCAAGATTGAAAGGGCGGGGGAGCGTCGCCAGGCGTGGAGGCCGAGCGTCACAAGGCCGACAAACACCCCGGCCCACACCGGCTGGTCGGAGCTGGTGAAGGTGTACAGCACGAGCACAACCATGACGCCGACGGGCATGTAGAGGCGGAGGAAGTCGAGAAGTGGGCTGCCGTCCAGCCAGCCGCGGAAGGCGAACGGCAGCGCGCGCAGCAGCACGGTGACCACGGCGATCGGCAGGATGACGGCCCACACCATGGGCAGGTCAACGCCGGTGGGGAGTCCGTTCATCGCTTCCACTCCAATCGCTTATCGACGCCCGGTGCCCAAAATCGGACCAGCAGGACAAGGAAGTACGCGATCAGCGCCACAATCAGCATCTGGCCAGGGACAACGAAAGCAGCAAACAGGGCGATCCCGGCGGCAATCAGCACGGCGCTCATGTCTCGAGAGGCCTGGAAGGCCTCGTAGGCGAGGACGATGAATAGTGCGGTCAGGGCGAAATCCATGCCCTCGATCGTGCCGGGGAGGCGTTCGCCGGCGAGGGCGCCGACGATCCCGGACATGACCCAGAGCGCCTGGCACATCACGTGGATGGCGAGGATTCGCGGGCCGGTATAGCGCGTTGTCTGCTGGCGGGCACTGACGACGGCGTAGGCTTCGTCGGTCAGTGAATACATCGCGTAGAGGCGCCCGAACGTGGAACGGATGGCATTGCGTGGGTACGTGAGGCCGTAGAAGAGGTGGCGGAAGTTCACCATGAAACCCGTCATAGCGGCGGAGGCGGGGCCAACGCCGCCGAGCACCATCGGGATCGCGAGGAATTCGGTGGAGCCGGCGTAGATAAGCATCGAGAAGACCGGTGTCCACCACCATGCGAACCCAGACTGCACCATGAGCAGGCCAAACGCTAACCCGAGGGGCACAACGCCGAGCCCGACAAGCCACATGTCGCGCACTCCGAGGCCGAGTTCTCGCAATGTTTCACGTGAAACATTCATCTAGTTGTCCTCGACATTCGAGGGGAAGGTGGCGAAGAGGGGGAGCGGCATGGGCTGGCGGCGCAGGACGTCGGACCACAGATCCACGCTCGCGGGCGTGATCACGTCGGACGGCAGGGCGGGGGCGACGTACCAGTCGCCACGCTCGATCTCCTCGTCGAGCTGCCCGGCGTCCCACGACGAGAACCCGGCGAAGAGACGGAAGCCCTCCAGTAAATCAGAGAAAGAGGAAGCCGGTTCGTGCATGTTCACATGCACAAGCTTGTTCGCGAGGCGCGTCAGAGTAGGGTGCTCGGCGATGTCCACATCGTTGTGCGTCACTCCCAGGCCGACGGCAGCGTTCGGGCTGACGGGTCCGCCGTAATAAATCACCGGCGGCTCGCTGGCGAGCGACTCCCACTCGGGCAGCACGTTCACAACGGCGGCGTCGGAACGCCGGTTCAAGATGACGCCGAGCGTGCCCTGCTCGCCGTGCTCAATAATAAGGACAACGGAGCGCGTAAACGAAGGCGCCAGCATCCCCGGGGCGGCGACGAGCAGCATGCCACTGTCGGGCTCGGCGCGATCGAGTGACGTGAACAGGCGGTCACCGTAAAAGTACTCAGGCATTGCGTTCCCCCCACCAACTCTTCAGAGCGGCGACGGCCTCGTCGTGGTCAAGTTCGCCGCGCTCCAGGCGTAGTTCCTTCATGTACTTCCAGGCCTCGCCGACCTCTGGGCCGGGCTTCAGGTCCAGGATGCGCATGATCTCGTTGCCATCCAGGTCAGGGCGGATGCGCGCAAGGTCTTCTTGTTCCGCAAGGGTCGCAATCCGCTCCTCGAGGTTCTCGTACGCGCGCTGCAGGCGGCGGGCCTTGCGCGGGTTTCGCGTGGTGCAATCGGCGCGGACGAGCTTGTTCAGGCGCTCGAGGAGGTCGCCCGCATCGGTGACGTACCGACGCACCGCCGAATCCGTCCACTTGCCGTCGCCGAAACCGTAGAAACGCATGTGCAGGAAGACCAGCTGGCCGACATCACTGATGACGTGCTTCGGGTACTTCAGCGCACGGAGGCGCTTGCGCACCAGCTTCGCGCCCACGACCTCGTGGTGGTGGAAGCTCACGCCACCGCCTTCTTTGACGGCGCGGGTGGCGGGCTTGCCGACGTCGTGAAGCAGGGCGGCGAGCCGCAGCTTGAGGTCGGGGCCGTCGTCCTCGAGCTCGGTGGCCTGGCGCAGCACCGTCAGCGAGTGCGCGTAGACGTCCTTGTGCTGCATGTGCTCGTCCTGCTCGAGCTGCAGCGCGGGCACCTCCGGCAGCACGAATTCGGCGAGGCCGGTACGGACCAGCAGGTCGATGCCGTCCCAGGGGGCGATGCCACACATCAGCTTGTCCAGCTCGGCCTGGATGCGTTCGACGGTGATGCGCTCAATCTCACCTGCCATGTCGCGCATCGCGTCGAAGACGCGCGGGGCGACCTCGAAGCCGAGCTGCGAGACGAAGCGGGCCGCGCGAAGCATCCGCAGCGGGTCGTCGCGGAAGGAAACCTCGGGGGCCTGCGGGGTGTCCAGTCGGCGTTGCAGCAGGTCAGACACGCCGTTCACGGGGTCGTGGAAGATTGGGCGGAGTGCGCCGTCGACCACGTCGAGCTCGATGGCCATCGCGTTGCAGGCGAAGTCGCGGCGCACGAGGTCGCCCTCGAGGGTGTCGCCGAAGGTGACCTCGGGGTTGCGGGTCACGCCGTCGTAGAGGTCGGAGCGGAACGTGGTGATCTCGACCTGCTGGCCCTCGCGCACGGCGGCGACGGTGCCAAATTCGATGCCGGTGTCCCAGGTCGTTTCGCCCCACTCGTCGAGGATTTCCTGCACGGTGGGGGGCAGGGCGGACGTCGTGAAGTCGAGGTCGTGCCCGAGTTTTCCCAGCATCGCGTCGCGCACGGGCCCGCCGACAAGGTAGAGGTGCTCGCCGCGCTCCACGAAGCGCTGGGCGAGCGGCGTCAGCAAGCCACTCAGCTTCTCGACGCCCTCTTCGGCCCGAACCTGCAACGCCACGACGGCGTTCGGGTCGGAGGGGTCGGGGAGATCGAACGGGCACCGGTGTGTTTCTTGAGTCTTTGTCACCTCTCACACGATACTTTGCTTCCCTGGTGCTGTTAAGTACCACAAACGTGGCCAGTGCGGATACCATGAATTGAATGACTGAGAACACTCGGCCGAAGCCGGTTCCTCCGTCGGAGCGGAAGTCTTCGAATTCTGGCGGGAAGGGGCGCGGGGACGGCGCTAACTCGAAGGCGGGGGGTGACTCCCCGAAGCGGCGGCGTGGCCGTCGGCGTGGTTCGCACGCGAAAAAGCGGGGGTCGCAGCAGCAGCGTCGTCGTGGGTCGAATCGGCGGGGCAGGGGGGCGTCGGCACGGAAGAGGCAGCAGCGGCCGGTTGATTCGTCGCTGGAGACCCGCAATGAGACGAGTGCGGGCGGCCTGGTGGTGTCGGGCATGGCTGAGGCTGTGGACCAGCATGACAAGGTGGACCTGTCCAAGATTTACGTCGCGTTGATTGGGCGGCTGGATCGCCGGGGCCGTCTACTGTGGTCGATGCCGAAGGGTCACGTGGAGGAAGGCGAGGACCAGTGGCGTACCGCGGAGCGTGAGGTGTGGGAGGAGACCGGGATTACCGGTGAGGCCTTCAATACGCTTGGCGTGATTGATTATTGGTTCATTTCTGAGGGCGTCCGCATTCATAAGACGGTGCACCATAACTTGTTGCGCTACGTCGATGGAGTGTTTAACGACGAAGACCCGGAGGTCACGGAAGTCGCGTGGGTGCCGATGAACCAGCTCATTGAGCGGCTGGCGTACGCGGATGAGCGCAAGCTCGCGCGGATCGCGGTGAATAGGATGCCGGATCTGGCGCGCAAGGAGGCCGCGGCCGGAAGGTTGACGCCACGATGAGCGGTGTGCGTATGGCAGCGGCGGCGGTTGCGGTGGCGGCGCTGGGCCTGCTGCCGGTCACGGCGGGCGCGCTACCAGCACCGACGTCGCCGGGGGATCAGTCGGTGGCGTCGCAGTGGGTGAACCCGGCGGTTCGCCAGGGAGAAGGCACTCGTGCCTCCGTCACGCTTATCGACGCCCCTCCGGCCCTGAACGCCGGCGAAATGTTTCACGTGAAACTTCGCATCCGAAACGACACGGACGCACCGCTGGCGAACCTGCGCGTGGTCCCCAGGCGCGGGCCGGCAACTGGTTCCGTGCTGGACCAGCGGGCGGCGGCCGTCGCCGCGGTGAGCCAGTATGGCGTGGTGGGGCGCGGAGTGGACGTCGATAAGGAGCTTGGCGCGGGGGAGTCTACAGAGATCGAGCTGGACGTCGAGCTGCCGGGCGCGGGGACGTACCCACTACTCTTCGAACTAAAACAGAACGCGACGACGCTGGACACTGAGCGCTTCCATATCTCCGTCCGCGGCAAGCCGTCCGAGGACCCGGCACCGGCGATAACCGCGCTGTACCCGATCACCGCGCCGATAGACATCGTGCCCGGCGAGACCGGCGAGGCCCCGGAGCGCGCCCCGCTGCTGCTGAAGTCGGAGACGTTAGCGCACCAACTTGCGCCGGGCGGGCGGCTCGAGCGGCTGCTCAGCCAGTACGAGGACGCGGTGGAGGAGCCGGGCGTCGGCTTCGCAACGTGCGTAGGGCTCGACCCAGCGCTAGTGGACACGGTCGCGCGGATGGCGGAAGGCTACCGCGTCACCACCACGCGCCCGCCCGTCGCCGTGGAGCCCAAGCGGCTCCGCGACAGCTGGAACACCGAGGACACCACCGCCCAGGGCGAGCCGGGCACAGGCTCCGCGGACGCGAAGGCGTGGCTGACCCAGCTGCGCAGCGTCGCCGCGAAGGGCTGCACGGTGGCGCTGCCGTGGCAGAACGTAGACGTCAACGCCCTGGCGCGCACCGGTGACCCGTGGCTGATGCGGGAGGCCTTGGAGCGCGGACCGTTCGTGCTCGAACGGGAGCTCGGCACGGCGGGCACGCTCAACGCCGTCATCCCGGGAGCCGGCTACATCACTCCGGACGCGGCGCCCGCCTTCGGCTGGGCCAACCACATCGATTCCGCCATCCCGGAGCACGGGCTGCAGGGGGAGTGGGAGGCGGCTCGGGCGGAGCAGGCGTCGACAAGTGGGGACGGGCAGGCGGCGCTCGACCGCAACGAGCTGCCGGACGCCGCGGGCGTGTTCCCGGCGGCACCCGCGCACCCGGTCAAGGTGCTGGCGGCGCGCAGCAGCGTCGACCACCCGGGCCCCGGCAATGCCGCGTGGGTGGCGCCGGGGGTGATGGCGGTGCAGTTCCAGGACTCACTTGCCTCGGTCTTAGCGACGGTCGGCTCCGCGCCGGCGACCGTCGGCTACTCGAACGATGCGCTCCGGTTCCGCTACGAGATGGACTCCCAGCGGGCGCGCGCGATCAACGCGGCGTCCGCGCTGCGGCTGGCGGCGCAGGAGGCGACGCCGGAGGAGCCGGTGTTCGTGAACCCGCCGGCGGGTTGGGACGCGGACTCGGCGGCGCTGCTGCTGGGAACGGTCGCGGAGCTGGTCCGGGAAGGCGAGGTGGCGCCGATGAGCTTTGGTGACTTCCTGAACACGCCCGCCCCGGACGACGTGCCGGTGGCGACGCGCGTCGGCACGCTGTTTCCGGACCCGACGGTGATGTCGGACGCGGAGGTCCTGACGGCCTCCCAGCAGGCCGAGTTCACGGACGACCTCACGCAGCTGCTGGCGAATGACCCTCAGGTGGCGCTGACCCGCTACGGGTTCACGCTGCCGCTGCGCCGCGACGTGCTGGCCGCCCTAAGTATGCAGGAGCGCCAGTCGCTGTCGCGGTACGACGCCACCGTACGGACCACAGCCGGGCGGCTGCGTGGCAGCCGCGATACGCTGCAGGCGTTGCGGGCGTCGATAACGCTGATTCCGCCGGGCAACGTGTACACGCGGACCTCCCCGTCGAGTCCGCTGCTGATTGTGGCGCAGAACGGGATGCCACTGCCCGTGGAGACCTCGATCCGGTTCCAGGCGGCGAGCGGCCCGATCACGCTGCACGTGCCGACGACGATGCGGATCCCGGCACGCGGCTCGCAGACGGTGCAGATGACGGCGGACTACCCGGAGGACCAGCGCAGTATTGACCTGCAGCTGTACCTGGCGGGTACCGACGGCAGCCCGATCTCGCAGCCGGTGAGCATTTCGGTGCGTACGGCGGGTGCCGCCGTGGAGGGCTGGGCACTCGTCGCCGGGCTTGGCGTGCTGGTGGCCCTGATGCTGATGTATTCCGTGGGCCGCCGACGCAGGGCGCGGGCAGCGCCCCGCGCGCCATCGACAGAGCAACGTTTGGACAATGAACACCCACCTTTGATTGGAGACTGACGTGGTTGAGCAACCTCGGGCTGGTACGCGTAGCCGAATCGTGCCCCCTGCGCCGCCTGCGCCGGTGCCCACCCCGCGAGAGAACCCAGAGCTTATCGACGCCGCCGAGGCCGAGGCACCGGACCGTTCGACGCTGACGGCGGACCCGTCCGCGGCGGTGCCGGAGCCAGCCCCGAAGAGCACTTCTGTGGTGCGGGCGACGGGGTCGATGGCGATCGCGACGCTGATTTCGCGCATCACGGGCTTCATCCGCACGGTGCTGATTGGTGCCGCGTTGGGCCCGGCGGTGGCGTCAGCGTTTAATACGGCGAATACGCTGCCGAACATCATTACGGAGATCGTGCTGGGGTCGGTGCTGACGGCCCTGGTGGTGCCGGTGTTGGTGCGCGCGGAGAAGGAGGACCCCGACCGCGGGGAGCGCTTTATCCGGCAGCTGTTCACGCTGACGCTGATGCTCCTGACGGTGGTGACCATCATCGCGGTGGCTGCCGCGCCGCTGCTGACGCGCCTCTTCCTGGATGATGAGGGGCAGGTCAACGTCGCCCAGTCGACATCCTTTGCGTATCTAGTGCTGCCGCAGATTTTCTTCTACGGCATGTTCTCGCTGTTTATGGCGGTGCTGAATACGAAGGAGCATTTCCGGCCAGGCGCGTGGGCGCCGGTGGCGAACAACATCGTGTCGATTGCGGTGCTGCTGGGCTACATGATGTTGCCGGGCAGCTTGAACCCCGCGGCGCCGGCGTCGATAGCGAATCCGCATGTGCTGCTGCTGGGCGTCGGCACGACGTTGGGTGTGGCGGTGCAGTGCCTGATTATGCTGCCTGCGCTGCGCAAGCTCGGCATCAATCTGCGGCCGCTGTGGGGTATCGACGACCGCCTCAAGGCGTTCGGTGGGATGGCCCTAGCGATCGTGACCTATGTGGGCATCAGTCAGGTCGGCTACATCGTGACCACGCGTATCGCGTCGATGGCGAGCGACGCCGCCCCGATCATTTACCAACAGCACTGGATGCTGCTGCAGGTGCCGTACGGCATCATTGGCGTCACCTTGCTGACGGCGATCATGCCGCGCCTGTCCCGCAACGCCGCCGACGGTGACGACGCCGCCGTCGTCCGCGACCTGACGCTGGGCACGAAGCTGACGTTCATCGCCCTGATCCCGATCATTGTCTTTATGACGGCGCTCGGCCCGGACATCGGGCACGCGCTGTTCGCGTACGGCAACTTCGACGGCGGCACGGCCCGCACGCTTGGCCTGACGGTGAGCTTCTCCGCGTTCACCCTGATCCCGTACGCCCTGGTGATGTTGCACCTGCGCGTATTTTACGCGCGGGAGGAAGCGTGGACGCCGACGTTCATCATCGCCGGCATCACGATCACGAAGGTGGTGTTGTCGTACCTTGCACCACTGGTTGCGGACTCGACGCAGTCCGTGGTGGTGCTGTTGGGTGCGGCGAACGGCTTCGGTTTCGTCGCCGGCGCGGCGATCGGCGCGCTGCTGTTGCGTCGTAAGTTGGGCACGCTCGAGGCGCGTTCGGTGCTGCACACGTCGCTGTGGGCGGCGGCCTCGGCGCTGGTCGGTATTGCGGTGATGTTCCTGGCCCGCTGGCTCGTGCGCGATGTCGCGGGTATCGACGCCCCATCCTTCCTCGGCGGCCTCATCGGCCTGCCGTCGCTGGGCTTCCTGCTTGAGGTGATGGTCCTCGGCGTGCTGTTCGTGGTGGCGACGGGCCTGGTCCTGTCGCGCTCCGGTCTGCCGGAGGTGCAGAACCTGGGCCGCGCGCTGGCACGCATCCCGGGTGTGGGCCGCTTCATCCGCCCGGACGAGGACGCGGCGATCGAAGTCGGGGAGGTGGACCTGCGGGATGTGTCGCAGCAGTTCCTCGCCGCCGATACGTTCAATGCGTCGCCGGTGCCGCCGCCGATGTCGGCCGGTGTCGTGCGCGGCCCGCGTTTGGTGCCGGGTGCGTCGGTGTCGGATGGCCGTTTCCGTCTCATCCGGGATCACGGCTCCACGACGGGTGCCAGGTTCTGGCAGGCCCGCGAGGTCTCGACGGGCCGCTCCGTGGCGTTGACGTTCGTCGATACGACGGGCATGGCCCCGATGGCGCCGGCGACGCCGCGCCAGGCCGCGATCGACGCCGCCGGTGTGTCGCGCCGCACGCGGAAGCTCGCGATGCTGCGCCACCCGGCGCTGCCGGAGAACATCGAGATCCTGTCCTACCGCACCGGCGCCCTGGTGGTCGCCGACTGGGTGGAGGGCTCCTCGGTCCGCGCCGTTGCCGAGTCCGGCCAGACGTTGCACACGGACGCGGTGGCGAACGCGCTTGCCCCGTTGGCGGGCGCGATCGCCGCGGCGCACGAGGCCGGTGTGCCGCTCGGGTTGGATAACCGCCAGCGCCTCCGTATCGACCGCGAGGGCCACGTCCGCCTCGCGTTCCCGGCCGTCCTGCCGGACGCCTCCGCCGCCGACGACGCGGACGCTTTCGCCTCCGCGCTGCAGCTGCTGACCACCAACGTCGACTCCGATGACCTCGCCGACGTCGCCAGCACCACCCGCGCCCTCGTCGACGCCGACGCCATCGAGTCCCACGACTTCCGCGAACTCGAGCGCAAACTCACCCGCGACGAAGCAGAGGACGCACCCGCCGAAGCAATCGACCCCGTCGAACCGGTGGAGGAGCAGCCGGAGGAGCCGAAGGACCTGCGTGGCGGCTTCGGCTCCCGCCGCTACCGCCCGATCACGCTGGCGGTGCTGCTGTCGCTCGCGGTCGGCGCGGTCATCGTCATCGCGGCGCTCACGGCCTACCTCGTCGGCTTCCTCTCCGGCGATGACACCAACGCGCCCGTCACCGTCGACTCCGTACAGTCTGGGGCGGAGGAAGTCGAGGAGGAAGTCAAAGGTCTGCCCGTGCTGCTCACCCCGATGCGCGCGACCATCGAGGGCGCATCCGCCCCCGAGCTTGTCGACGCCGACCGCTCCACCACCTGGACCGGCTCGGACGAAGTGAGCGTCGAACTCCGACCCGGCAAGGGCGCCACCGCCCGCACCGGGTTCACCCTGGAGCACGTGATCGTCGACACCCCGTCCAACGGCGACACGTTCCGCCTCTACGGGCTGCCCACGGGTGCCTCGTGGAACGGCAGCCCCGCCGAACTGCCACTGCTGCAGGAGGGCACGTTCCTCAGTGGCGAAAACGGCATCGACGTGGAGGGCTCACCGGAACTCACCGGCCTGATCCTCACCGTTTCCGGCCAGGACATCACTCTTCGCGACATCACCCTCATCGGCCGCACCAACCTCCGGTGATGTCCACCATGGTGGACAAAAAGCGCTTCCTCTCCGCAAGCTGATGCATCACACTGGATGCATCAGCAATGGGAGGGTGCATCATGCGCAGAAAAACAGACCACCAACTCGTCCACGAGTACATCGCCGGCGACATCCACGCCTTCGACCTCATCGTCCGACGCCACCAACACAACATGTTCGGCGTCGCCCTTCGCTACTCGTGCAACGAGCAGGACGCCCAAGACATCGTCCAAGACGCCCTCCTGAAGGCGTCGCGCCACCTGCACGGTTTCCGCTTCGAGTCGAAGGTGTCCACCTGGCTGTACCGCCTGGTTGCCAACGCCAGCCTGGACCACCAACGCCGACGTCGCGCCGAGTACACCGTGTCCCTCGACGATGACGACGTCGTCCCCCAAGACAAGGACCCCCGCCTGGCGCACGACCCAACCGCCAACCTGGATCGCCTCATCGCCGTCAAGGACGCCCTGCGCGTCGTGCCGGAGGCGCACCGGAAAGCCGTCTACCTCATTGACATCATGGGCATGTCGCTCCAGTCCGCCGCCGACACGTGCGGCGTCCAGCCCGGCACCATGAAGTCCCGCAGGGCCCGCGCTCGGGCCATGATGCTCGAGCACATGGAAGAGGTCTGCTAGCCCCTCGCCAGCCGCGCGAGTGACAAAGGACGCAACTCCGAAATCGACGCCTTGCAAACCAGCAGGTCAGAAAAGGGCTAGGCAACAAGGGGTGCGTCTTTTGTCACTCGTGCGTCCCGCACACGGCTGGAACAAACAGTAGACTGGCGACGTTTACACACCAGACAGAGCAAATCTACGAGGAGTTTCCATGGCCAACGAAGCAGAACAAATTCATGACGTTATTGTCGTCGGCTCGGGCCCGGCGGGGTACACGGCAGCACTGTACGCGGCGCGCGCGGAGCTGAACCCGCTGGTGTTTGAGGGGTACGAGTACGGCGGCGAGCTGATGAACACCACTGAGGTGGAGAACTTCCCGGGCTTCAAGGATGGGGTGATGGGCCCCGATTTGATGATGCAGATGCGCGATCAGGCGGAGAAGTTCGGCGCGCGTCTGGAGTCGGAGCTGGTGGACAAGGTTGATCTCTCTGGTGACGTGAAGAAGGTGTTCGTGGGGGATGACGTCTATCAGGCCCGCTCGGTGATTCTGGCCACGGGTGCGGCGCCGCGCCACCTGGGTATTCCGGGTGAGGCTGAGCTGACGGGTCGCGGTGTGTCCACGTGTGCAACCTGTGACGGGTTCTTCTTTAAGGATCAGCACATTGCTGTTGTGGGCGGTGGGGATTCGGCGATGGAGGAGGCGACGTTTTTGACCAAGTTTGGGTCGAAGGTGTCGATTATTCACCGTTCGGAGAATTTCCGCGCGTCGCAGATTATGTTGGAGCGCGCTCGGGCGAATGAGAAGATTGAGTTTATTACGCATTCGGTGGTCGAAGAGGTCGTCGAGAAGGATGGCAAGGTCGGGGGCCTGAAGGTGCGGAATGTGCAGTCGGGCGAGGAGTCGGTGCTGGATGCGACGGCGTTGTTCGTGGCGATTGGGCACGATCCGCGTTCGGCGTTCCTGGAGGGCCAGGTGGCCACGGATGAAGGTGGTTACGTCCTTGTCGACGCCCCTTCGACTCGCACGAGCGTGCCGGGCGTGTTTGCGTGTGGCGATTTGGTGGATAACCACTATCGTCAGGCGATTACGGCGGCTGGTTCGGGGTGCCGGGCGGCGTTGGATGCGCAGCATTTCCTTGCGGCGCTTTAGAATAGAGAGAACTGTATTCAAGGAGGAACAATGAGTGCACCTGTTGATGTGACGAAGAATACGTTTAAGGCTGAGGTCGTTGAGGCTTCGACGCCGGTGTTGGTGGATTTTTGGGCTGAGTGGTGTGCTCCGTGCCGGAAGTTGTCGCCGGTGTTGGATGAGATTGCGTCTGAGCTGGATGGCAAGGTGAAGGTCGCGAAGGTGAATGTGGATGAGGAGCGTGAGCTGGGGATGATGTTCCAGGTCATGTCGATTCCGACTGTGTTGATCTTCAAGGATGGCCAGAAGGTGGATGAGTTTGTGGGGGCGCTTCCGAAGGCGCAGATCGTCCAGAAGGTTGAGTCGTATCTGTAGGCTGTCCGTCGTAGGATGGTCTGCATTGTTGGTTTTGTAGAAAGGTGCCCAGTGGGTGACATTCTCCGCGTAGGTGATTCGAGTGCTCGGGTGGCCGAGGCGCGTGCGACGCTTGCGCGTTTGGGCATGTTGGAGGACTTCGATGGTGACATTGAGGACTTCAACTCTCGGCAGTTCACTCCCGATGAGATGCTTTTCGACGCCCCTTTGGCGGAGTCGGTGAAGGCGTTTCAGCAGTCGCGGGGAATTATGCCGACTGGCACGATTGATGATTTGACGTTGCGTGAGCTGCGTGAGGCGTCGTATACGTTGGGGGCTCGTGTGTTGCAGTATCAGCCGAATCAGGAGCTGGTGGGCGACGACGTGGGGCAGTTGCAGACGCAGCTGCATGAGCTGGGGTTTTATTCGGATCGTGTGGATGGGCGGTTTGGTCCGCATACGCACGAGGCCGTGGTGAATTACCAGCTGAACTCGGGCCTTGAGGACGATGGGGTGTGTGGTCCGGATACGTTGCACGCGTTGAGCCTGTTGGGCCGCCGGATTACGGGCGGTTCGGCTCACGCGATTCGTGAGCGTGAGCATGTGCGCGCGGCTGGCCCGCAGTTGGCGGGCAAGCGCGTGGTGATTGATCCGCATCTTGGTGGTGCGGATAAGGGCGCGCTTGTCGACGGCCCCTTCGGCCAGATCACGGAGGAGGAGATCCTGTGGGATTTGGCGCAGCGCGTGGAGGGCCGCATGATTGCGGCTGGCGTGGAGACGATTATTTCCCGCCCGCGTGGTGATAACCCGTCGTGTAAGGAGCGCGCCGATTTGGCGAACGGCTTCGACGCCGACTTGGTGATTTCCCTGCAGCTGGACCGTTATGCCAATGAGAAGGCGAATGGTGTGGCGACGTTCTACTTCGGTTCGGAGAACGGGACGTCGTCGATGACGGGGGAGACACTGTCGGGCTATATTCAGCGTGAGATTGCGGCGAGGACGTCGCTACGGAATTGCTGGAATCATGCCCGGACGTGGGAGATGCTGCGGATGACGCGGATGCCGTCGGTGGAGATCGTGGCTGGGTATGTCACGAACCCGCACGATGTTGAGGTCGTGACGGATCCGCAGCAGCGTGACGCGATCGCGGAGGCGATTGTGGTGGCGGTGAAGCGCCTGTACTTGCTGGATTCTGACGACCAGCCGACAGGCACGTACTCCTTCCAGGATTTGCTCCGCCAGGAGCACCTGTAATCAGTCTGTGCCCTGGATGAGGCCCATGATGCGTTCGAAGTCCTGACGGTCGCCGAATTCGACGACGATTTTTCCTTTCCGTTTGCCCATGGTGACGGAGACTTTGGTGTCCCATTCGTCGGCGAGTTGGTCGGCGGCCCGGGTCAGGTATTCGGGCTGGGGGATGGGTTCGCGGCGTTTCTTTTGTGGGACGCCGCCTTCGTTATTCATGAGGGTGACGGCCTCTTCGGTGGCGCGGACGCTTAAGCCTTCGGCGACGATGCGTTCGGCGAGGAGGTTTTGGCCGTTGGAGGTCAGGGCGTCGCTGCCGAGTTTGAGGCCGAGGAGGGCGCGGGCGTGGCCTGCGGACAGCACGCCTGCGGCGACGCGGCGCTGCACCGGCACGGGCAGGCGCAGGAGGCGGATCGCGTTGGTGATCACGGGGCGGGAGCGGCCGAGCTTGTCGGCGAGTTGCTCCTGGGTGACGCCGAACTCTTCGAGGAGCTGCTGGTAGGCGGCGGCTTCTTCGAGTGGGTTGAGTTGGACGCGGTGGATGTTTTCCAACAGGGCGTCGCGAAGCATGTCCTGGTCGGAGGTTTCGCGGACGATGGCCGGGATGTGTTTCAGGCCGGCTTTGGAGGCGGCGCGCCAGCGGCGCTCGCCCATGATGAGCTCGAAGCCTTCTGGGGTGTCGCGGACGACAATGGGTTGCAGCAGCCCGAACTCGCGAATGGAGTGGACGAGTTCGTTCAGCTCGTCTTCGTCGAAGACTTGGCGTGGCTGTTTCGGGTTCGGGATGATTTGCCCGACCGCGATTTCTTGGTAGCGTGCGCCGACTGGCACGGGTTGGATGACGTTTTCAGGGGTGGTGGCGCCGACGGTGGGCGCACCCGCGACCTTGGGTCGCTTTCCGCGCGGCGGAAGTTTATCGCCGCCGCCACCGCCAGCAGTCTCTGCGGCGTCGGCAGGGGCTCCGGCCCCGAAGATGACGTCGGAGGCCTTGCCGCCGATGCCGCCGGTCTTGCCGGTTTTGTCGGTTGCGGCTGGTGCCTGCGGGATGAGTGCTGCTAGTCCGCGGCCGAGGCCGCCTTTACGCTCTTGTGCCATGGTTATTCCTCGCCCTCGTCAAGTTGTTGGGCCACCTGGGGGCTGACGCCGATGGGCCCCGTGGTGGCGTGTGGTTGGTAGTCGCCGCGTGTTGCCAGTTCGCGGGCGGCGTCGTAGTAGGCCAGCGCTCCGCTGGAGAGTGGGTCGTAGTCGATGACGGTTTGGCCGTAGCCGGGCGCCTCGGAGACCTTCACGGAGCGCGGGATGACGTTGCGCAACACCACTTCGCCGAACTGGTTGCGCACTTCGCCGGCGACGTCCGCCGCGAGGCGCGTGCGGGCGTCGTACATGGTGAGCACGATCGCGGAGATGTGCAGGTTGTGGTTGAGGTGCTCGCGGATCATGCCGATGTTGCCGAGCAGCTGGCCGACGCCCTCAAGCGCGTAGTACTCGCACTGGATGGGGATCATGACTTCGTCGACGGCGGTCATGGCGTTGATGGTGAGCAGCCCGAGCGATGGCGGGCAGTCGATGAAGACGTAGTCGAAGTTGTGTTCTTCGAGGAAGCCGCGCCGGATGGCGTCGTGCAGACGGTATTCGCGGCGCACCATGGACACCAGCTCGATCTCGGCGCCGGCGAGGTCGATGGTGGCGGGGATACAGTAGAGGTTCTCGTTGTTGGCGTGCGGCTGGAGCGCTTCCTCCGGGGTGGCTTCGCCGATGAGCACTTCGTAGCTGGAGGTGGTGCCGGAGGTGTGTTCGGCGCCGAGCGCGGTGGAGGCGTTGCCCTGCGGGTCAATGTCGATGACGAGGACGCGCATGCCTTGGCGGCTCAGTGCCGACGCCATGTTCACCGATGTCGTCGTCTTGCCGACGCCGCCCTTCTGGTTCGCAACGGTGAACACGCGGGTGTGCGCGGGGCGTTGCAGCGTGGCGTTGTCCATGCTGGTGGTGTTCCTTTCCGCTATTTCCGCACGATTCGGATGAGGGTGGTCGGCTGGTCGAGGACGTCGGCGCCAACCTGGAAAATGTTCGGCGTGATCCCCCCGGCTTTCGCTATCGCCCGCGCGTCGCGTTCGAGTTCTTCTGCAACACTAGCGCCTTTCAGTGCCAACATCGAGCCCCCGTGACGTACCAGTGGAAGACTCCAGCCGGCCAGCTTGCCCAGAGGTGCGACGGCGCGGGAGGTGACCACGTCGAATTGCCCGCCGGGCTGCTCTTCAGCGCGACCGCGGACGACGGTGACGTTGTCCAAACCCAGCTCGCGTTGCACCTCGGCGAGGTACGTGGAGCGCTTCAGCAGCGGCTCGATGAGGGTGAACGAGACGTCGGGGCGCGCGATGGCCAGTGGGATGCCGGGCAGCCCTGCGCCGGAGCCGATGTCTGCGACGGTGGTGGCGTCGTCAAGTGCTTCGGAGACCACCGCACAGTTGAGGATGTGCCGTTCCCACAGGCGACTGACTTCTTTGGGGCCGATGAAGCCGCGCTCGGCGGCGGTGGTGGCGAGCGATTCGTGGTAGGCCTCGGCGAGCGGCAGGCGATCGCCGAAGATGGTGGCGGCGGCTGTGGGTAGTGCTGACACGGCTGTGTACTCCTTTGAATTTTTGGTCTGGCATCGACTCTAGTAAAAGTAACGCCCCCAGCAAACACTTGCTGGGGGCTGAAGGCTGCCTAGGGGCCAAGTTACTTGCCTTGCTGCTTGCGCTGCTTCTTGCTGCGCTTGTCCACCTTGCGTGCACCGACAACGGGCGCGGAGGCGCGCTTGGCTTCTGCCTTGGCGCGCTCCTCGGCCTCTTCCTCAGCGTCCATCTTGGCGAAGACGATGCGGGTCTGGAAGAAGGTCCACACGTTGTTGGCCAGCATGTAGAACAGCAGGCCGATGTGCCACAGGAAGCCGGACGCGATGATCATGACCGGGAAGACCCAGAGCATCATCTTGTTCATCATCTGCATCTGCTGTTGCATCATGGCGGCGTTGTCACCGGATGGGGTGTTGACCTTGCCGGCGGCGCGGCGTGCGGCCTGGCGATTCATGGACATCCGGGCGTTAAGGTGGGTGAACGTCGCGGAGATGAGCACGAGCGGCAGGCACACCATGATGATGTTGGCGCGCGTGAAGTCCAGGCCGGTGAACGCTGCGAAGGCGTCTTCTGGCATGGACATGTACGCGGAGAGCGGCACACCGAAGAAGTCGGCGTCCAGGAAGGAGCGGACGTCTTCTGGGGAGAACGCGTAGTTGGCCAGGTTGCGGTTCTCTTCAACGCTCAGGCCCAGCTGGTTAGGGCCGGTGCCGGTGCGGTTGAAGGAGCGCAGCACGTGGAACAGGCCGATGAATACGGGCATCTGTGCCAGCGGGACGATGCACGAGGCGAGTGGGTTGGTGCCCATCTCCTTGTACAGTTTCTGCGTCTCTTCCGCCATTTTCTGCTGGTCGTTCTTGTACTTTTGGCGGATTTCCTGCATCTTCGGCTGCATTTCCTGCATTTTGCGCATGGACCGCATTTGGTTGACCATGGGCTTGACCAGCAGGGTTCGCAGGGTGAAGGTGAGGAAGACGATGGACAGGATCCATGACAACGCCGAGTCTGGCGAGAGGATGAAGCCGAATACTTTGTGCCAGAACCACAGCACCCAAGAAATCGGCCAGTAGATGAAATTCAGCACTTTGGGGTGTTTCTCCTCGTTGGTTACTTGGTGGTCGTTCCTGTGGACGCGTCCGTACCGCTTCCGGGTACTGGGTCGAACCCGCCGGGGTGCCAGGGCCCACACTTGCAGACGCGGGCCACGCTGAGCAGGGTGCCTTTGATGGCACCGTGTCGCGCGACCGCTTCGAGTGCGTAGGCGCTGCACACTGGCATGAAACGACACGTCGCACCCATCTTAAGGGGTGAGAGGTACTTTTGGTAGCAGCGTACGGCTTTCACGAGTGCCCGCGCGGCCGCGTTTGGTGGTGCGGGGATGCGTTGGCCTAGGAAGTTGTAGTACGCCATTTGTCCAGGGCTTTGCGCAGCGCGGCGTTGTAGTCGTGCTCGAGTTGCGCGCTCGTGGCGGTGGCTGAGGCGGGCAGGGCCCTCACCACGACGTCGTGGTGCCGCTCCAGCTTCTCGACGCCCCCTCGCAGCACATGCCGCAACTTCCGCGACACTGCGTGCCTGGTCACCGCGTTGCCGACCTGCTTCGACACGATCAGTCCGAAGCGCGGCCCTCCACTGAGTGCAATGGTGTCCTCGGCCCGCGAGCGGACGTGGACGATTAAAGTGCGAGACCCCGCGCGCACTCCCTTCCTCATGGTCTGCCGGAAGTCGGCAGATGAGGCGAGTTTGTGCGGGCGGGGTAACACGATGTCGCTGCGCTTCGGGCGTTTATGCCGTCAGGCTTGCGCGGCCCTTCTTGCGGCGCGCGGAAACGATTGCGCGGCCGGCGCGGGTGCGCATGCGGGCACGGAAGCCGTGCTTACGTGAACGACGGCGGTTGTTTGGCTGGAAAGTCCGCTTAGACACGGTGGACTCCTTTAAAGAGGTCACGACGGCCAGCGGGAACCCGCCGCGATGTGCGACGCATTCCCTCCCGGGGTAGTAGCCGTCCCGGAATTGTAATGTGCAGGTTGAGATTGCTCGGCCACTGCGCGTTGTGCGCGTTGACCTGCATGCATCACCTTCGCTGACTCGCCCTGGGTGGGCGGCCCGGTGCACTGCGTAGATGGTGCTCTCAAGCACACCGTGGGCATGGTGCTTCGCGCCCGTGGTGTGACAGACTACGCCAGACTACGCGAAAAACCGCTGGTTGTTCAAATCGACACACCGCCTCTTTGCGCCGGGTGGGGCGCAGGCCCATTCGATTACCCCCGTAATTACAAGGGTGTACTTTCGCGCAGGTGGTTGCACATTTTCGAACACTGGGGGCCGCGCTATCACCGGCCTGACGCGCGATTACTTCCAAACACCCGTAGGCAATGTTCGAGATTCGCTGTGAATTACACCGCCGAAACGAGTTATCCACAGGGCTGTAGCGTGCGGGCTGTTAGACATTGCAAGCTCACACCGGGTAACAATGATAAAGCACCACAATTACACACGTTCTTTCTCCACATCGCTGTGGATAACTGTGAACAACAGGTTGAGACTTTTCGGCGGAATTTGTAATTACCGCAGGTCATACCCCGTGAATGTTCCGCAAAAAGTTATCCACAGGGGAGGGGAAAGACTGTGGACAACTTACTCACCGAAGTTATCCACAGGTGTGGACAGGCCTGTGGAAGATACTGGTGAGAGGCAGGTTTTGGAATTACAAAATCTGTGAAACAGCGGTGGAATGTACGTGAAATTCCACAGATGTGATGAACATCACTAAATGACATGTCGGACTAGGAGGAGAGCGGGACGTTGGCAGAGCAAGACATCGAAACGCTATGGCGCACCATCGTCGCTGACCTGCTGGCGCTGTCCGCGCAGCCCAGCTCACAAGTCCCGACGCTCACCCCGCAAGAACGCGCATACCTTCAGCTCGTCCGCCCCGTCATGCTTGTCGACGGCTACGCGATCCTCTCAGCACCCCACGCCGCCGCGAAAACCGTGGTCGAGCAGTCTCTGGCACCGCACATCACGGCGCTGCTGGCGTCCCACTTGGGCAAACACTGCACGCTCGCCGTCTCGATCCAGGCTCCAGAAGCCCCACCAGCCCCAGCAGCGCCGGCCGCGCCTGTCGCGCCAGCCCCCGAGGCCGTCGACCCCGCCCACATGACCCCCGGCGAGCAAATCCCAATGGGCCTCGACGAACTCGCCGAGATGCACGCCCGCCAACAGCAACACCACCAGGCGGCGGCGCACCCGACCGTCCCTAAGCGAATCCCCCGCGAAAAGCCTGCCCACGACCCCGAACGCGAAACTAGCCTGAACCCGAAGTACACCTTCGAGAACTTCGTCATCGGCTCCTCGAACCGTTTCGCCAACGGCGCCGCCGTCGCCGTCGCCGAGAACCCCGCGAAGGCCTACAACCCGCTGTTCATCTGGGGCGGGTCCGGCCTCGGCAAGACGCACTTGCTGCACGCCGCCGGCAACTACGCGCAGGTCCTGCAGCCGAACCTCCGCATCAAGTACGTCTCCTCCGAGGAGTTCACGAACGACTACATCAACTCCGTACGCGACGACCGCCAGGAAAGCTTCAAGCGGCGCTACCGCAACCTCGACATTCTGATGGTCGACGACATCCAGTTCCTCGAGGGCAAGGAAGGCACACAGGAGGAGTTCTTCCACACCTTCAACGCGCTGCACCAGGCGAATAAGCAGATCATCCTGTCGTCTGACCGCCCGCCGAAGCAGCTCACCACCCTCGAAGACCGCCTCCGCACCCGTTTCGAAGGCGGCCTCATCACCGACGTCCAGCCACCAGACCTGGAGACCCGCATCGCCATCTTGATGAAGAAGGCAGCCGCCGACGGCACGCAGGTCGACCACCAGGTGCTCGAGCTCATCGCCTCACAATTCGAGTCGTCGATCCGCGAGCTCGAGGGCGCCCTCATCAGGGTCTCGGCCTACTCTTCCCTTATCGACGAGCCCATCACCCTCGACGTCGCCCAAGTCGCACTTCGCGACATCCTCCCCGACGAAGGCGACATCAACATCAACGCCTCCACCATCAAGGAGTACGCTGCCGAATACTTCAACGTCACGATGGACCAGCTCATCGGCGCAGGTAAAACCCGCCAGGTGGCGCACGCCCGCCAGATCGCGATGTACCTGTGCCGCGAACTGACCGAACTCTCCCTGCCCAAGATCGGCGACGAGTTCGGCGGCAAGGACCACACCACCGTGATGTATGCGGACCGCAAGATCCGCAAAGAGATGACCGAGAACCGCGTCACCTACGACGAAATCCAGGAGCTCACCCAGATCATCAAGGCCCGCGCCCGCACCCTGCGCTAACTGACAGGCTGCCGCACCGAATTCCGGCGCCAACCCCATGCGACCTGGGCCTTTGCCGAGCGGCTTTCCCAGACCCTGGGATTTGGTGTCCCGTCGAAGGGTCGTAGTGACAAAAGACGCACCTCTTTTAATCTAGCCCTTTTCCTGCCAGTCACTTTGAATGACTATGCCATGAGCGATTGCGTCTTTTGTCACTCACGCCTCCAGCACGAGTCCTCACCACCCCAACAATCCACAGACTTATCCACATCTGTGTAATTACACCGATGCAATTCACATTCAGGGGCAAAATACATGAGTGACACCCACCACAAAGAGACCCGCATCACACACCACAGCCCTTGTGGATAACTTGTGAATCCCCAGTGGACAACCCTTTCCAACTTGTGCACAGGCCAAATGACAAAAAATCTATCCACAACCAGGGTGAGTTATCCACAATTCATCCACAGGCAATTGCACACCCTGTTTTTGCGCGCCGACCACGGCAAATACTTGTAATTCCACAGATTGCACAGGACTTATTGTTGTTCCCAAGGTTTTTACTTGTAATTCCTAGAGTAGAAAGGGGACCTGTGCAGAACGGCTCACGAAAGGCAAACGAACAACTCACGGACAACCAACGAGCCACGCAGCATGTGAAAACTCGAATGACAAAAAGCGCGTCCCCGCCTAAAGTGAGAACGTAATTACAAGAATCTCTACGTACTGCAAGGAGCCCGTGTCACTATGGCGGACATCCATGACAACTTGAATTCCAACGTTTCTTTCCGCGTGCACAAGGAGGACCTGTCGGACGCGGTGGCGTGGGTTGCTCGGATGTTGCCTACGAAGAACACGCAGCCGATTCTTCGCGCGGTGTTGATTACGGCGTCGGATGAGGGTTTGGAGTTCGCGGGCTTCGATTATGAGGTGTCGTCGCGGGTGCGGATTGCGGCGGAGGTTGCTACGCCGGGTCGTGTTGCGGTGGCGGGTAAGTTGTTGGCTGACATTGTGTCGAATATGCCGAATCAGCCGGTTGAGGTTTCTACGAATGAGTCGAAGCTGCTTCTCGACGGCGGCTCCGCCCACTTCGAGCTGCCTCTGATGCCATTGGACGATTATCCTCAGTTGCCGCAGTTGCCTGAGGTGACGGGCACGATCAGCTCGGAGGATCTGAGTGGTGCGGTGATGCAGGTGGCTGCCGCGGCGGGTAAGGATGACACGTTGCCGATGCTGACTGGTATCCACATTGAGGTGGAGGGTTCGACGTTGCATTTGACGGCGACGGACCGTTTCCGGTTGGCGTTGCGTTCGTTGGAGTGGTCGCCTGCTGGTGAGGGGGTTGCGGCGAAGCTGTTGGTGCCGGCGAAGACGTTGTTGGATAACGCTCGGACGTTGGATACGCAGTTGGAGGAGCCGGTGCAGATTGCCGTTGGTGGCGTCGATAATGTGGGCGCGGACGGTTTGTTTGGTTTGCATGCGGGGAATCGTGAGACGACGACGCGGATGTTGGATGCGGATTTCCCGAATGTGCAGCCGTTGTTGCCGAAGGCGCATACGTCGATGGCGTCGGTGGAGGTGGCTCCGTTGTTGGAGGCGATTCGTCGTGTGTCGTTGGTGGCGGATCGCAATGCGCAGTTGAGGTTGCATTTTTCGGAGGGTCAGGTGACGTTGTTTGCGTCGGGGGCTGATTCTGGTGAGGCGTCGGAGTCGATTCCTGCGCAGTTCGTGGGGGAGGATGAGCTGCTGATTGCGTTTAACGCTGGTTATTTGCGTGATGGTTTGTCGGTGATTGGGACGGATCGTGCGGTGTTTGGGTTTACGGAGTCGTCGCGTCCGGCGATTATGATTCCGGAGCCGGAGTCGTTGCCGGAGAAGGGTGATGATGGGTTGTTCCCGACGCCGGAGACGAATTTCACGTATTTGTTGATGCCGGTTCGCCTGCCGGGCTAGTTTGCCACGATGTACGTTTCGGAGCTTGACCTGCGTGATTTCCGTTCGTGGCGGGAGTTGCATGTGGATTTGGAGCCGGGCGTCACGGTGTTTTCGGGCCGCAATGGGCATGGGAAGACGAACGTTGTGGAGGCGGTGCGCTATACGTCGATGCTCGGGAGTCACCGGGTGGCGACGGATGGCCCGCTGATCTATTCGGGGGCGACTGATGCGCGCGTGTCGGCGACGACGGTGAATGAGGGGCGTGCGCTGACGACCCATGTGCTGATTAAGGCGAGTGGGGCGAATCAGGCGCAGATTAATAGGACGCGGTTGAAGTCGGCGCGTGAGCTGCTGGGTGTGTTGCGGACGGTGATGTTTTCGCCGGAGGATTTGCGGTTGGTGAATGGGGAGCCGGGGGATCGCCGCCGGTTTTTGGATGCGTTGGCGGCGGTGCGTACGCCGCGCCATGGTGGGGTGAAGGCGGATTATGACAAGGTGTTGCGTCAGCGTAATGCGTTGTTGCGTTCGCAGAATATGGCGTTGCGTCGTGGTTATGGGGATGCGGCGGGCGCGGGTGCGTTGAGTACGTTGGATGCGTGGGATGCGCAGTTGGCGCGGTATGGGGCGCAGGTGTTGGCGGGCAGGCTTTTGCTTGTCGACGCCCTCTCCGATCACATCACGGAGTCGTATGCGTCGGTGGCGCCGGAGTCGCGTGCGGCGTCGGTGGAGTATACGTCGACGTTGGATCGGGCGGTGTTGGAGTTGACGGGGGAGGCGTCGAGGGATCCGCAGGTGTTGGAGGCGGCGATGTTGTCGGAGTTGGGGAGGCGTCGAAAAGAGGAGATTGAGCGCGGCTCAACGTTGGTGGGGCCGCACCGGGATGATTTGGTGTTGATGTTGGGTCAGCAGCCGGCGAAGGGATATGCGTCGCATGGGGAGACGTGGTCGTTTGCGCTGAGTTTGCACTTGGCGGAGTACTGCTTGTTGGCTGGTGAGGGCACGGATCCGGTGCTGATTTTGGATGATGTGTTTGCGGAGTTGGATGCGAAGCGCCGGGAGCGGTTGGTGCATGTGGCGGAGTCGGCGGAGCAGGTGTTGATTACGGCGGCGGTCGGGGATGATTTGCCGGGCAACCTTGATGGGGCGGTGACGGCGCGGTATCACGTGCGGATGGAGGAGGGGGTGTCCCACATTGAGCGAGCGTGATCTGGTGGGCACCACGTTTGATCAGTTGCGGCGCACGGCGAAGCGGCGTGGTGGGAAGTTGCCGGATTTGTCGAAGCAGGGCGCGAGTGTGGTGCCGCGCCGCAGCCAGGGTAAGGGCCGTCCGGTGAAGGATATTACGGTGCCGGGGTTGCACTTTGAGCAGGAGGAGCGCAGGCCGTGGCTGGAGCGGGGCCGGCCGACGGGCAAGGATGGCCGGGCGTTGCCGCGGAGTTACAAGGTGAAGTCGTTTTCGTCGCTGTTGGGGAAGGAGATCCGGAAGCGCGATTGGACGGAGAACATGGCGTACGGCTGGGTGATGGGCAATTGGGAGGGCCTGGTCGGAGCTACGATCGCGGAGCATACGAAGGTGGAGATGATTAAGGACGGCGAGGTCTTCATCACCTGCACGACGACGGCGTGGGCGACGCAGCTGAAGTACATGCAGTCGACGGTGCTGCGCGCGATCGCGGAGAAGGTGGGCCCGGATGTGATCCGGAAGCTGCACATTTATGGGCCGCGGGTGAAGAGTTGGCGCTATGGTCCGCTGCACGTGAAGGGGCGGGGTCCGAGGGACACGTACGGGTAGTCGTGGGGTTTGGTGTCCTGTTTTACGTGTAAGATGGGACGGGTTAATGACATTTTTCAGGAGGAGCGTCTTTTCCAGTGGCTGATCAACAACCTCATTATGACGCGTCGTCGATTACTATCCTCGAGGGCCTTGAGGCCGTCCGGAAGCGCCCAGGTATGTACATTGGGTCGACCGGTGAGCGTGGCCTGCACCACTTGGTGTGGGAGGTCGTGGATAACTCGGTCGATGAGGCGATGGCGGGCTATGCCGATCGCGTCGATGTGACTCTGCTCGCGGATGGCGGCGTAGAGGTCGTCGATAATGGTCGTGGTATTCCGGTGGAGATGCACCCGTCTGGTGCGCCGACGGTGCAGGTCGTGATGACGCAGCTGCACGCGGGCGGTAAGTTCGACTCGGAGTCGTACGCGGTGTCGGGTGGCTTGCACGGTGTGGGTATTTCCGTGGTGAACGCGCTGTCCACGCGCGTGGAGGCGGACATTAAGCGCGATGGCAAGCACTGGTACCAGCGGTTTGTGGACGCGCAGCCGGAGCCTCTGGAGGAGGGCGGCAATGCTCGCGGCACGGGTACGGCGATTCGTTTCTGGCCGGACCCGGAGATTTTTGAGACCACGGAGTTTAAGTGGGACACGATCGCGCGTCGTCTGCAGGAGATGGCGTTCCTGAACAAGGGCCTGACCATCACGCTGAAGGATGAGCGCGTCTCCGAGGAGGAGCTTGAGCTCGAGGCGATCGCGGAGGAGGGCGACACGGCCGCAGCGGTTGGCTCGGATTCGTTTGACGACGCCGCCACCGAAGGTGACGCACCCGCTGCCCCGAAGAAGAAGCGCGAGAAGAAGGTAACGTACCACTACCCGGATGGCCTGATTGATTACGTCAACTACCTGAATAAGTCGAAGACGGCGATCCACCCGACGATCGTGGGCTTTGACCAGAAGGGTGACGGCCTTGAGGCTGAGGTGGCGATGCAGTGGAACAGCTCCTTCAAGGAGTCTGTGCACACGTTCGCGAACACCATTAATACGCATGAGGGCGGTACGCACGAGGAGGGTTTCCGTGCGGCGTTGACCACGCTGATGAACCGCTACGCGCGTGACCATAAGCTGCTGAAGGACAAGGAGCCGAACCTCACTGGTGATGACTGCCGTGAGGGTCTCGCGGCCGTGGTGTCTGTCCGCGTGGCGGACCCGCAGTTTGAGGGCCAGACGAAGACGAAGCTCGGCAATACCGAGGTGAAGGGCTTCGTGCAGCGCGCCGTGAACGAGAATCTGTCGGATTGGTTTGATGCGAACCCGGCGGAGGCGAAGGCCATCATTTCGAAGGCTGTGTCGTCGTCGCAGGCGCGTCAGGCGGCGCGCAAGGCGCGTGATTTGGTGCGTCGTAAGTCGGCGACGGACCTGGGTGGTCTGCCGGGTAAGTTGGCGGACTGCCGTTCGAAGGACCCGAAGCTGTCCGAGCTGTTCATTGTTGAGGGTGACTCAGCAGGTGGTTCGGCGAAGCAGGGCCGCGACTCGATGTACCAGGCGATCCTCCCGCTGCGCGGCAAGATCCTGAACGTGGAGAAGGCCCGCATGGACCGCGTGTTGAAGAACGCGGAGGTCCAGGCGATTATTACCGCGCTGGGTACTGGTATTCACGAAGAGTTCGATATTTCGAAGCTGCGCTACCACAAGATTGTGCTGATGGCGGATGCTGACGTCGACGGCCAGCACATCGCAACGCTGCTGCTTACCCTGCTGTTCCGTTTCATGCCGGAGCTCATTGAGGAGGGCCACGTCTACCTGGCGAACCCGCCGCTCTACAAGCTGAAGTGGGCGAAGGGCGAGCCTGGCTACGCCTTCTCCGACGCGGAGCGTGACCAGTTGCTCGCGGAGGGCCTGGAGGCCGGCCGTAAGATCAACACGGATGACGGCATCCAGCGTTACAAGGGTCTGGGTGAGATGAACCCGAGCGAGCTGTGGGAGACCACGCTTGACCGGGATCACCGTATTCTGCGTCGCGTTGATGTGGAGGACGCCCAGCGCGCGGATGAGCTGTTCAGCATCCTGATGGGCGATGATGTGGCGGCTCGCCGCTCCTTCATCACCCGCAAGGCGAAGGACGTCCGCTTCCTGGACGTCTAGCCTTCCATCTGCTTTTCGACGACCTCTCCGATCCGCGGCAGCGCAGGCCCCACAATTTTGGCGGCCTTGCTGCGGAAGGTGGCGTAGATCTTCTGTACGCCGGCTGGCATGGAGTCGCGGAGGTTGTCGCCGAGTGAGACGAGTTCTGTGACCACGTCGTCTTCGTGTTGTGCGAGGTATTCGCCGAAGGCGGCGTGGTCGCTGTTTTTGTAGTCTTCCCAGCGGGGGTTGAGCTGCTCGAGCAGCTGGGGGAGTACGGTGTTGATGCCTTTGTGCAGGATCCGGGCGTCGACTTTCTTTACGCCCGCGATTGCGGAGCGCAGCGCCATGCCGGTGAGTCCGCTTTGGTCTGCGACGGTCTGGTCGACCACTCCGGCGAGCGCGTCGACGATTCCTGGGCGGCGCCCATTGTGCAGCAGTGCGTTGAGTCCTTGTGGTGTTTCCATGCCGTTGATTGTATGACAAATGCGACCTGCCCCCCGGCAGGTCGCATTGTTACGTTGAGCGTTGCGGCTCTTCCGCCACAGCAGTCACACAGGACACTGTAACCACAACAGGAACAAACTTATCATGAGTCACAGTGGTTACATATTTGGGGTGGGGTTTAGACCTTGGGCAGCATCTTCTGCAGCTCGTTGAGGTCGATCTTGGAGAAATCGAAAATACGGTTACCCTGCGAGGATCCCATCACGCCCGAGAGTCCTGCCTGGCGCGCGAGGTCATCGACGGCTGCGCGCAGTGGGGGGACGGCGTCGACAATTACTTGGCCAACCAGCAGGGTGAGCAGCGCAGCGATGGTCAGCGAGACCGGCGCCGAGCCCGTGTATGCGCTGCCGAGCGGTGGCTGCTTTGGTGGGGTGACGGTCGGCGTGATCACCGGCGTCGGTTTGGAGGACCCGGCTGGGGCGGTGGTGGCTTGCGGCGCGACGATCAGCGACGCCGCGACCCCGCCGACGAGGACGAGAGCACTCATTTTCTTCATAGTGCTTACAATATCGTCCCCGCGCGAACGGTGTTAGCGAAGCAGCGCGTCGATGTCCACATACGGCAGTAGGTAGTTCGCCGCGCCAGCCAGCAGGCCGAGCAGCGCGAGCACCCCAACCACAATGCCGACGGTCTTACCCGTGCTGGAGCCCTCCGTCTTCGAGGAGGAGCTGCTGGAGCTGTCACCACCCTTATCGTCGTCCACTCCGCCCTCAACCCTGGCGTTCAGCTTGTACTCCTTCGTCGACCAGTCCGGGAACGTCGCGGTGACGGAGTAGTCGATGGAGGCACCAGGCTTCGCGTCAGTCGGAGGTGTGATGGTGACCTCACCGGTGCGCGAGTCGGTGGCGAACTTCCAGCCGTCGTAGGTGCCGTTCGGGCCGTTGAACTTCGTGCCCGCCGGAACGCTGCCGCTCGGGCGCTGAACGATCGTGCCGCCAGCGTTCACCTTCTGGTTTTCAAAGTCGACGTCGGTCTTGTCCGCTTGTGATTCCTTCGGCTGTGCTGGCGTCATCGTGTTCGTTGGCGCCGTGCTCGTCGGTGCTGTGCTCGTCGGCTGCTCGCTGGTGGACGGTGCAGTGGTGGTGCGCTCGACGTATACAACCACCTGGTGGAGCTGCTTCGAGCTGTCCGGGAACGTCACGGTGACAGGGAACTCCACCGTGGTACCAGCCGTCGCATTTGTCGGGGCGGAGACGCGAATCTCACCAGTCGCGGAGTTCGTGGTGGCCGACCATCCTTGCTGCGATCCGCTCGGCCCGTTGAACTTCGTGCCCGCAGGGAACTCGCCCGTCGGCTTCAGCGTCACAGACTCACCAGCGTGCACCGGCGTGCGCGCGTACTCGATCTTGACCGTCTCAGCCTGTGGCTTCGATGGCTTCTGCTCGCTTGTCGTGGGCTGTTCGCTTGTCCGCGGGGCGGACGGTTTCGTGGCGGACGTGGTTGGCTTGGTGGTGCTCGGTTCTTCGCTTGTCCGCGGCGCGGACGGTTCTGCTGCGGAGGTGCTCGGCTTGGTCGTGGTTGGCTCGGCCGTCGGCTCTTCACTTGTCCGCGGGGCGGACGGCTCTGCTGCGGAAGTGGTCGGCTTGGCCGAAGGCTCGGTCTCCGACGTCTTCGGTGTGCTCGTCTCTTTTGCCTTCACCGTGACGGAAAACTCCGTGCGCTGCTTGGAGCCGTCGCGGAAGTAGATCTCGATGGGAACTTCGAATTGCATATTCCGGGCGTGGCCCGGTGCTTCGATGGAGACAGCGCCGTCCTTGTCAGTGTTGACCTTCACGCCGTTGATGCTCTGGTCCTTCGGGCCGTTGACGAATGCGCCGATCGGCACGGCGTCGGTTGGTTTCACCACACGGTTCTCGCCGGCCTTGATGGTGACATCCTTGTAGGTGACTGTGAACTTCTCCGCTTCGGGGTTGGTTGGTGCTTCGAAGAGGACGACCGCGCTGCTAACGGAGCGGGAGCCGTCGGGGAAGTCGATGCGGATAGGCACGCTGATCTGGGTGCCCGCGCGGGTGCCTTCTGGGGCGTTGACGGTGACCACACCGGTCGAAGGGTTGATGCCGATCTCCCAGCCGGTCGGTGGCGTCGAGACCATTGCGAACTTGGTGCCTGCAGGCACGTCCTTGAGTGCAGGGGTGACGGTGGCGGTTTCGTCGGCGGGGGAGGTGGTCACCGGGTAATCGACGGTGGCCTTGCTGGACTGCCACACGGGGTCCTTGGTCACCTCGACCTTGGCCTGTACGAAGTCTTGGGAGTCGTCGGAGTAGGTGACGATGACGGGCACGTTCACTACCGCGCCGGTAGCGAGCGGTTGCTTTGGTGTCGCGGTGATGGTGCCGGTGATGGCGTCGATAGATAGGTCCCACTGTTTGGATTCGCCGATGATCTTGAATGTGGTGCCCTCGGGCAGGTCGGCGGTTTGCTTGACGGTGGCGGTTTCGTTGCCTGCGATCTGCGTTGCTGGGTAGGCCGGGGTGTGCTTCGCGGCGAGGCGGTCGGAGGACGGTGTGGTGTTGCCGTGCTTGTCGGCGACGGTGACTTTGGCGTGCTTGACGTCGGACGAGCCGTCGGGGAACTCGGCGCGAACTGGGATGGAGAGCCAGGAACCGTAGCCGATGTCGCCTGCCTTGACGGTGACGGCGCCGGTGGACTCGTCGACGCTTACGTCCCACTTCTCAATCTTGTTGCTGTTGAGGTAGAACTTCGTGCCCTGCGGGAACGAGCCCGTGGGGGAGACGGTGATGCTCTCCTTCGGCTGGACGAGCGAGTCCTTGTACTCGATGGTGGAGGTGTTGGCGTTGTTGTTGCCACCGGGGACGACGGTCACTTCGGAGTCGTAGGAGGCCGTCGTTTTGTCGGCGAAGAGAACCACGACGCGGTAGCGCAGGCCCTGGCCGGGGCGCAGTTTCGGTGCGGCTTTGATGGTGACGGCGCCGGTTTTGGCGTCGGTGGAGAGCTCGTAGCCGTCGATGCTGGACGGGCCGAAGGCTTTGGCGCCCTCGGGGAGGGGGACGCTGGGTTCGACGGTGACGGTGCCGCCGGCGGTGATGTCGACGTCGCGCCATTCGCGCGCTTCCTGAGGCTGAGACGCCGCAGACGCCGAATCAGACGTTGTAGCAGCCGTCTCTTCCGCGCGCAGTTGCGGTGCGGCCAGGCCGGCGCCGATCAGTGCTGCGGTGGTTGCCAGTACTGCGGTGTACTTTGTAGCGTTCATTGTTCCTCCACCTCGTGTTCTCCAATGGTCCGTGTAAATAGTCGCCATTCTAGGAGATGATCAACGATTACGCTTCCTCGACCCACCGCAAATAGGTGGTGCCGGCGACGTCGGCGAAGGCGTCGTTGGCTCCGGTGAGGGGGCGCAAGGAACGGATGGTGTCGGCGAGTCCGCGGGCGGCGGCGTGCGGGGTGTCGTAGACGGGCACGCCGTGGAGGTGGGCGCCGGGGACGGCGGCGCAGGCGCACAGCGCGGCGAAGGAGCGTATTCGCACCTTATATAAATGCGCACATTCGTCGGCGATGGCGAGCAGCTGCTCGCTGCTCAAGCTACGCATCGCGGGCCTGTCGGATGCGGCGTTCGGTGTGGGCGTATTCCTGCAGGGTGGTGCGGGCGAGGTTGGTAATGGTGGCGTCGTCAAGAAGGCGGGAGGCGGCGGTGACGATGGCGCGGCGGGTGGCCTCCTGTTTGGAGCAGCCCCAGGCGGAGGCGAGCATGATGAGGGCTGTGTCTTCGTCTGTGGAGAGTCGTAGGGTCATGGCCATGCCGCGATGGTATCAGAGTGATACCACGGCGCAGGGGTGATTCGTCGCACGAGGCGCTAGAATCGGTAGGAACCAATGTTTGACGAAAGGTGAGCAATGAGTGATGACACTCTAGGTGGCGGCGGATCCGACGCCATCCAGCCCATTGACATCAACGAGGAGATGCAGACGAGCTACATCGATTACGCGATGAGCGTGATCGTCGGCCGTGCGCTCCCGGATGTCCGCGATGGTATGAAGCCGGTGCACCGCCGCATCATTTACGCGATGTACGACCACGGGTACCGCCCCGAGCGTTCGTACGTGAAGAGTGCCAAGCCTGTCGCTGACACGATGGGTAACTTCCACCCGCACGGCGACAGCGCCATTTACGACACGCTGGTGCGCATGGCTCAGCCTTGGGCGATGCGCTACCCGCTGGTGGACGGCCAGGGTAACTTCGGTTCCCCTGGTAACGACGGCCCCGCGGCTATGCGTTACACCGAGTGCAAGATGACGCCGCTGGCGATGGAGATGGTCCGCGACATCCGCGAGGACGCCGTGGAGTTCTCCCCGAACTACGACGGCAAGACCCGCGAGCCGGACGTGCTGCCGTCGCGTGTACCGAACCTGCTGATGAACGGCTCGAACGGTATCGCCGTCGGTATGGCCACCAACATTCCGCCGCACAACTTGAACGAGTTGGCGGAGGCCATCTACTGGATGCTCGACAACTATGACGCGGATGAGCAGGCGGTGCTCGACGCGGTCATGGAGCGAGTGAAGGGCCCGGACTTTCCGACGGCCGGCCTCATCGTCGGCGACCAGGGCATCAAGGACGCCTACACCACCGGCCGCGGTTCCATCCGCATGCGTGGTGTGACCGAGATCGAGGAGATCGGCAACCGCCAGGTCATCACGATTACGGAGCTGCCGTACCAGGTCAACCCTGACAACTTCATCCACAACATCGCGGAGCAGGTCACCGCGGGCAAGATGGTGGGCATCTCCAAGATCGAGGACGAGTCCTCCGACCGCGTCGGCATGCGTATCGTGGTCTCGCTGAAGCGCGATGCGGTTCCTCGAGTGGTGCTCAATAACCTGTACAAGCATTCGCAGCTGGAGACGAACTTCTCCGCGAACATGCTCTCCATCGTCGACGGCGTGCCGCGCACGCTGCGCCTCGACCAGATGCTGCGCTACTACGTCAAGCACCAGATCGACGTCATCGTTCGCCGCACCAAGTTCCGCTTGGATGAGGCCGAGAAGCGCGCCCACATCCTGCGCGGCTTGGTCAAGGCCCTCGATGCGTTGGACGAGGTCATCGCCCTGATCCGTCGCTCGCCAACGGTGGACGACGCTCGCCAGGGCCTGATCAAGCTTCTCGACGTCGACGAGATCCAGGCCAACGAAATCCTGGCAATGCAGCTGCGCCGCCTGGCAGCGCTGGAGCGCCAGAAGATCATCGACGATTTGGCCGAGATCGAGCGCAAGATTGCCGACTACAAGGACATCTTGGCCCGCCCGGAGCGCCAGCGGGAGATCGTTGGCAACGAGTTGCGTGAGATCGTTGAAAAGTATGGCGACGAGCGCCGCACCCAGATTGTTGCCGCGACCGGCGATGTGACCGAGGAAGACCTCATCGCGCGTGAAAACGTCGTGGTCACCATCACCTCCACCGGCTACGCGAAGCGCACGAAGGTGGACGCCTACAAGGCGCAGAAGCGCGGCGGCAAGGGTGTCCGCGGCGCGGAACTGAAGCAGGACGACGTGGTGAAGCACTTCTTCATCTGCTCCACCCACGACTGGATCCTGTTCTTCACCAACTTCGGCCGCGTGTACCGCCTCAAGGCCTACGAACTGCCGGAGGCGGGCCGCACGGCCCGCGGCCAGCACGTGGCGAACCTGCTGGAGTTCCAGCCGGAGGAGCGCATCGCGCAGGTCATCCAGATCCAGTCCTACGAGGACGCCCCGTACCTGGTCCTGGCCACCCGCGATGGTCGCGTGAAGAAGTCCCGCCTGACCGACTACGAGTCGGCGCGTTCCGCGGGCCTTATCGCGATCAACCTCAACGAGGGCGATGCCCTGATCGGTGCCGCGCTTGCCGGCGAGGAGGACGACCTGCTGCTCGTCTCTGAGCAGGGCCAGTCCATCCGCTTCACCGCCGACGACGACCAGCTGCGCCCAATGGGCCGCGCGACTGCCGGCGTGAAGGGCATGCGCTTCCGCGGCGATGACAAGCTGCTCGCGATGACCGTGGCCCAGGACGGCGAGTTCCTGCTCGTCGCCACCGCTGGCGGTTACGGCAAGCGTACCCCGATTGAGGAGTACAACACCCAGGGTCGCGGCGGCATGGGCGTGATGACCTTCAAGTACACTCCAAAGCGCGGCAAACTGATTGGCGCCCTGGCTGTCGATGAGGAAGACCAGATCTTCGCCATCACCTCCGCAGGCGGCGTGATCCGCACCGAGGTCAACCAGATCCGTCCGTCCTCCCGCGCCACGATGGGCGTCCGCCTCGTCGACCTGGCGGATGACGTCGAGCTGCTGGCCATCGACAAGAACGTCGAGGAGCAGGGCGAAGAGGAGGCAACCGCGGTTGCCAAGGGTGAGAAGACGATTGAGGAAGCCAAGGAGCAGACCTCCTCGTCCATCTCCGCCTCGCCGAAGGATGGGGAGTAAACCATGGCCGCCCGCAAGATAGTGGTGCGGCGCGTGGGTGTCGCCTCCGTATTTAAGGTGGCGACGGTCCTCGCCCTCGTCGGCTTCGTCGCGTGGATGTTGGGCGCGGCCATCGTCTACTACGGCCTCGCGCAGACGGGAGTCATCGACTCGGTGAACTCGCTGGTCAGCGGCGTCGGCGGCGACCAAGTTATCGACGCCACCCTGGTCATGTCCGCAGCCGGCCTCTTCGGGCTCATCGGTGTGGTGTTCATCGCGGTGATGGCCCCGCTGACGGCGTTGCTCTACAACGCGATCGCGGACCTGGTCGGCGGCGTCACCCTGGTGATGTCGAACAGGGCGCGATAGCCGTGTTAAAAACACCGCCTGTACTGGCGATTTGTCAAAGGTTATAGTGGTAGGTAATCTTACTTCTCGTTCCCAGGGCCTATAGCTCAGTCGGTTAGAGCGCATCGCTGATAACGATGAGGTCGCAAGTTCGATTCTTGCTAGGCCCACAGGAACAAAAGGGGCATTAGCTCAGTTGGTAGAGCACCTGCTTTGCAAGCAGGATGTCAGGAGTTCGATTCTCCTATGCTCCACAGGTTCACCCTGGTCTCCGGTTCGGAGGCCAGGGTTTTTCGTGTGTTGACATGTGTTCCCCCTGTTTGGTGGCGGTGGTGTTTTGCGTGTGATAGATCACGTTTTTGTTGCATACTTTGGCAGGTTTTGTGAAGGTGCTGGTCAGGGGGTTTTTGGGGTGTGTGGGGTGTGTTTTTGTGGGTTGTGGTGGTGTTTTTGTGGTGGTGGGGGCGTAGTGGACTACGTTCGGGGCGGTTTTTGTGATTGAATAAATGTCTGTCAGTTTGTGGATCCGTGTTCAGATGGTCTTCAGGCTGCTTCGAATATCTCCTACGATTTTTAAGGATTGAGCCGTTGCAAAACGCACATCTTAAGAAGCGAATCATGGCGGGCCTGATTTCGGGCGCAATGATTACTGGTGGCGCAGTTGTCGTCGCCCCGGACGCAAGCGCGGACCCGCGCATTACCGGTACGTACTCCTCGCTGCCGAACGATAAGTACGCTGAGGCGCTGCGCTTTAACACCGAAAAGATCAGCATGCTCACCAACCAGGGTGAGTACAAGAAAATGCTGGAGACCTGGATGCAGGTCACCCCGCTCGGCCCGGGCTGGTGCATTGATCTTGAGAAACCACAGCCAAACCTGCAAACCCAGGGTTATGAGCTGCGCAAGCTGGACGGCATGTCCGGCCTGTACGGCTTTAACGGCTTCAACGGCAGCCTTGGTATTAACGCTGACATCGAGACTGCATCGATCTCGTTGACGAAGTCGATGCTGAAATCCTGGTACGAGGGTAACCTCGGCGACGTCAAGAAGAAGAACGTCGCCCTGCAGGCGCTGCTGTCGAACAACAAGAGCGTGCTGGATGGCCAGCGTTCCTACATCCTGAACGGCCAGGCGCAGAACGGCGTTCGCGTCACTAACCAGGAGTTCACCCAGTGGACCGGTTTCCGTGTCAGCGCCGTCTTCGGCGGCAACGACAGCTTCCAGCCGAACTTCGCGCTGGTCAAGGACCAGGCTGCGTTCAGCCGCGTCTCCAGCAACGTCCGTCCTGGCGAGTACGTCACCATCCTGCTGCCGAAGGATTACAACATCTACCAGGATGGTCGTGAGGCGACCTTCCAGCGTCTGATTCCTCCGACACAGCCTGGTTTGGACGGCTTCTACCCACGCCCAGGCGGCGGCAATGGTGGCGGCACTGTGACTACCACCGTCACTGTCACCGAGGGCCCGGGTAGCACCTCGACCGTGACCGAAACCGGTCAGCCGACCGTCACTAAGACCGTGTACAAGCATGAGGGCCTCGATTATGAGACCATCACGGAGCGTCCGGAGGTCACGGTAACCCGCGAGTTCCAGGAGATCTACAAGACGGAGAAGACCGAGGTCCCAGATCCAGTGACGGTCACTGAGACTGCACCACGGCCAGTCGTCACCGTTCCTGTGTTTGAGGACGGCGAAGCCACCATCGTCACTGAGACCGTGACGGCTCCGCGCGACGTTATCGTCGTCGAGAAGAAGACCCCTGTCACCGTCACTGAAACCTCGACGGTGCGTCCGACGATTACTGAGACGAACAAGGTGCGTCCGACGGTTACCGTGACCGAGCCAACCTACGTCACCGCGACGAAGACGCTGGATCCGAAGACCGAGACCAAGACGGTTCAAGCCGATCCGTCGACGGTGACCAAGGTTGTTGACACCACCGTCACCCGCGTTTCGGAGAGCCGCAAGACCACCACGGTCGAGCGTCACTTCTACAAGTACAACTACGTCTACGACTTCTCCAACAAGAGCGAGTCCAAGGTCATCGAGCCTAACAAGTCGGGCAACTGGAAGATCGAGTTTGTCGACGACTCCCAGGGCCTGGTCGAGGTAACCAAGGAAGGCAACCGTCTCGTTGTCACCCCGAAGAAGCAGGGTGAGGGCGACGTCCGCATCGTCATTACCGACGGCGACGGCAACCGCTACGAGTACACCATCCACGTGGTGAACAAGGATTCCCAGAAGACCACTGAGAAGACCGTTCGCGTGAACAACCACTTCTTCAACGTTGCCGTCACTGGCCTCGACCAGTCCATCAAGCTGCCGAAGGGCTGGAAGTACGAGGTCACCGAGGGCAAGGATCTGGTAAAGACCACCGAGGATGGCGACACCCTGAACGTGAACGTCAATGATGGCGTCATCACCGGCAAGGTGAAGGTCAAGGTCTTCGAGGTTGATAAGAATGGTCAACCAACTGGCAACGAAGAGAACTACGAGTTCAACGTTGACACGAACCCGAACAAGTACAACCAGACCCGCGTAATCGGTAACGTCTCCTCGTACAAGATCGAGGTTGACAACATCGTTGGCGAGCCCGAGGTACTGCAGGGCGATGACATCATTGAGTCCCTTGAGAAGAAGGGCGACCAGTGGGTACTCACCCCGAAGGCCGGCAAGACTGGCAAGGTCGTCGTCCGGGCCAAGAACGATAAGGGCGAGACCTTCGTCTTCACCCTCGACGTGCGCGACGGCCGCAACGTTCTTGTTGATTCCCAGACGAAGATCATCTCCGTCGGCGAAGGGGCCGACATTGAGGGCCAGCCGGGCGACAAGATCGAGATCGTCCGCGGCAAGGAGCTTGTCCCACCGGAACAGCTCGAGGGCGACGGCAAGTGGAACCTGAAGCCAACCGATGACGGCCTGATCGTTGCGCACGTGAAGGACTCCAATGGCCAGCTGGTCGGCGTCTTCACCATCGTGGTCACCCCGGCCGAGGCCAAGCCTGCGAAGCAGACCGTCCCGACTACGGTGTCTAACCGTCGTACCCTGATCCTCACGAAGGGTCTAGCCAGCAACGAGTTCACCTTCCCAGAAGGCACGGACAACTTCAGCTGGGTCAAGGATGAGAACGATCCGAACAAGTTCTACCTCATGCCGAACCCGAACTTCGTCGGCGAGATCCGCGTCGTGGAGAAGACCCAGGGCGGCCACGAACTGATCGAGCACATCATCACGGTGACCGAGTCCAAGGTCGATGAAGTCAAGCAGGATCTCCCTGCTGGTTCGAAGATGACGCTTCCTTCCGTGAAGGATAACCAGAAGTTTGTCGTCGTGGCTGGCGCAGAGCTCCTCAATGGCAAGGTCAACCCACAGGGTGGCCAGGACCTCACGCTGAAGAAGGGTGTGTCGGGCAAGGTCGTCATCGAGATTCAGAACTCTCGTGACCTGCCGATCAAGCGTTTCGTTTACAACGTCACGCCAAACGAGGCAAACACGACCTCCTTCGAGATCACCTCGGATGACAAGTTCACCACGAACGTGAACCCAGGCGACACCGTCAAGATTGTCGAGGGCGGCGACCTTGCCGACCTCTCCAACAACGGCAACGAGTGGGTCGTCACGCCGAACGACGGCGCTGAAGGCAAGGTCGTTGTCGAGGTCACCGATGAGAGCGGCTCTGTCTACCAGAAGTTCATCCTGAACATCACGAAGGGCAAGGGCGGATCCGGCTCGAACGACAACTTTGAGCGTTCGTACACGATCACGGAAAAGGGCACCTTCGACGTCACCATCGTCAACAATCACAAGTACGAGATTGTTGAAGGTCAGAATAACGTCGAGATCGTCCAGGACACCGAGGGTCGTTACATCCTTCGCATGAAGGAAGGCTCGAAGGGTGGCAAGGTCGTCGTCGTCGAGAAGGACAGCAATGGCAATGTTGTGAAGAAGCACAACATCACCATCATCGAGGATCACGGTGCGCTGAACTTCGTCGAGGAGCGTCGTGTCTACCAGCCGAAGCTCACCGACAAGATCATTCCGGGCAAGGGCGAAAACAAGTTCCGCGTGCTCCGCGGTGAGGACATCATCGAGGACATCCCGACGACGCCTGGCACTTTCACGCTGAAGCCGCGCCCTGGCAAGTCTGGCCGCGTCCAGATTGAGGAAGTGGACCACGAGGGCAACCCAGTCCGCATTCTGGATATCGACGTCCCAGCTACGTCTGAGGGCAACATCATCGTCAAGCCTGGCAACTCCGATGTCAGCCCGAACCCAGACGGCTCCTGGCGCATCGTCATCCCTGATGGTGGCAAGATCAGCGACATCAAGGTGTGCGAGGGCCCGAACAACTGCAAGCCGGTTGATCCAAAGATGATCGAGAAGAACCCTGACGGTTCCATCACGATCAAGCCGGGTGAAGGTGGCATCACGCCTAACACGACCCACATCTACTTCACGCCGTGGATTAACGGCCAGAAGCAGGATGAGGTTCAGGTCAATGTTGTCATCAAGGACAAGGTTGCTACCTCCTCTGACGGTAAGTGCATCGCGTCCCTCGTCGGTATCGCGTCGCCGCTGCTCCTTTTGATCCCGCTGGGCATCCTTTCCCAGGTCCGCATCCCGGGCCTGGAAGGTATCCATGGCAAGCTGAACGCCGCTGTGCGCGAGGCTAATGACCGCATCCAGCGCGGCATGGGCATCTACGACCGTGACCGCGCAGAGCGCGCCGCGGGTCTCCAGGGCGCGTTCAGCGCGGTGAACCCTGAGCTCCTCGGCCTTGCCGGCGGTGCCCTGGGCACGATTACCGCTGGCCTCCTGATTGTCGACGCCGTGCTCCGCTCCTGTGGCCAGGGCGATAAGACCTCGTCCTACCAGATTGGTAAGGCGACGGGGAACGACACGTTGGTCTACGGCTCTTCCAAGAAGGGCGACGTGGTGAGGACTGTGACCCCAGTTCCTGCCACCGAGACGACAACTCCGGCAGCGCCTGAGAACTAATCGCTGGCGTTGAAGGCCCCTTCCTCTTGTGGAAGGGGCCTTTTGCCATTCAGCGAGGTGAACGGGTTGACATGTGTTCCCCCTGTTTGGTGGCGGTGGTGTTTTGGGTGTGATAGATCACGTTTTTGTTGCATACTTTGGCAGGTTTTGTGAAGGTGCTGGTCAGGGGGTTTTTGGGGTGTGTGGGGTGTGTTTTTGTGGGTTGTGGTGGTGTTTTTGTGGTGGTGGGGGCGTAGTGGACTACGTTCGGGGCGGTTTTTGTGATTGAATAAATGTCTGTCAGTTTGTGGATCCGTGTTCAGATGGTCTTCAGGCTGCTTCGAATATCTCCTACGATTTTTAAGGATTGAGCCGTTGCAAAACGCACATCTTAAGAAGCGAATCATGGCCGGCCTGATTTCGGGTGTCATGGCCGTTAGCACTGCCCATGTTCTTGCGCCGAACGCGAGCGCAGACATCGCGGTTACTAGTGCATACAAAGAACTCTCGCCAGAGGAGCTCGCGCAGGTCAAGCAGGAACAGCGGGAGTGGGCTAAGCTCTCTAAGTCGGACATGACGAAGTCTGACCTGCTTCAGACCCAGTACGGCCCGGGTTGGTGCATCGACTGGGGCATTGCGAACCCTTGGGATAACCCGTCCGGCTACAGCTACCGCAAGCTGACGGGTGAGTCGGGTCAATATGGCCACGGTGGATCCATCAACAAGGACGTTGAAAAGGGCGCCATCAACCTGATGCAAGCCATCATGAAGGATCAGCGCAGCGGCAACCTGAGCGGCGCTAGGGACAAGATGACGCTGATGCAGGCGCTTCTTTCCAACAATCCTGATTCTTTGAAGCTGGTCCGTGAAGGCATCTTTATGAAGCCGGAGCGTCAGCGTCAGTTTACTCAGCTGACCGGTTTCAAGATCGGTCGCTACATGGACAGCAAGAACCACGCGACCTTCTACCTCGTAGTCGATGATGCCGCGATGGCTAGGATCCGTCAGTCGGTGAGCGACGAACAGTACCTGGTTGTCTTGGTGCCGAACAACTACGGCTTCAACCTGAGCTACACCCAGCAGTACACCACGCAGCGACTGATTATCCCGTCCCAGCCGGGCCTGGAGAAGCCGAAGACACCAAAGCCTCAGCCGCCGAAGACTGTCGAGACCACGGTGACCGTGCCGAAGAGCACCATCACCACCGTCACGACGATTCCAGGTACCACGGTGACGTCCTGGAAGAAGATCCCGCCACGTACCGTCGAAACGACAACGACGCTTCCGCCGAGCCTCACCACCAAGACCGTGACGCCTGAGGCTTCAACGTACCAAACCACGGTTCGTAGGAACGGCACCCCGGTTACCACGACGCGCACGACCAAGCCAGAACCGTACGTCACGACAGAGACGGTCCCCGGCAACAAGGTGACGTCTACGTCGACCGTGACTGAGACGCCAGTCGTGACCACGATCAAGGAGCACACCACTCCGACGACTTCGACTGCATACACTACGGTTTCAACAACGGTTGAGGTCACCCCGACCGACGTCACGGAGACGACGACTGCCCAGTCGACCACCACGACGACTTCCACGAATGTGAACGTCAAGGAGATCATCCGGGAATACGAGACCCAGATCACCAAGGAAGTTCACGAGATCCACAACACGATCGACATTCGCCACAAGGACGAGAAGAAGATCCTCGACATGGGCGACCTGAAGAAGCAGGGCTACTCCTGGCGCATTACGCGCGGCGAGGATCTTGTCATTGTTGACCGCGACAAGAACAACAACCTGATCATCACGCCGAAGGAAGGCTTCAAGGGATCCGGTGTTGTTGAGATCGTCGTGACCGATGAGAACGGCAACGAGTTCATCTACCAGCTGCAGATCAATGATCGCACTGGTGAGATTGAGCACCTGAACAAGATCGTCAACAACTACTTCTACAACATCAACCAGGGTGGATCCGATCGCGTCAAGATCAAGATCCAGGAAGGCGACAAGGTCGAGGTCACCAAGGGCGGCGACATCGCTCTTGTTCAGGACGACAACGCCGGAAACATTGTTGTCACGCCGAAGGATAAGAACTCCCACGGCCAAGTCCATGTGAAGATCACGTCGAAGGATGGTGTTGAGAAGGAAAACATCATCACCATCGAGAATTTCAAGTCCACGTACAAGGTCACCCGCGAGATCGCTGACACCTCCGTCGGCTATGTTGAGCGTCGTGGTGGCACGAAGTACGAGAAGGTCGAAGACAAGAACAATGTGATCAAGGAGATCGTCGAGGACGGCGACAACTGGCGCATCGTTCCGAACGAGGGTGTCGAAGGCGAGGCGACCTACGTCTTCTTCGACAAGGATGGCCGTAAGTACGAGTTCACCTTCGTCGTGAAGAAGGATCCGAACGCTGGCCCGGACATCCGCGACGTCATTATCAACCACGACGGCCAGGTTGAGATCGAGAAGCAGGACAAGCTCACCGCGAAGATTCTCGGCAACGGCACCGACTACGCCACGATCGTCGAAGAGAACGGCAAGTGGGTTATCAAGCCGACCGATGCTGCCGCAAAGGCAGGCGACGTCAGCAAGGTTGTCGTGCAGGTACACGATGAGAAGGGCGAGCTGCGCGGTGTCTGGAACATCCAGATCAACCCTGCACGTGATCGCAACTCCCTCGACAAGGAAATCCGTAACCGCGACACCATCGATCGCTCTCTGATGACGATCCGCACCGGCGACGAGCGGAACAACAACCTTCACATCGTCAAAGGCGAAGACCTGATCATCCATGACGGTGAGCCGAAGAAGAACGAAAACGGCGACGTCACCGACATGCGTTTCCGCTTTAAGCCTGGAGCCGAAGGCACGGTTCGCGTACAGGAAACGATCCGCTGGTACGGCATCGACGAAAACAACCAGCCGAAGGACCACGGCGACGCGGAACTCTTGAACCCTGAACTCGTTGGGGACAAGATCAAGCACGACCCGAATAACGAGAACAAGCCGTACGTTGAGCTCGTCATCACGGAGTGGGTTGTCAACGTCAAGCCAGGTGAAGTCAAGGAACTTAACCACGACATCACCACTGACAATGACATGATGATTCAGGGCACCAACCTGAAGCTTGTCGAAGGTGGGGAACTGCTGGAATCCAAGCCTGAAGACGGCTCCACCATGGCGCTGAAGCCGCTGCGTAACGCGAACGGCAAGGTCGTTGTGGAGAACCGCACCAAGGACGGCTACCTCTTCGAGCGCTACACCTTCACCTTGACCCCTGGGCGTGACACGAACCGGACCATTGAGCGTCCGATCACTACCGATGGAGTCGCGAAGCTTGCCCGCCACGACGGCGACAAGATCTTCAAGGTGTTCGAAGGCAAGGTCGCACCGGTTGATTCGACCGGCAAGACTGCTGAGGGCAAGGGCAACGTCACCGATATCACCGAGCAGATGCATCAGTTCTTCGAGGTATCGGAGCAGGACAACGCCTTCATCGTGAAGCCACGCAAGGACGCAGTTGGTAAGGTGTTCACCTTCCAGGTTGCAGACGATCGTGGCGTCTACGCGAACTACGTCTTCACCGTCGGCGCTGGTAACGGCGAAGGCGCACGTACGATGGAACTCCCAGAGACCTCTGAGTTCCGCGTGCTCGGCATCAAGCCGAACACCATGGTGTGGGCAAGTGGTGCAGAGAACTTCGAAACCAAGACCGTCGACAGCGGCTCGGTTGACGCTAACGGCAACAAGCTTTCCGAATGGGTAGCGAAGCCGAAGGCCGGAACCGCTGGCAAGTCCGGCATTGTTCAGGAAATCGACTCTGAGGGCAACATTGTCGCTCGCTACACCCTGAACATCACTCCGGGTAAGGAACGCAAGTACAAGCAGATCAACACTGGTGCACTTGTGGGCCAGGAGTCTGAGATCACTCCGGCTCAGGCGGGCAACAAGTTCGTGGTAGCACAGGGCGCCGACTTGGTCACCACCAAGGAGGAGAACGGTAAGTTCAAGTTCACGCCGAAGCCGGAAGCTGGCAACAAGCAGCTCGTTATCGAGGAGTACAACGGCGACGGCGACCTGGTGACGAAATACGTCGTTTCCGTCCTGCCGCAGGGCTGGAGCACCTCTCAGGGCGCGAACATCGCTGATCCGAACAAGCTGTTCAAGATCACGCGAGGCAAGAACGGTCAGATCATCATCGAGAAGGACCCGAACGCCAACAACGATATCGACCTCAGCAAGCTGAAGTTCGACATCAAGGGCGGTCAGGCCGACGTGAAGTTTGAGAACGGCAAGTGGATCATCACTCCTGCCAAGATCGGAAACATCACGGTCGTTCCACTGCTGCCGGGCGACCCGTACGAAAAGGCCTTATCCAAGATCGAGGTGAACGTCCAGGTTGAGCAGTCTGGTTCCTCCAACGCGAACTTCAAGGACCCGAAGTGCATCGCTGGCCTGGTCGGCATGGCATCGCCACTGCTGCTGCTGGTCCCGCTGGGCATCCTGTCGCAGGTCCGCGTTCCGGGCCTCGAGAACCTGAACGCTCAGCTCAACGCCGCGATTAAGCGCGCGAATGACGATATCCAGCGTGGCCTGGGTATCTACGACCGCGACCGCGCAGAGACCGCCGCTGGTCTGCAGGGTGCACTCCAGGTAGCGAACCCGCAGATGCTGGGTCTTGCAGGTGGCGCCCTCGGTGCCATCACCGCCGGCCTGATCATCATGGACGTCGTCCTGCGTAGCTGTGGTGTGGACGAAGCAACGTCCTCCTACCAGCTGGGCAAGGCAACCGGCAACAAGACCCTGATTGACGGTTCCTCCAAGAAGGACAACCAGACCTCCGAGGAAGCAAAGCCTTCCGAGGACAAGCCAGCGGGGAACAACTAACGTTGACTCCGCCTCAGGCTGAGGCCAGGGCATAACAAAACCCGGCCCGCACACCACACGGTGCGCGGGCCGGGTTTTCTCTTGCAGTAAAGCGTATCGGCTACTTGCGCTTCTTCGGCAACGCCATCAACGCAGCACCCATCGAAACCAGCCAGGAGTCCTTCGCCAAGGAAAGGCCATCGTGGGAGGGGCGGATGCCGTCGTCCTCAGTCATGGCGTCGTTGTTGAAGTACATCGTCAGCAGGCCGGCACCAAATGTGCTGAGGGCTGCGCCGGCGAGGCGATTGCTGACCAAGGGGGCGAGCAGCGTGCCAGCCACCGCAGCCTCAGAGACAGCGAGCCCTTTGCCGAACTGCTCCGGATCCAACTTGCTCAGTGCAGGGATGCCTGTCGCTGCCATGCTCTGGAGGCCCTCGGCGGCCTCGCGGTTGAGGCCGAACTTGCCCAGAGCGGAGTTCAAAATGAAAAGCCCCGTCGGTAGACGCAGGGCTACGGATGCAAGCTTCGCGGATGTAGACATAGTGTGCTCCTTCGTTATTGGTAGATCGCAATGCGTGTTGACGCATCAACAATGTGGCGAGTCTACCAGTCGAAGAAATCACGTGCAGAGGGGGAGCGCAGGACTTCCAGTCGGGTTGGGGGCGCAGTGACAAAGGACGCAATCCTGTCGGCAAACCCCCGCAAAAGCCCAGGTCGTGAAAAGTGGGTTGCGTCCTTTGTCACTCACCCCTTTTCCCAGACACCAAATTCCTCCGCACAAACCCGCGACCTGGGGAAACGCAAAAACCGCCCGCCGAAAAGCAGGAATCTGGTGCCACGCCAACACCCAGCAACCACAAACCCTTACAGCGCGAGCTCTGGGTGGATGTCCTTGTCGTTGAGGATGCGGCGCTTCCACATGCCCCACGCGCTGATGAACCATGCGGCCACAGTCAGGAGGGACAGCACAATGATGGCGCGCAGCAAGCGCGGGTCTTCGGCGTGGGTGCCGAAGAAGGCGACGCGGATCATGTCCACGGTAAACCGCATCGGGTCCCAGGCGTGGACCCATTGGATGAACCCTGGCTGCACTTCGGGTGGGTAGAGGCCGTTTGACGCTACGAGTTGCAGGGACATGAGGGCCATGGTGACCAGCCTGCCGGTGGCGGGGCCGAAGACCATGTTGATGGCAAGGATGAGGGACATGAACACCCAGGAGCCGAACCACAGCACGCCGAAGAGTCCGAGCGGGTGCTTGGGTTCGACGCCGATCGCGACGACCTGTACGAGCCACAGCAGGACGGCTTGCACGAAGCCGACGATCAGGGACGGCAGCAGGGTGTGGGCGACCATGCGGAAGGGGTTGGTGCCGGAGTCGATGACGCGGCGTGAGAACGGCGCGAGGATCATGTAGAGCACCAGGCCGCCGATCCACAGGGAGAGGGACAGGAAGAAGGGGGAGAGGCCCTTACCGAAGAAGGTGAGTTCGTCGCCGGTGTTGTTGTGTACGACGGGGTTGCCGGCGGCCTCGGTGGCTTTTTCGAGGCGGTCGCCTTCCCAGGTGGGGGCTTCGTCGGCGCCTTCGTTGAGTTTGAGGCTGAGTTCGCCGGTGCCGTTGCTGAGGGTGACCAGGCCGTCGTTCAAGTCGTTGAGGCCGACGACGAGTTGGTTGGAGCCGCCCGCGAGTTTGGAGGTGCCGTCGGCTGCGGAGTTGGCTCCCACGACGAGGCGGGAGGAGCCGTCTTTCAGCTTGCCGACGCCCACTACGAGCGTGCCGGAGCCGTCGTGCAGCATACGCAGACCCTGCGCCAGTGTTTGTGCCCCGGCGGCGGCTTGGTCCATGCCGGCGCGGTACTTGGCGGTGGGGTCGTTGAGCTGGGTGGACAGCTCTTGGGTGCCGTTGCGCAGTTTGGTCAGGTCGTTGATCATCTGCGGGTTCATGGCGACGAACTGGTCGGCGTTGAGTTGGGCTTTCAGGCCGCGGGCCTGGTTGGCCAGGTCGGAGGCGCCGGGGACTGGTGTGGCGTCGAGTTGGCGGATGGCCTGGTCCAGGGTGGCGTTGATGCTGTTGAAGGTGTTCTGGGCGACGTTGAGCTGGTCCGTGATGGAGGTCAGCTTGCCGACGCCGCCGGCGATGGCGGCGGCGCCGGCGCCCAGCTGGTTGGTGCCGTCTTGGAGGGCGGAGAGGCCGTCGGCAAGCTTGTTGGCGCCTTGGGATGCCTCGCCGAGCTTCTCGTTGAGGGTGTTGGCGCCCTGCTGGAGTTCGCCGATGCCGGAGTCGAGCTGCTGTGCGCCGTCGGCGAGCTTCTTGATGCCGTTGTCGAGCTCCCCGACGCCGCCTTCGAGCTTGCCTGCGCCGTCCTTGAGCTTGCCGCTGCCATCTTTGGCTTTGTGGGCCCCGTCGTCGAGTTTGCCGGCGCCGTCGGCGGCTTTCTCCATCCCTTCGTGGATGGTGTTGAAGCCGACGAAGAGCTGGTTGACCACTTCTTTACTCACGCTCTCCGAGATGACGGAGCTCATGATCATGGTCACCTGGTTGCCGAGCATGGTGGGGATGAACCCGTTGGTCTCGTTCAGCGAGATGTTCAGCTTCGCCTGGTGGGGGTTGTCGGACTTGACGGATTCGGCCGCCTCGGAGAAGTCGCTTGGGATCTCCACGCCGAGGTAGTAAGTGCCGTCGGCGACGCCCTTTTGGGCTTCCTCCGCGCTGACGAGGCGGAAGTCCATGGGTTGCTCCTCCATGAGCTCTTCGACGACGGTCAGGCCGTGCTCACCCTCGTCCGAGTTGACCAGGGCGACGGGCATCTTGTGCAGGTTGCCCAGCGGGTCGTAGTAGGACCAGACGAACAGCCCGCCGAAGAGCAGCGGGATGAGCGTGATGGCGATGATGGCGAGCGGCGGCAGTTTGCCGTGACCGAACTTTCGGAAGTTGCTGCCGATGTGCAGCCCTGCGATCATAGGTCCTCCTTGTTCACGCTGTTGACCAGCACTGGTTTGAGTTCTGCGACGTCGCGCAAGTTGTCGATGAATTCTTTGCGTAGCTCAAAGTTACGCAGCTGGTCTGGGTCGTCGACGATGATGAGCGGCGCGTCCGGTCGCGCGATGAGCGCGAGCAGCACGCGCAGTCGCATCCGGTCGACGATGTTCAGGTCGCCGATACCGAGCTTCAGCTTGTCCTCGTCCAGGTCGAATTGGAGTGGCTCCAGCCAGGGTTCGACGAGCTCGTGGCCGAGCAGGTCACGCGGGATGCGTCGGTAGAACGGCAGCTCCCAGGAGATCTGCTCCCGGATGATTTCTTTTGTGGGTACGGAGCGCTCGACGGAGTCGATGAGCGGGATGCCGGCCAGAGCGATCTCGGGGAAGCGCTGGCGGGCGGTGGTGGGCTCGTCGAAAAGCTCGATGGTGCCGCTGTGCGGTTCGTAGCGGCCGGCGAGCGCCATGCTCAGCGTGGACGCGCCGGACTCGCGCGGCGATGTGACCAGCGTGAACCCTTCGCCAACCTCGAGGTTGACCGGGTTGTTCCCTGGGCGCACGACGACGTCGACGGCTCGTAGGATGCAGTCCATTGAACACCTACTTTGGTTGATTTTCGTTACAGAATGGTGCTAAGCGTAGGATTGACTATCAGTTAATGTCAAGCGGAAAGGGAGCATCATGCGGGCCGATGCGAGACAGAAGCGCGAACAGCTGATTCGGGCGGCGGTGGAGAACTTCCGCACCCGCCCGAACTCCGAGGTCACGCTTGGTGAGATCGCGGAGCACGCGGGTGTGGGCATCGCCACGCTGTACCGGCACTTTCCGACGCGCGCCGACCTCCGCCAGGCGTGCGCCCTCGAGTTCATTGACGTGCTTGACGCGAAGCTGGGGGACACGCTGGCCAAGTTTGAAAGCGCGCCGGAGGAGCAGTGGCGCGCCTTTATTTGGGCGTGCGTCGACTCCGGGATTGGCATGCTGGTGGCGGCCCTGGCGGACGAGCCACCGCACGCCCTCGAGTCCACGGTGCGGCAGCGCCGCGACGAGTTCTTCGCGCGCGTCCAAGAGCTGCTGGACCTCGCCGCCCCCCACGGCCTTGTCGACCCGGCGCTGACCCCCTCCGAGATCGCCGCCGAGCTGATCGTGGTGACCCGCCCGATGAGCGCAAACCTGCGCGACCTCTTCCCAGACGTGAAGACACGCCTGGTCAACCACCTGCTGCTGGCGTGGCGGGTGGACGCCAACTAGCGGCTACTTCGTAGCGCGGCGCTGGTCGTCGTCGAGGGCGTCGAGGGTGCCGAACTGGTCGTCGGCGGAATCGGTGGAGTACACCAGCGTGGCCGTGCCCTCAGCGGGCTCCTCGTGCAGCGCGTGCTTCGGCTCGTGGTTGCGCTCCTCAAGCTTTTCGCGCAGGTAGAACTCCCACAGGGCCCAGCCGCCGGCCGCGAGCGCGCCCGCACCGAGGGAGGCGAGCAGCACCTTCGAGCCGGTCCCACGCTTGCGCGCTTCCTTCTTCAGCGCGATCTGGCGGGCCTTGCGGTCGGGGGCGGTTGCGGCGTGGAGGGCGCGGCGGGCGTCGATACGTGCGTGGCTAGCGCGGGTGACTTTGCCTGCCTGCTGGCGCGCGGCGTCGTAGATCCCCTCGAGCTGTGGCACGTCGGCGAGGTCGTTGAGGTCGTCGATGTTGTCGTCGTTGATGGCTTCGGTGAGTGCTTCGTAGACGTCGCGCTGCTGCTTGCTGTTGAGTTCGCGGAAGTAGTTCCAGGCGCCGCTGATGCCGCGCAGTGCGAGTCGTGCAGTGGTGAGGTTCATGTGTGCTCCTTCGTTATGTTCTCTCAACCACCCTAGCGGGAGGCACGGACATGTGCCCGCACAACCGCGCAAAGTAGACTAAGCGGTTCAGTTTGCCGGATTATTATTCACCACGGGCGAGCCTCTGGCCTGTGTATATACCGCTCTGTCTGTTTGTGTCCTTGTGCGCCGTTGCAGCCGGTTTTAAATTTCAACGCATCCCATCAACAGGAAGCAACAGAACAGAAAGCAGGTGAGTCGGATGCGGCAGGCAACGCTGGAAACGCGGATCTCCGCGTCGGCACCGTTGGACGGCAGCGAGGAGGAGCTCGCGCCACGCCCGCAGCGGGCACGCACGGCACTCAGCTTCGAGGTGATCCCACCGCGTCACGACGCCGACTCCGCCAAACTCGACGCCCTCATCCAGGGGCTCGCCGCCTACCAGCCCGACTACGTGTCGGTCACCAGCTCGCACCGCAGCGACTGGCTGGAAGGCACCGCCCGCCTCATCGAACGCATCGCGCAGACCACGAGCATGCGCCCCATCGCGCACCTCGCCTGCACCGCAGGCACGCCCGCCGAGCTCGAGCAGTGGATCACCCAGCTTATCGACGCCGGCGTCCGCGGATTCCTCGCCCTTCGCGGCGACATCCCAGCCGGACTCGACCGCCTGCCCGACACGCACCTGCAGTACGCGACGGACCTGCTCAACCTGATCCAGGACGTCGCCGACGCGCAAGCCTACCGCCTCGCCGCCGGCAAGCTGGCGTTGTCGGTGGCCTGCTACCCGCGCGGACACTCGGAGAGCACCAGCTTCGACCAGGACCTGGACGTGTTGCTGGCGAAGCGGCGCCTCGGCGCCGACTTCGCCATCACGCAGCTGTTCTTCGACGCGCAGGACTACCTCAGCTTCGCGGAACGTGCCCGGCTCGCCGGGGTGCGCATCCCGCTGATCCCCGGCATCATGCCGATGACCAGCGTGAACCGGGTGCGCAGGATGGGTGAGTTGTCCGGTGTGGCACCCCCGGTGGACGTCATCAAGCAGCTTGAAGCCGCGCGGACACCGGAGGAAGAGCACCAGATTGGCATGCGACTCACCGTTGAGTTAGCGCGCACGATTCTGCAGGCCGGTGCCGGTGGCCTGCATGTTTACACACATAACGACTTAGCAGTAACACGTGAACTATTGAAAGGACTCAACCTGTGAGCACCGTAGCATTCCCCACCACGACCATCGAGGGCTACCCGAGGATCGGCGCGCAACGCGAACTGAAGCGCGCCCTGGAGTCCTACTGGTCCGGGCAGATCGACGCGGACACGTTCCGCTCCACGACGCGCGCCCTGCGCATCGACACGTACAACCACCTGCGTGACCTCGGCCTTTCCGAGCCATACGCCATCCCGGCGGACGTCGCCCTCTACGACCACGTCCTGGAGACCGCACTGACCGTTGGCCTGGTCGCCGGCGGCACCGACCTCGACGAGGAGTTCGCGCTTGCCCGCGGCACCGCCACCCGCGTGCCACTGGAGATGACGAAGTGGTTCGACACCAACTACCACTACCTCGTGCCCGAGGTTGCCGCCGGGCAGGAGATTACGCCGGTGCCGGATCGCATCGTGCGCATCGTGGAGGAGGCCCGCGAGGCAGGACACCAGGTTCGCCCGTACCTCGTCGGCCCAGTCACGCTGCTCGCGCTGTCGAAGCCGGTGGAGTGGTCCCTGCTCCCGGCCCTCGTCGATGCGTACGCCCAGGTCTTCGCGGCGCTTCGCCAGGCCGGCGTGGAGTGGGTCCAGGTCGCCGAGCCGATCGTCGTCGCCGACGTTGACACCCCGGACGCCGAGACCGCGCGCTACCTGCGCGAAGCCTGGAGCACGCTGCTCGGCGCCGAAGCACGCCCGAGCGTCTACCTGACCACCCCATACGGCGCCGCCGACGCCGCCCTGCCCGTCCTCGGCGAGCTCAAGCCCGAAGCCCTCCAGGTCGACCTGTCCCCATGGACCCTGCAGGCCACCCCTGACTACGTCGAGCAGGTCCGCACCCACGTCGCGCCCGAGATGCACCTCGTCGCCGGACTTATCGACGGCCGCAACGTCTGGGCCGCCGACCTCGCCGAACGCACCGAAATCCTCACCACCCTCGGCGCCAAGTCAGTGACCACATCCACCTCGCTGCAGCATGTGCCGCACACCCTCAAGGCCGAGCGCAACCTGCCCGTCGACGTTGCCACCTGGCTCGCCTTCGCCGACGAGAAGATCGCCGAAGCCCTCGCCTTGAGCGCCGGCCCGCAGGCCGCCGAGGTCGCGTTCGCCGCATCCGCCCGCGTCGCGCGGACCCGCGCGGAGTCCCCGCTGCGCCACGACGAGGCCGTCGCCAAGCGTCTTGGCACTCTTCCTGCAGGTCAGGTGCAGCGCCAGCCCCTGTTCGCCGAGCGCCAGCAGGCCCAGCGCGAGGCGCTGAACCTCCCCAGCTTGCCGACGACCACCATCGGCTCCTTCCCACAAACCCCCGAGATCCGCCAAGCTCGCGCCGCGCACCGCAACGGCACCCTGAGCGACGCTCAATACAAGGAAGCGCTGCAGCAAGAAATCAAGCAGGTCATCGAACTGCAAGAAAAAATCGGCATCGACGTCCTCGTCCACGGCGAAGCCGAACGCAACGACATGGTCCAATACTTCGCCGAACTTCTCGACGGCTTCGTCGTCACCGAAAACGGCTGGGTCCAGTCCTACGGCTCCCGCTGCACCCGCCCACCAATCGTCTACGGCGACGTCTCCCGACCAGCCCCAATGACCGTCGAATGGGCCACCTACGCCCAATCCCTCTCCAACAAACCAGTCAAGGGCATGCTCACCGGCCCAGTGACCATCCTGGCCTGGTCCTTCAAACGCGACGACGTCCCACTGTCCGTCTCCGCCGACCAAATCGGCGCCGCCCTCGCCGACGAAGTCCGCGACCTCGAAGAAGCCGGCATCAGCATCATCCAAATCGACGAGCCCGCCCTGCGCGAACTCCTCCCACTGCGCGCCAAGGACCGCCCGTCCTACCTCGACTGGGCCGTCCGCTCCTTCCGACTCGTCGCCGTCGACGCCAAACCGACCACCCAGATCCACACCCACCTCTGCTACTCAGAGTTCGGCCAGATCATCGAAGCCGTCGCCGGCCTCGACGCCGACGTCACCTCCATCGAGGCCGCCCGCTCTCGCATGGAACTCCTCGCCGACATCGACGACACCTTCCACTCCGAAATCGGCCCCGGCGTTTGGGACATCCACTCACCGCGCGTCCCCTCCGTCGAGGAAATCGCCGAACTGCTCCAAGCAGCACTGCGTCACGTCCCAGCCGAACACCTCTGGGTCAACCCCGACTGCGGCCTGAAGACGCGCAAGTATGAGGAAGTGGTGCCGTCGCTACGCAACTTGGTTGCTGCACGCGACGCGGTGCTCGCCCAGCGCTAACACCGAACGAGGGGCGTGGAGGGTCGTGTACGCTGTACACCATGACTCAGAAGACGCAGACAATGACGTTCCACACCAACCACGGCGACATCAAAGTCGACCTGTTTGGTAACCACGCCCCACACACCGTGGACACCATCACCGGCCTAGCCAAGGGCACCCTCGACTACTCCACCAAGAACGCCTCCGGCACCACCGAAGGCCCCTTCTACGACGGCGCCATCTTCCACCGCATCATCCCCGACTTCATGATCCAGGGCGGCGACCCAACCGGCACCGGCACCGGCGGCCCAGGCTTCCAGTTCGCCGACGAGTTCCACCCAGAACTCCAATTTGACCGCCCATACCTGCTGGCCATGGCCAACGCCGGCCCAGGCACCAACGGTTCCCAGTTCTTCATCACCGTCGCCGAGACCCCGTGGCTGAACAACCGCCACACCATCTTCGGCGAGGTCACCGATGAGGCATCCCGCAAGGTCGTCGACGAGCTTTCCAACGTCAAGACGGGCCGCATGGACCGCCCTGTCGAGGACGTCGTGATCAACTCCGTCACCGTGGAGTAATTTTCGAGTTTGCCAGGCCCCGCCTTTTTGGTGGGGCCTTTGGTGTTTTTAGGTACTGAGTGCGGTGAGTGACAAAAGACGCAGCCCATAACGTCCAGTCCATTGTTGACCAGGCGTTTTGCCGGGGCCGTTTTTGAGGATTGCGTCTTTTGTCACTGGATCGGCTGTCGGTTGCACCACATTCCCGTTTTCCCGAAGAGTCAGATTTGCAAAAAGCCCAGGTTGTTAACGGTCCGTGAGGGAATTTGGTGCAGTTCAACGTGGAGCGGGGAACTTTTTCACGTCTGAGCCCCGAAACCACCAGTCGTCAAACGCATTTTCCCAGTTCGCACATGTGGCGGTTTGAAATCGTTCCCGAGCTTGGGAACGATTTCAACCACGAGGGACCAAGAACCGGGACGACCTGGGCAAACGGGAACCTAGCAGTCGAGAAACCACACGCCGACCCACAATAGTTCCCCGGCACAAGGGCCAGCCAACCAACCAACCCCTAGAAGCTCCCGGACCCACCGGCAGCCGTGAACCCGGAGCTGAACGTCGTGTTCACGCTGCCCGAAGAGGAGGACGCAGCCGAGTTCGCGGCGGCGACGTTGGTGTCGTGCCAGGATTGCATCGCAACGAATGGGATGTAGGTGGGGTACCAGTAGTCCTTGTCGTAGATGGTTGGGGTGGCCAGTTTGTGGCGGTCTTTGACGTCGCTGAACTCTTTGTCTTTGACGGCGTCGAGGACGATTCGGTAGTCGGCGAGGAGGCGGAGGTAGTCGTCGAGGAAGGTGGGGCTGGTGGGTTCCCGGTCTAGGTCCAGTACGCGTTCCTGTAAGGAAATGAGTTCTTGGCGGAGGGTGGTGTCGTCAATGGCGAGGCGTGCCTGGGTGATGTCGTCGCTGAGGCGGGCGAGGTCGGTGCGGCGGGCGGTGGCGTCGCCGCGTTCGATGTTGAAGAGGCGGTTGATGTTGTCTTCGGCGTAGCTGGTGTGGGTGAGGGTTTCGGCGGTGTCGGCGAGTTGTTTGCGGGCGCGGTAGGCGGCGGCATCGTCGGAGATGTTGATGCTGCCGATGCCGCCTGCGCCGGAGACGGTGTCGTGGAGTTTGAGGAAGCGGTCGTGGACGTCGCTCCATTGACGACGCAGCTCCGCGTCCGCAAACGAGCTGGTCAGCGAGTTGGCGCGGACGTCGATGCTGTCGAGGCGCCCGGCGAGGTTGGCGTATTCTTTGGTCACGAGCGCGTAGTCCTCCCGCGCCTGCTCCACCAAGCGGCGGCGTCGGTTGCGCCGTGCAACGCCAGCGGCGCCAAGGGCGACGGCCAATGACCCGGACACTGCGCCTGCGCCGATGCCAGCGCCGATCCGGTCGTCGACGGCGGATTGGTATCGCTCCTGCTGCAGGCGGTCGGTGTCCATGGCTAGGCTCGCGCCGGCGAAGAGGGCGGCTGGGACGTTGTTGCTTTGTAGCCCGGGGACCATGGCGTCGATAACTGGGGTGGCCCGGGATTCGCTGTCTAACCCGAGGACTGCGTCGACGTCGTCGGCGGCGTAGATTGCGTGGTGGCGGTGCGCCATGTCCACGGCGAGGACGAGGGTGCCGTCGCGAAAGCCGTGTTTGTCCAGGATTTCGTCGGGGTAGTGGGCGCGGAAGTATTCCTCGATGGTGTCGTTGATGTTCTCGCGCGTGTTTTCGGCGTTGTTGAACGCGAGGATGTGGACGGTGCGCACCACCTCCGGGTAGGTGATGCGCTGGAGATTCTGCTCGAGTTGTGCCTGGTCAGATGGAGTGAGCAGGCCGTCGGGATTGGTCAGCTGGAGGTGTGGCGCCTTCGTGGTGGTGGCGATGGCGTAGTGCGCGGGGTCGGGTTCGTCGATGGTGGCGTAGGTGCCTACACCGATGCCACCGCCGACCAGCAGTGCCGCCACGCCAATGCTCAAAACTTGTGACCATGTGCTCATGGTCGTGATTTTATAGAAGTTACAAAGTGCGTGTTAACGCCGAAGATAACGCTCAGCGAGCACCCGCGTTGTGGATAAATGTTGCTTCGTGATGTCAACTGCACGTTGTACATCCCCGGTTTCGAAAGCTGAGACGAGTTGGTAATGCTCGTTATTCGATTCGGGCATCTGGTCGGGATGCTCAAAAATTGACATTGCTACGTAGGGAGCTGCAGCTGATTGTAATAGGCTGGTCACGCGGAAAGTCCAAGAACCGTCGTCTTCGAGAAGTAGAGCATGGAACCGTGCGTTGAGATCGATAAACTCTGCTGTTTGTGCAGGACCAAGTTGGCTCATCTGATCACAGATTCTACGAGCTTCGTTCGCGGTATTCTTAGTGATTTTCGCGAATGCACGTTTGACTGATAGTGGTTCGATGAGTCGACGCATCTCATAGATCTCGTTGAGTGCATCGAGCGATAACAGTGCAACCTGAGCACCTTTATGTGGAGTACTGTCGATGAGCCCCTCTTGCGCAAGGCGACGAAGTGCTTCCCTAACCGGGGTAACAGAGATCCCGAGTTCCTTCGAGAGTTCAACCTGTTTCAGACGTTCACCTGCTGGTAACTGGCCGCTCATAATGAGTGCTTTTAGCTTCTCATACGCAGCGCCGGCCTGCGTCTGATTGTCTAGTAAAAATTCAGATTTACCCATCGACTTCCTTATTTTAAGCAGCAAGTGGCTAGAATCTAGAATAAATTTTAGCCACTTGAATGCTATCTGAAATATATATCGGGGAAGTTAAACATCGATGGCTTTGAACAGCTCCGTTAGTTTGGCATTGGTTGTTCCTGATTGAAGTGCCGCCCACAAGAGTAAACGAGCTTTCCTTGCAGAAATGAAACCAGCTAAGACTGCACCTCTATTGATCAGATCTACTTCAGCGCCAGGATAACTGTAGGTGTGCGTTCCTGTACTGCCACCGGGACTTCTAGTTGCGACAACGACCGGAATACCTTGTTGAAGTACTTGCTCGAGTGCGGGGATCATGCGCTCAGGTATGTGACCCATCCCTGGACATGATAGTACGATTCCCTGAGGTGAGGTGGCTGCCAGTAGGGAGAGATGCTCTGGGTTGGTGTCGATTCCAATTTCGAGTATGGGGATGTCGATTGGCTCTGGGTGCTCTGGAAGAACAATAGTTTGCCTGTTTGGTCGTGGTTGATGGACAGTCCGAATGTTTTCTTCGAGGATTCGTGCAATTGGTCCCCAACTAGGGCTTTGAAACGTCCATGTCGTGTTTGCGTCTGTCTTGGTTACAGATTTTGCTTGGAAGATTGCGTCGTCAAGACATACACAGACTCCAAAATCCCGCAAGGTAGGGTCAGCGGCGGCCAAGATTGAGTTGTATAAGTTTGCAGGCCCATCTGCGCTTACCGCCGTAGCCGTTCGCATTGCGCCGGTGACAATAAGTGGTTGACTATGAGCCCAAAGAAGATCGAGTAGAAAGGCTGTCTCTTCGAGTGTGTCTGTACCGTGTGTGAGCACGACACCTGCAGCGCCTTGCTGCACACATCCTTCCGCAAAGCGTTTTGCCTCCAAGATGTGCCCGATAGTTACGGAGGGTGAGGCGACATTTGCAATAGTCTTAGCGTCTATTAACGCGTGGTTCTTGATCGCGGGAATTGCTGAAATGAGCTGCTCTGCTCCGAATGCCGGCTGAGCTCCTTTCACTTCACTATGTACTTCAGCCATGGCGATTGTTCCACCGAGTGCGCCGACTCCAATTCTGGGTAACGTTGCGTTTTCCTTGGTCGACATGTTAAAAACCTCCAATCAGCACAGCGATCAGAATAACTACGGCTAGACCAGCTAATTGGCTTGGGCGTTGGAATTTGTTGGCTTCTTTGAGATCTGATCCTGGAACCACGGGGACTGTCGTGGCCAAAGCTGCAACTGGACCACCTGTGAGGAAGTACTGCATTACAGCGGTTGGTCCGCAAGCAGCAGCGGCGAGCGCCAGTGCATTGACATCACCAGTTTCCAAGGCCAGGCTAACGAACGGAAGAATAATCGCTGCAGATGCGCTATTTGATTGAGTGAGAAGACCTGCAATTGCTGAGATGATAGCCACGGTGAGAATCGGCGCTGCGTTTAAAGCAGGAGAAAACCAGTCCGCCAGAAGTTCTGTAATGCCAACTGCCTTAATAACTCCAGACATGAATAGGAATGAGACAGTTGCAATAAGAGGGACGGCGACTCGTTTCACAGATTCTAACATGGAGGCTTCGGCTTCCATGGGATTGAGGCGAGCAAGCAGCATAACTAAAATGCTTACTGCAAAACCCACGAGGAATACCGGGTAGCCAAGTGAGAAACCAATAACGAGCAGAACGAATGGTAGGAGGACGAACCAAACGCTAGGTTCTCCTTCTTTTCGTGCGAAGCCTTCGAGTGCGTTTAACCCAGCTGATTTTGCATCGCTCTTCGTAGCCTTGAGCGATGCCCTCATTCGGATGAACGAGACCGCAAAGATTGTGCTGGCAGTAACAAGACCGATGAGATTAATGGCACCGAATTTGATACCCACGAGTGCCATCACTGCTAGGAGTGTCGGGTGTGTGAAACCAGCGAAGTTTCCTAAGTGACCGGCGTGAGCATGAGTTCCAGCAGATTGGCTCGGGTTCACTCCCAACTTAACGGAGGCAGGACCGGTGACAACAGCGGTAATGGCTGGCTGAGTGAATCCAGTGAATCCGCCGATTACACCGGCTCCGAAACCGCCGGCTACAGCTACACCTGGGCCGCCTCCGAGCCGGTTGCCAACACGAATAATCGCATTTACGAGGACGTTCAGATATCCGGCATATTCCATGACGCCAATGAACAAAAGGACGCCAGCCATGTCGGCGATCACGGGGTTTAACCCGCCGAGTACGAGTTCTTTGAGCGATGTGGCACCATCTTCAGCCAGAACTGGGATACCGAATACGAGTGCTGCAAGGGTTGAGCCAATGACGGCTGTCGTATATAGGGGTGTCCTGCCTAACAGCATTAATATCAGGGTTGCTGCCATCAGTAGTTGAGCTAACGTGGCCATGCCTTTCTCCTTCCATGAGAAGCATAATCTTTTTACAATATATATTGTATATAATCCCGTATCGATCATAGATACGTCTGAATGTGTGTTTAGTCACTGATTCTGGTGGCTGCGTGTATGGGGAAAAAGTATGTTGATCAAGAGGGAACAAAGGGATGAACCCGGCGGAAGCTACCCCGCGCTCGGCATGGCGGTGTTGTTGAGCTGCTCGAGGCTGTCGCGAAGTTGCAGGACCACGCCGACGTTTTCATGGAAGATGTCCATGATGGAGCCGTTTTCGTCGAAAGGCGGTTGGGTGAGCTCGTGGGCTTCGACGACGCCGTTGCGGATCACCTCGCTGACGACGGTGTTGAGGAATGTGCGTTGCACGGAGTTGAGGTCGGTGGAGTGCAACAGTTCCTTGAAGTGCGCTTCGACGGCGTCGGCGTCCATCCCGACGACTTCGCGCAGGAAGAGGCCGAGTTTGGCTTGGTGGGTCTCGGCGAGTTCGGCGGCGCCGTCGACGTGGGCGTTGAGGAGCAGCTCGCGTAGCTCGTCGAGGTCGTGCGTGCTGAGTTGTTGCGCGTTGCGGAGTTTGCGCAGCGCCAGGCTGGTGGTGTTGCCTTCGAGTGCGCGGCGGAGTTCTTCTTCGACGACGGAGCTTTCGCGCTGGGTGCCGCCGGTGGCTTGGAGGGTGCTGTGTTCGAGTTCGCCGAGTTCGTCTTCGATGTCGGTGATCACTACGGCGCGTTGCGCTTTGTCGAGGAAGACGGTGAGTCCGCGGACTGTTTTGCGGGCGAGTTCGAGGTCCTTGTAGGTCACGCCGTCCCACCACTGCGGGCTGGCGATCGCCTCGAGTAGTGCTGCGTTGTTGGCCACGGTGGGGATGTTGGTTTTCTGCAGTAGCGCCGCGGCGATGGTCGCGACTTTCTCTGCGAGCACGTCCCAGTCGCCGCGCTCTTCGAACAGTCCGAGTTCGAGCTGGTAGATGAGGTAGTCGAAGCGCCGGGCTTGTTCTTTGTCGCCGGTCGCGGCGAAGGGTAGTGGCGCGAGGGCGCTCACGGCTTGTTGGTGGGTGTCGGCGTCGGCGGTGAGCCAGGGGGTGGCGTCGCTAAATATGTCTAGGTAGGCGCGCGCTTCGGTGGGCACGAGGATGCTGCGGTGGGGCACGCTGCGCACGGCGTCCGAAAGATGCTTTGCGACGTCCCTCCGTACCTCATCCGTGGCCGTCAGTAGCAGGCGGGCGCGGGTGGTGAAGCTGCGCTGCGACAGCGAGATCTGGTGCGAGCCTTCCGTGGTATTGGTGGTGCCGCTGAATTGGCGCACGTTGTCGCAGTAGTCGAAGATGTAGAAGCACGTTTTGTCGACGCCGGGGCCGAACAGGTTGGGGCGCAGGCGGGTGCCGCGGCCGACCATCTGCCAGAACTTGGTGGGGGAGTAGACGGGCTTGAAGAACACCAGGTTGACCACTTCGGGGACGTCGATACCTGTGTCGAGCATGTCCACGCTGATGGCGATGTCCAGGCCGGAGTCGGGCTGTTTGAACTCGGCGATGAGTGCTTCTGCGTTGTACACGCCGTGGGTGATCACTTCGGCGCGGGTGGCGGTGGTGGGGAAGATGGTGCGGTATTCGTCGGCAATGAGGTCGGCGTGGGCCTGATTGCGGGCGAAGATGATGGTCTTGCCCAGCCGGTCCGCGCCGTCGACCTTCAACCCCTTGCCGATGACCTGCCGCAACACCTTCCGGATCGTGTCTCGGTTGAGCAGCTTCGCGTTGATTTCGGCGGCGTTGACCTCCTGGGGTGCGGCGAGTGGGTCGCCGTGCTCGTCGACACCCCATTCGGCGTTCTCCCACTCCAGCTGCTCCTCGGGGGTGAGCTCTCCGTAGGAGATGCCGCGGCGCATGAAGGCGGTGCTGCCGGAGAATACCTCGTAGGGCACCAGGTTGCCCTCCTCGATGGCGCGACTCAAGCTGTAGTAGCCGGTCGGGGTGTCGGGCTCGCAGCCGAAGAAGGTGTAGGTGTCGTGGGAGAGGTTGCTGCGCGGGGTGGCTGTCAGCCCGACGACGAGGGCGTCCAGGTAGTCGAAGATGCGTCGATACCGCTGGTAGATGGATCGGTGGGCCTCGTCGACGATGATGAGGTCGAAGTCGAAGGAGTTGAAGCGCTGGCCCTCGCCGATCATGCCGATCATCGTCTGGTACGTGTTCACGTACACCTGGCCCTCGCCGGCGGGGTTGGTGGTCAGGTTGACGGGCACGGCCTCCGCGAGGTGCTCGTTGAACGCCGCGTGCGCCTGCGTGACCAACGCTTTGCGGTCGGCGAGGAAGAGCACGTTGCGGATCCAGCCGGCCTCCAACAGCATGGACACGGTGGCGATGGAGACGCGCGTCTTGCCCGTCCCCGTCGCCATGACCAACAGCGCGCGGCGCTTACCCTTCCCGAACGCCTCCGCGACCGACTGGATCATCTCCAACTGGTACGGCCTGCCGGCGATCTCGGTGATGGTGGCGCTGTGCGCGCTGAGCGGTTGGCGCTTGTCGCGCCGGGCGATCAGCGCCTCCATCGCGCGCACTGTTGGGTAAGACTCAATAGTGCGGGTTTCGTAGCCGACACCGCCCGGAAGGTCGGCGTCCCTGTCCCAAAAGCGCACCTCATACCCGGTGGTGTAGAAGATTAGTGGCACACGTCCCGTCGCGTTGCCGATGGCGTCGGCGTAGATCGCGGCCTGCTGGCGGCCGTCGTTGATACTGCGGCTGGCCTTCTTCGCCTCCACAACGGCGATGGGCACACCCTGTGCATCCAGCAACACATAGTCCACCTTCATGCCCGCCACCGGGTACTCCTCGATGAGCGTGCGGCCGCGCACAAACCCGGCCTCCTCCAGCATCGGCGTGATGATGTCGCGGCGCGTCTGCGCCTCGTCCACCGCCAACTGCGGCGCCGGCGGCGTCAACTTCTCCTGCTGCTTGCGAATCTGCTCCCGCAGCTTCGCGATCTCCTCCTCATACCCCGCAGCCTGCTCCAACTCCCGCTGTTGCGCCTCATCCAGCTGCAGTTTGTACAGGTCAGCCTGCTCCCGTGCGGATTTCTCCTTCGCCGCCAGCGCCATCATCTGCCGCTGGTTCAACGCCGCCTGCCGCGGTGCCTGCTTCAAGATCTCGACGTCAAACGGCGCAATCCCCCGAATCGCCTTCCCCGAGAAGTGCGTAGTTGCGAACACCATCACGTCATACAGATGCTTCAACGCCTGCAGCGCTTCATCACTCGTGATGTGCGCTTCGCTATGCACCGCGGTGTTGCCGGCCTTGCGCAGAATGTGCATCTTGGAACGCACCGTCTCCGGCAGCAGGCGTGAGAAGTCCGGGTTGGTCAGCGTATCGAAGATGTTGGACTGCTTCTCCAGCCCATTCAACGCCGCGATATGCCCAATGACCTGCTCCAACACGAACCGAGACTGGAACATCGACGCGCGCGGGTTCGTCAGCGCGGCATCCTCCGCATTGCGACACTCAATGATGAGCTGGGGCCATACCTGCCCAACGAAGCCAAAGTTGGACGGACGTGGAGTGATGCTCACCTGATCGCCTTTCTTCCCGGTGCGCGCGTTCGCCTGCGCGCTATTCTATACCGTTGGGTTGTGGCTGGCTGGGGGTTGCTCTGCACCAAATTTCAGCGCCAGCCCTTGTCTGTTGTGCGTGGTGAATGAAAGTTGAAAAGCGACTAAATGTATCGCACAGGAGAAAACTGAGCTAAACCATCAAGAACTGATTGCCCTAGATCGACCTCACCCATCTCAGCAGCAACATCTTCAATAGCACCAGGGAGTTTGCAAAGAATGCTATAGACAGAATCGTGTGCTTGCTGTTCCGGGATCCCCATCTTTGTACCAGCTTTCACTAAGCCGTCCGGGGTAATCGACATCATGTTGTAGGAGTCATTTATTTTCATTGGGAAGAAGACTTTGTCATAAATCTGAACGTGTGAAGCAGCAGAGATCGTATCGTAGAGCGGGGCTAGTGACACTGTAGAGCCCTCGATCATGAGTGAGTAGTTCTTAGCGTGCGCATCGGTCCCTACAATTCCCACGTTAAAAACTGCAGCTCTAAAAAGATCAAGAATGACACGGGGAGCGTCTACAGCAGGTAGTGTACTTTCTAGAAATTTACTAATCGCATTCAGTCCGGGTCCGCCGTGTTGATGCTGATATTTCTTTTCCGGCAAAACGCTCATGGCTTGACAGAAGTCCTCCTGATGCAACCGGTCTATCGTTCCGTCTTCGTTGATTGCGCGGTCATAACGTTCTGTTACTACGGCGCTCATTGTCCCGGATGGTGCGTACCACAAGTATGCATTCGCAGCGTCGAGCCCAACGCGACGGGCTGCGGCAAGACACATAACTTCAAGTATGTCCATCTCTTTGATATAGCTGGAGCTCTGTGGATCGTTTGGTTTGATGATGTGCGTAGTTGGGAATTCCTTGCTCGGGGGGAGAAAATCTTCGTTCTCGTCGGCGGTAAGGGCAATTTTTGGTTGCGCACCGGCGACGGAGAATTTAAAGGCATCTGTAACGAAAGTGGTGACGGGTTTACCGCTGTACCTGTCGGTTGTTTCCCGCAATAGCTGCTCGAGCTCTGTGTCTGAAAGACGTTCTTGCACGGTTGTCACGCTCTTTTTTCGGGCATCACTGGGTACTTCACCAGGTGGAAGAAGCTGTATCGCACCAGCGACGTCTCTGCCATGGTGTTGAAGTAACCCGAATACAGATGTGGCAGATGTGCCAGCTTCCACGGCCATTGATCTGAGCGCCTCCTGGTTGTCAGGCAGGAGACCCCATAGCCAGGCGCTTGCAGCCTTATTCTTGTGACGAGAGGAACTTATTGGCATCGAAAGTGAAATAGGTTGTGTGGCTCCAAGGGCATACTCAAACGTTATTTGGCCGCGGCTTTCCGCGAACGAGCCCGCCAGCTTTCCGTCTACGTATGCGTGTAGGATTTTGGACATTTTTGCTTTCCTTGAGTTGAAGTTCTATTCCTAGCCCGACTGTTCCGATTGCCCTGAGCAGGGGATATATTTCGATGGTGGGTTTGCCGCGCTCCATGTCGCTGACCCATTTTCGGCTCATTCCAATCTTTTCCGCGAGTTCAAGTTGAGTCCATCCAAGCTGTAGACGACGATCTCGAACTGCCGCGGTCAACTCGGATACTGATTCAGGCTGGTAAGAAGTACGCTGTTCCATGATACCTCCATGTAACCGTTCGGTGATTATTTATCATATCACCGAACGGTTACATTTTGTAGTTTCACCGAACGGTTACATGCATCGCAGGAGAACTCACAATTTCTAACCACAAGTTTGCGTATCCAGCCAGATGGCCAAACTTAGTACCCTAACTTTGTGGAATGCTGCGGCCACACGTAGCGTACGGACGAGTGTCACGGGTGCTCAGCTGAACAAACTTACTCGCTTGACCATCACCGTCTCCTCCGTTTCGTGTGAAACGTAACCGGTCTGAGAGCAACAGTTTTTGCACTTTGAAAGTATGGTTTTTGAAGTTTCACACTTTCATGATCTGCATGTTTAACAGTTTGAACCGTGGGAAGCCCTCCTCATTGCAAAAAGTTTTACACTTTCACACTTTGGTTTTGCACTTTGGCAATGTGAGTTTGCTCTTTTCGTGAGTGATGGGTGTGCGACAAAGACCGCTGCTGATCATCCACGCGACAGACACTTGAACACCGACTCCGTTATCAGCCCCGCGGAACTTTGCCACAGCCCCGAAGCCACATTCACCGGTGGCAACCTGTCCGCCCCGCGGACACCCCGATAGGTTTACTTCAAGAAAGCCGCAGGTAGTGGTTGCGCAGCGGACAGCAGAATCAGCGGTTAATTTCTTATCGACGCCCCTTCCACCACGGGTACCTTTCCGTCATCCACATCATGTTCACTGCTGCCAACTGTCCGCCCCGCGGACACCCGAATACGATCCCACTGTCCGCCCCGCGGACAGTTCGACTTGGAAGCCGAGGTTTTGCAGAGTGTCCGCGGCGCGGAACTCTGCCGCAACCCCGAAGCCACATTCACCGGTGGCAACCTGTCCGCCCCGCGGAAAGTCGGTGTGGTTGCCTGTCCGCGCGGCGGACACCTTGACGGCTTCACGCCGGGAAAGTTGCTGGTAGATGAGGTGCCGCGGACAGTGGAAGCAGCGGCGGGTTTTCTAATCAACGCCGGCTCCGTCCCATCACGTTTACCTTTCACAACGCGCCTCGGTTTCCGGGTGAGTGGTGGATGTCAGTCCGCCCCGCGGAATCTGTCGCAGCTTTTTATAGGTGGCCCTCCCACCACGGATACCTTCATCCGTCATCCACATCATGTTCACTGCTGCCGACTGTCCGCGCGGCGGACACCTCAACTGGTTGCCGTCAAGAAGCTCGCTGGTCACGATGGTGCCGCGGACAGTGGAAGCAGCGAATACTTTCTTATTGACGCCCTCTCCGTCCCACCACGCTAACCACCAACAACATGACCCGGCTTCCGGGTGAGCGATGAAGATCTGTCCGCGCGGCGGAATCCAGTGACAACTTGTCCGCCCCGCGGAAAGCCGGTGTGGTTGCCTGTCCGCGCGGCGGACACCTCGACGGGTTTACGCCAGGAAAGTCGCAGGTAGTGGCTGTGCCGCGGACAGTGGAACCTTGAGGATTGTCCGCCCGCGGAATAGACCCGAGGCGTTTGTAAAAGAGACCTACAACATTGTCCGAGATGCGACCGGGTGGAAGATAGTCCAAATGTAATTCTGCGTATGGCTCGAAACGTACTCGAAACGAACTTTCAAGTCGTGAAAAGCGCAAAACAATCTACTCGAAACCGTTTCGAGTAGATTGCCAAGTGGTCTTTAACGAGTCCTTTTATCTGTCAGCTCTAAAGCTCTCTCGAGAAAGCCCGAGAGGAGAGGGAGGCGTAGAGCTCTTTGGAAAGACCGATTTTCTGATTGATGTGGTCCGCGACCTGGTCTAGTGAGGTCAACTGTTTAGTAAGTGACATCGTTTTTTCTTTGTCGAAAACTGGGACAGGATACTTCTTGATAAACCAGTCAGGTACGCGGCGGTGTCCTGAGCTGCCACGCATTGAGTTTTCGCCCTCAGCGAGGAATGCTTTTGACTTCATAAGCGACCAAATAATTTCTGGCGAAGTTCGTGAAGTGTCTTTCACTCTCAGCACGTGAAACTCAGTTGATCCATGGCCGAGCTCGGTCGGAATCGACGCAATTGCGGACTTCCCGTTTTCGAAGCATGGCGTAATTTTTGCCACAAGCACATCGTCCTGGGCGAAGGCCGTGTATCCTTTCTTGTATTCTCCAACCGTGCCAGAAGTGTGCGAGCAAAGGCCAAGGCGCTCGTCGACGTCTGACATTGCGACGAAGGTGGTTGGCGTCTCATCGGGAATGCCGCGGCGTTGTTTCGGATTGACAGTAACCAATTCCTGTAGTGGCACTCTCTCAATTGTCGACGAGACCAGCGCTGCATGAACGAGGTTATGCTTCAGGTCCAAAACCTCACCAAGCTGCTTTTGGAACAATTCCGTCATCGATAATGCTGCGTTCAGAATCTTCGCGATGCGCTGCTGCTCCTCCAGGGGAGGGAGAGGGGCTGGGGAGTCAGCGATATCTGCCTTAGACACCTGGAGAAACGTTGCACCGCGTGCCTGCCGCATCAATTGCGGCTTCATGTGTCTGAGAAGGAATGGTAGGAATTCGTGCGTAATGGACTCAGATTTTGGGCGAATCGCTGCAACGCCTCGGCCAATGCAGTATTTGTCATCTGCAATTCGGTAAGTTCCGATTGTTGCCCGAATCGAAAGAATGACGTCACCAGGTTTGCAGAGGCGTGGCGTTTTTGATGCATACTTGGTGCATTTGATTCCGGTGGCAGTGAAGTCTCCGGCGCCAGCAATCAGTGGAATCCCAACTGGTTCTTCAGAAGTGTCTGCTCCCTTCGGCGCTTGCCCCATTACAATCTCGGCAACATCCCCCAACTTCACCATCTCCCACCCCATCTAGATCAGCCCCTTGAGCGTGCTCATGGCGGTGGCGATTTGGGCGTCGAGGGCGTCGATGTCGGCGAGGATGTCCTGCGGGTCGCGGGTTTCTTCGGTTTCGAAGACGATTTCTTTGTACCGGTTCATCGACAGGTCGTAGTCCGCCTCGCGGATCTCGCCGACGGGCACGGTGAAGGACGCTTCGGTGCGGGCGCGGTCGCGTTCGGCGGCCTGGTTGTGGAAGCGGACCACAACGTCGGGGAGGTTATTCAGGCGCAGCTGGTCGTCGTCAAGTGGAGTAGCGGGCCAGGGGCCGAGTAGTTCCTCGGCGAGCAGTGGGCTGCGCTTGTCGTCGAGGGAGCGCCCGTCGGCGGTGATGTCGTAGAACCAGATGTGCTCATTTTGGCCCGGTGAGTCGGTGCGGGTGAAGCACACGATGGCGGTGGACACGCCGGTGTACGGCTTAAACGCGCCGGACGGCAGTTTGATGATGCCGTCGATTTTCTGGTTGTCCACAAGCTCTTTGCGCAGCGTCTTGTGCGCGCGCGTCGAGCCGAACAGCACACCCTCCGGCACAACGACAGCCGCCCTGCCGCCCAGCTTCAGCAAGGTCAAAAACCTCGCGATGAACAGCAGCTCGGTCTTCTTCGTCTTTATCGACGCCAACTTTGGATCCAAAATGTCCTGATTAATCGAGCCCGCAAACGGCGGGTTCGCCAGCAGCACATCGAACGCCTCAAGCCGCTCTGGCGCCAGTTCCTGCAGGGAGTCGAGGTAGGAAATGTTCGGGTCGCTAAAGCCGTGCATGACCATGTTCATCGCGGCGATGCGCACCATCGTGGAATCGAAATCGAATCCGGTCAGGCCGCAGGCGAGGTACTGCTCGCGCTGCAGTTTGGTGGCGTCCTTGAAGTCGTCGCGCAGGTATTCGCTGGTGGCGGCGAGGAAACCTGCGGTGCCGCAGGCTGGGTCGATGAGCCGGTCGGTGATTGTTGGTTCGGTCAGCGCCACGATCAGTTCGATGATGTGGCTTGGTGTCCTGAACTGTCCGTTCGTGCCGGCGGTGGCCAGTTTGGACAACATGTATTCGTACAAGTCGCCGGTGATGTCCTTATTCGAGAACTCCAGCTTCGCGATCATTGTCGCCACCGTTGTTAGTGTTGCCGGGTTCGGGATCAGGAATGCCGCGTCTTTCATGTGCGTGACAAACCCGCTGTCGCGCGCGGCGCCGAGCTGTTTGATGTAGTCGAACCCCTCACGGAACGCGGTGAAGCGTGCCTCGGGGGAGTCGACGGCCAACAATTTGGAGAAGCGTAGGTGGTTGTGGGTGGCGTCGTAAAATATTTGGGTGTCATCCGGCTTTCCACCCAGTGTGTTGGCGAGGAACTCGGCTTGTGCTTGGCGTTCGTCGAGTTGGCGCATGAACAGCAGGTAGGTGAATTGTTCAATGACGGTGATGGGGTTGGAGATGCCGCCGGACCAAAAAGCGTCCCAAATGCGGTCTACCTGGGACTTTAGTGCGCCTGTAATCATGGCGTCATTTTAACAACCACCCGGGATAGGTAGCGAGATGCCATCACGGACTATCCAATGAGACTCAGCTTCTAAATCTCACATAGCCATTCAAATAATTCCTGAGTCGCAGCATCAGCGCCTCCTGGATAGTCTGCGTCCAGCAAGTGTCTGGTCTCGTCGAAAATGTGGGTAGCGATTGCTTCCTTTTGTTCCCTTGAGGCGTTCTTTTTCAGCTCATCAAGAGGTACTTTCAACTCGACTGGAGGGTTCGTGCTCATAGAAAAAGAGCGCTTATCATCTGAATACACGCGCACGTAACATGCTGTGAGGGTTGATTCCAACACGACGTTTCCGAAAATCAGCATGGTCAACTTCTTCTCAATCATGCCCCCAAAGTAGCGGTAGATAGCGCCTGCGGTTCATGTGGCACCTCTCGTCGGCGGTCGAGGAAGTCCTCACGCGGTTCTGAAGCCCAGGACCGGATCACGAAACATATAGCTAACCTCTGACCAGGGTTTTTGGTAGAGGGCGCCTTTGTGGGTTGCACCAAATTCCCGTTTCTGAGCAGCCCGATTTGTAAAAGACCAGGTCGGCGAGCGCGCGTGAGGGAATTTGGTGCAGCTCACGTTTGAAACGGGGAACTTTTTCACGGCTGAGCCCCGAAACCACCATCCGCCAAACGCATTTCGCCAGGTCGCACGTCCGTCGGCTTGAAATAGTTCCCAAGCTGCCTGATCATCGTGACCGGGTTTGAAATGACGCTGGATCAAAAGCGTCCCAAATTCCGTCTACCTGGGATTTCATCACGCCTGTAGTTGAATAGCCGCGCGGAACAGAAGATAGTAGCCTCCCGGGGCGGGGCTATCTTTTAAAAACCGCGATTTCTATAAGATAGGTGCGTATCGAGCAACACCTAAGTTCTGCTTTTCCAGACTTTCAGAAGATTGAGGGGCAACATGGCATACCGACCATTGAAAACCGTGTTTCACCAGCACGACGCGAAAACCGTCGACCATGAACACCGGTCTCGCCTGCAGCTACCTTCAACGCTTCGTTTCTCCTACCCGGTAGGGGAGCACGACTTGTTTGTCGTAGTCACCAGGGAGCTCGCGACGAAGATGGAGCAAGTGTGGCGTAATGAACTTGTCCTCGCAGAATTGTGGATTAATCTGCCAGGAGCAGCGCGCCACCACTACGTCTATTCGCTGTTGATTGATGAGATCCAAGCATCCAACCAAATTGAAAACATTCACTCAACCAGGCATGAGATCGGCGAAGCACTCGAAGCGGCTCGTCGAAACAACGGGTCGGGGATAGCGAGGAAGCGGTTTCAGGAGATGGCGAGCGCGTACATGGCGCTCTTCCAATCGGACGAACCTGTGAAGCTTCCTAACACATTGCGTAGTGTGCGCGAGCTGTATGACTCGTTGCTAGGCGACGAGATCGGCGAAGACGACACGCTGGACGGTGAACTCTTCAGAAAGTCGCCCGTCAGCATTTATGACTATGGCAGTGCAGAACCCGTCCACCGCGGCGCCACTGACGAGGCCGAGATCAACCAGCGCGTAGGGACCATGCTGCTGATTCACGACCTATACGACGGCCCCGAGCTTGTCTTAGCGTTTATTGAGCATTTCATGCTCGAACACACGCACCCTTTCTACGACGGTAATGGACGCTTCGGCAGATTCTTGCTGGCACTGCGCTTAGGTAACCTGCTTTCGACGCCAACCGCACTGTCGCTCTCAAGCGGAATTATGAAGGAGAAGAGCGCATATTACGCTGCGTTTATCAACGCTGAGCACCCGATGAATAGAGGAGAGGGGACCTTCTTTGTTGAATCAATGGTGCAAACGCTGTTGCATGCTCAGGAAGAACGTCTGGTCTTCCTTACTCAAAAATCCGACGAGCTTCGCCGACTCGCCGAGGTCTACAAAGCATGGAAGAACGACAACCCGGAAAAGCTGACATACTACGAGCGGCAGACGCTGTTTCTGCTCGGGCAAGTGCACCTGCTCGGCCCAAGAAGTGGTGCAAGTTGGGACGAAATTGCGAACTACCAGAAGCGATCGAAGCAGACCGTGCGCCCAGCGTTGGACTCCCTCGAAGGGCGGGGACTCATCGAACGGCTCAGTGCGAAGCCGCTAGTAGTCGGGCTTGCCGAGGCGGGACAGAGGCTGCTCGGGCTGGATTCATAGTCGCCGGTAGCGGAGCCATCGTCGAAAAGTTGGACCCCTGGTAAGGCGCGATTTGGTCATACCTGATCCGAGGAGCAATATATTCGTGCTACTAATCGGACAACGTGAAGAACTAATTATGACTCAACAATTTCATCCGCGCGCATGGTTCCCCGTCGCAGGCAGCATGGTTGCTGTCGCGTGGGGCGGCAACGAGTTCACCCCGCTGCTCGTGATGTACCGCGAAACCTCCCACTTTTCGCAGGTCACCGTCAATGGGCTGCTCGCCGCCTACGTGCTGGGCATCATCCCTGCGCTGCTGATCAGCGGCCCGCTGTCCGACCACATTGGACGACGCCCCACCATGCTCCCAGCCGCGCCGCTGTCGCTCGCGGGGTCCTTCCTGCTGTCCATTGCCCCGAACGAACCGCTGGTGATCGCCGCCGGCCGAGTCCTCTGCGGGCTCGCGCTTGGCATCGTGATGGCGGTGGGCTCCACGTGGGTCTCGGAGTTGATTGTGAAGTCGGGTGGGGACCCGGCGTCGGGGCCGCGGAAGGCGTCGATGTGCCTGACCGTTGGCTTTCTGATCGGCGCGGCGCTCGCCTCGGTGCTGGCGCAGTGGGGCCCGTGGCCCACGCACACCGCGTACGTGCTGCACATCCTGCTCACCCTCGGCACCGCCTACTGGCTGCTCAACACTCCGGAAACCCGCCCACCACGACTGGGCACCGTGAAGGAAACCTTCCTTGAACTGCGCGTTCGCGACATGCTCGAGATGCTGCACATCCCATCCGCCGCGCACCGCCGCTTCGTGCGCATCGTCGTGCCGGTCGCCCCGTGGGTGTTCGGCTGTGCCGGCGCCGCGTACGCCCTGCTGCCGCAGCTGCTGTCCAGCTCGGCACACGACATGCCGATTGCGTTCTCCGGCTTCATGACGGTCGTGACCCTCGGGTGCGGCGTCGGCATCCAGATGCTCGGTCGTGTCATCGACACGAGCAGGTCAGCCCGCGCGTCCGCCGTCGCGATGGGCGTAATCACCGTTGGTTGCGCCCTCGCCGCCGAAGCGTCCCGGTCGCTGTCGCTGCCAATCGGCGTTGCGGCCGCCGCCACGATGGGCGCCGGTTACGGCCTGGCCCTGGTCGCCGGACTTTCCGAGGTCCAACGCATCGCCAACGCCGACGAGCTCGCCGGCCTGACCGCCGTCTACTACTCGGTGTCCTACACCGGATTCTTCATCCCGATGGTCTTCAGTGCCGCCGCTCCCGTCGTGGGTTTCACCACTCTGTTCGTCATCGGCACCATACTTGCCATGTGCTGCCTGATCAACGTGGTCCTCGGCTGGCGAGCCCACCTGCCCGGCCCGACCTGGTAAGCGGCGCTGGCGCTTTTGGTGCCTGCCAGGCTCACCTCCGAAATAGTTCCCGCGACCCGGGAACTATTTTGCGTTTCAGGCCCGTTCCCGTCGACCAACGCTGACGTTTCACCAGGTCGTGACGCATGTCCACAAAGATTGTTCCCAATCCCGGCGTGATGCGGGGAACTATTCTCGGGCCGCTCAGTTTGACGCTTATCCTGAAATATCTACAAATATGTGCCCAGATGTGAAAAATCAGATACGGGCACGTCTTTCACACAATTTCGCGATACCCCCAGGCCGCCCCGTACCGTAGCCGTATGCAATTCGTTCGCTCACTCTTCCGCGGCGCGCCGGCAACCGCGCTGATCACCGTCGTCTGCCTGGGCGTGTTCGTGATTACGGCGCTCCAGTCGCATTCGATCAGCAACGTGGTGTGGGGCTCCAGCCTCGCCGAGAACATGGTGCTCTTCGGCCCATTTATCGACGCCCCTTCCGCCACCCTCCGCACCCTCCTTGCAGGCTTTTTGCATGTGGATATCTCCCACGTCGCCGTGAACATGATCACGTTGGCGTTGTTGGGCCCGCAGTTGGAGCGACGCCTGGGTACTGGGCCGTATTCGCTGCTGTATGCGGCGGGCGTGTTGGGGTCGTCGGCGTCGGTGTTGGAGTGGAACTACGACGTGCCCACGGCCGGCGCGTCCGGCGCCCTCTACATGCTGATGGGCGTGTTGCTCGCGTTGTCGATGCGCCAGAAGGTCAACGTCCGGGCGCCGTTGGCGCTGGTCGGCGCGAATCTTGCTTTCTCGGTGCTGTCCCCGGGTATCAGTCTGTGGGGGCACCTTGGCGGTTTGGTGGTGGGCCTGTTGGCGGGCTGGCCTGTGACGTCGGTGAAGAAGCGCGTCAGGTGGCTCGCGTCCGCTCTTGCGGCCGTAGCGGCTGTGGCTGCTGTGGCGTTTGTGATTGGTGTTGCCTAGTTTTTCACACGTTATCCCCAAGTTTGTACACCGGTGGAGAACTCCACAGAGTTGTCCACATTGTGGATAAACACAACCGTGTAATTCCTAGAATATCGCTAGAACATGTCAGCGATTCACAACAAAAAACGCCTGGCGAATGGGCATCATTGCAGCTCATTACGCCAGGCGCTCGATGTGCGAATAGGTTGTGCACAGAGTTATCCACAGGTGTGGATAACGGTCCTCTCCACAGAACCATCCACAACCTGTGGATAACTTGGCACTACGAATTACACACAATGCTCCCTAGAAGGTGCCCTTCAGCCAGCGGCCGAAGTCGGACACGGTCACGTCCCGGGAGTCGACGTTCTGGTCGTTCCACTGGGACACGTCACCGGCCAGGCGGCTGGTCTGGGTGACTGTCATGTAGTTGTGCAGGCGGCCTTCCTTGGTCTTGCCGTCGCCGAAGCTGAACGCGCCGAGCAGCATGTCATCGCCAGCGTTGACCGGGTTGGACAGCGTCACCTCGAAGATGCGCGCGCCCTTCTTGGCGTTGTAGCCGAGGTCACGGATGTGCGAGCCGTTCGCGCTAGTCGTGGTGATCAGGCGGTCCACACCCTTCGGGCCGGACTCGGTACGCACCTCAACGCGGAACGTCAGCGCCGGGAACTCCGCCCAGTAGCGCTCGGTGCCCACGTTCTTCACGCGCAGCGCCACGGACCCAGCAAAGCCGGAAGCTTTCCAGGAGCTCGTCGTGAAGTATGGCACCAGGTCGAGCGCAGGTGCCTCCGCATTATCGACGACCTCTTCGATCTCAGTGTTCTCCTCCGACGTCGCCTCATCCGACTCCTCATCGGTGATCACCGCGGCGGTCTCGCCGTCGATTTCCACGTTGGTCACATTGGCTTCATCGTTGTCGTCGATGGTGGTGACGTCGTCAAGATTCTCACCCTCGGTGATCTTCTGAACATCCTCGTTGTACGCCGGGTTCGGGTTCTCCACCGTATCGGTGACCTGCGCGCCGCGGTTCGGTGCCCACGAACCTGCAGGTGTGGAGTAGTTCTTCACACGAACCTCGTTCTTGATCGGCATGTTGGCCACCCACGCGGTCGGCGTCGCCCACGTGCCGTTCGGGCGGCAGCGCTGCTGCGTGCCCGTCATGGTGACGGTGCGGAAGCCGTACGTCGCTTCGCCCGTGTTGCCCGCCGGAACCTCGTACGGCCCGATCTTCTGGCCCACGTTCCAGCTCAAGCTTCCCGACACCGACCAGCCCAGCATCTTTGCCAGCGAGTAGCCGATGTTGCCCTGCAGCCCATCCTTCGAGCCCGACCCACCAATGTTGATCGTCTCAGTCTTCGACCCATTTACCGACGCCGAAATCGTCTGCGTGCGCGCCAGGTCCTGCGTCAGCGGGATGGTGTTCTTGGTCAGGTTCGTCGTCGAAATCGTGCCGACCGGCAGGAAGTTGTCCTTCACCTTGTACACGATGGTCCGGTAGTCCTCAGTGGAGTTGCACACCGGGCGCGGGTTGAGGATGTTCGCCTTCAAGTGGTCCGATCCCCTGTAGGTGTGGATGATCGGCAGCGCATCATTGGTCGCTGGGGTTTCGGGGTACGACTCCTCAAGCGTCTGAGCCGTGGCTGGGGTCAGCGTGCCGGCAGCTAATGCCAAGGTCGCTACAACGCCCGTCATGGAACGAATAAACCGCATGACTATACCTTTCATAAGGTGACAATAGTAAAATAGCAGGTCAGAGGCTTTCTGGCCCTATTTCATATGTACACCTTCACCCCACGGATTGTTCAACAATCCACCCCCGTGCCACCCCGCTACCGAACACCTGTGGGGAACCTGCACGGCGTTCAGCGCCTGGCAACGGCTGGGTCATCCGCACGGCCATGTACGCCGGGCGCGGATACGCGCTGGGCAAGGCGTGAGTTCGGTTCTGGCTGATCGCCCCCTCCCGCCCCGAAAAAGTTCCCCGGCTCACGGCGATCCCGGGACCTTTCTTCGTGGACAAACGTCGCCATCTGGGGGAACGCAGCAGCCGGTCGACCGGAGCAGGCCCTTCACGCCAAATAGTTCCCGGACGCGGGAACTATTTCAACGAGCGTACGATCTGAGCTGGGGAAACGAGGCTGCAGGCACCGCCACAGCACCGCCGAAACCCAAAAGGTAGTAACGGGATGGTTAGGAGCCACCATCCTGTTACTACCATCTACAAAAATCCGCCGGAATGCGGCTAGCGCCACCCCATGGTCATGAGCAGGCCGAGGATCATGCCTGCGAAGCCGATGCCGTAGTTCCACGGGCCGAGCTCCGCCAGGAACGTCAGCTGGTCGCCGGCGATGTAGTAGAAGATGATCCAGCCGAGGCCGAGCAGCATCAGGCCGAACATGATGGTCTTGTACCAGATCGGGGTGCCGCCGGTGTTGATTTTGACCGGGGTGCGGGAGACACCGGTTGGGGTGGATACGGGGCGGTGGTCCTTGGTGATTTTTGCCTTTGGCATTGTGTCAGTCCTTTTCAAGCAAGTGCGGTGGCGTTTCCAGCTGTCAGGTGTTTTACCTTAGCAGGCGTTCGGCGTTGAACTGCCAGAGGTTGTAGCCGATGGCGGCGTCGCGGCGGACGGTATCGCCCGCGGCGATTTCTTGGTGTCCGATGAGTCCGTTGTCGACGAGGGCGCCGGTCGGGACGGTTGGTCCTTCGACGAGGCGTCCGCTCCAGCCGGCGTCGCGTAGGGTTTTGTCGGCGTCGGCTGGTTTCATGCGGGTGATGTTCGGCATGGTCATGAGCATGCCGTTGGAGACCCGCACTTCGACGGTGGTGCCCTTGGCGACTTCGGTGTTTTCGCCGGCGACGGCGATGACTTCGCCGTCCGGGCGTTCGGAGTCGACCTTGTTTACGGTGACTTGCAGCCCCATGGAGCCGAGGGTGGCGGACGCCTGGTTCACGTTGACGCCGGACAGCGACGGCACCTGGACCATTTCGGGGCCGTCGGACACGGTGACGGTCACCTTGGAGCCCTTGGAGATCTGGGTGCCGGCGGCTGGGTGCTGGCTGATGATCTCGCCCTTCGGCACGTCTTCACTCGCTTCTCGACGCAGCTCCGCATTCAGTTCCAGGTCGGCGTCTTCGAGGACCTTTGCGGCTTCTTGGGCGTCCATGTTCGTGACGTCGGGGACGTCGGTAAGTTCGCGCCCGGAGGAGACGGTGACGGTGACGAGCGTGCCTCGTTGGAGTTCGGAGCCGGCGATTGGGTTGGTGTCGATGACGTTGCCGCGCTTGACGTCGGGGCTGGGTTCGTCGGACACGGCGACCTGGAAGCCGAGGTTTTCGAGTTCGGCGACGGCTTCCGCGCGTGGCTTGTCGGCGAGGTCCGGGATGATGACCATTTGGGAGGTCTTGTTGGTTTCGCCGTTGGTGGGGGAGAAGTAGGAGTAGGCGAGCCAGCCGGAGGCGCCGATGATGGCGGCGCCGAGCCCGATGGCGAGCCACTTCATCCAGGTTGGGGTGGTGGTTTCGTGTTCGCGGCGGTGGGCTGCGTAGCGTCCGGCCGCCCCGGCGCCAGCGCCAGCGCCGACCGCACCGGCGGCGGCCTTTTCCGGCAGCTGCCCGACGGGCCGCTCGGGGCGCGGCGTGCGGCGTGGCGCGTTGCCCTGGACAGTTTCGGAGACCATGGTGGCGTCATCGACGGGTTCGGGTTCGGGTTCGGGGGCGGCGAGGTGGCTGCGGGCGGCGTTGGTCACGGCGCCGCGCTTGAGGAGTGCCAGGTCTTCGCCCATTTCGGTGGCTGTTTGGTAGCGGTCCGCCGGGTGCTTCGCCATCGCGGTGAGGATGACGCTGTCCAGGTTGACGGCCTCGTTGGGGGTCAGTTCGCGGTCGGCGGGGACGCGCTCGCTCGGTGGGATGGGGTCTTCTTGGACGTGCTGGTAGGCGACGGCGAAGGGGGATTCGCCTTCGAATGGCGGTTTGCCGGTGACGGCTTCGTACATGACGCAGCCGAGGGCGTAGATGTCGGAGCGGGCGTCGGCGGCTTTGCCGCGGGCCTGCTCGGGGGAGAGGTACTGCGCGGTGCCGATGACTGCGGAGGTTTGCGTCATGGCAGAGGTGGAGTCATCTAGCGCGCGGGCGATGCCGAAGTCCATCACCTTCACCTCTCCGGTGTTGGTGATCATGATGTTGGCCGGTTTGATGTCGCGGTGGATGATGCCGGCGTCGTGGCTGGCCTGCAGCGCGTGCGTGACGGGCAGCAGGAACGCGGCCGCTTTTTGGGGGCTTAAGGGGCCTTCCGCGCGTACGAGGTCCCGTAGGTTTTGCCCGGTGACGCGCTCCATGACGATGAAGGGGACGTCGACACCTGAGACTTCTTCGGTGCCTGTGTCGTAGACGGCGACGATGTTGGTGTGGTTGAGCCGCGCCGAGTTTTGGGCTTCTTTGCGGAAACGTTCGCGGAAGTTTTCGTCGCGCGCCATGTCGATTTTGAGCATTTTGACGGCGACGTCGCGCCCAAGCACCGTGTCGGTGGCTGCGTAGACGTCGCTCATGCCCCCGGTGCCGATGACGGCGCCGAGCTCGTAGCGGTTGGCGATCGTTGTCATTTACGCATTTCCTCCGAGGATGTTTGGCAGATTTTGCAAGTCTAGTTCACCGTTGCCGATTTCCCCACCGCCCGGCTGGGGGTTGGGGGCCTGCGTCGTGGGCGCCTCAGTATGTATCGACGTCCCCTCCGTCGGCTGTTGCTCCGGCGCGGATGGCCGACTGTGGGTCTGCCGTTGGGTCGACTGCGTTGGCGTTTCGTCTTCAATGGTGAGCGTGGCCGGGGCGCTGCTGTGCGTGCTGTGCTTGCTGTGCTCAGTGGGGGTGTCGGGCGCGTGCGTGGTCGGCTCCTCGACGGGTGCCTCGTAGGTGGGCGCGGTTTCCACGGTGGTGGTTTGGGTGACCACGCTTTGGCGTGGAGCGGTGCTGCTTGGTGTGCTGCCGCCGAGGGTGCCGTTGTTGAATGCCCAGGCCACGCCGCCGATGACGGCGAGGGTGATCACGCCGAGCACGATGCCGACCCAGTAGCCGGCGGTGCCGCGCTGCTTCCCAGGAACAGCAGCGTCAACGGGTGCCGGGGCAGGCCGCGCAGGCACCGCCGCGCGCGCCGGGGCCTGCGGCGGGACAGGTGGGCGGCGCCGCGGGGCGGCGGGCCGGGCCGTGGTCGGCCGGGACATGTCGGCGAGCATCTGGGTGGACGCGGTCGGGGAGGGCTCGATGGCGATGACGGCCGTCTCGCCACCCGGCTGCGTTGGGCGCATGCCCTGGCGGACCTGTTCGACGGCGAGCTGCATCTCGTTGCCGTCCCGGAATCGCTGGGTTGGGGTCTTGCGCAGGGCGATCTCGATGAGTTCGCGCGCCGGGGCGCTCACACTGATGGGGAGCGCGGGCGGCTCGGCGGAGACGTGCGCCAGCGCTACGGAGACGGAGGAGTCCCCGGTAAACGGGCGTTTCCCGGCGAGCATCTCGTAGCCGACGACGCCGAGCGAGTACACGTCGGACGCCGCCGTGACTTTCTTGCCTTGGGCCTGCTCGGGGGAGACGTACTGGGCGGTGCCCACGACCATCCCGGTGCGCGTCAGCGGCACGGCTGCCGCCGCTTTCGCGATGCCGAAGTCCGTAATCTTGATCTGCCCATTTTGGGTGATCATGAGGTTGCCGGGCTTGATGTCGCGGTGCACCAGCCCCATGCGGTGGATGACGGCCAGGCCGTGCGCGGCCTGTTCCAGCACGTCAAGGGCCATGTCTTCCTTGAGTTGGCCTTCGCGCGCGATGAGGTCGGCGAGGGATTCTCCGCGGATGTATTCCATGGCGATGAAGCACATGGGGAACCCGCCGTCGGCCTTCACCTCGCGGTAGTCGTAGGTGGCGACTACGTTGGGGGAGTTGATGCCCTCCGCGGAGTTGGCTTCGTTGCGGAAGCGGGTGAGGAATTCCTGGTTGGCGGTGAATTCGGGCCGCAGCACTTTGAGGGCTACTTCGCGTTCGTGGCGGACGTCGTCGGCAAGCCAGACGGTGGACATGCCGCCGTGCCCGATGATCCATTGCAGCTGGTAGTCGGGCCCGATGAGCTTCTGGAGTTCGTCTTTGTTTTCGTAGTTCATCGCGCGTTGGTTCCTTCCTCATCAGCTGGCGCTGCGGGTGCCGCGTAGAGCACCGCGCGCCCGAGTGGTGCGGAGACTTGCCCGCCGGTCGCCCCGGTGCCCAGGCCGCCACCATTCTTGACGACGACCCCCACCGCTACATCCTTCACTGGGTCGAAGGCGACGTACCAGGTGTGGGGTGCTGCGCCTTCGGCGTGTTCGGCGGTGCCGGTTTTGGAGGCGAAGCCGTTGCCGTCGTAGCCCCAGGTGTCGCGTTCGGAGCCGAACATGAGGTCCTTGATGGTGTTTGCTTCCTCGGGCGTGATGGAGTCCGAAAGCATGTGGGGTTTGGCGGTTTCGATTTCACGCAGGTCGGGGCTGAGGACGCGGTTGACCACGTAGGGCGCCATGCGGCGGCCCTCGTTGGCGACGGTGCCCGCCATGACGGCGGCCTGCAGCGCGGTCATGGTGACGTCGCGCTGCCCGATGGCGGACTGGCCGAGCTCGGCGTCGCCGGGCAGGTCGCCGAGCGAACCGGCCGCGGTGGGCATGCCGAGGTCGTACTGCTCGCCGATGCCGAATCCGTGTGCGGCTTCACGCAGCGCGTCGGCGCCGACGGCCATGCCCATCTGCACGAACGCCGTGTTGCAGGACAGGGCGAACGCGGTGCGCAGCGGCACCTGCCCGCCCCCGGCGCAGGCCTGGCCCGCGTAGTTGGTCAGGGGCACGTTCGTGCCCGGCAGGGTAATCGACGGCGCGCCGGTCAGCGGGGAATCCGGCGTGTAGCCGTTACGCAGCCCGGCCGCGGTGGTGACGATCTTGAAGATCGACCCCGGCGGCAGCTGGTCCTGCGTCGCGTGGTTGAGCAGCGGCTTGCCGGGGTTGTTGTTCACCTCGGCCCAAGCGCCCTCGGCGGTGTCAGGGTTGGAGATCGCGTTCGGGTCGTACGACGGCGTCGACGCCATCGCCAGCACCTGCCCGCTGGATGGGCGCAGCGCCACGATGGCGCCCTCGTAGTTGCGGTTCGAAAGCTGCTCGTACGCCAGGGCCTGCAGGTGCGGGTCAATACTCAGCTCGACTGAGTTGCCCACCACGTCTTGCTCCAGCCCGGTGCGCAGGAAGCGCGAGGACTTCCCGGAGCCCGCCCCGGTCAGCTGCCCGTTGTAGCCGGCCTCGATCTGGGAAGTTCCGTACTGGTCAGACACGTAGCCCAGTACCGGAGCAAACGACCACGGCATGTTCGGGTACGCGCGCTGGTAGGAGCCGTCCTCGAGCGGGTGGGACTCCGCCAGCACCTGCCCGCCGGCACTGATCTGGCCGCGGTTGATCTGGCGCAGCTCCACCACAGTGCGCGAGTTCAGCGGGTTCTGCGCGTACTTCTCCTCGCGGAAACCCTGCACGACGGTGAAGTTCACCAGCAGCGCAACAATCAGCAGCAGGGCAATGCCCGCGCCGTAGCGGATGGACTTGTTCATCGCGCGCTCACCGCCTCTGGTGCCTTCGCACCCATCGCCGAAGCATCAAACTCTGCCGGCTTGTTCGCCGCGTTCGAGATCCGCAGCAGCAGCGCCAGCAGCACGTAGTTCGCCATGATCGACGACCCACCAGCGGACATAAACGGCGTGGTCAGGCCGGTCATTGGGAGCATCGCGGAGATCCCCCCGGCGACCACGAAGATTTGGGTAGCGATGGTCGTCGCTAAGCCTGCGGCCAACAACTTGCCGAACGTGTCACTGACCTGCAGTGCCGCCGAGTAGCCGCGGGTGATGAAGATGGCGAACAGGCACAGCACGCTGGCCACGCCCACGAGCCCGAGCTCCTCACCAATCGCCGCCAGGATGTAATCCGAGTGCGCCACCGGCACCATCTCCGGGTGGCCGTAGCCCAACCCGGTGCCCGTCAGCCCACCCCAGGACAGTCCGAACAGCGCCTGCGACGGCTGGTAGCCCGTGGTGTCGAAGTTGGCCAGCGGGTCCATGAAGTTCGCCACGCGGTCCTGGATCTTCTCACTGACCTGGTACACCGCGTACCCACCGATGGCCACCAGTCCCGCGCCGATCACCAGCCAGGACGCACGCCCTGTGGCGAAGTACACCATGCCCAGCACCGTGGCGAAGAGCAGGAGGGCCGGGCCGAAGTCGTTCGACACCGCCATGATCGCAATCGCGATCGCCCACACCGCCAAAATTGGTGCCAGGTCGCGCAGGCGCGGGAAGCTCATCCCCAGCAGCGTCTTGCCCGCCACCGTAAACAGTGCGCGTTTCTGCGCCAACAGCTGGGCAAAGAACACCAGCAGCAGAATCTTGGAGAACTCACCCGGCTGGATCGAGAACGGGCCCAACCAGATCCAGATCCGCGCATCCGCGAACCCGGGCGGCTGCGGCCACACCAGCGGCAACGCCAACAGCACCAGGCCCAGCAGGCCCAGCAGGTAGGAATAGCGGGCCAGCGCCTTATGGTCGCGCACGATCACGAGCGTGCACACCATCAGCACCACACCCACCAGGGACCACATCACCTGGCGCTCCGCGAGCGGCGCGTACCCTGGGCGTTCCGCCAGATCAAGGCGGTAAATCACCACCAGGCCAATCGCGTTGAGCAGGGAGACCAGCGGCAGCAGCAGCTGGTCCGCGTACGGCGCCGCCAGCGAAATCGCCACGTGGGCAATCGCGTACACGCCCACGAACCCGCCGACCAGGTAGAGCATCTCCGTCGACATCGTGCGGCCCTGGCTCAGCTCCAGGCCAAACAACATCAGCAGCAACAACCCCGCCGAGCACAGCAGCAGCAACAGCTCCTTCGCACGCCGAAACACACGAGACATCGCTACTTCACCTCCCGGCACGCACCCTGCGGCGCGTCCTTCGCGGCATCATTATCGACGCACACCGGCAACGCCTCACCAGCCAACCGGTTCAGGATGCCCAGTACGTCGTCATACGTGCCGCCCTTGAAGTTCTCCACCGTGTTCATCTGGCTCTCCGGCAAATCATGCACGCCGAAGATCACGCAGTCCTGCGGCACCGAGTTCGACGACACAATCTGCAACTTGTTCTGCTCATTAATGCACGCCCGCTGAATCACCTCGCGGCGCGGCTCCGAAAACAACGACGTGCCGACGGCCCGCTCAATCGCAAAGTCGCCGTCGTCGCCGTCGGTGCCTAAAAAATAGCGGTCGTTGAGCCTATCGTTCGTCCACAACACCGCCGCCAGCGACAACATCAGCACAATCACCAACGCGGACAGCACCCACGGCCAAACGTTCACCTTGCGGCGAAACCGCTGGTCATCCTCCTCATCCGCCGTCGCGTCACCCGCGCCCGGCTGCGACCCATCACGGCCGCCCTCACGATTGTGGTTCGGCGGAATCGTCTCCGACTTCCGCATCAACGCCGCCGCCCTCGAGGCCGAGGAGTCCGGGTGCGTCGACTCGAACTCTGGCGCCAACGCGCCCGCCAACGCAGGGGCCGTCGGCAAGTCGGGGTGCTGCCCGCCGTCTTTGACCTCCACCACATCAGCGATGACCACCGTGATGTTGTCTGGCCCGCCCGAACGCAACGCCAACTCAATCAGCCGCTGCGCCGCCACCGACGGCGTGCCCTGCGCAAGCGCCTCCCCAATCGTCGACGCTGTCACCGGATCCGACAAGCCATCCGAGCACAACAGCACGCGATCCCCCGCACGGACCTGAACCATCTCCAGGTGCGGCTCCACAGGGTTGCCCGTGTACGCCTTCAAAATCAGGGACTTCTGCGGGTGACTCGACACGTCTTCCGGGTCCAGCTTCCCCTCGTTGACCAGGGATTGTACGAACGTATCGTCTTCGGTGAGCTGGCGAAGCTGGCCGTCGCGAAGCAAATAGCCGCGGGAATCACCCACGTGAATGAGGCCGAACTCGGCGCCGTTGAACATCAACGCCGTCAGCGTCGTGCCCATGCCCTCCTGCTCCGGGTGCTGCGCCACCGAACGCTCAATCGTCGCGTTCGCATCATCCGCAGCCGCCCCGAGCAACGCCAACATGTCGGCGTCCTCCGGATCCCGGTCGAGGTGCTCCATGTGGCTGACCATCAACTGCGACGCAACCTCGCCCGCCGCGTGGCCGCCCATCCCGTCCGCAAGCAGCAGCAGGTGCGGGCCCGCGTAGGCGGAGTCCTCATTGTTTCCACGCACCAGACCCTTGTCCGATGCCGCCACATAATTCAACCGCAGCGTCATGGCATCAACCTCACAATCGTGCGCCCCATCTTGATATTCGTCCCCACCGACACCCGCTCCGGCTGGTCAATGCGCATACCCTGCACAAAGGTGCCGTTGCGGGAGTCCAGGTCCTCAACAAACCAGTCGCTGCCGCGGCGGAACAGTCGCGCGTGCCGCGAGGACGCAAAATCGTCCCCAAGCTGGAAATCATTATCCGGCGAGCGGCCCAGCGTCACATGCTCCACACTCGCAATCTCCATGTGCGAGCCCTGCAGCGGCCCCTCAACGACCGCAATCTGCCGGACCTTCTCACGCGACTGCAGCGGTTTTCCCGCCTGCTTCACTTGTCGACGCCCAGCTCCACCCACCTCACGCACATTCTTCCGCTGCACCCACAACACCAGCAGAATGAACAGCCAGAGCAGCGCGAGCAGCCCGAAGCGTGCGCTCAGGATCACCGCGGAATCCAACAAAGGAACTCCTTCAAATCGGGGCTTGTTCAGCCTGTTGTGCCGTTAGGCCTGGAAAAATTCTGTCTGGGGGTGCGACGCCGCATCCGTATAGCGCGGCGCGCCCTCCTCCGGGTCCGGCGTCGCCGGGCTCGACGCCCTCGGCTCCACGATCCGCACCTCGATGTGGGAATGGCCAAGGGTGATCACGTCACCGTCGGCAAGCATCCAGTTCTCCACAGGCTCATCATTGACCGTCGTGCCGTTCGTCGACTGCAAATCGACCAACACCGCAACCTGGCCATCCCACGTAATCTCCGCATGCTGCCTCGACACACCCGTGTCCGGCAGGCGGAAATCCGCATCATTCGAACGGCCCAAAATATTCGAGCCCTCATGCACCAAGTAAGTGCGCGACGACCCGTCCTGCAACAGCAGGCTCACAGTCGCTTCGCCACCCTCCACCGGCGTCATCGTATTTGGCTCATGCATGTGATCCTCCTGATCCCGGTTTGCCGCATGACGGTGCCGACCACCCTTCGACCGCTTCGTAGGCTCCGCCACAATGGCATCAAACCCACTCGCGACCTCCGGCTGCGGATCAATATAAGAACTGACCCGCAACTGGCCCGTACGCAGCCCTGACTCCTCCGCGATCCGCACAACCGCCGGCCCATCAAAGAACCAGCCCTGGTTGCGCACATACCGCGTCAGTTGTTCCGCGAGGTGCACCGGCAGGTCACGCTCCTGCGACAAGTTCTCCAAATCCTTCGAAGAAACACCCACCGCGAACACATTCGGCACCACAAACTCATCATGGTCAGTCACCACAACAGAGTCCTGCGCCTCCTGTTTCAGCAGCTCCTCGATCTCAGCCGGAACCACCTTGCCGCCAAACAGCGCCGCCATCGAATTATCCAGGCCACGCTGCAACGAACTGTCCAGCTTTGCCAATCGATCCATGACTCCCATCCGCATGCACCTCCTTTCTTTAACCCCGTTAGTATAGGTGCGCATTCCGACACAACCTAGCGTGAAACACCTTTATGCCCCATGACGTGCCGATTTGGCACTTCTCTATGTAAGGGTGTTATATTGTTCCAGTGCCCGCCCGGGTGGCGGAATTGGCAGACGCGCTGGCTTCAGGTGCCAGTGTTCGCAAGAACGTGGGGGTTCAAGTCCCCCCCCGGGCACAACCGGACCGGCCCTCCTTCGGGAGGGCCGGTTCTTTTTGCGTTTGGGCTGCTTTCATGGGCTGCGTCGGTGGGAGACAGTGACAAAAGACGCAACCCAATTTGGTCCGTGCATTTAAAGTGCCAGGTTATAAAAGTGCTAGATAATTAGCGACGTCAGATTTGTCACTCGCGTCAGTTCCCTGTGCAGCACACTCCCGGTTTTCCAACAAACCAGCGTGACGTTTCGCCAGGTCGCGAAAACACCAACCCGGAACTTGGTGTGTTGGGAGTGGGCGGAAAAGGATAACATTAGCGACGATGCTCGGGGCCGCTCGTTTCGAGAGGTATTTCACTATGGCCGGAGAGGACGTCGATAAGGCGGATTGCGATAGACGGTTGAGGCTGTTTTGGGAGTGCTCGCAGGCGATTAACTGGTTAGTTAGCTTCACACAATGGGCGAACAGTAGCTCAAGAGAGTTACGCGAACCCTTCGTTACTTCGGCCGTGACATAAGAGACGAGAAATTAACAGTGCTGATAAAAGACCGAGGCCACTCCTCGTCGTCGGTCAAAAGCATGTCCTCCCACAAACGTGACACGGCTGCCCCGGGCTCAATAGGCTCATCGATCGTCCCTAACGCGGTGGAATAGCTATACATATTCCATTCATCCTCGTTAACCGGTTCATCACTTTGTGCCTGGAGATCATGGAGCAAGTTCTGTTTCACAACGGGATCCGACTCATCAACCTCCACATCAGCGACCAGATAGACGGTCGTGAACTGCTTTACGCGCTCCACTCGTTCAAGATAGCGCTGATAACACCGAGGCAAATCCCTTTCCTTTGCAAGGAAATAGGTCTTGGTCAGGGTAATTTCGCTGGACATTACTTGGGGTTCCAATTCGTGTCATAGGCACCCGAAGGGCGGTACTTCCGCTGAGGATAACAATGCCTCTTATGGGCGTTGTTAAACTTGCTTTCGTACAAATTTGCATCGGATTTGGCAGCATTAAGGTTTGTTGGATGGTTACCTACAACAAAGCCCACAATAGGGTTGCCGGGAGTGTTTTCCACTACTTGGCATTTCACAGTGACCATGCCCAGTTCATTTTTGACAATGCCTGCTGCCTGAGCGATTTGCGCCTGGGCAAGCATTACAGAAGGAAAAGCGAGTGCAAGCGCCAAGGTACGAAGTTTCTTCATTAGCAATTCTCCACTCGGTCAATACGAGTAACGCCTGGAACCTTCAACCGGGCAACGGTGACTTCAGTACCCGGAGCAACCCCTGTACACTCAATATCCTGGGACCCTACCGGACCAGTCATGATAACTTTCACGCGAACAGAAGTAGGGCAATTATTCCGGATCTTGATCGTAGACAGATGACGCTCAACAGACACACACCCAGGAGCAGTGTTTGATGCACTGTAGAAGCTCATAGCCGACGCGCTATCAGCATGAATTTCCGCTGACTGCTTCAGGGTGGAATCCGACAAGTCTACGGTCTTGGTTTCTCCGGAAAGCAACTCAAAGCCCGATTCGATGTCTGCAGTAGAAACTACATCGCTGCCTAAGGGCGTTTCTGCATCCTGGGCAAACGCACTGCCAGGGGTAGCGAGAGCCAAAACAGCACCAAAAATCAATACTGAACGAGTTTTTCTTGCAAGCTTTTTAATCGACATCTTTAGCTCCCTTACTGTTGGATCTGTACTTTGCTTATGACAGTAAATGGAAAGTGCTTTCAAGTCTATGGAACTTTCGTTCAGTATTTACAACTAAGAAGATTGCGCAAACGCGTAGGCGTGAAAGCCCAAGCGATCACTTCTCGTCGCGCACAAAACTCCACCAGTGGAAGCAAGAAAACAGTTCCGAAAAAGAACCTAGCCTTTATTCAGGCCATTCTTCGAGTTGGGTTTGTCGGATGCGGTTTGTTGGTACCAGTGTTCCCGTAATAGTCCGTAAACGCCGCGTAGCGGTCGGTGACCATCCTGTATGTGGCGTGCTTTTTCGGTCGATACGTTGCCGTTGCAGCATTATCAAAAACGATTATCGCAGGCAGTTTACCGAAAAACTCCAGCGCCTTGACGTGGCAATCAATCCAAGCCGGCATTTTTTCGTTCAGCTCTTCAGCCACGGAGTCAAAGATTTTCTTAGCGATAGCCTCAGCATGGTCAGGTTGAAGCTGCCTTCTTAAATCATTTAAGGGGGCAGAGAGAGTGGCATAAGGGCTGGGTCGTAAAGAATAAGACCGCATGTCAGCGGCATATATTCGAGGAGTTGTCCGCAAAAACTGAGATTCAAGGACGACGTTTCCAAACACTAATGACGATAGGTTTTTCTCTTCCATAGTCGGCAGTTTACGGAAAATAAGGTGTGTTAACTGCTGGCTTATTCGACTTGGTTACAGTTCACGACAGTCGGCTCTTAGGTGCTTTGTGCCTCGGATACAAGCCTTGCAGATCCTTCATGCTGCGTACCGGCGCGCATTCTCGCTTAGCAATGTTTTGGGAAGAAAGAATGACCTCAACAAAAATGCCGGGAAGTGCGCTCACCCTTTAATAGAAATAGGGTGGGCACTGGGCGAGAAATAATTATGGTGGCGGAGGTAACTAAGTTCAGTTATCGTGACGAATGTACTATTGGTTGACCTTTCCAGTAAGGGTTACGAGATTGGTGGCAATAAATGCGTGTTTTTAGGTCTTTAGTTGTAGTAGCGACCGCTATGGCTGCCTGTTCTTCCCCGGCTGCCATGGCGGTTGAGGGGAGTTCTGGTTTGGAAAAGGATGCTTACTCGGTTGTGGAGCTATCCGAAGGTGAGTCCATTTCGATCCCCGAGGGTTATGCGGCTGGAGTGGTGGAAGAAGATTCTTCTAGCCAGATGTTCCGTTCAGCTAACACTGCCCCATCGTGTGTTGAAGCGAAAATGGAAAAGGCTGCTGTCCAGGTGTATAACAATTGCGACGCGCCTATGAGAATCAAAGTTGTTATGACTTCTGTTACGTCTCCTATTTTGGGTTCTAAAGATACTTCTCGCGAACAGGTTTCCCCTCATAGTAGGAAAAATGTGAAGTGGGTTGTTCGTGGACTAGATAAGATAGACAAGGTAGAACTTTGCTAAGAAATATTTCTAAAACCTCCAAGTGGATTATTTCCATTCCGGTTGCTTTTTCACTACTGTTCGTTAGCCCAGCTCCAGCTTTTTCGGCTGCGAAAAAAAATGAACTGGGCATGTACACAGTGAAGTGCCAAGTGGTAAAGAATGAATCGGGAAACCCAATAGTAGGGTTTGTTTACGGCAATCATCCGAAAGATCCTACAAAGGCGCAGAAAGATGCGGATTTGTACACGAACAAATTCGGAAAAAATGTGCATAAAAGGCACTGCTACCCTCAGCCTAAGTATACAAATTCTGGAGCTTTCACTGTAGACGGTGATCCGATTTAATATGTTGGGCGAAACTCTTCTTTTTACAACTTACTTCCTCGCTCGAGAGTCTGACCTTGAACAATTCCATAAACAGTATTTAAAAAGAGTGGATAAGGCTCGAGAGATCACACAGATACTCTATGTAACTGACGAAATTACACATGGGGGAGACGAAGTAATTCGCGAAGTCATGATGCAAGATTTCCGTAGGGATATGCGAGACTTTGGCACTTACCCTTTTGATGAATCTGAATGGGGTTTGTATAGCCTTTCATGTGTGGCTAAAGACGTTGACGAACCCGCCATGGAAGGAGCTGGTGTCTCTCGACTATGGCGTGATTTGGCATTAGGTGAAGAGACAATACCTAGGGAATTTACCAGTCATGTAAAAGCCGTTAATGTGTCGAGCGATGGCAGAGCGTTCCCTCTGGGATCTATTTGTGCTTGATTGTGATCCAGAAATTCAACGGAATATCCATATAATAAATGCCGTCACCTCTTGATTAAGGTGTCAGCGTGTAGTCTGGACGATTAGGCTAATCACTGGTGCACATATCCGGTGCTTCATTTCTGGTACTAAGTCGCTTCGCGAAGCACCAATGGCCAAAGTTTTTGACAGGCGAGCAGACGCACGTATCGCGCGATTTAGAGACTCCCACGCCATATCATCCCCATCGTCGTTGTAGTCCCACACCACCTCTCGCGTTGATCGTCGCGATAATCATGGGCCGCACCCTAAATGAACAGTTCGGGGATTACATCCATCGCGTTTAACCCACTGTTCGCTAGGGCGGGTACATGAGTAATGAAACAGAACCGTCACTACCTCTAGACATTCCCGAACAATCAGAGGCTGTTGCGGGTCAAAAAATTGGTTACGCGCGCGTCAGCTCCAAAGATCAGAATCTTGACCGGCAAACCGCAGCATTAAAGCGCTTCCTGATCACAGGGCGAACGCCAAGATCTTGTGGAAGAGCTGCCTGCATATGGCATTTCCGAATGTGACTAGCGATGATCGTTCGAGGGAAAATATCGGGAGACGTTTTGAAAAGCTGACTCGCCTACGTAATCGAGTGCCCCATCAGGAGAAGCTGTTGGAGACCAACGTGCGAGGGCGGCTTAACGATATGTTTTCTATACGTCGTGCAGTGGACGAGGGCTACCCGAGCTGGGCATTGGTGGGAAGCCAGGTGCGAAAAATAGCCAGAGAAGATCCTCGCAAGTCCTGGATTGCTTCACCATAGGGTTTCCTGTGTATCAGGATCCCCTTTCGTGGCTAGCTTTTGCGGCATCCTCCCCCAGATCGCTGATTCTTGGTGAAGGAATTTGGCACTTGGTCAGGGAGCCAGTGACAAAAGACGCAACCCAATTCGATCAGCTATCTAAAGCACCAGGTCAGAAAAGTGCTAGATAATTAGCGATGTCAGATTTGTCACTCCTGTGAGTGGGCTGTGCACCACAATCCCGGTTTTTCAGGCAACCCGAGTGGCGTTTCCCCAGGTCGCGAAAATGCCGACCTGGAATCTGGTGCAAAGTTCCAGATGGAGCGTCCACGCCGCATATCAGCAGCGCACACCTAGTAAGGTGAGCTGCAGTATTGTTGCATATCCCTGAAGGAACCCCCATGACGAACCCGTACCAGTCAAACGAGAGCCACCCCGGCACTGACGAGTGGGCACCTCAACAGCAGCCACAACAGCAGTACCAGCAGCCGTACTACCAACAGCCTTACCAACCCCAGCAGCAGAAGAGTAATACTGGCCTGGTGGTGGCGTTGTCGGTGTTGGGGACGTTGGTGTTGTTGGCGCTGGCGGGTGCGGTGGCGTTTTTGTTTGTGCGTTCCGATGGGTCGAATGGGGAGCAGCAGGATCCGGTGATTGTGACGGAGGTTGAGACGGTCGCGCCAGAAAGCCAGAACGGCCAGAATAGCCAGGGCAACCAGAACAGCCAGGGCAACAAGCCTAACGTGAACCGGCGTGAGCCGATGGAGTCGAGTGTGGGGTTCTCGAACGCGACGGCGGAGACCCGGAATACGTCGTCGGAGTTCGCAGGCAACGTGTTGGCTGTGTTTAATGAGCAGGCTGCAGCCACGGGTGAGTTCCCGGGGTCGTTGAGTGTGTATAGCCCGGTGACGGGGCAGACGTACACGATGTCGTGCTGGCCGGCGGGTGGGGGAGCCCGGTGCCAGGGCGGTAATAACGCGTCGGTGTATTTGTACTGATGGCGTTGTATCCTCGCCCGTTGTCGGTGGGCGATCATGTGCGTGTGGTGGCTCCGGCGCGTTCGTTGGCGTATGTGGAGCAGGGCCCGGCGGGGCGGTTCGTGGCCGAGTTGGCGACGCGCCGTTTGGAGCAGCTTGGCCTGTCTGTGAGTTTTGGGGCGAATGTGCGGGTGTCGGACATGTTTTGGTCCGCGCCGGGTAAGTTGCGGGCTGAGGATCTTATCGACGCCTACTCCGACCCTTCTGTCGACGGCATCATGAGCGTGATCGGCGGCTTCACGAGCAACGAGATCCTGCCGCACCTGGATTTTGATGTGATTGCGGAGCACCCGAAGTTTTTGTGTGGGAATTCGGATGTGTCGGCGTTGGCGAATGCGGTGTATGCGAAGACGGGCCAGGTGGTGTACGTGGGGCCGCACTGGTCGACGTTGGGGATGCGTGATTTCGGGGAGGTGACGCGTGATGCGTTTGTGCAGGCGGCGTTTACGGACGGGCCGATCGTGTGGGAGCCGGGGGACTGGTTCACGGACGATGATTGGTTTATTAATCAGGATGGTCGGGTGCAGGAGCCGGATGATGGCTGGTGGGTGATCCAGGAGGGCCGCGCTGAGGGGATTGCGCTTGGGTCGAATTTGGGCACGTTGGGGTTGCTGTCGGGCACGGAGTTTATGCCGTCGTTGAATGATGCGGTGTTGTTTGCGGAGGTGACGGGGAAGTACACGGTGATGGATTTCCGGCGTGAGCTGGTGTCGTTGCTGCAGGCCCCGGATGGTCACGGGATTGAAGGTTTGGTGATTGGGCGTTTCCAGACCGCGAGCCGTGTCACGAGGTTGATGGTGGAGGAGATGGTGGCGTCGATACCTGAGTTGAGGGGGAAGCCGGTGGTGGCGAACGCATCGTTTGGGCACACGAACCCCTTGTTGACGTTCCCGGTGGGCGGCCGTGTGGATGTTTCGGTGGAGGGGGGAGAGGCGTCGATTAGCTTTCCTCGGGTGTAGCTTGTTGCTATGACTGATTCGACGCCAAGTCAGCGCTGGACTTTCTTTGCAGTGATTTCGCTCGGTCTGCTGATGATCGGGCTGGATAATTCAATCCTGTATACGGCAATGCCGGAGCTCAACGAGCAGCTGCACACCACCCCGACCCAGGGCTTGTGGATTATTAACGCCTACCCGTTGGTGCTGGCGGGGCTGCTGCTGGGCACGGGCACGCTGGGCGACAAGCTGGGGCATCGTCTGATGTTCATTGTGGGGCTGGTGGTGTTCGGGGTGGCGTCGTTGGCGGCGGCGTTCGCGCCGTCGGCGTGGCTGCTGGTGGGTGCGCGCGGGCTGCTCGGCATGGGTGCTGCGGTGATGATGCCGGCAACGCTCGCGCTGATCCGTTTGACGTTTTCGGACGAGCGGGAGCGCAACACCGCGATCGGTATTTGGGGGTCGGTGGCCGTGGTGGGTGCGGCGCTGGGCCCGCTGGTTGGCGGCGCGCTGCTGGAGGCGTTCTGGTGGGGCTCCGTCTTCCTTATTAATGTGCCGATCGTGCTCATCGCGCTGGGCCTGACGTTCTGGCTGGCCCCGGAGAACATGCCGAACCCGGCGAAGCACTGGGATGTGGTGTCGTCGGTGTATGCCTTGTTCGCGCTATCGGGCTTGACCATGGCTATCAAAGAATTGGTGAACCCGAACTCTGGCTGGTCCCTGTTCGTGGTGGCGGCGGTGCTGTGCGTTTTTGGGGCGGTGCTGTTCGTGCGCAGGCAGGGGAAGCTTTCGGACCCGCTGCTTACTTTCGACATTTTCAAGTCCCGCATGTTCACGGGCGGCGTCGTCGCCGCAGCGGGTGGCATGTTCTTCATGGCGGGCGCCGAGCTGATGACCACGCAGAAGCTCCAGCTTGTCGACGGCTTCTCCCCCCTCCACGCGGGTGCGACCATCATCGCGATGGCGGCGGCGGCGATTCCGGCGTCGACACTTGGGGGCGCCTACCTGCACAAGATTGGCTTCCTGCCGCTGATCGGCGGCGGTTTCCTGGGCGCGGCTGCGGGTGTCGCGGCCCTGATTTGGGGTTCGGACGCGGGCAGCCTCGGCATCGAGATCGCGGCGCTGGCCGTGATGGGTTTTTCGGCGGGTTCGGTGATGAGCGTGTCCTCGATCGCGATTATTGGCGCCGCGCCCTTGCACCGCTCCGGCATGGCGGCGGGCGTCGAGGAGGTCTCCTACGAGTTCGGCACCCTCGTCACCGTCGCGCTGACCGGCTCGCTGCTGCCGATGTGGATGGTGCGCAACCTGCCCGCCCAGCTGCAGCCACTCGGCATGGACGCGATTTACGACGCCTCCACCAACGCCCTTGCCGCCCCGGCCTACGCTGGGGCGTACCACAACGTCCTCGTGATGATCGCCTGCGCAGCCCTGGTCTTCGGTACTGTGACCTGGTGGTGCTTCCACGACAACCCAAAGTCCGGCGACGCGAAGGTGGCGGCCTAAATGAGTGCGCGTACTTGGCACCGGAAGGCGTCCAAGCCGGTGAGCATCTGGATGTGGGTGTTCATCCTGATTGGGCTGACGCACACGCTGTTTCCCGAACCGGCGTGGCTGCTGATTCACATTTTCACCCTTGGCATCGTGGCGAACTCGATTGTGCTGTGGAGCGTGAACCTGACCGAGCGTTTCCTGCAGCAGCGCCTTCCCGAGGAAGCGCGCCCTGCCCAGTTGTGGCGCACCTGGATCCTGAACGCGGGCGTCGTGTTGGTGCTTGTGGGCCAGGTTCTGGCCAGTTGGTGGGAGCTGCACTGGTTGGTCACCTGGGTCGGCGGCTGCCTGGTAGCGGGTGCGGTGCTGTGGCACGCGGTGGTACTTGCCGGGTTGGTGCGTGACGCCGGGCCGGAGAAGCGGCACCGACCCGCGGCGATTGGGTACGTGGCGTCGGCTGCCTGCCTGCTGGTAGGGGTGTGCTTCGGCGCGGCCCTGTCGATGGGCCTGCCGGGCACCTGGCAGGAGCAGATTCGCCAGGCGCACCTGTTTACCAACGTTGGCGGCTTTGTGGGCCTGGCCGCGATGTCGAGCCTGAGCGTCCTGTTCCCAACGATGTGGCGGATCAACGGCATGCGCGACCGTACCCGCGTGGCCATTTGGGGCGCGGTGGCCGCGATTGGCTGCGCCGTCGTCGGCGCACTGCTGGGAATCTCGCAGGTGGTCGCGGTTGGTGCGTTCGTCTACGTCGGTGCGTGGCTGTGGCTCTTCCAGGGGTTCCTGGTCAACGTTATCGACGTCCTGCGCGACCCACGCGACCGCATCACCTACCCGGGCCTGTCCGTATTCGTGGCGATGTTTTGGTTAATCGGCACGATGCTCTGGTACGCCGTAGGGCTCGTGCGGACGGTCCCGGAGATCCCCACGCTGGCGCTCCTGCTCGGCTTCGTAGCGCCACTGCTGATTGGCACCATGAGCTACCTGCTGCCCACCACGATGGGCGGCGGCCCGAAGGCGGTGCGCGCCGGGCTGCTGGAACTATCCCGGGGCACCTACTTCCGGGTCGTGCTGTACAACCTCGCGCTGGCGGTGTGGCTGCTGACAGAGCAGTCCTGGCTGCGGGTGGTGATGAGCCTGCTCGTGTTCGCCGTGCTGGTGGCGTACCTGCCACTGCTGCGCAGGGCGGTGAAAGCGCAGGTGGCGGTGCTGCGGGGGCAGCGCGAGGCCCCGGTGGCGGGCGCCCACGTGGAGCGCCCCGCTGGGCAGTCCGCTCTCGCGCTGGCGCTGGTGGCCACGATTGTGGCGGCCTTCGGCGGGATTGCCTGAGCCGAGCTCCTAGGGCGTGACCACGAACTGGCCACGCTGTCCCTTTTCGGCGTCGGTCATCTGGTGGTTCACGAAGGTGTAGGTACCGGGTTCGTCGAAGGTCATCTCAACGAACCCGCCCTGGGCGGCGAGGAGACCAAGCGCCTGTGAGCCGGTATCTGGGGCATTTCGGATCTGGTATTGGCCTTCCTTGAACACGGTGTCGAAGATTTCGCCGACCACGTGGAAGCTCAGCGGGTTGTCGGGACCGACGTTGAAGAGCCACACCCGGACGGTATCGCCGACGCGGGCCGGAATCGGCCGCTGCTGGTATTGGTTGGGGTAGCCGTTGAACGCGGTGAGGTCGTAGAGCCCGGCGGCGACTCGCTCGGGGTCGGCACCGTCTTCGCCGAGGAAGACCTCGTGTGACAGGAGGACGTATTCGGCGTCGACAGGCGTGAGGTCCGGTGGGTCAATGACGACGGCACCGAACATCCCGTTGGCGATGTGCAAGCTCATCGGCATTGTTGCGCAGTGGTACATCCAGATTCCGTACCGGCGGGCTTCGAACTCGTACGTGAGCGATTCGCCCGGGGCGATCTGGGCCATGTTCGTATCGGGGTTGACCTCACCTGCGTGGAAATCGATGGAGTGCTCCATCGTGCCGTCGTTGACGATGGTGACGCGGAACAGATCACCGACGCGCCCCCGCAGTACGGGACCTGGCATTTCTCCATCGAAGGTCCAAACGGGTTGGGTGACGCCGGGCGCGACCTGGCGCTCGCCTTCGGTGACGTGCCAAGTGTGTTCGTGGACAGTCACATCGGGCGCGGGTGGCAGCGCCGGATCGCGGTAGACGAGTCCGGCGTCAGGCCCGTCCGCGGCGACTACCGGCCTGGGCGCGGCGCTCGGCGTAGCGCTCGGGCTCACCGACCCGACGACGACGTCGAACACCATCCCCATCGCCTTGTGTCCGGCGATCGTGCACCAGCCCTGCGTGGACTCGGTGAAGACGCCGAAGTCGTGGACGACGGTGTCGCCGGGGTCGATGCGTCCGGTGTATTCGGTGCCCAGCTTGAGGTCGTGCTGTTGGTCGTCGGAGTTGGTGATGGTGAGGATGAGGCGGGTGCCGGAGGGGACGTCGATACGATTTGGTGTGAATGCCATGCCGTGGATGTCGACGTCGAGGGTGGTGGCGCCGCTGGTGTCGATTGGCGCCGAGCTGCCATCGTTGCCTGCGGTCGAGGTCAGCGCGCTGAACGCCACCACCAGTGTTACGAATACGGCGATGATGCCCCACGCCAGGCCGTCGGAGGTCTGCCCTTTTTTATTCACGGTGCCGATCGTAATAAATACGGTTTAAAATAGGGAAAAACCCTCGGGGGAACACAGAGTCGATGTCTGTGACCCAGATCCGAGGGACTACGTTGGCTAAAATAGCACAATGACGTATCCAGTGCAGCCGCCTACAGGGCGCCACCGTCTTTTATGGGAGAACAGTTGAGGAGGCGTTCGCGCAAATCTTGTCCCTCGCCCGCATGATTGATATCGACTTAGCTGCGTGGTTGAAGGCCGATAGCGAAGTACCAGGTAAGGGGGCGAGGTGCAGGATGTATACTTGTTTACATGGCTAGTTCAGTGATTAGTGTGCGGGTTGATGAGGAACAAAAGCGTCGTTTGGATGCGTTGAGTGCTCGTACGGGGCGTCCAGGAGCGTTTTATCTTCGTCGGGCGTTGGATGCGCATTTGGGCGAGCTGGAGTACATCTACGGGCTTGAAGCGGATGCTCAGGCGGTGCGTGCAGGGGAGTTGAAGACCATTTCATTGGCGGACCTAGAGGCCGAGTGTGGCTTGGGAGATTAGTTTTACCCCTCGTGCGGCGAAGGCGTTTCGCAAGCTGGATAAGCTGGTTCAGCGTCGCGTGAGTAGGCTGCTGCACGAAGTGGCAGGCCTTGATGACCCTCGTGTGCGCGGTAAGGCACTCGTGGGGGATAAATCGGGCCTGTGGCGGTGGCGTGTGGGGGACTACCGGGTTATCGCCGATATCTACGATAAGAAGGTCACCGTCGTAGTCGTTGACGTGGATCATCGCAGCCACGTGTATGGATAGAGTTGGACGAACACCAGGACGTTGTTGTAGAGCAAAGGTTGGCTATGTCCGGGTGAGTTCTATCAGGCAGAACCTAGACCGGAAACTCGAATAGCTCTGGGCGGCTGGGGTATCTGCGTCACGTCGATCAGCTCATTGTTACGAGCATGGATCGGCTCGCCCGCATGTCTGATGCTGGCCTAGCCACGTTCTTCCATTTAATACGGCCTGAAATAGGGAAAATCGGCGATTTCGGTTTAAGCTGGTGAAGAGCTCTGACCGAAGGAGGACACGTGGATTCGGCGACCCCGCCTCAACCTACGACGGACCTGATGGCCCGCGCCGCAGAGTTGAGCGTGAAACAGCGCGAGGTGCTCGATCGTCTAGCCATGCATCCGCACGGTGCGCAGGTAGGTGTCCTTGCCGAAGAAATGGGGATGCACCCCAACACGATCCGTGGGCACTTGGAGGAGTTGCTGTCGCGGGATCTGGTCAGTGTCACGACGGCCCCGAGCGAGGGCCGTGGCCGCCCGAGCAACATTTTCCACACCCGCACCCCGAAGCATGCGGCCGTCACCCGCGAGTACATCGGCCTGGTCAGGACGATGGCGGAGTGCCTCACGGAGGGCGACGAGGAGAAGGCGAAGGAAATTGGTCGCCTGTGGGCGCGCCAGACCCACGACGGCCGCGAGGTGCAGGCGGGCTCCACAAGGTCGAGCCAGCTCAGCGCCCTCATCACCATTTTGCGGGACCTCGGCTTCGACCCTTCCTACCCGAACCCGTCCGGCAATATCAGCCTCAACGCCTGCCCGTTCACGTCGGTGGGCGTGAGCGCGCCGAGTTCCGTCATCTGTGCCCTGCACGCCGGTTTCCTGGAGGAACTCAGTGGCGGCATGATGCACAGATTGGTGCCATACAGCCGCCCGTCGCAGTGCGAGATCGAACTATGACTATCGACGCCGCCATCCCCCTGCCCACCGCGGAGTTGATGCGTCGCGTCGCCGAGTTGAGCCCGAAGCAGCGTGAGGTCTTGGATGCGCTCGATTCGTTCCCAGAGGGCGCCTTGCTTAGCGAGTTGAGCAAGAAGCTGGGCATCCACGTCAACACCGCGCGCGGCCACGTCGATGAGCTGGCCGAACGGGGCTTGGTGGGCTGGCGCGTCGCCAGCCGCTCCACACGTGGACGCCCCTCGCACGTGTACCACGTGCGCACCCCGCAGCAGCACGCGGTGATGGATGAGTACGTCACCCTCGTCGAGACCCTCACGGAGACGCTGGCCGGCGATGACCTGGATGCCGCCCGCGATTTCGGCCGCGCGTGGGCGCGCCGCAATGCGGACCGTTTCGGCGAACCACCGGAGGATTTTGAGGAGCTCGCCACCGTGGTGCTGCGCTCCCTGCGCGAGATGGGCTTCGACCCCCTCGTCCGCGAGGCCGACGGCGATGCCTCGGTGGAGGTCGGCCTCCAGGCCTGCCCGTTCGTCGCCGCCGACGGCACCCCGCCCGCAGCCGCGATTTGCGCACTGCACCAGGGGTTTATCGACGCCACCATTGGCCCCCACCACCTCGACTTCATGCCGTTCGACGCGCCGGGGCAGTGCGGGGCCCGGCTGGTTAACCGATCAGCCAGTCGTTCGGACTAAATAGCTCGAAGTACACGTTCGCCGGGTCCAGTTCGGCGAGGTCGTCGCGGATGGACTGCAGGAAGCCCTCGCCGCCACACAGGTATACGTCCGCGCCGGAAACATCCAGGTCAGCGACGTTGAGGCGCTGGCCTTCGGCACGGAAGGAGGGGTGCAGGGAGGCGTCGTCAAGCTTCTCGACGAGCATCCGCATCTCATCCGCCTGTGCCCACGACTGCTGCGATTCGTCGACGTGCGCGACCGTGACCTTGCGTGGCGAGCCCTCCGCCGCGAGGTGCCCCAAAATGCCGGTCATCGGCGTGGATCCGATGCCGGAGGAGATCAGCACCACCGGGTTCGTGCCGGGCTGCAGCACCAGGTCGCCGGCGGCGAGGGTGGCGTCGACGGTGTCGCCGACGTTGACGTGGTCGCGCAGGAACGTGGACACCTCGCCCTCGGTCTCCACGGCGATGCGGTAGTGGGAGGCGTCGCCCTCGATGATGGAGTACTGGCGCAGCTGGCGCGCCCCATCCGGCAGCTTCACGCCCACCGACGTGTACTGGCCCGGGCGCGGCGCAGTGAAGTCACCCTCCAGGGTGTAGGCGTAGACGGTGCCGCTGAGCTGGGTTTTCTCCGTGACGGCGGCGGTGCGGAACACGTCGCCTGCCTCCACGCCATCCGATTCGTAGAGCTTGCCCTCGTGCTTGATCAGGACGTCGGCCATCAGCCAGTACACCTTGTCCCAGGCCTCGGCGACTTCTGGGGTGACGGCGTCACCAAGCACCTCGACGATGGCGGCCATCAGGTTGTCGTGCACGATCTGGTACTGGTCCGCCGTGATGCCCAGCGAGACGTGCTTGTGCGCGATGCGGTCCAGCATCATCACTGGGTCCGGTGCGTCGGGGTCCACCAGCTGCGTGGCGAACGTCGCTACCGACGCCGCCAGCGCCTTTTGCTGCGCGCCCTGCTTCTGGTTGCCGCGGTTGAACGTGTCCGCGATGAGCTCGGGGTGGGCGGTGAACATCTTGTTGTAGAAGGTCTTCGTGATCGTCTGGATATTCGCGCCTACCGGCGGGAGCGTCGCCTTGATGATCTCGGCGTGCTCGTCGCTCAGGTATGCCTGCTTCGGGTTCGGTTTCTCGTCAATGAACATAAACACGAATATACCCGTGTTTAATCGCAGGCCCTACATACCACCCAACATCCCACATGTGGGATGTTATGTGGGATGTTATGTTGCGCGGTAGCGCTGGTGGGGGCTCTTATGTGGCTCCGTTCGCTCCGCATCACCCGCATCTACCAGGCGATTCAGCGCATTTTGGACCGCGGTTCGGCTCAGCTGTGTCTCCGCCACGAGCTCGGTAGTGGACCAGGATTCCTTCGTGGCAAGGAGATCTTTCACTTGGTCGATGGCCGTCCCGTGCCGCTCTGCCGCGATGATTCTGCGCTTGTGGAAGGTGATCGTGAAGTGCGTGAGCGAGTTCGCATACGTCGGTGGGGGCATGAGCGCTTTGGCAAGCGCCTGCTCGATCACGGCGATTCCGGAGCCACGGTTTTCCGCGACGGGCCCGCCGTCGTCAAAACGGAGCTCTTCCAGGAACGTAGAAAGCCGCTGGTTGCGCGAGTTGCTGACCCCGGCGTCGCCGAGGTTCTCCGTGGTGACGCCACCGTAGAGGCCGCCGGGATTCGTGATCTCCAGACGGTCGACGAACATCATTATCTGGACCTGGCCGCCGCGCGCGGCGGGGGAGTAGTCGCGGTGCATGACAGCATTGACCAGCGCCTCGCGTACTGCCTCCACCGGGTAGTCCGGCATGTCTTTCCTGTACACATCGCCAATGACGCTCGCGGTGCGCATGTTCTTCTTCACAAGTTCGACGCCCGCTTCGACCATCTCGGGAATCGTGCCGGTGAGCGTCGCGTTGTCCAGGAACCGAATCCCTTCGGCGACTTCCCCGATCTCAGTGCCGGGTAGAAGGGTAAACGTAATGGTTAGGCGTGGGAAGAACTGCTGCGGGTACTCGCCCATGGTGAGAAGCGCAGCGAGTGTGGGATGCTCACCGTCGAGGATGCGGAGGCGCTGCATTGCCGTCACATCACCTTGCTTGAAGGTGCGTGGCCGCAGTGATTTCTGGTGAGCAAGGTAGGGGGTGAGCAGGTCGGTATCCAGGTCGTCAGGAGAGGCGTCTGTCACTGGCTCTTCATCCCACGTTGGTTGGGTGCGTTCCTCGAGCAGACGATCGATTTCGTAGGACTCGAGGCGCCGCTCGCCCTCGCCGGTGCGGGTGAAGCTGCCCTTGTACATCCCCCGTTCCTTGACGTAGCAGGGCTGCTCGCGCGGGGGAAGGGCGGGCACCTCGACGACTATAATCGCCGACCCCTCGAACGGCACCGGCGTTACGAGCGGCCGAAGCACCGGAGAAAGCTGGTCACAGCGCGACGCGATCGCATCCTGGGCGCGCTGCGCATCGAACCCATCAACCGGAGTGAAAGAGGCGTCCTCGCTCAATCCAACGAGAATCACCCCACCCCGCGTATTCGCAAACGCGGAGAGCGTCTCCAGAATGCTCTTCCCGACGTTCGATTTCACCTCAACTTGCGGTGTCTCACCAACCAACCGCAGATCTGCGACGATCTTCGATACTTCTGCTACCTGCATAAACTCAACATACCACCCAACATCCCACATGTGGGATGTTATGTGGGATGTTATGTGGGAAGTAAGCTGGTCGGCATGCCAACCCCAGTGCCTGCGTACCTCGATAAGATCCTCGACCTCGTCCGCGACGACGACGCCGGAGAGCCCGCCGACTACATCGAGTCGCTGCGCACCGCCGACCCAAACAAGCTCGGCCTCGCCGTGTGCACCACGTCCGGCCACCTCTACTCCGTCGGCGACGACAGCTACGAGTTTTCCATCCAGTCGATCTCGAAGCCGTTCGTGTACGCCCTCGCACTCGAGGAACTCGGCGCCCAAGAAGTACACAAGGTTGTGGGGGTTGAGCCCTCCGGGGAGGCCTTCAACGCCATCTCACTTGACGACGCCACCAACCGCCCCTCAAACCCCATGATCAATGCGGGCGCCATCGCCGTGAACCAACTCATCAACGGGGCGGATTCGAGCGTCGAAGACCGCGTCGAGAAGATTCGGTCGTTCTTCTCCCGGCTTGCGGGCCGTGAGCTGCGCATCGACCAACATATCCTCGAGGACGAGCTGGCCACCGCGCACCGCAACCTGTCCATCGCGCACCTGCTTCGGGAGTTCGGCATGGTCCAAGACCAGGCCCACGACGCCGTGAACTCCTACACGCAGCAGTGCTCCATCCTGGTCACCGTCCGCGACCTCGCCGTCATGGCCGCCACCCTGGCAAACGGCGGCGTCCAGCCGATCACCGGCGAGCGCATCATGTCCGCGAAAGCCAGCCGAGTCACCCAAGCCGTGATGACGTCCGCCGGCATGTACGACGGCTCCGGCCGCTGGATGGTCAATGTGGGCATCCCCGCCAAGTCGGGTGTGGCCGGTGGCCTCATCGGGACGATGCCGGGGCAGCTCGGCATCGCGTCGCTCAGCCCTCGCTTGGACAAGCAGGGCAACTCGGTACGCGGCGTGAAGATCTTCCGCGAGCTGTCCGAATCCCTCGGCCTCAACCTGATGAGCGCCGACTACTACGCGGCGCCAGGGATCCGGACGGTGGATCGTCGAGAAGCAAAGACGGTCGTGCAGCTCCAGGGCATGATCAACTTCACCGCCGCCGAGAAAATCCTCCACGACCTCGGCGAATACCGCCTCGCCGGCAACCGCCTGGTCCTCGACGTCTCCCACGTCACCTCCTTCAACAAGGCCGGCCGCCTGCTGATTAAAGAAGGCATCAAGCAGATCCGCGACCAAGGCTTCGACGTCTCCATCTACGACCCCGACGGCGCCATGCCCGACTACGAATTCTCCGACGGCACCAAATTCCGCGCCGTCAAAGACTTCTCCACCTCCTTCGAAGTCCCGGCGAGCCGCACCGAAGTCTTCCGCGCCATCACGAGGCCGCAGGAGTGGTGGGACGAAACCATCGAAGGCTCCGCCGACACCGCCGGCGGCGAATTCCACTTCCAAAACGACGACCAATTCGCCGAGCTCTACGTCTCCGAAGCCGAGCAAGGCGACCGCCTGGTCTGGCGCGTCGAACCCACCGGCAACCTCCTCGAGGACCCCGAGTGGGACGACACCGACATCATCTTCGAACTTGAAGACGCCCCCGACGGCGACACCCGCGTCAAATTCACCCACCGCGGCATGCACCCCCACGAGGACGGCTACGAGGAGGCCGCCGCCGACTGGAAAGCCCGCCTCCGCGACAAGCTACAGCCGCTCATCAAGCGCGAGAGCAAGTCTGAGTAGGTTTTCTATCTTTTCTTAGGGAGCCAGTGACAAAGGACGCAACCTCAAACATCTAGCACATTTACTACCACGGTATTCGAACGGCTAGACAGATTGGGGTTGCGTCTTTTGTCACTCACTCCGGCTGGGGTGACACCAAATCCCCCCATGCGCTTTCCGCGACCTGGGCTTTCCAAACTAGCCTGGCGCTAAGCGAAAACAAGGAATCTGGTGCGCACTTCGCTACATCTTCGGCAGCCGCACGCCCGGAATCAGGTCCGCGTACGCCGCACCGCCGAATCCAAGCGCCAGCAGCAGCGGCAGGATCAGCCACAGCCAACTACTTGTCGACGGCCCCTCCGCCTGCTGCGTAGCTTCTGGCGTCTGCGCGGTTGTCCGCGGCACGGAACCTCCCGGCCTTGTTGCAGGTACCGAGGTTGCCGCGGACTGCTTCGCCGACGGCTCCGCCGCCTCAGTTGTCCGCGCGGCGGACACCTCGGACGAGGTTGCTGGGACGACGGTTACCGTGGACAGCTTTGCTGAAGTAGTTGTCCGCGCGGCGGAATGATCAGCGGCCGATTCAGTCGTTTCGGTTGTCCGCGGCGCGGAACCTTCCGGCTTCGTCGCAGGTACCGAGGCTGTCGCGGACTGCTTCGTTGACGGCTCCGGCACCTCGGTTGTCCGCGCGGCGGACACCTCGGACGAGGTTGCTGGGACGACGGTTACCGTGGACAGCTTTGCTGAAGTAGTTGTCCGCGCGGCGGTCACCTCGGTTGAGGTTGGGGTAGCCGTTGTTGCTGGTGCTGAGGTTGCCGCGGACACTTCGGTCACGGTCGTTGGTGAGACCTCAGCCTCGGATGCCTCGGACGGCTTGGCCGTCTCAGATTCAGGCTTGTTGATGTACTGCTGCAGCAGCTTCTGCAGATCGAGCATGTCCTGCTCGAGTTTCTTTGCTTCGTCGAGGTTCTGGGTGAGCTCGTCGATATCGATTTGGTCTTCGGGCTCGGCGGAAGTGTCTGCGGGTTCGACGGTTTCGGTAGCCTCGGGTGTCCGCGGGGCGGACTCCTCCGAAGCTACGGTAGACGTTGTCGCTGGTGTTGAGGTTGCCGCGGACAGCTCGGTGGTTGGCTCGGCGGCCGGCTCAGAAGCTTCGGGCTCGGCAGGCGCTTCAGGTTCCGACGGTTCCGGTGTCCGCGCGGCGGAATCCTCGGTCGGCCCGGCAGCCGCTGAAGGCTCGGCAGCCGCAGAAGGTTCGGCAGCCGCCGAAGGCTCCACCGTCTCAGAAGGCGTCTCAACCTCCGGTGTCTCCACGGGGGCGTTCTTCAGATCTTCCAGCGCGGCGGCCTTGTCGGCGATGCGTTTGGTGGCGTCGGCGATGTCGTTGTCCGCGGCGCGGAGGGCTCGCTCGAGTCCCCACTTGTCGGCGTTGTGCCAGAAGCCGGTGAATGGGTTGCGTTCTTGCCATCCGGTGAGTGCGGCGAGGTTGGCTTCGATGTTGGCTTTGCGGTGGGTGGCGGCTTCGAGGGTGCTGTTGGCGAACTCGAGCTGTCGAGAAGCGTCGTCGATGTTGGTGGGGGTGGTGGCGTCGTAGCGGTCGGCGCCGTGGCCCTCATGTGAAGGCGTTTCCGCTTCGACGGTTTCGAAGAGTTCGATGGAGCGCTTGATGTTGTCCAGGCGTGCCTGTTCGAGGTCGAGTTTGGCTTTGCGGGCGTCGCGACGGTTCTTCAGGCCCTCGAGTTCCTTGGTGTTGGAGGGGGCGAGCCAGCTGAACCAGCTGGAGTCGACTTCTTTTTTGCGTTTGGTGTAGGCGGAGTCGGCTTCGTCGAAAAGTGCTTGGCGCTTGGCGACGGTTTCCTGCTGCGCGGTGATGCTCTCGAGTGCTTCGCGCAGGTTGGTGGGCAGGGCGACGGGTTTGGTGTCGGCTTCGGGGGCGTCTTCGTAGGCGGAGGGGTCTTTGCCGTTGAAGTCCTCGAGCTGCTTTTTGGTGACGGCGAGCGTTTTGCGGGCGGCGTCGAGGGAGGTTTTGGTGGTGCGGACGAGGAGTTCGGCGGAGTCGACGAGGAGTTTCTGCTGGTCGTATTCGGCTTGCTTGGCCTTTTTGTTTTCTTCGCCGATGGCGAGGACGACGCCCCAGCGTTTCATTTCCATGAGGGCCTGCGCGCCCTTGAGCGCTAGCTCGGCTTTCCATAGTTGGGATTCGAGTTCGGCGACTTTGGCTTCGCCCTTTTCGACGAGCCCCTGCAACGCCTGCCCGCCGAGGCCGAGGATGCCTTGGGCTTCGGCGTAGTGGGCGGTGGGGTTGATGGTGGCGGGGACGGTGACGGCGGTGCCGGTGAGGGCGACGACGAGGGCGCCGGAGGTCAACTTGTGCATGCGCAAAGCTTAGGGGATAGACCTCTCGAAGTACTACTTCTGTGTAGCGTCGAGTGCCCCCGTGAGTGCGCCGATGGCGGTGTCGATGATGTCGTCGCGGTCGGTGGCGGGGCAGCCTTCGTCGACCCAGTCGATGCAGACGGCGTCGAGGAAGCCGAGCATCCCGGAGGCGGCGCGTGCGGCGTGTTCGTCGTCGCGGCCGAGCAGGGTGCAGAGCGTTTCGACGGAGGCGTCGCGCATCTCAATGCGCAGGTTGATGGCTTCGGTGGGTTCGGCGCCGCCGCGGCGACCGGCGAGCCACACGAATGGGTGCTCGGCGACGTGGTTGAGGTAGCGCTCCAGGGTGCTGCGCAGGGCCTCGTGGGTGTCGATTTTGGGGTCGAGGTGGTCGTCGAAAAGCGGTTGGGAGTGTGCTTTGAGGAAGGCGGTGTAGAGCCCGGCCTTGGAGTCGAAGTAGTGGAAGAGGAGGCCCTGGGAGACGTGGCAGGCGTCGGCGATGTCCTGGGTGGAAACTTCCACGTAAGGTGTGGTGGAGAAGATGTCCGTGGCAGCGGCGAGGATTTCTTCCTGGCGTTGCTCGACGCTGAGCCTCCGTCGTTGTTGAGTCATGGACACCACCCTACAGTACTGAGTTTTGCTCAATAGAAAGTGTGAGGAACTTGTCCACGTCAGACATCATCTGGTGGCACGTCTACCCCCTGGGCGCCACCGGCGCACCGATCCGTGAGGAGCACGACGCAGCGCCGCGCCTGCGGCAGCTCGAGCCCTGGCTGGACTACCTGATCGAGCTCGGCTGCAATGGGCTGCTGCTCGGCCCGATCTTCAAATCGGTGTCCCACGGCTACGACACCCTTGACCACTTCCAGATCGACCCGCGCCTGGGCACCAACGAGGACTTCGACCACCTGATGGCCGCCTGCCGCGAGCGTGGCATCCACGTGATGCTCGACGGCGTGTTCAACCACGTCGCGCGCACCCACCCGCTGGTGGCGCAGGGCCTGGCCGGCGACACGGACTGGGAGGGGCACGGCGAGCTGGCCACCCTCCACCACGAGGACCCGCGCGTGGCGGACCTGGTCACCGACGTCATGTGCTACTGGCTCGAGCGCGGCATCACGGGCTGGCGCCTAGACGTGGCGTACTCGGTGCCGCCGGAGTTCTGGCGCACCGTCCTGGCGCGTGTGCGCGAGCGTTTCCCGGACGCGCTCTTCCTGGGGGAGGTCATCCACGGCGACTACGCGGAGATCGCCGCCGCCGGCACCCTGGACACCGTCACCCAGTACGAGCTGTGGAAGGCCCTGTGGTCCTCCATCAAGGACGTGAACTTCTGGGAGCTTGACCACGCGCTGGGCCGCCACCGCGATTTGTGCGAGCACATGGTGCCGAACACGTTCGTCGGCAACCACGACGTGGACCGGATTGCCTCGAAGGTGGGGCAGGACGGCGCGCTCGTGGCCACGGCGCTGCTCATGGCGCTGCCCGGCATGCCCAGCATCTACTACGGCGATGAGCAGGGCTTCGAGGGCCTGCGCGGGGAGGGCTTCGCCGCCGACGACCCGGTGCGCCCGCCGCTGCCAGCCAGCCCCGCGGAGCTTTCGAGCCTGGGGCAGTGGATTTTCGAGGAGCACAAGAAGCTCATCGCTTTTCGACGCAACCACCGCTGGCTCGAAACCGCCACCCTCGAGGTGACCGACAAAACAAATGAGGCGATCACCGTGGCGCTCGAATCCGGTTCGGAGCGCGCGACGGTGACCGCCTGGCTGGATCCCGCGCCGGGCGTGCGAATCACGGCCGGGGGCGAGACCTGCTACGAGTGGTCTGCTGTCTAGCCGCTAGAACGGCAGGGAGGAACCCGCTGTGTGCTTGGCCAGCAGCTCCTGGACGATGACGGCCAGGTCCGGCAGGCGCAGCGTGACCGCGCCCGCGACTGGGACGTCGAAGGTGGGCACGTTGGCGGGGGCCAGCGTGATCACTGGTGTGCCTTGCGGCGCGGGTGTGGGAGCCGGTGCGGGACCTGGGGTCGGTGCGGGAGCAGTCTGCTGCGCTGGGCGGGCCGGCTGCTGCGCAGGTTGCTGCTTGTTTGCAGCCGTGCCGGTGGTGCCGCGCAGTCCGCAGCGGTTGGCGGCTTCTTCTACGCGGCCGAGCGCGGCCTGGATCTGTGGGCCGCGGCGGTCGAAGGCCGCGATGGTCTGGGCCTGGCGCTTCTTGGTGTTGAAGTCGGCGTCGTTGGTCCAGTAGCGGGATGCCTGGTCGCAGGAGATCTGGCCTGCGGGCAGTTTGGCTAGGGCGTCGTCGATGGCGTCTGCGCCTGCCACGCCGGTTGAGAGCGTGGCGGCCATGAGCGCGGTGAGTGTGGCTGTGCGAATTTTCATGCCCGCCAGTATGTCACACCAGCCCCATCTGTCACACCCGTTTAGGCGCCGAGGAAGCGTCGGAACAGGCTGCGGTAGGCGTCCACGGTGAGGTGCACGTCCTCGATATCCACGTATTCGTCGTGGCCATGCAGCAGGTCGAGCACCTGGCCCAGGTGGCGTTCACGGGCGTGCAGCGCGAAGCCGTAGCCCACCCCGCCCTTGCGGCGCGCGAAGCGCAGGTCCGAGCCGCCGGTGGCGATGGTCGGGACCACCACCGCGTCGGGGAAGAACTCGGCGTAGGTGTCACAAATGGCCTCGTACAGCGGTGAGTCGGTGGGGGAGATGGTGGCGTCCTCGGTGATGAGGTGCTGGATCTCCACCTCGTCTGCTAGGTCGCCGAGGGCTTCGCGCAGCTGCTCGTCGATCCACTCCTGGCTCTGGCCGGGCAGTGGGCGGATGTCCAGTTCCATGTACGCCATGGACGGCAGCACGTTGATGGCCTCGCCCGCGCGCAGCACCGTCGGTGCGATGCTCAGGTGGCTCATGGCGTGCGAGTAGCGCGCCAGGTCGCCGAGCGCCTCGTAGCCCTCGCCGTGTAGCAGGGCGGCCTCGGTCTCGGGGTCGAACTTCCAGGCGCGGATGTAGTCCGGCCAGGGTTGCTCCGTGGTCACGGAGGGCTGCACCGAAGCGATGCGGCGGGCAACCTCCCCGATTTTGGTGACGGCCATGTCGCGGCCGTGCGGGGCGGAGCCGTGGCCCGCGTCCCCGCGCACTACGAGGCGGCGCTGCGCCGCACCCTTCTCGCCAATGACGACGACGATCGCGTCCGAGCCGTCACGCACCGGCAGGTGGGAGCCGCCCTCCTCCGAGAGGCAGTTCTTCCAGCTAAACGGTTCCGGGTCCAGCTGCGAGAGGTACCCGGCGCCGAGCCCGCCGCGTGCCTCCTCGTCCGCCACGCCCACGAAGGTGAGCGTGCCGCGCGGGCGTTTCCCGCTCAGGGCCACGTCGCGGGTGGCTGCGGCCATCGCTGCGGTGATGTACAGCATGTCGGTGGCGCCGCGGCCGTAGAGTCGGCCGTCGATAATCTCGGCGCCGAAGGGGTCCTTGGTCCATTGCTCCTTATCGACGGGCACTACGTCCGTATGCCCGAGCAGTGTGAGGGGCTCCGCAGTCGGGTCGGTGCCTTCGATGGTGAACGCGATTGATACTCTCCCAGCTGCGGGTTCAAACTTTTGAACACGCACGGGAGTGCCTTCGAAGAACGTTTCGAGGGCGGCGGCGTTGCGGTATTCTCCCCCCGAAGTAGGGGTAAGGTCGTTGACACACGTATTTTGGAGGAGTGTTCGTAATAGGTCCACTGTTGCGCTATGTAGGTCCATGACTGGCATAGTAGGTGTTTTGTGGTCGATTGAGAGAGGAGTTGGTGTCCGATGGCGAGAAGGGAACGCAGCCAGGACCCTCGCGCTGTGAAGACGCGAAACGCAATCATCAACACAACCACTGAGCTGTTGAATGAGAACCGCGTTGAGGACATTACGGTGTCCCAGATTGTGAACCAGGCTGGGATGAGCCGCCAGGTGTTCTACGAGCACTTCAAGGATCGCGGTGCTGCTGTCAGGGCTGCCATTCAGCGGGCGCTGGCGCCAGCGGTCAACGATTATATCGATACATACAACAAGACCCATGAGATGCCGCAGGCGTTGCAGGCACTGTTCACACAGCTTGCAGAGGTGCGCGGTCTGCTGCGCAATGTGCTCAACGGCCCAGCGCACGCAACGCTGATGGCGTGCTTTACGACGCCAGAGATGCCCATGCTGCACGACATGGTCAACTCGATCCGCACCGAGGTCACCCCGATGACCGACGAGGAGGCAGCCGACGTGGCTTCCTACCTGTGCTCGGGCGCGTTCTCGATCTTTATGAAGTCGGCGACGGAGTCCGAGAATTATGAGGAAGCCGTCAAGCGCGCGATGAGTGTGTTCGGAGTGTTTGGTAGGGCGATGAGCCTGCCTCAGTGAGGTATCCTGCTGGTATGACATCACGCGAACTTAGTATGGATCCGCGCGCGGTCCGTACGCGTACGGCGTTACTTGGCGCGACGAAGGAGCTGCTGCTTCACTACCGGGTGGATGAACTCTCGCTGTCCCAGATTGTGAAGTATGCGCAGGTGAGCCGGCAGGCGTGTTACGAGCACTTCCACGACAAGGACGCACTCATCCTGGCCGCGGCCTGCGAGATCTGCCTGCCTGCTTACCAGGCGTTCGTCAATGACATCGTGATCGACGAGACGTACCCCGATCAGGTGGAGTGGCTGGTACATCACCTGGGGCGCTACGACAAGGCGGTCAAGCACCTGATTAACTCCTCGGTGCATGGTCGGCTCAACGAGAAGATCTGCCAGATCCTGACGGATGCCTACCTGAAGAAGATCTTTGCGCAGATCGAGGCGGGTAACCCTATCGAGTTGTCGGAGGAGACGCTGCGCGACACTGCCCGCTTCCTGGCGGCGGGCACGCAGGACATCCTGATTGACGGCATGCTGCGCGACCGCGAGAACGATGAGACCGCTCAGCGTGTGGAAAACGTTCGCGCGGCGCTCGAGCTTGTGATCGGAGCGCTACGCGCGACGGGTGGCGGGGCGGATATCGAGCAGTAGGTCTCGCTAGACCCGCTGTGGAGCTGGGGCGCCGTTGTGTGCGGCGTCCCAGATTTTTTCGTCCAGGATGCCCTCGCGCTTCGACACGACGGCGGCGACGACAGCCTGGCCGGTGACGTTGACGGCGGTGCGACCCATGTCGATGATCGGCTCGATGGCCAGCAGTAGACCCACGCCCGCCAGCGGCAGGCCCAGGGTGGACAGCGTCAGGGTGAGCATGACGGTCGCGCCGGTGGTGCCCGCGGTCGCCGCGGAGCCCAGCACCGCAACGATCACGATGAGCAGGTAGTCCATCGCACCCAAGTCAACGCCGTAGAACTGTGCGACGAACAGTGCCGCGATCGCCGGGTAGATGGAGGCGCAGCCGTCCATCTTCGTGGTAGCGCCGAGTGGCATGGCGAAGGCCGCGTACTCGCGCGGCACGCCCATCGATTCCTCGACGGTGCGCTGGTTCACCGGCATCACGCCCATCGAGGAGCGCGTGACGAAGCCGAGGGTAGTCACCGGCCACACGCGGCGGAAGAAGCCGACCACCGGCACCTTATTGACGGCCAGCACAGCCGGGTACAGCACAAAGATCACGAGGGCGAGACCCACGTAGATCGCCAGCACGAACTGGCCGAGGTTGCCCAGCGCCTCCCAACCGTAGGTGGCAACCGCCTTACCGATGAGCGCCGCCGAACCAATCGGGGCAAGCCGGATGATCCACCACAGCACCACCTGGATAACCTCCAGGAACGACGCGGAGAACTGCAGGAACGGCTCCGCCGCCTTGCCGGCCTTGATCGCGGCCACGCCGATAAGTAGGGAGATCACGAGGATCTGCAGCACGTTAAAGTTCACCGAGGCGCTCGTCTCCGAGACCTTCACGCCCAGGCCGAAGAAGTTCGACGGGATGACGGTGTTGAGGAAGCCGAGCCAGGAGCCGGAGCCGCTTGGTTCGGCGGCGGAGGAGGCGTCGACAGACGAGTTCGCGCCGGGCTGCATGACGGCGCCGACGATGATGCCGATGACCACCGAGAAGAACGCCGTGATGGCGAACCACAGCAGGGTCTGCCAGGCGAGGCGCGCGGCGTTGGTCACCTTCCGCAGGTTCGCGATCGAGGTGACCACCGCGGTGAACACGAGCGGAGGGATGAGCAGCTTTAGCAGCTGCACGTAGGCGCTGCCGACCCAGCTCAGCGTTTCGCTGAGCCAGGTGATGTCGTTAGCCGCGGCAACGAGGCCGAGGATGAGGCCGATGATCAGGCCGGCGATCACTTGGGCGCCGAACCCAGTCATCCACTTTGGAAGGTGCATGAAGTTCTCCAGGTGTAGATTTATAGACTAATCGGTACTAAACGAAGCTAAATACTACACCTAGCCTGTAGAAATGCGTCAAATCTAGACTAGACAGAGCGGTTCACGTAGCACCCTGTCCAGTGCAACTGCGCGCGCGATGTCCCGCACGATCTCGCGGTGCGAGGGGATCATGCGTAGCTGCGGGGTGTGCTCGGCCTCGCCGACCACAGTGCGGGCGAACATCGCCGGCGCCTGGGGGTCGTCGATGAACGCGCTGCCGGCGATGACGACGGTGCTGGGGGAGTGGGCGTCGGCAAGTGTGGCAACGAGCGAGCCGAGGCCGCGAGCGCGCTGGTCGAGCGCCTGGCGCGTGGTGGGCTGCTGCTCCGCGAGCGCGACAACCTCCTGCAGCGACTGTATGGCGGGCTGCCCGATGGTGTCGAGGAGCCCCTGCGTGGTCAGGTGGTCGCTGGTGACGTCGATGGCCATCACACCCGTCGGGGTGGACATGGCGCAGGCCAGCGAGTCGTCGGCGAACAACGCCATCACCGGCGGAGTGTCGATGTCCAGGCTCGATTGCATCTCCGAGCCGACGATCGCCTGGCTGATCGAGACGACCTCGACGGGCACGCCGAACTGCTCGCGCATCTGCTGGCGGATGGGCACCCCATACCAGCCGAGGTTGGCCGCGGTGACCTCGCCGTCCTCGTTGACCGTGCCCGAGGTGGTCACACCAACCGTCGCGAGTGTGCGGCCCATCCCGGCGGTCAACCGGTGCAGGCCAGCCATGATGTGCTGCACGAAGTCGTCCGGGCTCATGTGGGCGACAGGGATGTCGACGTCGATGCTGCGTAGGGTGCGCCCCTTGAGGTCGAACAGGGCGATGTAGGTGCTTAAGGTGCCGACGGCCACCCCGGCGTACAGCCAGGTTGGCTCCCCGAGCTCAAGTGGCATGGTGGGGCGGCCCCGGCCGGTGGACTCGGAGAGGTCGCTGCGCTCCACGATGTAGCCGGAGTTCGCCAGCGCGGCGACGGCGCGGGTGATGGTGGGCTGCGAGAGGCCGGTGGCCGCGATGAGGTCGCGGCGTACGCACTGTTCCTGCAGGCGAATGAGGTGCAGGCACTTGGCGGCCGGGGTGGTCGGGTGATGGAACGCAGTCCTTGTCGCGGGCATGTGAATATATGTACCCGGCACTAGACCGCTTTGTCCAGTTCTCGAGGTGGGATGGGCTCTTTTGGTAGACAATGCGGTTTGTCTGGTGTGTAGGGGTGCGCGGAAAACGGCTCCCTCGGTTACACTGCCTACCCATGACCAATCCTTTGCTTGAGGACCACGCGTCCGAGTCCGAACGCGAGCCATCGCTACTCGACGCCACCTGCGAAGACTTTCTCTACGACCTCGCCGAGCTGATCCCCACCCTGGCAACGGAAATCGGCCTCGAGGGCCACGACGGGGACCTGCAGGACTTCAGCCCGGACTACTACAGCGCCGTCGCAGATCGGATCCGCGACGTCGTTGCCGACGTGGACGCCCTCAACGACTCCACGGACGCCTCCGACGACGAAGACGACTTCGACGACGTCGACAACCTCACCGCCGCGCTGCTCCGCGACCGGATGGCCTTCAAGCTGGAACTCCACCACCAGGGCGAGGACCTGCGCCGCCTCAACAACATCGACTCGCCGGTGCAGACCATCCGGGACTCCTTCGCGCTGATGCCGAAGGTGAGCAAGGAGGATTTCGAGCACATCGAGTCGCGCCTGTCCAAGGTGCCGACGGCGCTCGCGGGCTACCGCGCGTCGCTTTCGGAGGCGGCGTCGGCAGGCAACGTGCCGGCCTACCGCCAGATCGAAGCCGTCATCAAGCAGTGCGGCGACCTCGCCGACGACGACAGCGTCTTCGACCAGCTCGGCCTGCCGGAGGACTCGGCCGTCGTCGAAAAGGCGAAGGCAGCCTTCGACGAGATGGCCACCTGGCTGTCCACCGAACTCGCGCCGCACGGCCGCCACGACGACGCCGTCGGCCGCGACCGCTATGAGCTCTTCTCCGAGTTCTTCCTCGGCCGCGACATCAACCTCGACGAGGCCTACACCTGGGCCAAGGAACAGTTGAAGGAAACCGTCGCTGAGCAGCGCGCGCTCGCGCAGAAGCTCTACGGCCCCGACGCCACCATCCTGGGTGCCTACAAGCGCCTCAACGAGGAGGAGCGCTACACGCTGCGCGGCACCGACGCCCTGCTGGAGTGGATGAACTCCGTCAACGACACCGTCATGCGGGACCTCGACGGCGTCGACGTCACCATCCCGGAGGGCCTGCACAAGGTCGAGTGCGCAATCGACGACGCCGGCTCCGGCGGTATCTTCTACACCCCGCCATCCGACGATCTGATCCGCCCCGGCACCATGTGGTGGTCCGTGCCGGAAGGTCAAGAAGTCTTCCATACCTGGCAGGAGCTCACCACCGTCTTCCACGAGGGTGTGCCGGGCCACCACCTGCAGATCGGCACCGCGATCATGCAGCGCAACGACCTCAACCTGTGGCGCCGCACCGCGTGCTGGAACGCCGCGCACGGCGAGGGCTGGGCACTCTACGCCGAGGAACTCATGGGGCAGCACGGACACTTCGACGACCCAGGCTTCCGCATGGGGCTTCTCGACGCCCGCCGGCTCCGCCTCGCCCGCGTCATGATCGACATCGGCGTCCACCTGAAGAAGACCACCCCGGACGGCACCGGCGTGTGGGACGCCGCCTACGCCAAGGCCTTCCTGCGCGACAACTCCGCAATGCCGGAATCCCACATCGCCTTCGAACTGGACCGCTACCTGGGCTGGCCCGGCCAGGCGCCAAGCTACGCCATCGGCTACCGCGACTGGTGCTCACTGCGCGACAGCGCCCTGGAGCAGGGCATGACGCTGCGTCAGTTCCACGACAAGGCGCTCAAGCTCGGTTCGATGCCGATGGACATGCTGGCCCACGAGGTGCTCAACCACCACGACTAGGCCGCTAGCCGTTCCGCCTGCGCTTCTGCCAGCCGATCAACTTCGGCAGGTACCCTGCGAACAACAGGATGCAGATCAGGCGGATCAGCTGGATCGCCACGACCGCCGGGCCAACCCCGCCTTCTGCGGTCAGCGCCAGCACCGTCTCGAGTGCGCCTGGCGTGGTGGCCAAGTAGCCCTCGTAAAAGCTGATGTTCAGCCACAGCGTCAGCAGCCAGCCCACCCCGGCGCAGGCCACCATGAGGCCCACGATGTAGGCGATCGTGATCGGCAGCAGGCGGGAGAACTGCTTCAACGCCGGGACCGACAGGCCACCGCCGCACACCCAGCCGAGGCACAGAAACGCCGCGATGCTCAGCGGCTCCGGCGGCACAATCGTCACTTCCATCAAGGAGCCCACCACGGCGGTGAGGATCATCGGGCCGAAAATCGACGGGCTCGGGATCCGCAGCACCTTCGCAATCGGCTGGCCAACCACCACCAGCGCGGGGACCAACAACCACATCCACCAGTAAGGATCCAGGTGCCCGGTGATGGAGCCATGTTTCGTGGTCAGCAGCCCAGCGACCACCGGCAGCGTCATCGACACGACCAGCAGGCGCAGGTACTGCGTGAGGGCGACGTAGCGGACGTCGGCACCTATCTCCTTCGCGATGACCGGCATGAGCGACGCACCACCCGCGAGCAGCGACAACACCCCCGTCTCCTGTGAGACCCCCTTGCGCGCGAGCACCGCGCCGCCCACGTACGCCAACCCGATCATGCTCGCCGTAGCCACCAGACCAGGCAGGATGAATGGCAGGAGTTGCCCCAGCGGGATGCCCACCAGCGGCAGCGCCGCCAGCACACCGATCACGCCGCGGGTGAACTGGAACAAATACTCGTTGACTGGCAGGTCGCGCCCGCTGCGCAGCGCCACCGCCCCCGACGCGACGATCGCCCCCAGAATCCACGCGGCCGGCAAATGCAGTGCGCTGAACGTCCAACCGAGAGCAACTGACACCGGGACGACAACACACCAACGAAGCATGGCTGTTGATACTACTCTTTAGCTCATGATTGTCGCCCTGTTGATTGCATCACTGGTCGCCGGATGGATCGACGCCGTTATCGGCGGCGGTGGCCTGGTGCTGATCCCGGTGTTGATGTCGACCACCGGCATGCCCGCAGCCGCCGTCCTGGCGACGAACAAGTTCGCAGCGTTCACCGGCACCTCCTCCGCCGCGGTGACCATGGTGCGTAAAGTCGGGGTGCCGCGCTGCACGTGGGGGTTTGCGCTTGCCGCGATGTGCGCTTCCGCCGGTGGCGCGCTCGCCGTCGCGCTCGTCAGCGATTCCGTGGTGCGCCCGCTCATCATCGTGTTGCTGCTGGCAGTGGGCATCTTCGTCGTGTGCAAGCCCAGCTTCGGTGAGGAGGGCAACCGCATCCTCACGCCGCGCCGGGTGGTGCTCGGCGCGGCGGCGGCCCTGCTCATCGGGGGTTACGACGGCATCTTTGGCCCCGGCACCGGCATGTTCCTCATCATGGCGTTCACGGCCGTCTTCTCCCAGACCTTCCTCGAATCCGCGGCGATGGCGAAAGTAGTCAACACCGCGACGAACATCGGCGCGCTGAGCGTGTTCATCGCCGGGGGCTACGTGGACTGGTCATTGGCTATCGCGCTCGCCATCGCCAACGTGATCGGTGCGCAGCTCGGGGCGCGCACCGTGCTGCACGGCGGGTCCAAATTGGTCCGAATCGCCTTGTTGACGCTCGTAGTTGTTCTCTGCGCCCGGCTTGGCTGGCAAGAATTCGTGCAATAATGACGGCGTGGAAGAGAAGCAGAAGATTCTTAGGCCGGCTCGCAGGGCCGCAACCGAGCAGAAAATTTTCGCGTCGGTGCTGAGCATTGCCCGCGATCGGGGTTTGCATTCTGTAACGATCGACGAAGTCGTGGCGGATTGTGGCGTCGCAAAGACGACGATCTACCGCCGCTACGCCGACCGTCGCGAGATGATCACCGCAGCGCTGGATTCGATCGCGATCCAGATCCCGATCTACCTCCCCACCACGCGCGCCGAGTTCGTGAAATACATGATTGAACTGCAGCACTACCTTGACGAACAGCTGGGCGTGCGGCTGATCGGCTCCATCATCGCTAGCGCGGAGCCCTTCGTGTCCCAGTGGCGCCTGCGCCTCGAGACCGAGATCCTCGAGCGGATGGTGGAGGGGATCCGCAAGGGGATGGACAAGGGCCTGTACAACCCGAACATCAACCCCTACGCTTTCGTGGGCATGCTGCTCGGCGGCATCGTGATGCGCCAGGCGTTCAGTGAGGCGTCCGCGGAGCGGCACGCCGAAAACACCGCGACGGTCCTGTGGCCACAGCTCGCCGTGGACCCGGACCGCCGCAACGACTAGAGCTGCCTAAAGCTGCCTAGAGCTGCAGGGAGCCGTTGGCCAGGCCGACCACGGCTGCGATTGCGCCAACAACCACGATCGCCACAACAACCCACTCGAAGCTGTTGAAGAGGCGTTCCTTGTTCGCGATGCGCGTCCACACGTACGGGATGATGCCCGGCACCACAGCGAGCGCGCCGAAGAGCACGTAGACCGGGTCGGCGGCGTAGATCAGCCACATCGAGTAGATGAAGCCGACGGCGCCCACGATGAGGTGGCGCTGATTGTCGCCGCGGCTGACCTCCGGGCCGGAGTCGTCGAAACGGATGCCGGCGTTCGGGTGGGTGAGCCCCTTGCCGCGCACCGCGAGCAGGATGAGGTACAGCGAGGAGAAAATGTACGGCAGTAGGTACATGATGGTCGCGAGCTGCACCATCGCGTTATAGGACGTCTCGTTGGCGAAGAAGATGATCACGAACAGCTGGATCACCACGGTGGAGATCAGCTGCGCGCGGAACGGGGAGCCCGCTTTGTTTGCGACGCCCAGCGATTGCGGCAGCAGGCCGTCGTTCGCCATGAGCACGATCGGTTCGGCGCACAGCATCTGCCAGGACACGTACGCGCCCAGCACCGACAGGCACAGGCCGATAGAGATGAACACGCCACCCCACGGGCCGACGACCGCCTCAAGCACCGCACCCATCGAGTTTTCCGGCAGCGCCGCCAGCTCCTCCTGGGTGAGCACGCCGTAGGAAAGCGTGGATACCAGGACCAGCAGGAACAGCACGGACAGGAAGCCAATAATGGTCGCGCGGCCCACATCCTTGCGGGTTTTGGCCTGCTTGGAGTACACCGATGCGCCCTCGATACCGATGAACACCCACACCGTGTACAGCATGATGCCCTGGAGCTGCTGCGAGAACGGGATGGTCGATCCCTCGCCCCAGAAGTCTAGGGTGAACTTGTCCCAGGAGAAGCCGAGGAAGGCGACCAGCACGATGAAGCAGAGGATCGGCACCAGTTTGGCCACCGTGGTGACCACGTTCATCACGGCCGCCTGCTTCACGCCGCGGGTCAGCATAATGAAGATGCCCCACGTCATCACGGAGACGGCGATCGCGAGCACCCACCGGTTGTTGAGCGGCGCGAAGTAGTAGGCCACCGTAGAGAAGAACAGGGTGGCGTAGCCGACCTGCGCCATCACGGAGCCCAGCCAGTAGCCCAGGCCAGAGGTGAACCCGATGAAGTCGCCGAGGCCCGCGCGCACGTAGGAGTACACGCCCGAATCCAGGTGCGGCTTGCGACGCGCCAGGATCTGGAACACGAACGCAATAGAGAGCATGCCCACCCCGGCGATCACCCAGCCGATGAGCATTGCGCCGGGGCTTGCCACGGAGCCAATATTTTGCGGCAACGCAAAGATGCCGGAGCCAATGGTGGAACCAATAATGAGTGACACCAGGGTCCACATGGTCACCGTGTGTGAAGGGGCATTAGTCATGGAGAATAAGTTACCTTATGATGAGAGCCGTGAAGCGTCGAAGGAGGTCGGTCATGCGTGGCCGGATTACAGCAGCTGCGTGTGCAGTCATGCTTGCCTGCACCTCCCCACACGCCGTGGCGGTAGAAGCTGCGCACGGACAGGCGATCGTGCAGGGCAACTACCCCGTTACCACCGTAACTATCGGTAGCACGGAAACCCTACCCCCACCTTTGCCCAGGGGCCAAGCCTGGTTCAGTGGCACGAGTATCCCCAGCTGGGCGCACCTTTCCGAGGCGGATGGCGCAATTGAGCTCGCGCCTTCATTTGATGTCGACCCTGGCGATTACCAGTGGCCGGTCGTTGCCCACTACGGCGACGAATCCACCGAGATCATCCCGGTCCGCGTCACCGTGGCGAACCCCGGCACCGACGAGGGCGTGGCGCCAGGCTTCCTGAAGCCACTCGGCATTGAGCAGATCACCCCGAAGTGCTCCCAGACTTCCCTCGCGGTGGGTATTCCGCTGCTGGCGATGATCCCGCTCGGCTTTGCCACCCAAATGGGGCTACCGATCGTTGCCCTGCAGGACAGCATCAACCTGCAGATCACAAACTTGCCACAGCCGGTGAAGATCCACCTCAAGCCGCGTCAGTACAACCGCCGCAGTGCGGACCTCGGCATCGCGGCGGTGTTGACCGTCGCGGGCCTTGTCGGCGGCGGCATCATTTATTCATCGTGCGCTTCGTCCGAGAAGTAGGCGTCGCCGTCCACGGGTCCTCCGGCCACGGGTGCTTCGGGTAGCGCCCCCGCATCTCCTTGCGTACCTCCTGGTAGGGTCCGTTCCAAAAGCTGCGCAGGTCGTCCGTGACCGCCAGCTCGCGCCCGGCGGGTGAGAGTAGGTGGAACAGCACCCGCTGCCCGCCAACCACGGGTGAGTCCGCGAGCCCGAACGCCAGCTGCAGCTTTAGCCGCACCACGGGCCGACCTGTCGAGTAGTCGAGCTTGCCCTGCGCGATGCGCGTCGGCGCCAGCTCGTCGAGCTTTGAGGCCTCCGGCCACGGCAGTTGCCGCATCAGCGCCTGCCGCATGTCCAGCTCCCTTATCGACGCCCCCCTCGCCAACTGCGCCACCTCCAGCGAGTAATCGCCCTTCGTCACGTCCGGCCACGGCTCGCCGACGGTGGCGTGCAGGAAGTCGAGGCGCTGCTTGAGGGCGGAGGCGGCGTCGTCAAGCGTGAAATCCTCGAAGCTGATGTCGCGCAGTGCTGCCTCCACCTCGTGGGGTTCGGGGCGGATCGGGGTGGCGCTCAGCTCGATGGCGCCGATGGCTTTCACCCTACGTGCGCGCACTTTCCCATCCACGAGCGATGCGCGCACGTGCTCCTCGACGCGCTCCTCCGGCATCGCGAGCGGTTCCGCCGCGCGGATCACCGCACCCCGCGCCGTGCGCTGTACCTCCGCGGCCGCGATCCACTCCGGGGTGCCGATCGGCGCGTCCAGCCGCGCCCTCGTCCCCGAGGCGAGTAGGTACTCGCCGCCATCGCGCTTAGCCACCCACTGCGGGTATGCCGCCGCGATCACGTCGCCCGGTGGCACCGGCGCTGACTTGTGCACCAGTCTGGCCAGGCGTTTCGCGGGCTGGTCAGCAAGCTTGGCTACCGTGTCCGCCGCTCCCGAGCCGAACTTCACCAACGCGGCCCCCAGCCGCGGATCCACCGGCATCCGCACCAGCTTCTCGCCGAGAGCGGTGATGCGGTGCCCACCGTCCAGCGCGCCGATCAGCCGCAGCGTTTCCTGCGCCGCCGCCAGGTGGTGCGCCGGGGGAGGGTCGAGCAGCGGCAAGTCTGGCGACGCCCACGCCGCCAACTGCAACGCCGCCTGCGTGAGGTCACTCGTCGCGATCTCCGGGGCCGCATCCGGCTGGAAGTGCTGGTAGTCCGCCTCCGAGTAGGCCCGCACCACCGTGCCGGGCCCCAAGCGGCCCGCGCGGCCCGCCCGCTGATCCGCGCTGCTCTTCGCCGCGGAGACCGTCACCAAGCCGGTCATCCCGCGGGCATCGCGTCGCGGCACCCGGCTCAACCCGGCATCCACCACGCGGCGCACCCCCGGCACCGTCACCGAGGACTCCGCAACGTTCGTCGACACGACCACCGAGGCATCCCCGTACAACGCGGCGTCCTGCTCCGCGGAGGACAAGCGGCCGTGGAGCGGAGCGGCGTCGTCAAGAAAACTGGCGACGAGCTCCACCTCCCGCACCCCCGGCACGAACACCAGGGTGCGCTCCGGCGCCTCCGCGAGGGCCGCCACATGCCGGTAGAACTCGCGTGAACCCTGCATCCGCCCCGCGTGCGGCGCATAGGACACCTCGACGGGGTACGTCGCCGCCTCCGTGGACAGCACCGCGGCGCCCATGTGGTCGGCGAAGCGGCGCGCGTCCAACGTCGCCGACATCGCGCACAGGTAGAGGTCATCGCGCAGCACGGCCGTCTCCATGCACATCGCCAGCACCAGGTCGGTATCCAGGCCGCGCTCGTGCACCTCATCGATGATCACCGCGTTGACACCCTCAAGTCCAGGGTCCTGCAACAGGCGGTTCAGCAGCACACCCGGCGTCACGAACTCCACCAGCGAACCATCCTGATGCTCACCGCGAATGGAGTAGCCCACCCGCTGCCCAAGCCGCGACCCATCCAGGTCCGCCAGGCGCTTCGCCGCCGAACGCACTGCCACACGCCGCGGCGCCGTGACCAGCGTCTTCCCGCGCATATTCGCCACAGCCGGCGGCACCAGCGTCGTCTTACCCGTCCCCGGCGGCGCCTCCACCACCAGCGGCCCCGTGCACGGTAGCCCGCCAATCACCTTCGCGACGGGCAGCCCTTCCCCAATCTTGCCCAGGTCAAACGCGCGCTCAGGCATCCCGCTCAAACCTCCGCTTCACGACGCCCGGCACCCCCGCCACCAGACAGTCATCCGGCACGTCCTTCGTCACCACAGTGCCCGCGGCCACCACGCAACGATCGCCCACCGTCACACCCGGCATCACCATCGCGCCCGCCCCGAACCAACAGTCCTTCCCAATCCGAACCGGCTGCGCGCGCTCCCACCCCTCAGCCCGCTTCACCGCATCCTCAACCGGGTGACCCACCGTAATTAGCTGGCAGCCCGGCCCGAACATCGACCCGTCCCCGATGGTTACCTCCGCAATATCGAGGATGACGCAGTTGAAGTTCATGAAGCACCCCTTACCGAACCGGGTGTTCACCCCATACTCCACATGCAGCGGCGCGAACAGGCCTGGCACGTGCTCACTGTTGGAAAACACCTGGTGTAGAAGCTCGTTTGCCCTCGGCTGGTCGGTGTTGCCCAGGGCGTTGACCTGGCGCATCAGCTCGAATGTCCGGGCGTGTTGGGCGTCTGCCTCCTCACCGCCGGGAAGGTACCACTGACCCGATCGCATCTGCTCCATCGAATACATACCCGCCAGGGTACCGGGGTGTGTAGCCCCTACGGCCCCGCCTGCCGCTCCTCGCGCCCCTTGTGCCCGGAAAAGTTCCCAAGAGCACCGTGAAACCGGGACCTTTTTTCGTGGACATGCGTCGCCACCTGGGGAAACCCAGCAGCAGGTCGACGGGAATGGGCTTGAAATCCAAAATGGTTCCCGATCGCGGGAACTATTTCAACGAGCATCGGTCCGAGCCGAGCCCGCACGAGCGCTACACTGCCACCCATGACAGAGACAACGACAACGAAAGTAGCCGTAGTAACGGGAGGCTCCGCCGGGATCGGGGAGGCGTGTGCTCGGGCGCTCGCCGCGGACGGTTGGAAGGTGTACGTGGCGGCGCGCCGGGTGGAGCGCTGCCAGGCCATCGCGGACGAGATCGGGGGCGTGCCGGTGCGCCTCGATGTGACGGATGAGGCGAGTGTGGCGGAGTTGGCGTCGATAATTGAGGGGCCGGTGGGGCTGCTGGTGAATAATGCGGGTGGCGCGAAGGGCCTCGACCTGCTTCGCGACGCCAACCCCGACGACTGGCAGTGGATGTACGAGACGAACGTGCTCGGCACCATGCGGGTGACGAAGGCCCTGTACCCGCGCCTGCTGGAGGCGTCCGGGCTGGTGGTGAACATTGGGTCCGTGGCCGGCACTGATGCGTACAAGGGCGGCAGTGGCTATAACGCGGCGAAGTACGGGCTGCGCGGGATCACGCGGGCGTTGCGCCGGGAGGAGGCGGAGAACAACATCCGTGTCACGGAGATTGACCCGGGACGGGTGAAGACGGACTTCTCCCTGAACCGTTTCGCGGGCGACGCGGAGCGCGCGGACGCGGTGTACGAGGGCAAGTTGAACTTGACCGCGGAGGACATTGCGGAGGCGGTGCGTTGGGTGGCGAGTCTGCCGGCGCACGTGAACATTGATACGTTGTCGATCATGCCGACTGACCAGGCTGAACGCTAAGTGTCTGGGCGGTGGCTTAGACTGGCTGCATGATTCTAAGCACTACTAATTCCGTCGATGGGGGCACCATCGCTGAGTACATGCGCATTGTGGGCGGCGAGGCGATCGTCGGCATGAATGTGTTCAAGGATTTCGCGGCCGGGATCCGCAACATCGTCGGTGGCCGCGCCGCTGCGTGGGAGGCTGAGGTGGTCCGCGCCCGCGAGGAGGCCCTGAACGAGCTGTGGCACCGCGCAGCGGAGATGGGGGCTGATGCGGTGGTTGGCGTGAAGGTGGACTACGAGTCCATGGGCGCCGACGGTGGCATGATGTTGGTGTCCGCGGTGGGTACTGCGGTGAAGCTTGCTCCGCCGGTGGTGTAACCATGGCGTTTGATGTGGTGATTTCGGGGGAGAGCATTAAGCTCGGCCAGTTTTTGAAGGTGGCCAACCTTGTGGAGTCTGGCGGGCACGCCAAGGAGCTCATCAACGCCGGCGAGGTGAGTGTCAATGGGGAGGTGGTGCGTGCGCGCGGGCACCTGCTTTTCGACGCCGACTCCGTCACCGTCGGCACCCAGACCGCGACCGTGAGCACCGGCGGGGATGACGGCGACTACTTCGACGAGCGCACCGCCAACGACGATTTCGATCCGGAAAAGTGGAGGAACATGTAGATGCCTGCGTTTCAGGGAACACCAGGGATGCCGTACTGGCAGGACTGTTTGACCAAGGACGTGCAGAAGTCCGCGTACTTTTACTCGAAAGTACTCGGGTGGGACGTCACGGGTGAGACGTACCGGGTTGCCCGGAAGGACGGCCTGCCGGTTGCGGGCTTCGTGCCGACCAAGCAGGAGCGGGACCTGTGGGTGACGTACTTCATGGATGCGGATGGCTCGATTGAGTCGCGTGTGGAGTCGCTGGGCGGCAAGGTGCTGAGCTCCCAGGAGGTGGACTTCGGGGTGATGACGGTGTGCGCCGACCCATCCGGTGGCCTGTTCGGCCTGATGCGGCCCGCGGGGGAGGACGCCTTCGTCGCCGCTGGTGAGCCGGGGGTGCCGGTGTGGTACGAGTGCGTCGCGCCGGATGAGGCCACGGTTGACTTCTACGGTGAGCTGTTCGACTGGGAGATGCGCAAGGAGACCGGCTACTACATTGCGCTGCAGGAGGGCGCGGCGTTCCTGGGCCTGCGTCTGGACCCGCGCCTGAAGCAGCACGGCCTGGCGGCGGTCTGGCACTCCTACTTCGGCGTCAAGGACGTTGAGACGGCATCCCACGCGGTGCGCATGGGCGGAGGCCAGGTGCTGGCTGGCCCGACGGTGAGCCCGTTCGGCCCGATGCTCGGGGCGAAGGACGCCACCGGCGCGAACGTGTACCTGTGCGAGGTGCCGGAGCCGGTCAGTGAGGACGTCAGCGAAGCGGACTCGATCCTGAACCTCTAGGGCGCGAAGCACCGTGTTGAAGAAGTGGATTGCGGCGCTACTGGTGTGCGCGCTGATGCCTGCGTTGCAGGGCTTTCACGTGAACCCCGGCTACACGCGGGAGCGCACTGCGTTGGCGGTGGTGCACCCGGACGGTCGGGTGTCGATCTCCCCGGCGGGCGAGGAACCCCGCGCCGCCCTGTCCTTGGCCAAGCTCTACCTGGGCTACTGGGTGCTCTACAACGGCACCAAGGAGGAGAAGGCGCAGGTTGAGGAGATGGTGCGCGTCTCCAACGACGCCATCGCAGAGGAGCTCGACGCCCGCTACCCGCAGGCGATCGACGAGATCGCTGCCGACTTTTCACTGGAGCGCACGCAGCGCGTCGGGGCGTGGGGTACTACGTTGACCTCGGCGAGGGACGTGGCCACCTTTGTCGCGGCGATCCTGTGGGACCCGGTGGCGGAGCCGCTGCTGGACGGGATGCGTCGGCAGTCGCTGGTGGCCTCTGACGGGTTTGGGCAGCAGTTCGGCACTGCGCGTCTGCGCGGCGTGGAGGGTTCCAAGATGGGCTGGGCCAACGAAGCGTCCACCGCAACCGCCTCGGTGTCTTGGGGCACCACGCTGGATGAGACGTGGGCGGTGGCGGCGCTGACGAACGGCAGCGCCTACCACAACACCGTCGACGTGCGGCGTGGCGTCGTGCAGCGCCACGACGCCACACCCGCGTCAGCCTTCGGCAGGAGCAAGTCCGGCAAGAAACTCCGCGGCATCGAGGACCTTGCGCCGGTACTGGGCCGGGGTGGCAATCACCCCGGTGGAGACGTACTCTTTCACTTCCGCCCCCTCGACTGAGGGCTGTTCCCAAGCCGCGTCGGACGCGCGCTGGAGCAGCACCTTCGCGTCAGCTTCCGCGAAGGCCCCAGCTGACCCGGCGGCTTCGGTGGCTTCGGTGGGGAAGGTGAGCACGTAGGCGTCCGCGCCCGCAGGCAGCAGCGCGCACGAGGCGCCCGTTCCCCACACAGCAACCACATCCGCGCCCTCTTGGCGCGCGGCGTGCACGGCGGCGGCGACGTCGGCCGGGTCGTCCACGTCGTAGGCGCGGGCCCCGGCCTGCTCGGCGCAGGCGGCAACCTCGGGGCGCCAGGAGAACTCGCGGGCGTCCGCTGGCCCGTCGTAGCAGGACACCACCCACACGCCGCCCTTGACGGGCGCCTTGGAGGAGGTGAACAGCTGGCCCAGCGGGGCGTCCTCAACCGAGACGTCCCCGGTCAGGGCCACGCCCGGCATCTGGTGGTCCACCGCGGAACCCAGCATCAGCATCGCGGCGTGCGTAATCCGGTCCGGCAGCAACGCCAAGTACTGCGGGGAGTCCTCGTAGGACGCCTCGATGTAGGACACCAGCTGCGCGAGCTGCTCGGACTCCGGCAGGGTGCGCTCCACGCCACCGACCTGGAACTCTTCGGAGCCCTGCTCATTGAGCGGGTAGTGCGCGCCCTCCTCGCCGGGTTTCAGCGACGATTCGTCTACCATATCTTCACCCGATCCTCCGGGGCGATCCACATCGGGGAGCCGGGCTCCACGTCGAAGGCCTCGTAAAACTCGTCAACGTTGGAGGCGATGACGTTGCAGCGGAACTCGTTCGGCGAGTGCGGGTCAATCGCCAGCAGCTGCGCCGCCATTTCCGGCCGCGCCTTCGAACGCCACACGCGGGCCCACGCGAGGAAGAGCTCCGCCAGGTTCGGCTCGACGTTATTGTCCTCGCAGTAGAGCTGGTACGCCACCACCGCGATACCAAGTCCACCCAGGTCGCCGATGTTCTCGCCCAGGGTGAACTCGCCGTTGACGCCCGCGACGTCCTGGCCTTCCAGCACGGAAGGCACCAGACCCTGGAACTGCACCACCAGCTTCGCGGTGCGCTCCTCGAAGTGGGCGCGGTCCTCGTCGGTCCACCAGGAGTTGAGGTTGCCGTGGCCGTCGTAACGCGAGCCTTGGTCGTCGAAACCGTGGCCGATCTCGTGCCCGATCACGGCGCCGATCGCGCCGAAGTTGCGCGCCGGGTCCGCCTCCGGGTCGAAGAACGGCGGCTGGAGGATCGCGGCGGGGAAGGTGATGTCGTTGACCACCGGGTTGTAGAACGCGTTGACGGTCTGTGGCGTGGTCACCCACTCGGAACGGTCCGAGGGCTTGCTGACCTTGCCCAGCTGGTAGTCGTGCTCGAAGGCGGCGCCGCGGCGCACGTTGGCCACCAGCTGCTCGCCGGAAGGGTCAAAGGTGAGGCCCTCGTAGCTGCGCCAGGTTTCCGGGTAGCCGATCTTCGCCTGGAACAGGCGCAGCTTCTCCAGGGCGCGCTCGCGCGTCGCCGGGGTCATCCACGGAAGTGTGCTGATGCGCTGCTCGTAGGCCCGAACCAGGTAGTCCACCAGGGAGAGCATCTGCTCCTTCGACTCGGTGGGGAAGTGGCGCGCCACGTACTCCTTCCCGATCTCCTCGCCGACCAGCGACTCCACCAGGCCGACGCCGCGCTTCCAGCGGTCACGCTGCTCCGTCGCGCCGGACAGCACCGTGCCGTAAAACTCGAAGTTGGCGCGCCCGATCTCCTCAGTGAGCACGCTCGCGCGGGAACGCAGCACGGTCCACGCCGCCCACAGCTGCCAGTCGGCAAGCGTTTCGGGGCGAAGCATCGTCGCTAAGTCCTCGGTGAAGGAGGGCATCATGTTGATTACGCGGCCGTCGCGAAGCCCGGCGCCGCGCAGCAGCGTCACAATTATCGACGGCAACTCCGCCAGCTCCACCGGATTGTAAGTAGCCATCGCGTCCCGGCTGCGCACCACATCCCAATGGCTGGCCGCCACCTGGGTTTCCAGGTTCATGATGCGCTGCGCCGCCACTTCAGGCGTGAGCCCCAGCAGGTAGGCCGGGTCCAGGAACGCCAGCATGCGGGCCACGTGCTTCTGGTATGCGGCGCGGGTCTCCGCGTGGGCTTCTTCCCGGTAGTAGGCCTCGTCCGGCAGGCCAAGGCCGGATTGCACCAGGTAGGGCACGCTGTCCTCGCCCTGGGAGTCCTTCTCAACCCAGAAGGCGAGCGGGGAGCCAACACCCGTGCGGTCGAGCACGCCCAAGTTGTGGGCGAACTCCTCGATGTCTTTCACCGCGATGAGGTCCAGGTCCGGCTGCAGGGGCGCGGTGCCTGCGGCGTTGATGGCGTCGGTATCCATGAAGGAGGCGAACAGGTCGCTGGTCTCCGAGACGATCGCGTGGACGTCCTCCTCCGCCTTGTCGCGCAGGGCGTAGAAGGAGCCGTCGATGCCGCGGTCGGCCGGGATCTCGTGGGAGTCGACCCACTCGCCGTTTACGTGATGAAAAAGATCATGCATGCCCACAACTCTAACGTGTGGGGCGGACATGCGCGTTGACGGGACTAGCGGTGGTTGGCGATCCAGTTCGCGGCCTCAAACTGCTGCGGCAGCGTGTAGGACCCGTGGGCGCCGATCGAGCGGACGATGCTGCTCGTACGCCCGTCGTTCGCGCGCGCGATGTCAACCACCCAGCCCGGCATCTCGCCACTGCTCAGGTTGACGTCCATCGCAGGGTCGACGATCTTGCGCTGCTCCTCGGATGGGGAGCACACGATGTCGCCGGTGTTGCAGATTTCCAGCACCCGTTCGCCCAACTCGCCGTAGCCGCCCTCCAGCTCGCCGAGCGCACCCCGCACGTGTGGCGACGTCCCCGCCGAGAGCACCGCGCCGTTACCGCCCTGGTAGGGGGTGGAAAACAGCGCGGCCGAAGCGACCCGTTCCTTCGCGATGGGGCCGCGGTCATGCGCGATGTTATTGAGCATCCGCGACACAATGTCCGCGCCCAGGGAGTAGCCGGTGAAGCTGAAGCGCGCGTTCGGGCAGGCGTGCGCGATGCCCGCAACGGCCTTCTTCGTCTCCGCGTAGCCGCGATTCGACGCCGTCCGGTACTGCGTAGTGGCGAACGGGGCGGCGTCGTACGCGATCCACAGCGGCTGGACTTGGCCGCCTGTAAACAGCTGGGTGAGCACACCCGTGAGCCACACGTTCCCGCCGTGCGGCAGGTTGCGCGGCAGCCCAGGCATCGTATTGACGCCACCCGGCACCGCAATCAAGTACTCCGACTTGCAGCCCTGCGACTTCAGCAGGCTCGGCAGGCGGAACGACGGCGCAATCGGCGCCGGCAGCTGCAGCTGTTGCGCAGATGCAGGCGCCGCCGCACCAACCGCGACAAGGGCGGCGGCAGCGGCGGCAACAAGTAGGGAGCGGAGGGATGAGAAAGCGCGCATGGCGCCTCATCTTAGCGCCTAGACCTCCCGAATCTTCATCGGGCCTGGGGTCCACCACCCTGAACGGGTGACCTCCTCCAGCTGGATCTCAGCGAGCGCTGGCACTTCGCCAACCGAGTTCGTGCGCAGCTGGTAGCGCGACAGGGAACCCCAGTCACGCTGCCAATCACCCTTCATGTAGCCCGGCACCTGGTAGGAGTAGTTCACGGCCTCCGCGGTGGACAGCGCGCCGCCACCCAAAAAGTCCATGAAGCCGGAGAGCTGCTGCTTGCCCGGTGCGTCCGGCATGATGCGGAACTCCGGGATCTCGGTGACGCCCGCGAAGTGGTTGAAGGTGCGCTGGCACGGGTATTGGAACGCCACCGACCAGTCGAGCAGGCCCGGGGTGTTCGAGTCGAACATCTCGTTGAGCGGCTGCAGCGTCGGGTTGCGCAGTGGGGTCAGCGCCATCCAGTCGTCCTCCGCCAGCGAGGCGTCCTCGGCGACGAGGCGCACAACGTTCGCCTCCTCTGGCAGGTCGGCGATGGGGTAGCGCAGGTTGCGCCACTTCGGTGTCGGGCCCTGGTCCAGCATCTCTACCTCACCCAGGGTGGTGATGGAGCCGTCGTCGCCGCGCACACCATACTCCAGCGCCAGCTCGGCACCGTCCTTTTCGACGCCATTAATGTCGTGGTGGGCGATCTTGCCGGCCACGGACGTGACGAGCAGGGGGGCGTCGTCACGCTGCTGCGGTAGCTCGAACCAAGTGGTTTCCAGGTATGCCGTGCGTGTTGCGCGCTCGTCGAACGTGCCCAGCACTGGAATGCGGTTGTAGTCCAGGTTGAACGGCAGGCGCACCGTGGAACCGTTGACGCCGCGCAGCGTGAACGGGCGGTTGCCCTCCGTGCTGCGGGCATCTGAGGAGAACGTTTGCTCCTCGTTCGCGTCCGACTGGACCGTCTCGATGGCGGTTTCATCGCCCGTCTTCGTATCCGTTGTGTCCGCGTTGTCGTCCGCGATCGTGGCAGGCACGCCGTCCGGGTGGAAGGCGCGGTTCACGCCGGAGTCCAGCGAGCGGCCCAGCGGTACCCCGTCGACAGGGGTGAGGAAGGAGTCGTTCGTATCGGTTTCCAGCAAGATCTCGCTGCCGAGGGCGCAGACGTCGCCCTTGAACGTCTTCACGTTGCCCATGCCCACCGAGTAGTTCGGAGCCTGCTCCGCGAACGCCTTCACGAAGGTCAGGCAGGAAAACGCCACCATGAGGATCGCGGCGACGGCGATCGGCGCCGACATCACGCCCGCCCAGCGCGACGCCGCAGCGCGCTCCCGCACGGAATCAGGGGAGTCGGAGCGTGGCCGCAGCCACTGGACGACGCCCACCAGGGCAACCACCAGCGTGATCCCCAGCAGCACCGTATTCGCTTCGATGCCCTTGACCTGCGGGTTCTTGTCCCACCACGGCACGCCGAAGGAGGACACGTACCACCAGGCGTTCCAACCCGCCAGGCTCAGGGAGAGCAGGAAGAGCACCGCGGCGATCGCGAACGTACGATTGCGTGCCGACTGCAGCGCAAAGTGAGACAGTACCACCGCGCCGAGCGCCGCAACCACGCCACCGATACCCGCGTAGATACCGAAGTGGTGCGTCCACTTCGTCGGGGTAAACATCAAGAAGAACGTGGACAGCCCGATGATCAGCATTAGGCGCTGCGTCGGCTTCGCCGGGGTGCCCGGGATAGCGCCGTGGCGCGCCATCGAAAACAGGATGAGGACCACGCAGAAGGCGAAGACCAGCATCGGGAAGCGGCGCGACAGCGAGCCGTCGACAGCCTCCTGGAACAGCGTGCCGTAACGCACCCACTCCGAGTACCAGGACAGCGCCGGGCCGACCTCGCCACGCACCTTGGTGGCTTCCAACACGGTCGCCAGCGTCTGGTCCTTGAACACCGGCACCATCACCGCGAAGCCCGCCGCCAGAAACGCCGCCACGTACGCGATACCGGGCGCAATCGCGCGCCGCTTGTTCATGATGCGGAACACCTCAGGCAGGCAGATCAGGAACACGCCCACCGCCGCCAGGCCCGTCGGGCCACAGGCCAGCGTGAACGCCGCCACCACCGTGCCCAGCGCCGCCGGGGCCAGCCGCTTCGTCGCGATCGTGCGCTCAAACAGTGCCCACGTCAGTGTCAACCCCATCGCGATAATCGGCTCCGGGCGGGTGCCGTTGTTGTACGGCAGCCAGAACGCCAGGAACACGAACGCCGCCGTCCAGTACGCCATGCGGCGGTCCGCAATCACCGAACCGAAGCGCGGCAGCAGCTCGCGCGAAATCAGCCACCACACCAAGATGGCGGCCAGCAGCGTCGGCAGGCGCATCCACATCGACGCCGTCGTCACCCTCGCCAGCAGCGCCAACACGTCATAGAACGGGGAACCGAACGGCGCCTCTGGCACGCCGTACCAGCGGTAATAGTTCGCCATGTAGTCCGAGTCGTTCGCAACCCGCGCCATCGTCAACAGGAAGCCGTCATCCGAGGTGTTCGCGCCGAACACGTGCCAGAACCCCAGCACCGCCAGCACCACCGCGTCCAGCGGCTTGAACGTGCGCCAACGACGGTTGAACACCGGGATACGACGCCCATCCAGCTGGTCCAGGCGCCACAGCCCCCACAGGCTCACCGCCATCGCAGCCAGGCCCAGCCACATCGCCAGCGACTTCACCAGGGTCGGACTGGACGTAAAGCGAGAGTTGATCTCGATGTCGGCGGCGAGCCCGGCGTCGATAAGCTGTGCCGACGCCTCCTCCTTCAGCTCCGAGTACAACCCGCTGAGCTGCGGGCGATAATCATCGTCGTCGAGGACCTCCTCGAAGCTGGTGCCTGGCACCGAAATCTCCGCCTGCTCATCCGTGATATGCACCCGCAGCTGCTTATCCGGGCCAAGGCCCGCCAGCTCACCAGGGCTCAACTCGAAGAGCACCTTATTAATCGAGCTGACCACCAGCCCGCCATCAGGCGCAGACACAAACAGGCCACGGTCGGTCGCTTCCTCCGAGGAGGCAGGCAGCGTCGACACAATAATGCTCTGGCCCTCACGCAGGTGGCGCGTCGCCTCCAGCGGCACCGTCATGTCAATCTCCTGCGGCGCCAGCGAAATCAGCGGGGCGTTCACCGACCCCACCGAGTCGCCCTGCGGCCACTGCACCGACGACTGCACCTGCGTCACAGGCAGCAGCGGCGTCAGCAGCAGTAACACGAAGGCGATGAAGCCAGACACGACGGTCGTCAGCACCAGCTGGCGCGGGGCGCGCCGGGGTTGTTGCGCGCCAGGCGTGCCCGCCGCACTCTGTGGGTTCACGGGATTCACGGATGTCTCAGTTGTCACAGGGGCATACTCTACTTCTCAGGCGTGGCAGCATTGCGAACCACCACAACAAACGGACCAATCTGCTTCGCGTCCCACGCCGAGCTCGGGAACGCCTTTGGGTTAAAGAACAGGCCTTCGTAGCGCACGTTCGGCTCGCTCGGGAAGATGTTGTGGCCGATGTGCGTCTTCCACGCCGCGTCCCGGTTCTCGGTGGCGTCCTCGCGCGGGTCATCGCTCATGGTTCCGCGGAAAATGAACGCCTGCGGCGCCGTCCACTTCGCCTCCTGCATCGCTGCGTCGAGCTTCTCGGGGGCGTCGAAGGAGAGCTTCGCCCACTGCGAAAGTGCCTCGTTGCGCAGGTGGAACTCCCCAAGCGGGTTAGCGTAATGGCTGGTGAACGCGTTGAAGCCGTGGTAGGGCTTGAACGCCATGAAGTTGATCTCATCCGTGTACACCACGGTCTCCCCAGGGGTGTAACCGTGGGACTGGATGAACTCGTCGATCTCGCCGTAGTAGCGGCCCGGGTCCGGCGGGAAGCGGTCGGCGCGCTCGCCGAAGCCGTCCGTATCCGAGTACGCCTGGTCAATGTGTGCCTCGTTGACCGCCGGGATGCGCTGCACGAACGAGAGCGTGCCCGCAGCCACCACGATGATGAGCACCGCGGTGATCACGCGCTGCGTGCGCTCCTTGAAGTGCCCCGGGTAGTAATAATCGACGCCCGCAGTGCGCAAGTCCGCCACCGCGAAAATGCCCACCGTGGAAAACAGCAGCATGAGCAATACCTCGATGCGGAACCCCAGCAGGGACGTGCCCAGCAGCGACGCAAACATCGAGACGATCACCCAGGTGTAGCAGACCACCACCATCACAGCTAACGACGCCACCTCAGGCACATGCAGGCGCCCAACCATGAAGATCAGACCCAACACCGACAGCACGCCGATGATGGACAGGGAGAAGAACGGCAGCGGGATCACCGTGCCCTGGGCGGGCAGGAAGTGGTTCGCGGTGTGGCGCACGTCGAAACCGCCGAAGGCCGACTCGTACAGGTACGGCGCCCAACCGATCGCCGCGATGCACAGCGCACCCACCCCGGAAGCCAAAAGGTGCACGACGGGGCCGCGCGCGAACTTGCGGCGGAACCACAACAGCACCGCGATCACCACAACGGTCAGCGCGGCGATCGCAGTAAACAGGGTGTAGAACATGGCGGAAACGCCCAGGTAGAGCGCCAGCACCACCGTGGCTTGCCAGGAGCCCGTCAGCGCCTTGTACGCGGTGACAGCGGCCGCGGGGGCGAAGAGGGCGACGATCGCCGCGTAGGGCTCGTCAGGAGTCTCGGTGAGCACGATGCCCGTCGACACCAGGGCGATCAGCGTGGATACCGGCAGGGAGCCGCACAGCTTGCGCCAAATCGGTACCAGCGCGCACGCCGCAGCAGCCAGCGATACCAGCGCCCACGGCTGGTATACCTCCCAGCCTTCCATGCCCAGTAGGTGCGCGAGGCGCCCGCCAAGCCAGAACCACCCAATCGGGTAGAAGGTAGGCAGGTCCAGGTAGTTCATGTCCTGGTTGGTGGCCACCTCGGTCATCCGGCTCAAGAACTGGGTACGGAACCCCTGATCCACCTGGATGCCGTCCAGCCACAGGCGTGTCGACGCCAGCGGGATCCCCAACGCCGTAATCACCAGACCAGCCGGGGCCAGCCCGCAGACAGCCTGGCACAGCACGCGCACCGGCCGCGACAGGCGCTTCCGCACCCACGCCCAGCACGCCAACGCCGCGCACAGAATCACAACGAAAGAGCCGCCCGTGGACAGGGCGCGCGTCACCATCGAGGTATTAAACGCAGGCAGCGACGTGGAGTGCAGCACGTACCACACCGCCAACGTCACCACCGCCGCGCTGGCACCGGCCGCAAGCATGCGCAAGACCGCCGACGTCCATGACACAGAGTCAGGCTCGTAGTCGACGGTCTTGAACTCCAGCGTGGGTTGGATGGATGTATCTGTCATGCACTCAGTTTGGCACATCGCAGCGCATCCACCACGTTCCCCGCCGGGAATTAGAAGTTGAGCTTGCGCATAATCGCCGCTGGGATGTGCTGCAGCACCAAGGAAATCGGGCCGAACAGCTTGTGCACGAACACGCTCGGCTCGCCCTTCAGCGCCGACTCAACGGCAGCCTGCGCTACCTCTTCCTTATCGACGGTCAGCGGAGCCTCCTCCAGCCCATCCGTCATCTTGGTACGCACCTGGCCTGGGCGAACCACAGTCACCTTCACGCCGGAGTCACGAAGCGCCTCACCCAACTGGAGGTAGAAGGCATCCATGCCAGACTTCGACGCGCCGTACACGAAGTTGGAGCGACGCACGCGCTGGCCCGCAACGGAGCTCATCGCGATGATGGTGCCGTGGCCCTGGCGCTTCATCTCCTGGCCCAACAGCACGCCGACGGACACGAACGCGGTGTAGTTCACCTGCGCCGACTCCACGGCTGCCGCCTGGTCCTGCCACAGCTGCTCCTGGTCACCCAGGGTGCCGAAGGCAACCACGGCGACGTCAACATCGCCACCGGAGAACACCTGCTTGATCACGTCCGGGTGAGACGCGAAATCGGTCGCGTCGAAGTCCAGGACCTCAACGGAGCCTGCACCTGCGTTGGTGACCTCAGCAACGGCGGCGTCGATACGCGGGGAGTTCTTGCGAGCTGCAAGCGTGACATTCGGGTTGCCTCCGCGGGACACGAACTCGCGCACAATGGCGAGGCCGATGTCCGAGGTGCCACCCACGAGCAGAATGTTTTGCGCTTGGCCTACTGCATTCAACATGTGAAAAATCTCCTTCAGTTCATTCAGCTAGTTCAGCTCGAGGCGGCGGGACATGTCGGAAGCGAAGACGCCGGTCGGGTCGATCTCGCGGCGGGTCTTCAGCCAGCCCTCCAGACCTGGGTACATCTTGTGGAACTTCTCCGCCGACGTACGGGACTCCTTCGCCAGGTAGAGACGGCCGCCGAACTCCATCACCTGGTCATCCAGGCGGTCCAGGAACTCGTTGAGGCCCGGGCGGATCGGGAAGTCCACACAGACGTTCCAGCCCTTCATCGGGTAGGACAGCGGCGCGCGGTTGCCCTCGCCGAACAGCTTGAACACGTTCAGTGCCGTGTAGTGGCCGGAGGACTGGATCTGGTAGATGATGTCCTTGAACGGCTCCACAGCGGTGGTCGGCACCACGAACTGGTACTGCAGGAAGCCCGCGCTGCCGTAGCCGCGGTTCCACTCACCAATCAGGTCGAGCGGCTGGTAGAACTGCGTCAGGTTCTTGATGTCGTTCTTGCTCGGGGCGCCCATCATGTAATAGGCCTCGCCGATGGCGGACAGCGTCAGCTTGTTCATGGTCCACGACGGGAAGATGTCCGGCACCGTCATCAGCTGAGGCGCCTTGAAACGCAGCGGGTCCTTCGCCAGCTTCGGCGCGTACTCCTCCAGCTGCGCCAGCGTCGCCAGCGAGCCACGGGAGATGGTGGAGCGGCCCGTCTTCGGCGGCGCGGAGATGGCGTCGAACCACGCGGAGGAGTAGGTGTAGTTGACCTCGGAGCCGTCCGAGTGCAGCGCGATCGTCTCATCCAGGGTGCTGGTGCGATCCGTGTCAGACAGGAAGTACGCGGTCTCCGTTTTGGTCATCTGGATGCGTGCGCGCAGGATGATGCCGGTCAGGCCCATGCCGCCGACCGTCGCCCAGAACAGCGTGCCGTCCGGGTCGTCCGCGCTGCCTTCCGGCTCGAGGTGCAGGACGCGGCCGTCCGCCACCAGCAGCTCCATGGAGACCACGTGGTCGCCGAAGGAACCAGCGGAGTGATGGTTCTTACCGTGGATGTCCGGACCGATCGCGCCACCGATGGTGACCTGGCGGGTACCCGGCAACACCGGAACCCACAGGCCGTACGGCAGGGCCGCCTTCATCAGCTGGTCCAGGTTGACGCCCGAGTCCACGTCGACGATGCCGGTCTCCGGATCAATCGAGTGAATCTTGTTCAGCGCGTTGATGTCGATGACCAGGCCGCCACCGTTCTGTGCCGGGTCGCCGTAGGAGCGTCCCAGGCCGCGGGCGATGATGCCGCGGCGAGCGTGCTCCGGCAGGCTCTCGTTATCGTGCGCGACCTGTGCGACGGCCTCCTTGATGACCTCCACGTCAGGCGTGGACAGGACATGCGCGGTCGACGGAGCGGTGCGGCCCCAGCCGTAGAGTGACTTAAGATTGGTGTGTAGTTCCATCTCTTTCGCTTCTTCTTGTCGTCGTAGCTTCGCCGAAGTGCGAAGACATTCGGTTCGAGTCTAAATGATGTAAGTTGGAAAACCTATAAAAGCATCATACTAAAGGTCCATAAGCTCCCTGATTTCTGCAGGAAGCTCCTCCTGCGACGTAATTTCCGGCTTCCCCGCAGCCTTATGCTCCCGCAGCAGCTCATAGATGCGACCACGCGACATCGAATCCACAAACGGCAGCTCCTCCGCGAACAGCCTTACCATGTAATCAGACAGCGGCACCTCGACGCGCTGCGCCGCCTCATGAATCTCCTCATGCTTACTCATGCTTTTCACCCTACTAGTAGCATTGGACACCATGACTGACACGATTCAATCACTTGTCGACGAGCCCACCATCGACTACAACGCCCTCGACGACACCTTCGGCGGCCAGTGCATCCAAGCCGCCTACATCCTCGCCGCAGCCTCCGTCCCAGACTTCACCACGCGGAAGGCGCTGGCCTGGACCCTCCTCGGCGCCGCGAACCTCGCCACCATCGCCGCCTTCAACGCCTTCGACGAGGACCCACGCAACGACCTCACCGCCGTCCTCGAATCCGAACAGGGCGAAGCCGAATCCATCGCCACCACCTGGTTCACTATCGGCGGCATCGCCGTGGCCGCCGTCGGCGCCTTCGCCGCCGGGGTGCAGGCCCAGAAGAAACTGGCAGGCTGGCTGGGCCGGAGGGGCGTCGCAAAGCCCAACGTGGCGATCGGCACCGTCGCAGCCCTCGCGTACCTCGGGGTGAAACAACTGTGAGCGCGATGAAGCAGCAGGTGCTGCCATTCCTCATCATCGGCATCGGCTGCGCCGTCATCGACTTCGGCATCACCAACACCCTCGACCAAGCCCTCGACGTCCAACGCGATCTTGCCAAGGCCGTGGGCTGGGTCTTCGGGACCATCTCCGCCTACGTGCTGAACTCCAAGTTCGCCTTCAACGCCAAAATCGACGCCAAAAAAGCCAGCGCCGTGTTCATCCTCTACGCCACCACCTTCGCGGTGCAGATGTTGCTGTGGAGGGTGACGGACGAGCCGTTGTCGTCGCTAGGCTTGCAAGATTCGTGGAAGAACGCCGTGTCCTTCGTCATCGCCCAAGGCGTTGCCACCGTGACCAACTTCGTCCTCCAAAGCAAAGTCATCTTTAAGGACGCCTAAAGTCCTCCCGCGCCCCCATCCGCAGCAGACGCAGCCACTGCAGGAAGCCCTTCGGGTCCTTCCGCTCCACCAAGAAGAACCACCCGAAACGCACCACCTCCTGCAGCTTCATCTTCTTCATCCCTTGCTGATTAATGATGTAGCCGCGATTCCGATACGTGAAATACCTTTTCGACTCATTATCCGGCCACTGTGCATGCGCCCGACCACCCATAATCGGGTGGAACTCACCCGACCCATCCGGGTGCAAATACTTCGTGGTCAGCGCCGTGCCATACCGCAGCCCCGACTGCGACAAACGCCGGTGATACTCCACCTCATCACCCCGAATGAACAGGCGATAATCCGGCACACCAATCCGCTCCATCGCCTCCGCCGAAATCAACGCCCCATTAAACAAGGACGCATAATTCGGCAAAAACGACCCCTCCAACTCAGCCGTCGTCCGCTTCCACTCCAAGCCCTGGCGCAGCGGAAACGCCAACTTCGCCGGATCCCCAATATTCGCCACCACCGGGCTCACCTCATGCAGCCGGTGCTGCTCCGCCACCCGATACAGCTCCTCCAACACGCCGTGATCCGCCGGGCGACCATCATCGTCCGCGCACCAAATCGCGTCCGCCCCCAACGCCAGCGCCGTCAAAAAGCCATACGCGAACCCGCCAGCACCACCCAAGTTCGTCTTCGACGGCAAATACACCGCCCGATCCCCAGCCAACTCCTCTAGCAGTTCACGAACAGCCTGCTCAGCGCCGTTATCCACCACGATCACCCACTGCACCGGGTGCGTCTGGTTCACCACCTGCTCCAGGGAATGCCGCAGCATCTCGACACGCTTATGCGTCACGATCACCGCCGCCGTCGAACCACTACGTTTCAGGTGTGCCGTTCCAGTTCCAGTCATGCCTCATATTGTGCACCATCGGCTGGGCGGGGTGGTGGTGCGTCCGGGTTCATGGCGTTTTAGCCCGCGAAACCCCTGCAAACCAAGGGGTCTTCGCAGTCTCCTCGAAATAGTTCCCGAGCCGGGGACCATTTTGGGTCTGAGGCCGGTTCTGGTCGACCGGAGCTTACATTTCCCCAGGTGGCGACACATGTCCACCAAGAAAGGTCCCGGTTTTCAAAAAACGTGGGGAACTTTCTCGGCGGGCGGCGGGCGGGGCTGTGGGCGTCGAAAAATAACAGGACCGAGGGAGCCGAACACGCCGTTGTTACGTCTAAACGGTATGAACACTCTCTACAACGGCATGACCATCGACCTCGACACGCCCCTGATCCACCAAAAGCAGCGAACACCTGATCGCTCGTACCACCAGGTCAGTCTGCGCCGCTACCTGCGTACCGAGCACTGCCTACAACCATGGCAAGTCCAAAACAACGCTCGCTATCATCCCAGAAACCTCAGTTATCACGCCCCGGCAGCAGTGCGTGCAATCGCACACGCAGTAGAACAACGTGGCTGCATCATCGCCGGATTCTCGGCGCTCGCGCTCTACGGGTTGCCGTATCTCGTCGAAGGCGCCGACACCACCCTGGTGACCACCTCCGGTCACACCAGCCTCGGCGGCCCCTGCCGCCCAACAATCCGCAGGTCGCGGACCTTACTTGCAATATGGACCGTCACCCACCGGGGTGTATCACTGCAAGCAGTCACACCACTTACCGCCGTAATCCAGGCGCTTGTCCAGGTCAAACGCGGTGAACACCGGTGGAACACCATCACTGTAGAAGGGTTGGCCCCCGAAGAGATCCGAGGCATCCAACTAGTGGACTGCGTGCGCCGTTTCTGGGACATCACCCCCAGTAGCATCGCCAAGGCAGCCAGGCACAAAATCGATGCCGCATGGCTGCACAAGGTGTTGCTGCACAGCAGCGCATTGGCAGACTCGCCAAAAGAGACTGAAATGCGCCTGCTGGTTGCCGCCCTGGCCGACCGGCATGGCTGCACAGTAGAAGAACAAGTGCCGCTGAGGGTCGGTGGCCAGCTTGTTACTGTGTTTGACCTTGCCATTCCCGAGTTGAAGATTGCCGTCATGTACGACGGGGCGCACCATTCCGATTACCAACAGCGCAATAAGGACTCCTCGATCACCCTGAAGATGATTGCGCAGGGTTGGACACCGGCGCGGTGTTCGGCGGCCACGATGTTTGAGTGCCTTGACCTGATCGAAAAGCTGATGCGCGAAGGCCGGGGCGCTGCGCAGGCTGAAAAAGTTCCCAACGGATTTTGAAAACCGGGACCTTTCTTCGTGGACGTGTGTCGCCACCTGGGGAAATGCAAGTGTCGGTCGAACGGAACCACCCCAAAACCCAAAATGATTCCCGGGCGCGGGAACTTTTTCGGAGCGGACGGAGGGAGACCAGCCCGGCGCCTACTCCGCCTGGAACCGCTTGACCAGGTCGTCGACGTACTGGCCGGCTTCGGGGCCTTCGTAGGCACCGACGACTTCGGAGACCAGGCCGGCTTTCCTGATTTCGCCTTTGTCCACCCATAGGGCGGTGTTGCACAACTGCGCCAGGAAGTCGTTGGAGTGGGAGGCGAAGACGAGGATGCCGGAGCGTTCGACGAGTTCCGCTAACCTCACGCGGGCTTTGGCCATGAAGGCGGAGTCGACGGCGCCGATGCCTTCGTCGAGGAGCAGGATTTCGGGTTCGATGGAGGTGACCACGCCCAGGGCTAGGCGGACGCGCATGCCGGTGGAGTAGGTGCGTAGTGGCATGGAGAGGTAGTCGCCGAGTTCGGAGAATTCGGCGATTTCGTCCATTTTGGCTTTCATCTGTTTGCGGGTCTGGCCGAGGAAGAGGCCGCGGATGATGATGTTTTCGTAGCCGGAGATTTCGGGGTCCATGCCGACGCCGAGGTCGAAGACGGGGGCGACGCGGCCGCGGACGTCGGCGACGCCGCGGGTTGGTTCGTAGATGCCGGAGAGCAAACGTAGCAGGGTGGATTTGCCGGCGCCGTTGTGGCCGACGAGGCCCACGCGGTCGCCTTCGCGCAGGTGGAGGTTGATGTCTTTGAGTGCTTCGACGACCACGGTGTTGGAGGCATTTTTGCCGATTTTGCCTCCGGCGGAGGACATGACTGCTTTTTTGAGTGAGCGGGATTTGGCGTCGAAAATTGGGAAGTCGACGCAGGCGTTGTAGGTATCGATGGAAACCATGTGTGACTTCTTCTCCTTAGACCCAGTACGGCACGCGGAAGCGCATTTGGCGCATGGCGAGCAGGGCGAGCAGCAGGCCGATGATGGTGCAGACGCCGACGATGATCCAGTGGTAGCCGGCGAGTTCCTGGCCGATCATGGGGGCGCGGACGATCTCGAGGTAGTGGTAGAGGGGGTTGATTTCGGCGAGCATGGCTCGCTTGGCGACGTCGCCCCCTTGCACCTTGAGCGTGTGGGTGGTCCAGACGATCGGGGTGACGTAGAACAGTAGCTGCACGAGCGCTTCTAGGAGCGGGGCGACGTCGCGGAATCGGGTGGCGATGATGCCGAAGAGCATGGTCACCCACACGCCGTTGACCACGAGGAGTGCCATCGCTGGGATGGCGAGGAGGACTTGCCAGCCGAGGTCGATGCGGAACGCGAGGACCAGGATGACCCAGATGACCAGGTTGTGCGCGAGGAAGAGGAGTTGGCGCCATACGAGGCGGTACACGTGGACGGACAGGGCCGACGGCAGCTGCTTGATGAGGCCTTCGTTTTCGATGAAGACTTCGGCGCCGTCTTTGATGCAGCCGGAGATGAATCCCCAGATGATGAAGCCGACGGTGACGTGGGGGAGGAAGTCGCGCACGCTGATTTGGAACAGCATGGAGTAGAGGAGGCCGAGGGCGAGCGCCATGACGCCGGTCGCGATGGTGATCCAGAGCGGGCCGAGGGTGGAGCGTCGGTAGCGCTGTTTGATGTCCTGCCAGCCGAGTTGGAGCCAGAGTTCGTGCTGGCCCCATCCGCGGATGAGGTCGCGGAATGCCAGCTTCAGCGTTTTCGACTGTGATTTCGGAGCGTCGTCGTGGTGTGGCTCGGAGGTCATCCTTGCGACGTCGTTTCGGAGCTGGTTTGTATTGTGCACGGTTCATACCCTAGCTTGCACGGGCGGTTGGCGGTGTTTCGGCAGGGTGCTGTGGGTGGCGTGCGCTGCGGTGTTTGGGAGTGCATAATGATTGGAAGTGTTGCCTGGAGGAGGTCGTGGTGTCGTTGCAGTCGTATGACGTTGCTAGTGTGCGTGGGCTGTACACCTCTCTTTCTGACGGCTGGACCTACATGAATGCGCATGATTGTCCGCAGATCCCGGAGCGGGTTTCGGCGGCGGTTGCGCGGTCGTTCCGTATGTCGACGGCGGTGGCGCGCCCGGAGCCGCGGGTCGGTTCGCATGCTCGCCCGACTGTCGGTGTGCCCGAGGGGCAAAGTTTTCTTTTCGACGCCCGCTCCGCCATCGCCGACCTGTGCAACGTTTCGCCTGAGCGTGTGGTGTTGGGGCCGTCGCTTCCGGTGTTGTATTCGGCGTTGGTGTTGGCGATGCGTCCGCTGTTTCGGCATCGTTCGTCGGTGGTGGTGTGTAATGCGGACCGCCCGGTGTTGACGGATGCGTTGGCGCGTTGTGTGGGGGATGCGCAGTTGCGTTGGGCGCAGACCGATTTGGCAACTGGTGATGTGCCTGCCTGGCAGTTTGGTGAGCTGGTGGACGGTTCGACGCGCCTGGTGGCGGTCCCTGCGGCGCATGAGGTGCTGGGGTCTGTGGTCCGCGTGGCGGATATTGCGGACACGGTGCGGGAGCGTTCCCGGGCGTGGGTGCTGGCGGACGTTTCGGCGTACGCGCCGTATTACCTAATGGATTTCGATAGTTTCGGCGCGGACATTTTGGGTATTGACGTCGCGGAGCTCGGCGGGCCGCAGGTGGCGGCGCTGGTGTTCCGGGATGAGGCGATGTTCGGCAGGCTGGATATGTCGGCGTTGCAGCTCGACGTATCGACGGGCCTGGCCGGCGGGGTGTCCGCGATCGTCGACCACTACGCGCGCTTGGTGGAGGAGCCGGGTCGCCGCAAGACGCGCCGCAACCGCCTGGAGTTCTCGATGGGGTTGACGCAGCGCTACATGCGCGGCCTGCGCGACGACCTGCACACCTTCCTGGGTACCCTGCCGTCGGTGCATATTGTGGGTGTCTCCGGCGAGGCCGCCGAGGGTGCCCACCTGGAGCACACCCCGCGCCTGGTATTCGGGGTGCACGGCGTGCCGGCGGAGACGGTGCACCAGCGGCTCTTCGCCAACGGCATCGTATCGACGCCCGCCCCGACCACCCCGCTCCTCCAGGACATGGGCGTCGCCGAGATGGGTGGCGCGGTCGCCGTCGGGCTTGGTCCTTTTAATACGGAAGTGGACATCGAGCAGCTGATCCGCACCGTGGCCTCCCTGGCCTAAACGGTTTCGATCTCCAGGACGACCTTGCCGGTGTGTTCGCCGGAGTTGAGGTAGGTGTGGGCGCAGCGGGCGTCGATAAGGGGGAAGGTCCGGGAGACGTTGGGCCTGATGCGGCCTGCTTCAATGAGTGGCCACACGTGCTCCACCGTGCTTGCCACGATGGCTGCCTTCATGGGGCGTGGGCGGGCGCGCAGCGTTGTCGCGTGGACCGATTGGCGGCGTGTGAGCATGCGACCCAGACTGAGCGTGCCCTTCGGTCCACCTTGTAGCCCAATGACGACGAGCCTCCCATCCACCGCCAGCGTCTTGATGTTGGCTTCCAGATAGGAGCCGCCCATGACGTCCAGGATGATGTCCGCCCAGCCGGCGAGCTCCTCCTCGAAGCGCTGCTCCTTGTAATTGATGAGCCTGTCCGCGCCGAGCGTCTTGCAGTACTCGAGCTTCTCGGCGCTCCCCGCCGTCACGGCGACTTCGCAGCCTATGGCTTTGCACAGCTGGATCGCGAAGGAGCCGATGCCGCCCGCACCCCCGTGGATGAGCACCTTGTCCCCGGCCTGCAGCCCGGCGACCATCCCCAGATTCGACCACACCGTGGCGGCCGCCTCCACAATGCCGGCGGTTTCCGTGAGGGTGAGGTTATTCGGCTTAGGCGTCAGCTGGCCCTCCGGCACCGCCACGTACTCGGCGTAGCCACCACCGGCCAGCAGGCAGCCGACCTCCTCGCCCGGCTGGCGGCCGGTCGTGCCCGGATCAGCGACGGTGCCTGCGCACTCCAACCCCATAATCTCCGACTCACCCTTCGGCGGCGGGTACATCCCCTTCGCCTGCATCAGGTCCCCGCGATTCACACCCGCGGCGTGCACCTTCAGCAGCACCTCACCCTCCTTCAGCTCCGGGAGGGGAACGGTAGTCAGTTCGAGGGCACGCGGGTCCGAGGTATCAGTCTGGACGATGGCCTGCATAGTGTTCTGTGTGCTCATACTGCTCATACCGGGCCAGCGTACTGAATTTTCGCGTTCGGCAAGGGGGTGCTGTAGAATCACGCAACATTGGAGACGTGGCAGAGCGGCCGAATGCACTGGTCTTGAAAACCAGCGAGGGTCACACCTCCAGGGGTTCAAATCCCCTCGTCTCCGCACAAGAAGGCCCCTCACCGGTTGGTGAGGGGCCTTCGTTTTGTTCCCCGTTCGTGGTGCGTGTACTATGGGCGAAGGTCTGGAGACGTGCCAGAGTGGCCGAATGGGGCTCCCTGCTAAGGAGTTGCCCTCTTTGCGGAGGGCCGCAGGTTCAAATCCTGTCGTCTCCGCCACGCGCCCGTGGCTCAACGGATAGAGCATCTGACTACGGATCAGAAGGTTGGGGGTTCGAATCCCTCCGGGCGCACCAGATCAAACCCCAGTCCACCGCGTGTGAGCTGGGGTTTCTGCTTTCCTATTTGCCTATTTGTCGGCAGTGACAAAGGACGCACCTCTAATTCGCTAGCCCTTTTGTGACCTGCACGTATGTCAGGCGCTATTTATCGCTTTGCGTCTTTTGTCACTCAATCGGCTGGGGTACCGCATTTTCTCCCAGCCCATCAGCGAATCTGGTGCGCACACATGCCTGCGACGGTAGCGTCATGCCTACGCACGCACCGAAAGGAATCGCACTATGCAACTGATGACACTTCGCCTCCCCGATGGGGGCACAGCCGCCGCGCGACGCACCGGGGAAACGACTGCAGTGACCCTCGGTTTTCAGGATGTCGGGGAACTCCTCGCCCAAGAAAACTGGCAGGAGCTCGCCGCGGTGGAAGGGGAGCAGGTTACCTTCCGGGACGAGGACCTGGCGCCTGTTGTGGCGCGGCCGGGCAAGGTCATTTGCGTTGGGATGAACTACGCGAACCACATTCAGGAAATGGGCCGTGAGCTGCCGAAGGTGCCGACGTTGTTCATCAAGTTCGCCGATGCGCTGACCGGCCCCTATGACGATGTGCACGTTCCCGAGTGGGCCACGGGTGCCCTGGACTGGGAGGGGGAATTGGCGGTGGTGATCGGGAAGAGGGCGCGCAGGGTGGCCGAGGCCGACGCGGCTGACCACATTGCGGGCTACGCGGTGGCGAACGATTACACGATGCGGGACTACCAGTACGCCACCCTGCAGTGGCACCAGGGTAAGTCCTTGGAGAAGTCGGCGGGGTTCGGGCCGTGGCTGACCACTCGCGACGAGTGGAGCGGGGCGGGGCAGCTGACGACGCGCCTCAACGGCGAGGTGGTGCAGCACGATTCGACGTCTGACCTGGTGTTCACGCCGGAGTTTTTGATTGAGTACATTTCGCACATTTACCCGCTGAACCCCGGCGACACCATCCTGACTGGTACGCCGGGCGGGGTTGGGCATGCGCGTGACCCGAAGCGTTACGTGGGCGACGGGGACGTCGTCACGATTGAGGTTGAGGGGTTGGGGCGCATCTCGAACCGAACTGTGTTCGAGTAGCGCCCGGCGCCCTTACTTCGCGGGGGTGGTGGGGACGACTGGCGCGGTGGTGGTCACCGAGCTGGTCGGCTGCTGGCCCTGGTTGCCGGAGCTGCCGACGGTGATGTCGACGTCTTTGACGCTCGGGACGCAGCTGCGGAGGCCGGCGATCGCCAGCAGGGTCACCACGACGCCGACCAGGCCACCGCCGACCGCGGTCAGCGTGCTCGCGTCCATGTTGAGGGAGCGTGCGGTGTCGCGGATGGTGCGGTCGATCGCGTTCTTATCGACGCCCGGAACGTTGATACCGAGCTGGCTCGACAGTACGACCGGGACGATAGCCAGAAGCGGGATTCCGAGCCCGACGAGCGTGGCGATGCAGCGTGGGTCGGAGCTGCCGCCCTCGGTGCCGACGCGTGCGTTCAGGTTCGAGGAACCGCCGTCGCCCTTTGAGGAACCGCTCTTGCCCTGGCCTTCGCCGCCCTGCTGGCCACGCTTCGAGGAGCCGCCGCCGGAGCTGAGTGGGAGCCCCTGTACGTTCGGGTTGGCGTTGTTGGTGATCACGGGGTTGCCGTTGTTGTTGCCGTTGTCCGAGACGTTGACGGTCGGGTTCGCGTTGTTGGTCACCACGACGGTGGCCTTGGCGTTGTCCGAGATCTTTACGTCTGGGCTGCCGTTGTTGTTCGCGTTGTCGGAGACGTTGACGGTCGGGTTCGCGTTGTTGGTCACCACGACGTTGGGGTTGCCGTTGTTAGACCCGTTATCCGAGATGTTCACGGTCGGGTTGGCGTTGCCCGTGACCACAACGTTCGGGTTGCCGTTGTTGTTGCCGCTGTCGTTGACTTTGGCGTTGTCGGTGACGACGACGCTGACCTGCGGGTTGCCGTTGTTGGACCCGTTGTCGGAGATGTTGACGGTCGGGTTCGCGTTGTTGGTGACGGTGACTTGGCCGTTGTTGTTGCCGTTGTTATTGCCGTTGTTTTCGAAGCGGAACGCGCCGTTCTCAATCTTGATCAGGCCATCGAGCATGCCCTTGAGGTTGCCGAGTAGCCCACCACCCGAGCCGCCTTTGCCATCCCCAGAGCCGCCGGAGCCGCCGGAGCCACCACCGAGCAGCCCGCCGAGCAGGTTGCCGAGGGTACCCCCGAGGCCGCCGGTGCCGCCGCCGATCAGGCCGCCCAGGATCGGGCCGAGAACGCCGCCGATGCCCTTCGCGATTTCCCCACCGGTGGTCTGCGGGTTGGTGGCGTTGATGCGGATGGTGCGTTCGACGGTGGAGGTGCCGTCGCTAATTTTGACTGGCAGGTCGAACACGCCTGGGGTGAAGGTGGCGGGTGCGTTGACCTGGACTTCGCCGTTGACGTTGGTGAAGGACCAGAGTGGGTACTTCGCGCCGCTGCGCTCAATCGTCACGTTCGTCGGCAGGGTCAGGCCTGGGACCGGCTTCACGCGCTGCTTCTCGAAGTCGACAGAGTAGATCTTGCTGAAGTCCGGCAGGTCGCCTTCCCACTCTGCGGGAGGCATGGTGTCGGTGAGCTTGACCTTCAGGGTGCCGGAGTAGGGCTCGCCTTCCTTCGGCGTGATGGTGACAGGGATATCTGCGCTGCCTGCCTTGATGGCGTTGTTGAAGGTGATCTTGTTCCACGGCTTGCCGATGGTGACGTTGCCCTCCGCGTCAACTTCCACCGGCCAGCGTGTGGTGCTGTCCCAGTAGGTCGACGCGATTTTGTCGCCGGGCTGGAGCTTGGCGTCCGGCACGGCGACGGTTTCTTTGTTCCAGAAGTTTTCGGCCTCGTAGGTCTTGTCGAAGTCGAGCTTCGGCGCCTCAGGGGCTGGGGCCTTCTCGCTTGTCGACGGCCCCTCCGACTCGGCTGGTGCCTCCGGCTCGGAGGACTCAGACGGTGCCGCGGAAGGCTCAGACGGTGCCTCGGAAGGCTCAGATGGCGCCGCGGAAGGGTCCGCTGGCGCTTCCGGTTCGGAAGACTCGGACGTGGTGGTTTCCTCGGCTGGCTTCTCGTCCTTGACGGCGATCTTCAGCGTCGCCTCGTATGGATCGCCGGCGATTGGGGTGACCTTGACCGGGATCTCGACGGTCTTTCCGACCTTGCTGCTGAACGCCAAGCCGTCGCTCGGGCGTCCCACGGTCAGGACGCCCAGCTCGTCGGCGGTGACCTTCCAGCGGTACGTGCCGACCGTCGTCCAGCTGTAGTAGGTCTCTACCTTGTCGCCCGGGTTCAGGGCGAGGTCTTTGAGTTGGACCGAATCAGTGTCCCAGAAGTTGACCTCTTCAGGCGTGTCGAAGTCGGAGGCCTGCGTCGCCACTGTCTGTGCGTGGGCTGCGGGGAGGTCGGACGTCGAGACGCTGACGAATGGGGCGACCAGCGCGATCGAAAGCGCACCGGCGGCGATAGAGATGCGCTTTGAGCGCGTGCTGTATGCCATAAACTTGTCCTTTGCTCAAGAGCTGAAACGCTGTACTGGACCTGCAGCACAGGTATGTCACAGAGAGGTATCGTTTCTGTTCAGTAAAATCTAACATTTCTACCCCCGCGCCCGCGCCCGCAAACTTTGGAATAGGCAAAACGTGCAGCTAATAGAGTTTTTGTGGGGTGTGCCATTCCACCTTCGGGGGTAGGTGCGGCTACGCTTGCAATGCTTGACTTGGCCGGTGGCGGTGAGGTGAAAGGACGCGGAGATGAAGATTAATGACCCCGAGCAGCTCTACGAGCTCGAGCGTCGGCTGGAGGATCACGACCCTGAAATTGAAGGGCTGACGGAACTCCAAGAACAGCTGAAGCACGTCCGCCTCAAGGACATCATCGCGATGATTGAGCGCACCGACGTCACGAACGGTGCGAAGATCCTGCGTCTGCTGTCGCCGGAACGTTCCGCGATAGTTTTCGACGTGCTGGACCCGGCCCACCAGGCTGATATGGTCGCCGCGCTTGGCGACGAGGCCGTCGTCGGCTTCTTCGACGCCCTCGGCGCCGAGGACCGCGTGGCACTCCTCGACGAGCTGCCACCCGAGGTTGCGGCCCGCCTCATGCACGAGCTCGACGAGGACGACCAGCGCGTCACCAACGTTGTCCTCGGATACGAGAAGGGGACGGTCGGCCGCGCGATGTCGCCGGAGGTTCCCCTGGTCACGCCGCAGATGACGGTCAAAGAGGTCGTCGATAATTTGCGTGAGAACGTCGACAACCTGGAGACGATCTACACCGTCCCCGTCACCGATGCGCAGCGCACGCTCGTAGGCATCGTTTCTTTACGACGCCTCTTCCAATCCCGCGCCAACCAGCCCGTTTCCGAAGTCATGCGGGAAGCGCAGTACGCCTACGCCGCCGACGGCGCCGAGGACACCGCCCGCTGGTTCCTGTCGTCGAACCTGCTGGCATTGCCGGTCGTCGATAATGACCACCACTTGGTGGGCATCTTCACCTACGACGAGGCCCATGACATCGTCGAGGAAGCAGACAGCGAGGACACCGCCCGCCTCGGTGCGTCCGAGTCCCTGAAACGCCCGTACCTCTCCACTCCCGTGCAAGCCTTGGTCAAGAGCCGCATCGTGTGGCTGCTGGTGCTCGCGGTCTCCGCGATCCTGACTGTGCAGGTGCTCGGCATCTTCGAGGACACGCTGGAGAAGGCCGTGGTGCTGTCCTTATTTATCCCGCTGCTGACGGGCACCGGCGGCAACACTGGCAACCAAGCCGCCACCACTGTGACCCGAGCGCTGGCGCTCAACGACGTCCGCAACCGCGACGTGGCCAAGGTCGCGTGGCGTGAGATGCGGGTGGGTATGCTGCTCGGCGCGGTGCTCGGCACGTTGGGCTTTGTGCTGGCAGGGCTGGTGTTCGGCCAGTCGGTCGGTATCGTCATTGGGCTGACGCTGCTGCTGGTGTGCACGATGGCCGCGACCGTGGGCGGCGTCATGCCGATCATCGCCAAGACCATCGGCGCCGACCCTGCCGTGTTCTCCAATCCCTTCATCTCCACGTTCTGCGATGCGACCGGCTTGATTATCTACTTCTTCATCGCGAAGGCAGTTCTGGGCATCTAACAGGCGTTTTGCTGCACTCGTCGTTTCGGTGTAGAGTCTCTTTCGTTGCTTACAAAGCAGCGAAACACCGCGCCCGTGGCTCAACGGATAGAGCATCTGACTACGGATCAGAAGGTTGGGGGTTCGAATCCCTCCGGGCGCACCAAATACAACCCCAACCCACAGCGTGTGGGCTGGGGTTTCTGCTTTCCTATTTGTTGCGCCAGTGACAAAGGACGCACCCCCTAGTGGCTAGCCCTTTGGTAACCTGCGCATATGTTGGGCGCGGTTTTTGAATTGCGTCTTTTGTCACTCGGCCCTCGGCGATTGCGGCCTGGGGAATCGCTGGGATCTGCCATTCTCAGGGTTTTGCAAGGTTCTGGTGGTGTGTTCGTGTGATTTGGTCTAAAAGTGCAGGTCGGAGAGGGTGTCGATAGGTAGGGGGTCGCGACGATGGGCTTTGTGTTTCTTTCGCTGCGTATATGTAGCTCTTAGGTTGAGTCGGCAGTGGTAAACGACGTATATTTGTACAGATTACTTAGGAGAAGTCTGTGCGCTTGCTCCTCTGCTTCGAATTTCTCTCAATAACTTACGAATCAGGAGACAATAATGACCGGAAACGGTAGGTCCGGACGTGGGCTGTTTTCCAGTATTCGCAAAGCGGCTGTTGCTACGGCGACCGCTTTCTCTCTGGCGCTCGGTGGGATGGCTGTCCCCGCCGTGAGCGACCACGCCGCCGAGGTGGCGCTGCCATCAGCTGCGGCAGATGAGGACCTGAAGAAGAATCCGGATTTTGTTCAGTCGAAGCCCGTCAGTTCGGAAGAGAACCCGAACACTAAGAGGAAAGAAACCGTACGAAGGGTTCAGTGGAGGTACGCTCACCCAAACTCCAATGCACCCCTGCCTTACTACGGCATTTATACCATTACGCCGAAGTGGACCGGCAAGGGTCCACTTCCGTCGCTCGGTAAGGTGCGTGTCCGGCAAATGCGGGGCACTGAAAATCAGGTACGCGATTGGGGCTTGTTTGATCTCTCCATTGTGAACAACGGCACCTCGTACCAGCTGGATCTTTCGTCGCAGTGCCCGGCTTCGGCGCCGTGCTACCTTCAGGGCCACCTGGAGTGGCTTGAAGTTGTGCCTGAGCAGGGGCTCGATGTTGAGACGTTCAACAAGTTCGGCACAGGTCCTTTGAAGGGGTATAGCCACGAGGACGGCAAGCCCCAACAGGGTTGGGTAAGCGGTAACGTCAGCGTCCCGGGTAACTACAAGAAGTCCGACGTCTCGCTGAAGATCGATAACAAACAGGTGGGCGTCAATTATGACGGATCATTTAGGAGTGAAAACCTTGATCCTGGTACCTACAAATGGGAGGCGTACCTCAATGACAAGACCCAGGCGCTCAATGGAACCGTAACGGTTGAGGCCGGCAAGCAGGCCGACCTGAAAATTGAGCTTGATGTGCTTCAGGGAAAGGTGACGATCCACCCTCAAAACCGCCTTGGAAAACCGCTGAAAAACACCGGCGGTAATTTCCTGTTTAAGCGCACCGACCTTGGGTCAAGCAATGAGTTCACCTATTGGCATGGGGGCTGGACTGCCGCGCACCTCACAGGGGATTACGGCGATTACGAAGTTCGCTACGGCGGTTCGGGGGAGTACTTCCCGTCGGCACCGCAGCGGTTTACCATCCCGGGCAAAAATTCTAACGATGTCGTCGTCTACCTTCAGCGCAAGGAAGTGAACGGCAGAGTATTCCTGCCTTCTATTGGCTCCTACAATGTTGCGCAAAGCCTGACGGTGAAGGTGTATGACCGGTACAATCGCCAGGTGAACGAGGCGCCAGTAACCGATTCGTGGTACCAGGTAGTGGGGCTGGATAACGGACGTTACCGTTTTGAGCTCTCCGGTGACTACATCAATACTGTCTCGCGGTATGTAGACGTCAACAATCGTGAGGTTGACGGCATCTCCTTCAGCCCGACGCTGAAGCAAGCTCACGCGCGGGTGGAGGTCGTCGTCCCGGGCAACGAGAACTTCGACGGTGGCAAGATCCGCGTGACATACAACGGTCGTACGGAGGAAAGGCGTTACGACGGTAGCAAGTTCTACGACCTCGGAGTCGTTCAGCCGGGCGAGATCTCGGTTAAGCTCATCGATCAAAACGGCAAGAACGTTGGTAACGGAGTCGCATCCGTCTTCCCCGGCGACTACAAGACAGTTCAGGCTGTGGTTTCAGATTCCCTCGCCACGTACAAGGGCGAGGTGAAAGATGAGTTTGGTAAGCCAATTGTTGGCGTTGATGTCACTGTCAATGGCAAGACCGATGAAACAGACGGCCGCGGCCAGTTCATTGTCAACGGTGTGAAGCCGACGGCGCGGGTTCAGGTGAAAGTCGCTGGGACTGACTACACCGAGGAGCTGACGGACACTGTTCCGGGGAATAGCACCGACAGCAGCACTGTGTACGAGTTCACGGATCCTTTGCAGCCAAGGTTTAAGACGCGGAACCTTCGTCTCCAGTTCCTTTCTGACGGCACGGGTGTCCCAGGCATCAAGTGGGCAGTCACTCCAGACCCGAACCACAGGGTGAAGGATGCGCAACCTCGTGCTGGTATCACTGAAGGTCCCGGCTACGTTGAGCAGGTGCTGTACCCAGGTAACTACTACCTCACGCTGACCTCTCCAAAGGGCGACTTGGGTGACATGTACACGTTTGAGGATGCTCCTCGGACTGTCAATATTGATTCCCGGACCAATATGCCTGTCCGTGAGGTGAGTCTGCGGAAGAATCCAGGCCGGATTACCGGTCGAGTCGTTTACGATAACAACGAACCCGTAGCAAATGCGCTGGTCCGTGCAGGCCTTGAGACGACGCGCACGAACAGTGCCGGCTATTACACGCTCGATAGGGTGGCAGCCGGTACTGACCTGGTAACTGTTGATGATGCTGCCGATCGTTCCTATGCGGGAGCTTCGAAGGCGATTACTGCTCTGAAGCCGGCGCAGGCACAAACGCTGGACGATATCACGGTGAGCCGTGCTACCTCCCGCATTGAAGGCACCGTCACTATTGACGGGAAACTTGCTGCAGGCGGCGTTTCAGTGGACGTGAAAGGCAAGGGCAGCAACAGCGGGTACACCGGTACTGTCGGTGTTGGTCTCGATGGCAACTTCTCGTTCGCAAGCACAAGCAAGGCGAAGCTGTTCCCGGGCGAGTACGAAGTTACCGTGAAGAACCCTGGTAACAACCGTTTCTTCGACACGACGAAGTCTGTCACGGTGAAGGCCGGGCAGACTGCGAAGGTCAATTTCGATCTGAAGGAAAACCGGGCGCCAATCGTGGCGACTGTCCGCAACGAGGCCGGAGAGCTAGTCAGTGGCGCGAAGCTGAACATCGCCGGGGTCGACACCAGGTGGAGTGAAGGCCCCGCTGGCGTCTACACCTCTGGAGACCTTCCCGCCGGCGATTACACCGTCAAGGTTGAGGCGAGCGACAACCACGGCTACGCGGTGGGGCCGGTGACGGTGAATTGGGCACAAACTGCAAGGACTTCGTTCACTGTTACCCGCGCCGCGGGCACCGTCACCATTAACGTCACTGACGATGATGGCCAGCCGGTAAGTGGTGTCAGCGTGAAGCTCGAGGGGAGGCAGTTTGACCTCGATAAGACGCCGATTAATAGGGGCGCAACCATTGCGGATGGCAAGGCCGTCTTTGAAAGCGTCCCAGTCGGTACCTACAAGGTGTCTGTCGAAGGGTCCGCTGTATATGACGAGGCTGCCCCCATTGAGTTCCAGGTGAATGCAGCGGACGCAATCGACCGCACGATTGAGCTGCGTCGCAAAGACGTTTCCATGCAGGTTGTAGTCCGCGACGTCGTAAAGCAGCGCGAGATTAAGAAACCGGTCATCAAGGCCATTGACGCGAACGGTAAGGTCACCACGGCTACCGGCGACGATAAAGGTATGTACACGTTCGACGGTCTGCGCCCAGGCACATACACGGTCGAGGTGGAGCCAACGGAGCGCCATAAGGGTGGTTCCAAGTCGGGTGTCGTGCTCCTGCCAGGAGCTGAAACCGATCCCACCTTTGTCTTCGTGGAAAACAGGAAGGCCACGGTCAACGGTACCGTCGTCGACGAAAACGGCAATCCAGTTGCAGGCGCAACGATTCACGTGAAGAGCAATGGCACGGAGGAAGTTGTCACGTCAGGTGAGGACGGCACATTCGGTGTCGAGGGCCTCAGTGAAGGCAACTCGTCCTTCGAGGTCCAGCCCTCGAGCGAATACACCGGTAACAACCTGACGGTCACCGAACTGCAGCCAGGCGAAACCCGCAACGGCGTGATCATTGAGGTTACCCGCGACCTCAAGCGCCTCAACGGTTCCGTGCTCGACGACGGCGGCAATGCCATCGAAGGCGTCGAGGCTCAGCTGATCCAGGACGGCAAGGCGATCAGGACTCAGTCCACCGATCAGGACGGCGGCTTCGCGTTCGACAAGATGGAGCCTGGCACCTACACGGTGAAGGTCGAGGAAACTGGCACCCACCTTGCGGGCGAGAGCGAAAGCTTTGAGATTGTGCTCGGCCAGGGTACGAACCCGGTGCAGGTGATTCTGCAGCGCAAGCCAGGCAGCCTGAAGGGCCTGGTCGAGTTCTCGAATAACAAATCCGTCGAAGGCGCCGAGATCCGCCTGGTCCCACACTCCGGCGACCCCATTGATCTGACTTGGAACGATGAAGGAAAAATTGTCGTGCCAGAACTTCCCGCGGACACCTACAAGGTTGAGGTGACGTCCCCGGAGAACTACAAGCGCGTGAGCGTCCCGGCGTTGACGGTGGACCCAGCCAAGGAAGCTGACCTCGGACTGATCAAGTTCATCGCGGAGATCGGTGAGGTCGCAGGTACAGTCCGTGACGAAAACGGCGAGCCTGTTGGCAACGTCAGGGTCAAGCTGCACCGTCCCGGCCAGCAGCCTATTGATGCTGTGTCCGCGGAAGACGGCACGTTCTCCTTCACGAAGGTCCCAGTGGGCGAGTACACGGTCGATGTTGCGCAGCCGGAGAAGTTCCTCCCGGTTCGTGATCTGAAGGCCACGGTTAACCCTGCCGAGGAAACCGCGCTGAACATCGATCTTGAGGCGAAGCCTACGAAGGGCACCATCAAGGGCAAGGTTGAGGACGAAGCCGGCAACCCAGTTGCGAATGTGGGCATCTCGCTCGAACCAACCACTGGTAAGGGCAAGACTATCGACGTCAGCGTCGCCGAGGACGGCACGTTTGACGACGCCACCATCCCAGCTGGGTCGTACAGCCTTACGGTAACGCAGCCAGTTGGCTACGAGCCCGTGGAGAACATCCCAGTAAGGATCGACGCTGGCAAGGAACGCGTGGTTCCGACAATCACGCTGAAGAAGAGTGCCGAGAAGGCCGAGACCGGTAGCTTCATCGGCGGTGTCTACGACAAGTCGACGGGTGCCCCGTTGCCGCAGACGGGCCTGGTGCTCGTCGGCGCGGCTGGCCGCTACCCGGTTGCGATTAACGCAGACGGTACGTTCCGCCGAGACGGCATCCCATCTGGTGACTACCAGCTGAAGATCGCGCAGCCTGAAGGCTACCGCGAGCCAGCAGCTATTTCCGTGGTCATTGAGACGGGTACCGATAACTACGCTCAGGACATCACGCTGGAGAAGCTTCCTGTGGAGACCACACCTACTACGGGTGCGTTGCAGGGCAGCGTGCTTGGCCTGAACGAGGGCAAGCCTGTGGACCCAATTTCCGGTGCGAAGGTGAATATCCTTCGTCTTGGTGGCGGTTCGACGCAGGTCACGACGAACGCTAGCGGCATCTTTACCGCGACCGGTCTGGAGCCGGGCGAGTATGTCATCCAGGTGGATGCGCCGAATGGTTACAACGCGCCTCGCTATGAACGAGTCGTGGTTTCCGCTGGTAGGACCAATGACGACGTGAGCATTTACCTTAACCGCAAGCCGACGCCAAACCCGAAGCCGGGCGCTGCAGCAGGCACGATTAGCGGTTGGTTGCTCGACGACGGCAACTACTCGATCAAGGGCGGCACCATGCGCATTACTGGTACCGCCAAGCACAAGGACGGCACGCCGCGTTTGGACGAAAACGGCAAGCCTATCGAGACACTGCCAGCCGTGAAGATCGGTAAGGACGGCTACTTCACCACGGATCGTCTCGAGCCAGGTGACTACACGATCGACATTGACGTTCCAGAAGGCTGGCCAAAGCCGGAGGGATGGCCGAAGAAGGTTACGGTCACTGAGGATAAGGCGGTTGAGCTTGGGTTCGTTACCGTAAAGGCTCCTCGAAGCAACGTGGAAGGTGTCATTGATGACGGCACCGGCAAGCCGATCGAAGGCGTCATCGTTACCGCAACCGACTCGCGCGGTAAGACCACGCAGGTCTCCACGGATAAGGACGGTAAGTTCGTCTTCGACAAGGCGCTGCCGGGTACGACCACCATCGAGGTCTTCACCCCGCAGGGGATCCAAAACGTTGACCCGATGTACGTCCCGGTGAAGCCTGGCAAGGACGCCGCCATCCCGAGCGTCCACCTCACGGAGAAGCAGCTCAAGCTGAGCAAGCGCATCCGCGGTTACGACGCCGACGACTTGGACAGCGCACCGATCCTCCCCGAGGACTGGGACCTGGTGTACGGCTTCCTGATCACCAACGAAACCGACGAAGTCATCACGGACATCACCCTCGACGACCCGTTCCTCGGCGATGCCAAGGTTGTAAAGCCGAAGGACTTCAAGGGTGCGTTGGCGCCGGGTGAGCACGTGTTCTTCTCCGCGGTCATGCCTCCACAGAAGGACATGTCCGTCGTCAATAACATCGCGGCTGTACACGGCAAGAACAGCAAGGGCCAAATGGTGGCGTCGACACCTAATAACGCTGTGGCGCGCATTGGTTCGGCCTCTGTTGAGAAGAAGGTCAACGCGCGATTCGGCGTCAATAAGGATAAGCCGGTGTCTCTCGACGTGGACGAAGACATGTACTTCACGTACGAGATCATGAACCGTGGCTCCGCACCGATGTACAACGTCACCCTGACGGACCAGGTGTGTGAGTGGAACGAAGACAAGACGGAATCCGACTCCGAAGACTGCAAGCCGATGGAAATCGACCTGCCGAGCGACTGGAACCGGACCCTTCTTCCAGGTGAGCGTGTCTTCCTCTCCGCGGTGCTGCCTCCGCTGAAGCCAGGCACCCGTCACCACAACAAGGCATTGGTCAAGGCGGACCTCGACCAGCCGCGGCGTAGCCCAGGCATCAAGGAAGAAAGCGGCATCTTCGAGGAGGACCCACCATCAATCCTGACGGTGTCCCCGAACAAGAACTCGTGGGGCAACGCGCACGTGATTGTTTCCGAAGGCAAGCCGCTCCTCGGCAACATTGCCGGCCAGCTCAGCGGGCTGCCAGCTGGCGTGTTGGCTGGGGCGAAGGTGGAGCTCATCTCGGAGGACAACAAGACCTCCTTGAGCGCAACTGTCGACGGCAACGGTAAGTTCGCCTACGGAAAGGTCACGCCAGGCAAGTACAAGCTGCGCGTCACCAACCCATCCGACGACACCATGAAGCTCGGTGGCAAGTACGGAATCTCCACTGAGCAGGCAGCGAAGGGTGGGAAGATCACCACCAAGCTGTTTGAGGTCACCACTGAGGGGACGACGAACATTGACATCCCGTTCGTGAAGGTGGAGGCACCGAAGGAAGGCAGCTCCCTTGGGCGCTGCATCACGGAGACCTCCTCGGCCTCTAACCCGGCGATGTACCTCATCCCGCTCGGCCTGCTGGTCGGCGCGATGGCGGGCAGCCTGGTCATCTACGAAGACCAGTTCAACGCCGTGGTCAAGCAGTTTAACCAGGCGATGCCACAGCTCGCGATCGAGCGCCCGGCTTGGATGAACCAGATCAGCCGTCAGCTTGAGCAGCTGCACCCGGCCGCCGGTCCGGGAGTGCTGGCTGTCATCCTGGTCGCCGTTGGTGCCATTGCGGTTGGCCTGGCCTACGCGGCCTGCGAAGCCGGAGTCGACGGTTCCAGCAAGGGAGGCAATACGGGCAGTAAAGAGAAAGCTGCCTAAGCCGTAGGACAACACCGAAAAGCAACCCGCCACCACGAAAAATGGTGGCGGGTTGCTGCTTGAGAAGTACCAGTGCGTTTTGTACATTGAATAGTGGATTATTGGGTTTGCAGCCCCGCAACCTACACGAGAGGGAACAATGAAGAATTCGAAGACCGCCGGCTACTACGGCCGCCTAGCGATGGCGTCTGCGCTCGCCGGGACATTCACACTCGTCCCAGTTGCAGCGAACGCTGACACCACGACCGCGACGCCCACCCAGGCGTCAGTCACCACGACAGCAACCGCCCCTTCGAGCAGCGCCTCCTCCAGCGTGACGCCGAGCGCCAGCGCCACCCCAACCGTGAGTGTCGCTCCGTCGGTTGCGGGTGCGCCAGCATTGGCGACGACGCCAGCGAAGGCGAAGGGGGCGTCGACAAGCGATAAGCCGGGCACCGGCACGAGCGGTGTAGAGCTCGAATCCGGTGCGTGGAAGTACACGGCGGTCGCGGGGCACCCGAGCGACGGCAGCGTCTATGCCCTCTCGACCGCGCCGCAGGAGCACCACCTGCTGAAGATCGACCCAGCGACGGGCCTCGTCGAGGACCTTGGGGCTGCACGCGCCGAGCACGGCGCTCTTCCGACCGACATCACTACGGCGACCATCACCTCTCATGGCCGCCTGATCGTGTCGGAGGAACTCTCGAAGGACGGCGACACCTACTACGCCATCGACCTGGACAAGCTGAGCGCAACCACCACCCCAGTGTTCACTGAGCACAAGGTGACGATGGATACCTTCAGCAAGCCAAAGGACTTCAAGGCACCGGGTGCGTGGGGCACAGCTTCGAAGAAGACCGACCCGAAGGGCGAATACCTGCACGCATATGCCGAGACCCTCGACGGCAAGCCGGCACTGTGGACCCTGAACACCGATACCGACAAGCTCAGCGTGACCACGCTGAAGGTTGCCCACGGCGTGAAGGCTGAGGGCATCGAGCGCCTCGGCGAGGTCGCCTACGCGGTGACCAAGGACACCGACGTCTTCGTTGCGGGTGACAAGGACGGCAACACTGTCGAGTTCAAGCCGACGCAGCTCAAGATCGGCCCTGGCGACGAGCTCGTGGCCACGTTCTCCCAGGACGGCGACGACACGCTCAGCGAGGTGCTCGGCACCGACAAGAAGTTCGGATTCACCGCCATCAAGCACGCTGACACGGAGAAGGAGACGCCGTCCGAGAAGTCGGACAAGCCTGCGGAAAACGCGGAAGCCGCTGAGTCCACGGTGACGGAGACGCCGAAGCCTACCGAGCCAACGACGCAGGAGACGTCGACGCCTGCAACGACAACGACTCAGACCACGACCACTAAGAAAGAAGAGGCCGCGGAGCCACGCACGCTCGACGTCGAGATCTACGCAGGCAGCGGTAGCGATAAGAAGCCAGTTGAGGGCGCACGCCTGATCGTGCCGAGCCTGGACAACCTGGAGCTCGACGGCTCGACCGACGCCGACGGCTACATGTCGACGACCCTGCCCGCAGAACTCAACAACAAGGGCTTCATCGTCTGTCTGGCAGAGGTGCCGGAAGGGTTCAAGAACAAGTCCGTCCAGATCAAGAAGGACGACCTGCTCAAGGAAATCACCCTGGCCAAGGACACTCGCGCAACGAGCACGATGTCCAAGCCGCAGGAGATCCTTGAGGTGTTCAAGGAAGTCAAGCCGCTGCTCGGCGCGTTCGGCGCCCTCGCGGGTGCCGGCGCAGGCGCTGCAGGTTCGAAGTCGACGACCACCTCGACCAAGTCGACCTCGACGTTCTCCAACTCGAAGAGCTCCGGCACCGTGTCCACCGGCCGCACCACCAGCGCAACGTCCCGCAGCACCGCTGGCACGCGCTCCACGGCGAAGAGCACCAGCAAGCGCAGCTCCAGCAAGTCCTCCTCGACGACCACGTCGACCCGCAGCGGGGACCTCGCCGATACCGGTACCCCGATGTCCGGCGTGATCACGCTCGGCATCGTGCTGTTCCTGATCGGCGGCGCGTACGTCTTCATGGGACGTCGCCGCGACGCATAAGGCGCATAAGGCGCGTACGCAGCGCATAGGAAAGGCCCGAAGGGAGTGATCCCCTCGGGCCTTTGCCGTACCCAGCAAACGCGAGTTAGAACACCTCGACGCGCCCGCCCAACGACTCGATCTGGCGCAGCTGCTTCACCCACCCCGGCGCACCCGGGTGCAGGCGCATCACAGGACGCGAAGAAATCTTCACCGGCGACACCGACTCACGCCGCGCACCCGAACGCGCCAACATCCGGGTATGGGCCCGGTGGCCGTTCTCGGCGAGACGCTTCATGGAAGGAGAGTCGCTTGCGAGGGCGGAGCGGGCGTCGGCAAGAAGTTCGGTGAACTCGTCGATGATGTGCACCAGGCTCTCGGCGTTGGTCTCGCACATGTTGCGCACCAGCGAAGGGTCCGTGCCAGCGACGCGCGTCGCGCCCTTAAACGAGCCCGCTGCCAACGACTGCGCCAACGTGCCCCCGCGATCTCCAACCACCGACAGGGCCTCCGCGATCACATGCGGCAGGTGGGACACGCGGGCCACGGCCTCGTCGTGGCGCTTCACCGACACCGGCACCGCCTCAGCGCCCGTTACCGCCACCAGGCTGCACACGTCCGCGAACAGGCTCGCCCACGTCTGCGGCACCTTGTCGACGCTCTCCGCGTAGTCATACGTCACCACCCACGCCGCGCGCTGGAACAGCCCCTCATGGGACGCCGACCAGCCCGAAAACTCGGTGCCCGCCATCGGGTGCCCGCCGACGTAGCGCTCCTCGAGACCGCGCTCCAGCACGAGGTCGTACACCGGCTGCTTCACGCTGACCACGTCTGTAATGCCGCAGCTCGGGGCGTGCTCCGCGATGGCGTCCAGGACGGTCGCCACCGCATCCATCGGTACCGCGATCACGATCAGGGCCTGCTGCGCCTCTGCCTTCTGCAGTGCGGCCTCGAGGTCGTTGGTGACGTCGAAACCATCTTTTTGCGCAGCCCTCGTGCCCGCATTCGAGTGCGTGTAGCCGAACGCATCGTGGCCGGCCGCGGTGAGGTCGCGAATGATGGAGCCACCGATCAACCCCAGCCCAACAATGCAGACGGGAGGCAGGTGGCGCGAAGAATGTAGGAATGAGGCAGTCACGGTTTCACATTCTAGTGACAAATTCACTGCGTGCAGGCTAATGTCGTGAGACATGGCACAGGAATTTCCAGACGGGTACGCAGTGACAGTCGCCCAGCACGACGGCGCATGGTCCGTGCACCGCTACAACGACAGCTTCGACTCGCTGGAAGACACCATCGCCGCAGTACGCCGCCTCCGCAGCGAAGGCCCGGCGTTTGCGCTGCTCAACGTCGAAAATGAGTACGTTGTGGTGCTGCGCCCAGGCCCAAACAGGGCACGCATCCTCCTTAGCGACGCCCCCATCGCCGTCGACGACGACTACGCCGCCGACGCCCTCGAAGAAGCCGGCTGCGACATCCCCGACATCGACCTCGACGACACCGACAGCTGGGCCGACGGCGACTTCGACATCCTCGCCGACCTCGGCCTCACCGAAGAACGCCTCAGCCTGCTCCTCGACGCCGACGAAGAACCCGCCGACCTCATCGACGACATCGCCGACGCCCTCGGCTTCGCCGACGAACTTCACGAAGCACTGCGGTAACGGTGGCCTGCTCAAGCTGGCAGCGGCGCGCCACCGCCCGCATGCAACAAGCGCTCGACCTCGCGGCAACGACCCCGCCCGGCGACGTGCCCGTCGGCGCCCTCGTCTTCGACGCTGGCGGCGAGGTGATCGGCCGCGGCGTCAACCGGCGCGAACAACGCCAAGACCCCACCGCCCACGCTGAAGTCGAAGCGATCCGGGACGCCGCGCGCACCCTCGGGACCTGGCGCCTTGACGGTTGCGAGCTCGTCGTCACCTTGGAACCCTGCACCATGTGTGCCGGGGCCCTGCTCGGCGCCCGCATCGACTCGCTCATCTTCGGCGCCTTCGAGCCCAAAACCGGCGCCGTTGGCTCCCTGCTTGACGCCCTCCGCGACCCTCACCACCTCCACCAAATCCAAGTCCGCGGCGGGATCATGGAACCCGAAAACGCGGAACTGCTCGCCGAATTTTTCCGGGACCTGCGCTAATACTTAACCGAATCGTTACAGTGCCGCCCTGCCAAAGTGGCTACGATGGGGAACCGTTAGCTTAAGAACGAAACGAAAAGGAGCAATCACATGGCTTTTGAAGGAGCAGCAGACAAGCTGAAGGGCACCGCTAAGGAAGCAGCTGGCAAGCTTTCCGACGACAAGTCCCTCGAGAACGAAGGCAAGGCCAACCAGCTCATTGGCGATGCAAAGGATAAGGTCAACGAGGCTGCCGACTCCGTCAAGGACAAGGCAAACGAGGTAGCCGCCAAGGTCGAGGACAAACTGAACGACTAGTCCCCGCCTTGATTTGGTTGCTCGGGCAAGAACCGTTACTCTGGTTTGCGGTAGCGTGTCCGAGCGGCCGAAGGTACTCGCCTCGAAAGCGAGTGAGGGTAAAACCTCCGCGGGTTCAAATCCCGCCGCTACCGCCAATTAAAAACAACGCACTCTGGGTTCGCCTGGGGTGCGTTGTTTTTTGGTTTTTGGGGGCCCGAGTGCGCGAGTGCCGGGTTAAGGGTCAAAATGTGTGTCTGGCTCGGCGTGTCGCGGGGGTTAGATTTGGCCTTTTTGAATGCCGATTGAGTGGGTGTAGTCGGTGTCGATAGCGTTGTCGTAGAGGGCTGGGCGTCCT
>NZ_MLCQ01000018.1 GCF_001875725.1 Corynebacterium sp. NML140438 | reverse complement strand
CCGACGGGGCACAACAGGACCAGTCACAACCACATCAACAAAACAGTCAACATGACCATGCATCTGCACCAAAACTAGCGACACCCAATCATAGGTTCAAGCATCACCACCGGCACACACCACAAACATGGCACACAGCACGCAACCACACGTCAATGCAATCAAAAAAATAAAAAGTACATTGGCACACTATCGAGTTCTCAAACAACAACCGCACACCCAAACACACCACCAAACACGGTGGCACATTCAAAGCGACGAAGATTGACACTAACAAAACATTCTCAACAACGCAAACCAGCGCCGTATCACAGAACCTATTTCATTATGTCGGCCAACGGTAGTTTTCCTAACCGCCATCTCACCATCCAACCCGGTAAAGAGTCTGTCTGGCGGGGCGTTGTCGGTCTCGCTGACTCACATAAAGTTACACACACACCAACAACAACACAAATCGCCAGGTAAATGGCTCTTTCAGAGAGATGTAATGACAACATTTTAGCCCGCCACTACACCTCTCCACTCCGCTACAAACTAGAAGATCACGAAGATGAGGAGCGTGATCAAGAACGCCACAACCGACTCGATAGTCTGCTGTAAAGTCCACGTTTTCAGTGTGGTCTTGACATCCATCCCGAACAGGCGACCAACCAACCAGAATCCGGAGTCGTTCACTAGAGAGCAGCACACCGAACCCGCCGCGCACGCCAGGGTGATTGCGACAATCTGGACATCGGAATACCCGCCTGCCAATACTGCAGGAGCCATAAGTCCCGCAGCTGTTGTCAGCGCCACGGTTGCGGAACCCTGGGCGACACGCATGATTACAGCCACCAAATAGACTGCAAGGATCACTGGGATCCCGAGGCCCTGCATAAGTTCTGCAATCGCATCTCCAATGCCTGAAGCGCGAAGCACACCCCCGTACATACCGCCGGCACCAGTGATAAACACGACTGAGGCAATGGGGCCTAGTGCTGAATCAACCAGCTTCTCGAGCGCGGTACCGGATACCCCGCGCGACGTCCCCAGGATAGGCAGAGCAACAAGCACCGATACCAGCAGTGCAATACCCGACTTACCTACGAATGTGAATGCCTGCGCCCAAGTTTCCTCGCCGGTGATAGCTCCATACTTTGTAGCAAAATCGACGCCGGTGTTCAGGAAGATCAACAGCATCGGCAACAACAGAATCATGATGACCGTGCTCGTCTTTGGCAAAGTCTTCACATCGCTATCATCCGAGTTAAACACGGCGTTTGCTACCGAGGTGTAAGGGAACTTCTTTGCACAGTACTTACCCCACAGAATACCGGAAACGTAAAACGTGGGAATCGCCACGATCAGGCCAAAGATAATTAACAGACCAAGATTCGTGTTGAAGAAAGTCGATGCTGCAACCGGGCCGGGGTGGGGTGGCACGAATACGTGCATGACGGAGAATGCTGCCACGGTCGGAATAGCGTACAGCAAAATTGGCCCACCGATACGAGCGGCGACGGCGAAGATGATAGGCAGCATCACGACTAGGCCGGCGTCGAAAAACATCGGAAAACCAAGTAGCAACGAAGCAACTCCGAGCGCCAAAGGCGCACGCCGTTCGCCGAACTTATCAATCATCGTGTTTGCGAGGACCCGAGCCCCGCCCGAGTACTCGATGAGCTTGCCGAGCATTGCGCCCAACCCGACGAGAATGCCGACATCTCCGAGTGTTGAGCGGAAACCGCCCATGACGACATCGTATAGCTCTCCTGTTGGAATTCCTGCCGCAATAGCGGTGAGGACAGAAACAAGGATCAGTGTGACGAACGCATGGACTTTGAATTGAATGATGAGGAGGAGAATGAGGGCGATGCCGACTGCAGCGATCCCCATTAAGGGGGCAGCGGACAGCGTTTGTTCCCAAGTTTCCATGAGGTTTCCTGCCTTTTCTAAAGCGAGGCTTCGAGACCGTATTGCCCCCTAAAGATACGAGGGGCCAATACGGAAAACTGGTTATAACGTTAGAATACACATACTTCGAAGTCCCGTAGTGCGCTGGCGTAAAGTCGACGCTGGACCCACTTGGACTACCCCCGATCGCGAACTGAGTAGGAGGGAAAGCATGCCTAAAGCTGAGCTTTTGCCCCCAGCACACCTGGTTTTGATGGGCGTGTGCGGATGCGGCAAGACAACAGTGGCCAAAGTGCTTGCGAAGCAATTCGGATTCGAACTTGGCGAGGCGGACGATTTTCATCCGGCTGAAAACATCATGAAGATGTCCAACGGTCAACCGCTCACCGACGAGGATCGGTGGCCATGGTTAGAAATACTCTCGGACTGGCTCAACCGAGAAGACAAAGCAGGAAAACGCACGGTCATCACTTGCTCCGCCCTGAAGCGTACCTATCGCGACAAACTACAGAGCACCAACGCTCCTCTCGTTTTCGTGCACCTCGATGGAACTCGCGAGCTACTGCTCCAGCGTCTTCGCGCCCGGACCGACCACTTCATGCCAGCTACGATGCTGGATTCACAACTTAATACCCTAGAACCACTCCAAGAAGACGAAAAGGGGTTCGTTGTGGATATTGGTGCATCCCCAGAGGATATTGCGAAAACGATCATGGAAAAGCTAAACGCGGTCGCGTAGGCTTGCCGCCTGCAACCGCGTTTTCACGGATCCTGTCAGTGCATATTAGATACGCTTAACTCCCGCAAAGGTCTTCTTTCCACGGCGAAGCACAAGCCACACGCCATGCAAGAAATCATCCTCGGCTGGCACCCAGGTCTCGTCTGTCACACGCTCATTGTTGGCGTAAATACCGCCTTCCTTGAGCGACCTACGAGCAGCGCCCTTCGAATCCGCCAGACCGGTGCCTACCAGCATCTCCACAATGCTGTTTTCTCCATTTGCAGGAACCTCAAAGACACTCGTTTCTTCCACTGCACTTGCAAGGGTCCGCTCATCAAGTTCGGCCAAATCAGCCTTACCAAAAAGCGCTTGGGAGGCCAGCTCTACGGCTTCACGAGCTGCACGACCATGCACGAGGTCCGTCATCTCCTGAGCTAAACGCTTCTGCGCCTCGCGCTTAAACGGACGCTCCTCAACCTCAACTGCCAGCGCGTCGAGTTCCTCCTTATCCAAGAAGGTAAACCACCGAAGGTAACGCAATACGTCAGCGTCCGCAGCGTTGACGAAGTATTGGTACCAGGTGTACGGGCTCGTCATTTCAGGGTCGAGCCACAGTGAGCCACCGCCCGTCGACTTGCCAAACTTCTTCCCCTCGGAGTCTGTCACCAGCGGAACCGTCAATGCGTGTACGCGCTCGGAGTCCATACGACGGTTCAGGTCGACGCCCGCTACCAGGTTGCCCCACTGATCACCGCCACCAACCTGAAGAACGCAGTTGTGGGTCCGACGCAGTTGAACAAAGTCGTGTGCTTGCAGCAGCATGTACGAAAACTCAGTGAAGGAAATGCCGTCATTCTCTAGACGACGCTTCACGGTGTCACGACTCAACATCGTTGAGAGGGAAAAGTGCTTGCCCACATCTCGGAGGAACTCGATGACTTTCCAATCCTTGATCCAGTCATTGTTGTTGAGCAAGAGTGCACCGTTCTCGCCCTCGAAGTCAACGAACTTCGACAACTGGTTACCGATACGCTCTGCCCAGTCTGCAACAGTGTCATCCGAGTTCATGGTCCGCTCGCCAACGTCACGCGGATCACCAATCTTGCCAGTAGCGCCACCCGCGAGCACGATCGGGCGGTGGCCTGCGAGCTGAAACCTGCGCAGCATGAGCAGCGGCACAAGGTGCCCCGCGTGCAGCGAGGGTCCTGTCGGATCAAAACCGCAGTACAGGGTGATAGGATGCTGCGTCTCCTCACGTAGTGCATCCAGATCGGTGTGCTGATTAATCAGGCCACGCCATTCAAGCTCGTCAACAATGTTTGCTTTCGTCATGAAAAACCTTTCGGAGAGTCGTTTATCCCAGCGTAGTTATTCTCGAATATTTGTATAGGGAATCGCTTCGTCGATCAGGAGGACGGGAATGCCCTCGTCAATTCGATAGGCGACGCCAATGCGCGCGTTCACCAGCAGCTGTTCGTCTTCCTTATACTCAAGTGGCCCTTTGTCCTGCGGGCACACCAGTACATCAAGAAGTTTGGGGTCAAGACTCATGGTGTCGAGCTTACCTCACAGTTACCGGCTGCTTATCGACGCCACCACCGCAAAAGGAAAACGCCCACCACCAGGTGAGCGTTCCAACTGCGACAACGGCGTTATCCGCGCACAGGTGTCTCCGCCCAAGCACGATACTTGCGGTTCGCCTCCGCTACACGTTCTCGTTGCTCTTCTACTCGTGGTCGCGCGGTTCCGCCACGAGTGTCACGGGAGCTCACAGCTCCCTCGATTGTGAGCACCGAGCGAACATCGGCATTGAGTCGCGGGTCCACGCTCACCAATTCTTCATCTGTCAAGTCGATGAGGTTGACTCCACGGGATTCAGCAATACGGACGCACGCGCCAGATGCCTCATGAGCCTCTCGGAATGGCACGCCTTGGCGGACCATCCACTCTGCCAAGTCAGTGGCCAGTGTAAAGCCGGCAGGTGCGATTTCTCGCATTCGGTCTCCGTGGAACTTCAACGTGGAAACCAGCCCGGTGAACGCCGGCAAGAGGATGTTGAGCTGGCTCACCGAATCGATGACTGGCTCTTTGTCTTCCTGCAGGTCACGGTTGTACGCGAGTGGCTGCGCTTTGAGCGTCGACAGCAGGCCAGTGAGGTTACCAATCAAACGGCCGGACTTACCACGGGCAAGCTCGGCCACGTCCGGGTTCTTCTTCTGCGGCATGATGGAAGAGCCCGTCGACCATGCATCGTCCAGGGTGACGTAACCGAACTCAGGAGTTGACCACGCGATAATCTCTTCTGCAAACCGCGAAATATCGACCGCGATCTGCGCCAGGATATACGCTGCCTCGGATGCGAAATCTCTCGATGATGTGCCGTCGAGGGAGTTGTCCGTAGCTTCAAAGAACCCCAGCTCATCAGCAATCGCCTCTGGGTCAAGATGAAGCGAGGAACCGGCCAAAGCGCCTGCCCCATACGGTGACACAGCCATTCGCTTGTCTGCGTCCTGGATCCGCTCAAGATCACGAAGCAGTGGATGTGCATGGGCCAACAAGGAGTGCGCTAGAAGGATTGGCTGAGCTGCCTGGAAGTGGGTTTTCCCCGGCATGATGATGTCAGGGTGGGCAGCTGCTTGATCCACGAGTGCATCAACAAGGTCAGTGATATGAAGCGCAACTCCGCGCAGTGCATCGCGCAGCCACATGCGGAACATGGTTGCCACTTGATCATTCCGCGAGCGCCCTGCACGCAGGCGTCCACCAACCTCTGGGCCCACCCTGTCAATCAGGCCACGCTCCATGGCTCCGTGGACGTCTTCATCCGTCGGCTCCGGGACAAATGCGCCACTCGCAACGTCCCTTCCAAGCTGCTCTAGCCCCTCAAGCATTGTGGTCAGGTCTTCGTCTGAAAGCAGCCCCGCCCTGTGCAACACTTTTGCGTGGGCCTTCGAGGCCAACACATCGTACGGCGCGAGCACCCAGTCGAAGTGCGTCGATACGCTCAAGGCGAACATTGCTTCCGAGGGGCCACCAGAAAATCGGCCACCCCACAACGCGCCCTTATTTGTCTTATGCTGCTGCATTACAACCGATGCTCCCTGTTACTTCGCTTCGCGGTCGCGCTTGTTGGCAATCTGCGACGACAAGCCGTGCAGACGGACGAATCCCTTTGCATAGGTCTGGTCGAAAGTGTCACCAGTGTCGTATGTTGCAAGGTTGAAATCGTACAAGGAGTGGTTCGAGCGACGCCCATTAACTACCGCCTTGCCGGCATGCATTTCCATGCGAATATCGCCGGTGACGTGCTCCTGAGTGGACTCGATGAATGCATCCAACGAACGCTTCAACGGGCCAAACCACAGGCCGTCGTATACTTCTTCCGACCAACGTGCATCAATCAGGCGCTTGTAACGGGCGAGCTCACGTTCAATGGTGACATCCTCGAGAGCCTTGTGCGCTGTAATCAATGCGAGTGCACCAGGCGCCTCGTAGATCTCGCGGGACTTGATACCGACCAAGCGGTCTTCGACCATATCGAGTCGGCCGATACCCTGAGCACCTGCGCGACGGTTCATCTCCTCGATTGCTTCCAGCATCGTTACTGGGCGACCGTCGATAGCTACAGGCTTGCCACCCTCGAACGAGATGATCACTTCATCTGGAGCATTGCCCATTGAAGGGCTTTCGGTGTACGCGTACAAATCCTTCGTTGGAGCGTTCCAAAGATCCTCCAGGAACCCAGTCTCGACCGCACGTCCCCAGACGTTCTGGTCGATCGAGAACGGCGACGCCGCAGACTGCTCAATCGGCAGGTCCTTCCCTTCCGCGTATGCAATCGCCTTATCGCGGGTCCACGCAAAGTCACGAGCGGGAGCAACAATCTCCAGATCAGGATCTTGGTTCAGGAACCCGACCTCGAAACGGACCTGGTCATTGCCCTTGCCGGTGCACCCATGCGAAACGTGAGTGCCGCCGTGTTCCTGTGCAGCCTTCACCAGATGCTTGACAATCAGAGGGCGAGAAATCGCTGATACCAACGGGTACTCGCCCATGTACATGCCGTTTGCCTTGATCGTCGGAAGGCAGTATTCTTCCGCGAACTCATCTTTCGCATCGATAACGATTGATTCCACCGCGCCGCAGTCTAATGCGCGCTGGCGTACCGACTCCATATCTTCACCTCCCTGACCAAGATCAAGGGCGACGGCGATTACCTCACCGTTCAGCATTTCACCGAGGTAAGAAATAGCAACGGAAGTATCAAGCCCGCCTGAATATGCGAGTACAACACGGTTAGTCATGGAATAAAGCTCCTTGCGCTTCTAGATAATATTCTGCACTGCGATACATACTATACCCTGTGCAGGTTTGGGGTTTAGTTGGGCACTACTTGTGCCTATGTTGAGCGTCCAAATAGCTGCTCGGCTAGATCACTGCCTGTAAGCGGATCTCTTGCGAGTACAAAGATCGTATCGTCCCCAGCAATGCAACCAACGACCTGCTCCAATCCAACGCGATCGATATAGCTAGCCAGGTATTGCGCAGCGCCGGGCGGTGTCCGCAATACAGCCATATTCGCGGAGTGATCGACAGAAACAACGAGCTCTTCAATCATTCGCCGTAGCTTCTCACGAGGGCCTGTATGCAGCGCATCGAATGCTTCGGCGTCGGAGTGCACTGTGTAATATGCACGCCCCCCGTCGTTGGGCCGTACTTTCTTCGCACCAAGCTCGTCAAGATCGCGCGAGAGCGTCGCTTGTGTGATCTCGATACCTTCGTCTTGCAAAAGTTCGGACAACTGAATCTGCGAAGACACTCGTGTACTCACGAGTATCTCGAGAATCCGAGCTTGTCGCGCGGTCCTTGAGACAGTTTGGGTCATTATTGGTGCTCCAAGAGCCAGGTCAACAACGCTTTCTGAGCGTGTAGACGATTTTCAGCTTCATCGAAGACCCGCGATTGTGGGCCATCGATGACTTCTGCGGTCACTTCGTTCTCACGGTACGCCGGTAGGCAGTGCAGGAATATCGCATTATTACCGGCCAATTGCATAATTGCACTATTTACTTGGTATGGCAAGAACGGGGTGCGGCGGTCTTTCCCGTCCGCCTCCATCCCCATCGACACCCATGTATCTGTGATGACAACGTCGGCTCCGGCTACTGCAGCAATATCGCTGGTAACCGTCACCGTCGCACCTGTTTGGGCAGCGCGGTCGCGAGCTCGAGCAATGAACCGCTGCTCCGGATGGAACTCGGGGGGCGCGATAATCACGATGTCTACCCCCGCTGTTGCAAAACCGATCATGTAGGAATTCGCCATATTGTTGGCGCCATCCCCCAGATAGACTGCTTTCAATCCTCGAAGCCCTGATGGGCCTTGTTCCGGGCAGAAATTCTCAATAATAGTTTGCAGGTCCGCAAGGATCTGGCATGGATGCAAATCATCTGAAAGCGCATTCACAATCGGCACTCGCGATGTTTCAGCCATCTGATGCAGGTTATCGTGGCCGTAGGTCCTCCACACGATTGCTTCGACGTATCGCGACAGCACAGCCGCTGTGTCTTGGTACGACTCCCCTTTGCCCATCTGCGCGTTCTGCGTCTCCACAACAATTGCGTGCCCACCTAGCTGCGCAATACCAGTATCGAATGAGAATCGCGTTCGGGTCGATGTCTTATCGAACAGCACCGCCACCGACTTCGGACCTTCAAGTGGCCGATACGCATACGCGTCCTTCTTCATCTCGGCCGCCAGTGAGAGGACTTCCGCTTGTTCTTCCGGCGTCAAGTCATCATCCGCGAAAAAGTGCCTTACTGAGTTCACCATGCTGTCTACTTCCTATTTCTGTGTTGTTCGTGCTGCAAAATATGCAGACTTTGCTCCCATTGTATTTTCTATCGTCATGAGAAGTTTGCTTTTCGACGCCCACTTCCCCATTACACGGGCTTTAGCATCGTACGGACCGTAGCCCTACCGTTACCCCGGGTTCGGAGGTCAACAGTCACTGCCAACTGATCCTCTGTGTCAGTCTCTTGGGGTAGCGAGCTTTGCTCGACTCCCCCGCAAAGCTGTCTCCCGTTTACGTACATTGCCAAAGCCTCATCCGCCCCGAGACACACCCCTGTCTTTCCTGCGATCGCAAGAGCGTGTGGCCACGCAATAGAGGCGCCAAGCAGCGACTGGCGGAAGCGCTCATCACCAGCAACTGCCTTGGCAACTTGATTAGCTTCTTCGTGATTTGTGGCACCGACTACGGTTAGCGTAAGGCTCTTTGCTATTCCTTCTGGATCAGTCAGCAGCTGGTCCAGCAACGTTTCGCAAACCTGGAGTACTGCTTCATCGAGCTGAGTTTGATTCGGGGTAACCCCGCTCGCCCCTGACGCGAGCAACAGCACCGTGTCATTCGTCGACGGAGATTCCGAACGCTCGAGCGTGCTAAACGTGCTTTCCATCGCTCTCTGCACCGCTTTATCTAGTGAAAAAGCAGGCACCAGCGCGTCTGTGGTGAGACACACAATCACCGCATCCAGTGCCTCTGAAAAAGTACCGCCACCCTGGACAACGCCGCCCACACTCCACGCCCCACAGCTCACCCCGGCTTGATTTATTGACTCAACAGATGAAGAAACTGCGGTCGATGCCGATTCGGCGTGTGCGGAGCTATCCCCCAAACTCGATGCGAGATTGAATACTGCTGCCCGGACCTGATCCATTGGGAGAGGCTTGGCAAGCTGCCCCTTTGCGCACACAGCGACCCGGTCACTTGGAACTCCAATTTCTTGAGCCACCCGCTCCTGAATTTCACGCGTGTCGGCCGCCCCTTTAACACCGTTAAACGCATTGGCGTTTCCCGAGTACAACACGACGGCATTGACGGCGTGCGAACGCATTACCTCTCGAGTAGCCCGGACAGACGGGGCGCATAGTCGATTACTCGGGAATACTGCCGCTGCATTCCAAGCTGGTCCCTGGTTTACAAGTAGCGATATGGGGTCACCATGTTCACCTGGCCCCAGGTTGACGCCTGCAGCCACAAATCCTTTTGGGGTGAGGACGGTCTGGTATGACATGGTTGCAAGGCTCCTTCAAACTGTAGGCGCGACTGACTACGACGCTCTATCCTGCCAGATTGTTCGAACGTTAGTACCGATATCATCTGTATTTTGTCTCGTAAACGTAAACAGGCAGGGCAACGCATGTAGCGCTGTCCTGCCTGCTCTCGCTAATTTGCTTATGCTCTCATCGTTGCATTGAACTCCTGCTTCGCGGCCTCCGCCGCAGCAAGTCGCCCTTCAGATGCCTCGTCTTCAGTGAGCGTACGGTCATTTGCTCGGAACAAGAGACCGAATGCGAGTGACTTCTTGCCTTCGCCGAGGGACTCGGAACGATAGACATCAAATAACGTGACGGTTTCCAGCAACGGCCCAGCATGCTCTGTCACAACCTTTCGGACGCTTTCTGCTGGTGTGGTCTCGTCCACAACCAGTGCGAGGTCCTGGTGAACTGCCGGATATGCCGACAACTTCGGGGCAGGCAGTTGAGAAGTCAGCGGCAATGCTGAAAGATCCATCTCCATAGCGCACGTTCGCGTCGGCAAACCATTCTCTTCGAGAAGCTGGGGGTGCAGTTCTCCTGCGTGCCCAACAACTTGGCCTTCGACCAGCAGCTCCGCACAGCGTCCTGGGTGCCACGGAAGATAGTCTACTGCGCGCACTTCGAGTTCCGCCCCGGCAGTCCTCGCTACAATCTGAGCAGATTCAATCGCATCCTCCCATGTGTATGCACGCGCATCGCCCCAGGGCCCTTCGACTTCAGCGTTCCCGACGCCGACAGTCGCTACATGAAGTGGCTGCTTCGGTAGTGAATTGATAACTTTTGCCAGGGTGTTTTCGTCTGGCCGCTGTTCAACGCTTGGCATTGGTGTCTCGGCTTCTCCACCGATAGCTACCTGCGCAACTGAGTAAATTGACACGTCATGCTGCCCGCGTGCAGCATTTTTTGCTACTGCCTCAAGCATCGCGGGAAGAAGCGTCGTAGCCAATTCCGCATAGTCACTATCCAGCGGATTTTGGACGGGCACCGTGTTACGCCGAGCGTCATCCTTGCTCAAGCCCCAGGCATCAAAAATATTTGAGGACATAAATGGAGTCGGAATAATCTCTGCATACCCCGAGTACGCGAGTGCATGCGTCACTGCCCGGCGTCGCTTTTGTGACGCAGTAAGGCCACGCCCGCCCTTCGGCGTCGGAAGAATTGATGGAATCGCGTCGAGGCCCTCGAGGCGCACGATCTCTTCCACAAGTTCCACTGGAACAGTGAGGTCATTGCGCCAAGAAGGCGGTGTCACGATGAAGTTGTCACCACTCGGTTCAACATCGCATCCAACTTCATGCAAACGCTTCGTAACAGTCTCATCGGAGTATTCGACGCCAACCAGCGTGGATGGGAACGACTTCGGCATGGTGATCGCAGTGCGTGGCTTCACGTCGCCCACCAGTGTGCGACCTTCAATAACCTTACCGCCGGCAAAGCTGGTGAGCAGCGCGCAGGCAATATCCAGTGATACCTCTACCAGAGCTGGATCGACCCCTCGCTCAAAACGACGGGAGGCCTCTGAACTCAGTTTATGGTGGCGCGCTGTACGAGCAACCGTAAGCTCGTCCCACGTCGCTGCTTCGAAATAGACGTCCGTCGTGGTGTCTGAAATCTCCGAGAGGGTACCTCCCATCACACCCGCCAGCGATTGTATGCCAGAGTCATCGGAAATGACTACATCAGAAGCGCGCAGCGTTCGCGTCGTGTGGTCCAGTGTCTCGAACTTCGTACCATCCTCTGCGTTGTGAATCCGAAGCGCACCAGAGATTTTGCTGGCGTCAAAAGCATGCATTGGCTGGCCAAGAAGGAGCATGACGAAATTCGTGACGTCAGTGGCACCATTCACTGGGCGAATGCCACTGAGCATGAGCTCGCGCTGCATCCAGAATGGCGACGTTGCCTTAGGGTCAATGCCTTCAACCTTGCGCAGCCCAAAGCGTTTCGTCTCGGTGTCTGGCTCCACGGCGACGTCGATAAGAGAGCCAGATGGCGCAGGCACCGCCGAAACATCAATACCCGCGATGCCAGGCTGCTGAGCAGGATCAGTAAAAGCAATGTCAAAAGCCGATGCGAGCTCGCGCATCAAACCTCGTGCAGACAGTGCGTAACCACGATCAGGTGTGACGTTAACTTCGAAGACGGTGTCGTCGAGATCCAAAACGTCCTGCGCATCGGTGCCTGGGGTGCCAGCGTCGTCGCTAAGCGTTATGATGCCAGCGCTCTTCGCGGTTAGCCCAAGCTCCGCGGCCGAAGCCATCATCCCATTTGAGATGTGACCGTAAGTTTCACGCGCAGAAATGGCGAAGTCGCCAGGAAGGACGCATCCCGGGAGTGCAACGACAACTGTGTCGCCGACAGCGAAGTTTCGTGCGCCACAAATAATGCCTTGGGGTTCGCCAGTGCCGTTGGCCTGCCCGACGTCGACCTGGCAGTAACGGATTGGCTTTTTGAACTCCGTCAGCTCCTCAATCTCGAGGACCTTACCGAGAACCAACGGGCCGTCAGTCTTCTGAATTGGTGCGTAGCCTTCTGTCTCAAAACCAACGCGGACAAAGCCCGCATCCATCTCTTCGTCGGTGACGGACCAACCAGCGTTGCCTGCGTGTTGAAGAAGGTTGGTAAGGAAACTCTTAGAAATTAGCATGTCATAAACTCCTTTTACGCCTGCACACCGAATGGGACGGTGAAACGAATATCGCCTTCGACCATGTCGCGCATATCTGACAATCCGTTTCGGAACTGCAGTGTGCGTTCAAGGCCCATCCCGAAAGCGAAACCCGAGTAAACATCCGGATCAACGCCGACCGCACGCAACACGTTCGGGTTCACCATGCCGCAGCCACCCCACTCGATCCAGCCGGCACCGCCCTTCTTGTTCGGGAACCAAACATCTACCTCGGCGGAAGGCTCAGTGAAGGGGAAGTAGTTGGTGCGCATCCGGGTCTTCGTCTCGGGGCCGAAAAGCGTCTTTGCGAGGTGGTCGAGTGTACCTCGAAGGTGTGCCATCGTAAGTCCTTTATCGACGGCAAGTCCCTCAATCTGGTGGAACACCGGAGTGTGCGTCGCATCGAGCTCATCTGTGCGGAACACTCTGCCGGGGCAAGCAATGTACACGGGCACATCACGATCAAGCATCGTTCGCACCTGCACTGGCGAAGTATGTGTACGCATTACCTGACGCGAGCCTGGCGTGCCAACGTAGAACGTATCCTGCAGGGTTCTCGCTGGATGGTCAGGGATGAAGTTAAGCGCGTCGAAGTTGAAATACTCTGCCTCAACCTCGGGGCCTTCAGCGATCTCCCAGCCCATACCGATGAAAATGTCTGCAATCTGCTCACTCAAGGTCGTGATGGGGTGCATCGCGCCAGTCTGTGAACGCCTAGTGGGCAACGTGACATCGACAGCTTCTGCTTTCAGCTGTGCCTCTCGGTACTCGGCCTCGCGTATCGCATGCAGCTTCGCGTATGCCTTCTCAACACGACCGCGGGCCATATTCACTGCCCTACCGGCATCCTTACGGTCTTGCTTGGGCAGTGTGCCGAGTGCGCGGCGTGCTTGCGGGATATACGCCTGGTCTCCAAGGTGTTGCCTGTGTGCTTCCTCTAATGCCTGGAGATCCGCAGCTGCCTCAAAATCCGCAATGGCTGACTCTGCTGCTGCATTGAGTTGCTCTTCTGATAGTTCAATTCCGCTATTACCCGACACACCTGGTCCTTCCGATTAAGCTTTGATCTAAGTTCTAAAGCTGTTGAAACGAAACTAAGCATACCTGTCGCATCAGACACGACACATATGACTAATGCTCTCGTCGTGACATCCTTGCTTTGGCCGATTCCCATAAGCACATTGCTGATGCTGTTGCAAGGTTCAGCGATTCCGCGGACCCTTGGATCGGGATCGATACTCGTGCGTCTGCACCCTCTGAGATTTCAGCTGGCAAACCATGAGCCTCGTTGCCAAAGAGCCAAGCAGTCGGCGCGGAAAGCATTTCACTCGCGTTCTCAAGGGACACCTCGCCGTCGATAGTCGTTGCGACGGTCTGAAGCCCAGCCGCTTTCAATTGCCCCAGGACGTCCTGTATGTTGTGCTCGCGTGCGACCGGCAGATGGAATAACGACCCTGCCGATGCTCGGACTGCCTTACCGGATTCTGGATCGACGCAGTCCCCGGTAAAAATGACGGCATCGGCGCCACACACATCAGCGATTCGGATCATCGTACCAGCGTTGCCAGGGTCATTTGTATCAACGCCAACAACAACAAACGAAGGCTTTCCCCGAAGCGCAGACCCAACAGACCACAACACGGGCTTGCAGACAGCAAATATCCCAGTGGTGGTGACCGTATCGCTAAGGTGCTTAGCAGCGATATCGGTGATTGCATGAACGTAGACGTCCATGTACTCCGCTGTGGTAATAACCTCTGAAAACGTCTCCGCCGCCTGCTCGGTTACAAACACATCAGTTGCCGCACCCGTCGCGACGGCAGCTTCGACGCTGTTCACCCCTTCCACCAAGAAACGGTTCGCCTTCTTCCTTCCCCTTGCACGAAGCAGCTTCGCTGCCTGCACGACCCGAGGGGTACGTTCGGTGAAAGGCTGTGAAAAGTCAAGGGCCACGAAAATCCTCACTCCTGAAAGTAAAAACCCGCCGCCAAGCATTCACGCTTGCCGACGGGTTCGGTCCTAGTTCAACGTCTAGGTGAAGTTATGCTGCATCAACTGGCGCGTTCACGTCAGCCGGCAGCGCCTTCTTAGCAATCTCGCAAATGGCAGAGAACGCTGCAAAGTCGTTCACGGCGAGCTCAGCGAGGATCTTACGGTCAACCTCGACCTCGGCCAGCTTCAGGCCGTGGATCAGACGGTTGTAGGTGATGTCGTTCATGCGAGCTGCAGCGTTGATACGCTGAATCCAAAGCTTACGGAACTCACCCTTGCGCTTGCGACGGTCGCGGTAGGCGTAGGTCTGAGAGTGCAGCCACTGTTCCTTCGCCTTGCGGTAAAGGCGGGAGCGCTGGCCACGGTAGCCCTTGGCGGACTTCAGAATCGCGCGACGCTTCTTCTTGGCATTAACTGAACGCTTGACACGTGCCATGAGTCAATACTTCCTTTTCTTTCGTTCACCGGTTGTTTTAACTTGGGCAGTGCTTAGGACATGCCGAGGAGACGCTTCATGCGCTTCACGTCGTTCTTAGCTACATCGGTCGTACCCGAGAGCTTGCGACGACGCTTCGAAGACAGCTTCTCGTTCAGGTGGCGCTTACCAGCCTGCTCACGACGCAGCTTGCCCTTGCCGTTGACCTTGATGCGCTTTGCGGTGCCCTTGTGGGTCTTCTGCTTCATGTTGAAAGCCCTTCAGAGTTGAAAACTTAATCTACTTTTTGCCCTTGCGAGCAGGTCCGAATACCATCGTCATGTTTCGCCCGTCCTGCTTTGGACGGGACTCCACTACACCTACCTCTTGAATGTCTTCTGCGAGACGCTCGAGGAGGCGATAGCCGAGTTCCGGACGCGATTGCTCACGGCCACGGAACATGATGGTGACTTTGACCTTGTTGCCCTTCTCTAGGAAGCGCTCCACATTGTTTTTCTTCGTCTGGTAGTCGTGCTCATCGATCTTGGGACGGAACTTTTGTTCCTTTACTACGGTTTGCTGCTGGTTCTTTCGGGCCTCGCGGGCCTTCTGATCCTGCTCATACTTGTACTTGCCGTAGTCCATGATCTTCGCCACAGGCGGTTTTGCCTTTGGCGCAACTTCAACGAGGTCAAGATCGGCCTCGTAGGCCAGTTTCCGAGCATCGTCGGTACGGACGATCCCTACCTGCTCGCCGGACGGGCCGACAAGGCGGACTTCCGGGACGCGGATACGATCGTTAATCCGAGCTTCAGCGCTGATGAGAACTCCTAAAACATAGAAACCAATGTGTGATCGCTACCAGACCACCAGTGATTCTGCGCAAAAGCACAAAACCCGCGCTACGAACAATAACGCGGGAGCTTTTCCATAGGCAGCACCATACCAGCTAGCGCTACCTTGACCCGTATCCTGATCAAACTGACCGGCATGGGGTGGGATTCACTCCACTTGTGGCCCAGGCACCTTGGTAAAGAATGCTCTGGGCGGTAGTGGTTGTTTACTGTAATGCATCTTGTCTACTCACGCAAGTCGCGCATTAATTCTACGCCTCAGACCCCTACACAAGGATTTCTTTCAGGAAGGCACCAGTATGCGATGCGCGATTACGAGAAACCTCCTCCGGGGTCCCCTGCGCAACAACTGTTCCGCCACCCGAGCCACCCTCAGGCCCCATATCGATGACCCAGTCGGCGGATTTGATCACGTCAAGGTTGTGCTCGATGACCAGGACGGTATTCCCCTTGTCAACTAATCCGTTCAGCACAAGCATGAGTTTGCGTATGTCCTCAAAGTGGAGGCCGGTCGTCGGCTCGTCAAGGATGTAAATCGTCCGGCCATTCGTACGCTTCTGAAGTTCAGCCGCGAGCTTTACTCGTTGTGCTTCCCCACCAGAGAGCGTCGTTGCTGCCTGTCCGAGACGCACATAGCCCAGGCCGACGTCAACGAGTGTATTGAGGTAGCGGTGGATCGATTGAATCGGTTCAAAGAACTCGGCTGCTTCAGAAATCGGCATGTCAAGCACTTCCGCGATGTTCTTCCCCTTGTACCGGACCTCGAGGGTTTCACGGTTGTAGCGTGCTCCCTGGCAGACTTCACAGGGCACGTAGACGTCGGGCAGGAAGTTCATCTCAATTTTGATGGTGCCGTCGCCGCGGCACGCCTCGCAACGTCCGCCCTTTACGTTGAAAGAGAATCGACCAGCCTTGTACCCACGAACCTTCGCCTCCTGTGTTTCGGCGAAGAGGTTTCGAATCTTGTCGAACACACCCGTGTATGTGGCTGGATTCGAACGCGGTGTGCGCCCGATTGGGCTCTGGTCTACCTGGACTAGCTTGTCCAGGTGATCAAGTCCACTGACTTTCTTCACGCGTCCCGGAACCTGGCGTGCTCCGTTGAGCTCATTTTGAAGCGTTTTGGCAAGAATCTGGTTCACCAGGGTTGACTTTCCAGAACCAGAGACACCAGTGACGGCCACCAACACGCCGAGTGGAACATCCACCGTGACATTGTCGAGGTTGTTCTCTCGGGCGCCTTCGATACGCAGCATGCGGGCAGGGTCTACTGGTCTACGTTCTTGTGGAACTTCAATCTTTTTCCTACCCGAAAGGTAGTCGCCTGTGATGGAGTTTTCCACGTCACGGATGCCTTCAGGCTCACCCTGGTATACGACTTCGCCACCGTATTCACCAGCAAGTGGACCGATGTCTACGAGCCAATCTGCTTCGCGGATTGTTTCCTCGTCGTGCTCGACAACTACCAGTGTGTTGCCAAGGTCGCGTAGCTTTTTCAGCGTCTTAATGAGTCGTTGGTTATCGCGTTGGTGCAAGCCAATGGACGGCTCGTCAAGCACGTACAGGACTCCCGCGAGGCCGGATCCGATTTGCGTAGCCAGGCGAATACGCTGCGCCTCACCGCCAGACAACGTACCTGCCGACCTCGCAAGTGAGAGGTAGTTCAGCCCAACGTCCAGCAAAAAGTGCAGGCGGGCCTGAATCTCTCGCAGTACAGCACCAGCAATCATCTCTTCCCGGTAGCCAAGCACGAGATTATCGAGGTATTCAGACGCATCCTCAATGCTCAGTTCCGTTAACCCCGCGATAGAACGTTCGCCGTGAGTCGTGGAATCGAGACGAACGGCAAGGATCTCGGGTTTCAGCCTGGCGCCTTGGCAGGTTGGACACGGGACCTCTCGCGTATAGGCGAGCAACCTGTCCTTTTGGGTATCGCTTTCCGCCTGCTCAAGCTTTCGCTCTAAGTACCCGATCACCCCCTCGTAGGCTGCGGTAAATGAACGCTGCCTACCGTATCGGTTCTTGTAGCTGACGCTGATTTTAGTCTTGGAGCCGTTTACCAGGTGCTTCTGTTGGGTCTTCGTCAGCGAGCTAAACGGGGCGTGCGCGTCGAACCCCTCCTCTTTCGCGAGCGCCTCAATCAGCTTAACGAAGTACCGCTTATTCGGGCTTGAGTTCCATGGTTGGAATGCGTCGATCGCGGGGGCATCGGGGTCTGGTATGACGAGCTCTTCGTCAATTTTTTTCTGAGTTCCGAGGCCGTCGCAGGTTGGGCAAGCGCCGAAAGGCGAGTTAAAGGAAAACGCGCGTGGCTCGTACTCTTCAACGTTCAGTTTATGGCCGTTTGGGCAAGCCATCTTCTCGGAGAAGATTTGAATCCGATCAGGGTTGTCCTCTTCAAAATCAACGAACTCAAAGCCAACGAGGCCGTCGGCAAGCTTGAGCGCAGTTTCGACTGAATCGGTGAGGCGCTGCTTCTGACTCTGTTTGACTTGAAGGCGGTCCACAACGACCGAGATCGTGTGCTTAATCTGCTTCTCAAGCTTTGGCGGATCGCTGAGTTGGAACAGCTCTCCGTCGACGGCCACGCGAGAGTACCCTTGAGCCGCCAAATCTTTAAACAGGTCAACGAACTCACCTTTACGTTTCCTCACTACCGGAGCGAGGACCTGGAACTTGAGACGCTCTTCCATCCCAAGCACGCGGTCGACGATCTGTTGCGGTGTCTGGCGGTCGATTACGGCGTCGCACTGCGGGCAGTGAGGTGTGCCAGCTCGCGAGTAAAGGAGACGCAGGTAGTCGTAGATTTCCGTGATGGTGCCGACTGTCGAGCGCGGGTTTCGGTTCGTCGACTTCTGGTCAATCGAGACGGCAGGCGAAAGCCCATCAATGTAGTCAACATCAGGTTTGTCCATTTGCCCCAGGAACATTCGAGCATAGGACGAAAGGGACTCCACGTATCGACGCTGCCCCTCCGCAAAAATCGTGTCGAACGCAAGTGAGGACTTGCCGGATCCAGACAGCCCGGTAAATACGGCCATCTTGTCTCTGGGCAGAGACACATCGACGCCCTTCAAATTATGTTCTCTTGCTCCACGTACGACGAGACGGTCAGCCACCTAGATACCTCTTCCAGAAGATCCATTTATTTGTTCCGAACATACCAGCGTATACCAATTCCCAACCCGTCGATCTGTTGGAACACTTTTAGCTAGGGTAGGCGACATGGATTCAGCAACACCCCCTTTGACACTGCAACACATTTCCGTTGGGTCGATGGATAACAACTGCTACCTTCTATGCTCCGGTAACCAGGGATTACTTATCGACGCCGCTGACGACGCGCCTGCGATCCTCACTATGGCCGAGGAGGCCGGCGTGCGCATCACGGATGTGCTCACCACGCACCGTCACCACGACCACGTGCGTGCGCTGGAAGCAGTCCTAGAAGCTACCGGTGCAACACACTGGGCGCCATTCCTTGAAGTACCCGCGCTGCCGGTTCCTGTTAATCGTGAACTGAATGACGGCGACACACTTTCATTCGCAGGCTATGAATTCCCCGTGGCAATCCTGCGAGGGCATACTCCTGGTGGAGCTGCGGTACATGCGGATATCGATGGAGTTCCAAATCTCTTTGTTGGGGACTCCCTTTTTCCTGGTGGTCTTGGGAAAACGAACTCCGAAGGTGACTTTGTTCGGCTCTATAGAGATGTGACAGAGAAGCTCTTCGACACTTACCCAGACGAGACAATCGTGTGGCCCGGCCACGGTAAATCCACTACGCTTGGTGCAGAGCGTCCGAGCCTAGATGTTTGGTGGAACCGTCGCTGGTAGAGGTGTGAACCGAATATCGGACGTCACATAACACGTATATACAGCGACTAATACGTTGCCAAGAGAAATGAGGAATGCATTCATGATTAGAAAACTCGCAAGGCCAATGCTCGCGTCTGTATACATCGTCGATGGTGTACAGACCCTGCGTGACCCAAACGTCAATAAAGAAAGCACGAAGGCGCTTTTAGAAAAGGTCCGGGGTGCAATTCCACGTGAGTACCGCGGTTTAGTTCCGAACGACCCGAAGACGGCTGCTCAGGTTGTTGGCGGCATTAAAGCGGGCGCTGGGAGCCTGTTCGCTATCGGCAAACTGCCGCGTACGTCCGCAGCACTGCTCGCTGCGACTGCAATCCCGTCGATCATCGGTCGGAACGCTTTCTGGGAGGCTGACGAGTCCAGCGAGAAGCAGCGTCGCCAAACCGGAGCGCTGACCGATATCGCCCTCGCTGGTGGTGTGCTCCTCGCAACTGTGGACACCGCTGGAAAGCCTGGTCTTCAGTGGCGCGCGCAGCAGGCCGCTCGCACTGCCAAGAAGAATGTGCAGCAGGCGCTTCCTACCCAGTCTGAGACAGAGAAGGCCCTGGGCAAGGCAAGCAACTGGATCTCTGATACTGCCGATCAAGTCGTAGACTACGTTGACCACAACAAAGACGATTGGAAGAAGCAGGCTTCGAAGTTCGCTGGCCAAGCTTCTGACGCGGCAGAGGGCTTTTGGCAAGACGCAAGCAAGCAGACGTCTTCGTTCCTGTCTGATGCAGGCGACTGGATCGAGGAAGTTTCCGATAACGCGGAGAGCACCTATAAGGACCTGAAGCCGAGCAAGCTTCAGCAGTTCAAGGCAAAGCGGAAGGTCAACAGTGTCGTTGGCGATCTTCAGGACAAACTGGAAAGCCTTGAGCCCAGCAAACTCGATCAGTTCAAGGCAAAGCGCAAGGTCAAGAAAAACGTGGCGAAGCTACAGGATCGTGCACAGGGTGCCGTTGATTCACTGCAGGACGCATTCGACAACCTTGATGTCGCACCATCGAAGTGCCAGCAGCGGAAGTGGAAGCGTAAGGCAAAGAAAGCCGAGAAGCGCGCAACCAAGCTGGTAAAGAAGGCCCAGAAGAAGCTTAGCTAGGCTTACTTTCTGTCCTACACCCCGTGACCACGTTGTCGTGGTTACGGGGTCGCTTTCACTTTATAAGGAGAATGTTTTCACGGTGTCAGAACAAGAGGTTGCTCGCGAACAGCGCTACGTCGATGGTCTATTTTCGCGCTTAGACGAGGAAGTATCAAAGGCGCAGGCAAAGCTTGCAGCCGTGCAGCGCGATGTCGACCCAGACAACCCTGACTCTGATGCGCTTGTTAGGCGTGAAACCGAGTATCACGGGCTGAATGCAAAACTCGATGCGCTGAACCTGGCCGAAGTCGGCCTGGTGTTTGGCCGGATTGACGTCGAAGACACCAATCCGGAGAACCCCGTTTCGGAAAGCGCTGGGCTTGATCGGCGATACATTGGCAGGATGGGCATCGATGCGCCCGAAGACCGATACCGTTCCCTGCTCATTGATTGGCGGGCGCCCATGGCCCGCCCGTTCTATCTGGCGACGACAGCGCACCCATCCGGGGTGCAAACCCGCCGAAACATCCGAATGCTGGGACGCATTGTGGAATCCGTCGACGACGAAGTACTTTCCGGCAACGCTACTGGAGATGAGGCGTCGGGTGTCGGCTCCGAAGCCGCGTTACGTCGTGCCATGAACCGGCCACGCACTGCCCACATGCAGTCGATCGTGGAAACGATCCAGCGCGAGCAAGATGCCGTCATCCGCGATGCGACGCGTGGAGTCATGGTTGTCGAAGGCGGTCCAGGAACAGGTAAGACTGCGGTGGCGTTGCACCGCGTCGCGTATCTTTTGTATACCTGGCGAGCTCAGTTGGCTAAGACCGGTGTTCTCATTCTCGGACCGAACTCCGTATTTTTGGACTACATTTCGCGCGTCCTGCCCGAGCTCGGCGAGACAGGCGTGGTACTTTCCACCATCTCGGATCTCGTGCCTGGTTTTACTTCAACAGCTAGCGAATCTTTCGCGGCTAGGGAGGTAAAAGGCTCTGCTGAGATGGTCACGATTTTGAAGCGGGCCGTCCAAGCGCATGAGACAGTGCCGAAGCAAAAGGTGCCGCTTTCGTTCGAGAATGTTCCCATCGCAGCGACACCTGCCATGATAAGGTCCGCTAGGACCAAAGCGCGTAGATCGCGTCGCCCACACAACGAGGCACAAGCCATCTTCGCTGAGCATCTTTGCGAACAGCTCGCGCGCGCTTTGGCAGACAGAATTGGCGCAGATCCACTTGGCGGAGCAAACCTCCTGTCAGCGGCGGACGTCGATCAGCTTCATGATGATCTTGCGGAGGAGCCACAAATCCACGAACTTATTGACACCTACTTCCCCACTCTCTCCCCACGTGAGGTGCTGCGAAACCTGCTTGAGGACCGCGAAGCGATTGCGTCCGTCGCGTACGACTACGACGAGTACACACAGGAAGCGCTGTACCGTGAACCAGGCTCTCCCGGGACATCTTCGGATGCGGCCTTGCTCGACGAGCTCTCCGTGCTCATTGGAACCTCGTCGGATAGCGATTTCGTAGATGAGGATGAGACATGGCAGCAGCAGGTCGCTGAAGCCGAGGATGCGTTGGATGTGTTGGCGTCGTCGGAGTCAACAGACAATGATGATGACCAATTTGAGGCTGAGATTCTTTCCGCTTCGGACGTGATCGATGCGGAGACACTTGCCGAGCGCCAGGCCGGGACGGATATTCGATCAACGGCCGAACGCGCTCGCGCTGACCGCGCGTGGGCTTACGGGCACGTAATCGTAGACGAGGCACAGGAGCTTTCCCCGATGGAGTGGCGAATGGTGTTTCGCCGCTGCCCCTCAAAGTGGATGACGTTGGTCGGAGATACCGCGCAAACGTCGGCTCCGGCGGGTTCCGATGATTGGTCGGCAACGCTTGAACCGTTCGTAGGCACGCGCTTCCGCACCCATACGCTCAGCGTCAACTACCGAACGCCCTCAGAGATTATGGACCATGCCACGAACGTCCTCCACGTGATCGATCCTGAGTCCCCGGCTCCTGAAAGCATTCGAAGCACGGGGCATCCAGTTAATTTCTTCCCTTCAGGAACCAATCCGGCGGGCGTCGCAACGTACGAAGATGGACGGGCAACGGCGATCATTGACAACTCCAACATTGGAGAGATGAAGGGACTCGAGTTTGACCACGTTGTACTCGTCGAACCTCAAGAGATTGTCGACGCCTCACCGCAGGGCTGGCAAGATCTTTACGTTGCGATGACTCGAGCGACCCAAAGCCTCACCATTATTGGCGAGCTTGCATAGAAAAACCTCCGGCCGTATGAGTGGTCGGAGGTTGTGTCGCTCAGTGCTAGCTGACGGTGTGGACAATCATGACATCGCAGTCGGACTGACGCGCTACATCCGCGGGGACCGAACCCAGCAGGCGTCCGGTCAGCGAATTGATACCGCGGTTACCGACTACCAACAGCTCCGCATTGTTGTCGCGAACAATCGCCATGAGTGCCTCTACTGGGGTACCCGGGCGAGTTGCGGTTTGTACGTCCTGCGCTCCGTGTTGGCGGGCGTGTTCTGCCGCCGCTTCGAGATTGACCAGTGCGTCTTGGTCCCCGAGGATAGTGACGGAGTCTTGGCGTAGGCTCTTCGTCGCATCGGCTTCTGTTTCGTAATACGCGGTACCGATCACGAGGGTCGCACCGAATGCGGTCGCCATCTTCGCAGCGCGTTCGACGGCAAGCAACGACGATTTGGACCCGTCGGATCCTACGACGATGGTCTTGTAGTAATTGGCCATGACTGTATTCTTGAGACCTTTCCTGGTTCAACTCTCGCTCGCTGGAATAGGGATGATACCAGCGAGCACGGTCTAATTTATAGTACCTGGTTCCGACTCAAATGAGCGCTAGTCGTGCCCCTCAGCACGCGTATCAACGAGCATGACGTCAACCGGAGCCTTCTTCGCCACATTGCCTGGGATGTTGCCGAAAATTCGACCGGCAAGCGAGCGCATCCCCTTGTTACCAACTACAAGAAGATCAACGCTGTATTCCTTCACGGATTCCAGGAGCACATTCGCAGGTTGGCCACCGCTCGAAACCAAATTGATCTCCGGTGCTTCTTCTTCAACCGCAATCGCTTTCGCGCGCCGCAAGATGTCCTCTGCACCCGATTTCGTAACGATGTCGATCTTGCTGAGCTCCGCATTGGTCGCATTCAGCATCGAACCAGACGCTGTGTAATGCGCACAGATCACGGTGAGCTTCGCACCATATACCCGGGCAAGACTTGCTGCAGCACGCACTGCGACAAGCGAAGTTGGTGAACCGTCAGTGCCGACTGCAATCGACTTATAGGTATGCATAGATTCCTCGAACCTTTCTTAGTTTCCTGTATCTTTCATACCACGAAGTTCCCTTCGGAGATCAGCGATTTCATCGCGTAGTCTGCCGGCCAGCTCAAACTTGAGTTCACGTGCAGCTGCACCCATCTGTTGAGTCAGGTCGTCGATCAGAGCTTGTACCTGATCAGAGGCCATCGTCGACACATCTGGCTTCTCTGCCACTGCGGTGTCTGAAGCAACGCTAGGTGCTTCTTCGCTGTCGGCGTTCTCGTATACCTGATCCAGAATGTCGGCGATCTTCTTCCGCAGAGGTTGTGGATCGATCCCATGCTCTTTGTTGTACGCCAACTGAATTTCTCGACGCCGCTCCGTCTCACTAATGGCTTCTTCCATCGACTCAGTCATCTGGTCGGCGTACATGATGACTTCGCCAGAAACGTTTCGGGCGGCACGTCCAATTGTCTGAATCAGCGACTTCGTCGAACGCAGGAACCCTTCCTTGTCGGCATCAAGAATCGCGACGAGGGATACCTCCGGAAGGTCCAGCCCCTCTCGGAGCAGGTTGATGCCGACGAGGACGTCGAACTCGCCAAGCCTCAACTGACGGAGTAATTCAACGCGCTGCAATGTATCGATGTCTGAGTGAAGGTAGCGCACTTTCACCCCATTATCTAGCAGGTAATCGGTGAGGTCTTCCGCCATGCGCTTCGTCAACGTTGTTACCAGGACGCGCTCGTTCTTCCCCACTCGAACCCTGATCTCGTCAATCAAGTCGTCGATCTGCCCCTTCGTCGGCTTCACAGTGACCTTTGGATCAACCAGACCTGTCGGTCGAATCACCTGCTCAACGAACTCACCATGCGCTGCCTCAAGCTCATAGTCGCCCGGTGTAGCAGACATGTACACGGTCTGCCCGACTCGAGCTTCAAACTCGTCGAAGGTAAGAGGGCGGTTATCGACGGCGCTCGGCAACCGGAACCCAAATTCCACGAGGTTGCGTTTCCGCGACATGTCGCCTTCAAACATTCCGCCGATTTGAGGAACTGTCACGTGGGACTCGTCGATAATCGTGAGGAAGTCCTCTGGAAAGTAGTCGATGAGTGTCGCTGGCGCCGAACCCGCCTCACGACCATCCATATGACGGGAATAGTTCTCAATGCCAGAGCAGAAGCCAACCTGCTGAATCATCTCCAGGTCGTACTCGGTGCGCATCCGAAGTCGCTGAGCCTCCAACAGCTTTCCGCGGTTCTCGAGGTCCTCGAGGCGATCGGCGAGCTCTTCCTTAATTGACTCGATCGCCTTTTCCATCCGCTCATCGGTAGCCACATAATGTGTGGCAGGAAAGATCCGCAGCTCTTCTTCTTGGCTCAGTACGTCGCCGGTGAGCGGGTGAATATAGTACAAACTATCAATCTCATCACCGAAGAACTCGACCCGGACCGCAACTTCTTCGTACGCAGGAATGATATCGACAACATCGCCTTTCACGCGGAAGGTTCCACGTTTGAAGTCGATGTCGTTGCGTTCATACTGAATATCTACAAGCAAGCGCAGGAAGCGATCCCGCTCGACCTCTTCACCTACCCGGAGCACAACAGACCTATCAAGGTAGGACTGAGGCGTACCAAGGCCGTAAATGCACGACACCGAAGACACCACGACGACATCACGGCGCGATAACAACGCGGACGTTGCTGAGTGCCTTAGCCGCTCCACATCATCGTTGATAGAGGAATCTTTTTCGATGTAAGTATCCGTTTGGGCAATGTAGGCCTCGGGTTGATAGTAGTCGTAGTACGAGACAAAATATTCAACTGCGTTATTCGGAAGCAACTGTCGAAGCTCATTTGCTAGCTGCGCTGCAAGCGTCTTATTCGGAGCCATCACCAGTGTTGGGCGCTGCTGTTTTTCAATCAGCCATGCAGCCGTCGCCGATTTTCCCGTGCCAGTAGCACCCATCAGTACGACGTCCTCTTCCCCACGGTTCAGGCGCTCGTCAAGCTCCGCGATCGCCTTCGGTTGATCCCCAGAAGGTTCAAATTCCGAAACGACTTCGAACGGCTTTTCTCGCCGCTCGATCTCGCCGACCGGCCTAAACTCCGAATGCGCCAGGACTGGGTGCTCTGCTGCAAATGCCATGCAGCTCAGTCTAACGACTCAGCGAGATTCCTCAACGTTGGCATCACGACAGGTAGCGCTCAATATGCGCCACAAGAGCATCCACTTGCGGTGAAAGCCCAGACAACGGACCGTTGTTGTCAATGACGTAATCTGCGGCTTCAAGCCGTTCGGCGTCGTTGATCTGTCGCGCTATGCGAGAACGCGCGTCTTCTTCCGTAAGACCTCGCAAACTCACCAGTCGTTTGACGCGCTCTTCTTCGTCCACGTCAACCACGACTGTGAAATCCATCGAACGATGAAGCCCGAGTTCGACCAGCAATGGCATGTCGTACACTGCGACCTGCGCCCCGGCAGCTTCAGCAGCATCAAACTGCCGCAGTGCTTCCTTGCGTATCGCAGGGTGAGTAATAGCGTTAAGCCTCTGCGTTTGTTCCTCCGAACTAAATGCGCGTTGCGCCAGCAGCTTGCGGTTCAAAACGCCTGAAGCGTCCACCAGGTCATTGCCGAATGCTGCAGCCACTTCCTGCAACGCATCGCTACCAGGCTGCAAAACTTCACGTGCAATCCGGTCTGCATCGACGATGACGAAGCCGTGGTCACGCAATAGCGATGCGACGGTTGATTTACCGCTCCCAATTCCGCCTGTGAGTCCAATTCTCAACATGGGTCACATAATAGGCGAAACCCCTTCCCGGGATTCCAGGAAGGGGTCGTCGATTAACTAGTAAAGACTAGTTGCCAGCGAGCTTGTCGCGAAGTGCTGCGAGCTGCTCATCAGATGCCAGCGAGCCACCCGCGCTTGCGGTCTCTTCCGCTGCCGGAGCTGCAGCGTTGGACTGCGAGGAGTAGTTCGCCTGGTCGCCAGCCTGCTCTGCTGCCTCTGCAGCAGCAGCGCGGTGACGCTCGATCTGGGCGGTGTGGGCCTGGAAACGACGCTCTGCCTCGGCGTAGCGTGCCTCCCACTCCTGACGAGCCTCGTCGAAGCCCTCCATCCACTCGTTGGTCTCCGGATCGAAGCCCTCTGGGAAGATGTAGTTGCCCTGTTCATCGTAGGAGTCAGCCATGCCGTAGCGGGACGGATCGAACTCTTCGTTGTAGTCCTCGTCGGCCTGCTTCAGCGACAGGGAGATACGACGACGGTCGAGATCGATGTCGATGACCTTGACCATGACCTCTTCCCCGACGTTGACAACCTGGTCCGGAACCTCGACGTGGCGCTGTGCCAGCTCGGAGATGTGAACCAGGCCCTCGATGCCCTCTTCGACGCGCACAAACGCACCGAATGGCACGAGCTTGGTGACCTTGCCCGGAACGATCTGGCCAACAGCGTGGGTACGTGCGAACACGCGCCATGGATCCTCCTGGGTCGCCTTCAGCGACAGGGAGACACGCTCACGGTCCAGATCGACGTCGAGAACCTCAACGGTGACCTCGTCGCCAACGGTGACAACCTCAGATGGGTGGTCAATGTGCTTCCAGGACAGCTCGGAAACGTGAACCAGGCCGTCTACGCCACCAAGGTCCACGAATGCACCGAAGTTGACGATGGAGGAAACGACGCCCTTGCGGACCTGACCCTTCTGCAGCTGGTGCAGGAAGTCGGAACGAACAGCGGACTGCGTCTCTTCGAGGTAAGCACGACGCGACAGAACAACGTTGTTGCGGTGCTTGTCCAGCTCGATGATCTTCGCCTCAAGCTCCTGGCCGATGTATGGGTCCAGGTCGCGAACGCGACGCATCTCAACGAGAGATGCCGGCAGGAAGCCGCGAAGACCGATGTCGAGAATGAGGCCACCCTTGACAACCTCGATGACCGTACCGGTGACAGGCTGGTCGTTCTTCTGCAGCTCCTCGATGGTGCCCCAAGCACGCTCGTACTGAGCACGCTTCTTGGAGAGCAGGAGGCGACCTTCCTTGTCCTCCTTGGTCAGGACGAGTGCGTCGATCTCATCGCCAACCTGGACAACCTCGTCCGGGTCAACGTCGTGCTTGATCGAAAGCTCGCGGGTAGGGATAACACCCTCAGTCTTGTAGCCGATGTCAAGGAGAACCTCATCGTGGTCAACCTTGACGACGGTGCCGGAGACGATGTCACCATCATTGAAGTACTTGATGGTTGCGTCTACAGCGGCGAGAAATTCCTCAGGTCCGCCGATATCGTTGATGGCGACCTGTGGTGCGTTGGAAGTGCGCATAAGTTAAATGTGCTCCGAAATAGAAATAGGAGATCGTATTTGGACAGGGGCATATCATCTCTTCCAGAAAAAGAAAGATCCCGCAATATAAGGTCGCCGTGCCCTCCTATTACGACACCACGAGCCCTATTGCCCAGATATGCTCGTGCAAGAATATCGCCTTTGACCAGCTCGTGCAAATATGGACACCCTCACAAACTCGCACCCAACGCATCCACTAAGCGTGAAAGCGTCACCATCCGCGGCCCCCATTTAAGAACGCCGTAAGCTTTCCCAACTGGACAGCAAGTCCATCACCGCAGGTCACAACGCCAACAATCCACCAGAACACCCCCACAATAAGTCACACTTTTGTTTAGTGCAGGCCTTTTTCGATCAATTCTCTTACGCAACACACAGACGTCTGTTAGTGTTTTCATTGCCACGAACAAGGCGCAGCAGTGAGGGGTTGACCAACCCGGAGCTGTGAAACCTCGCGAGGCAAACCGTGGCACCGCTTCTCGGGGGAACTCGGGGGAAGAAGCGGTTGGTAAGGGGGAACGGTGGTCCCAGACAAATAGAGTAGGAGGCTCTGGGACTACCGCCGAGGCTATAGAGCGGAGTAATGGGGGTCCGCTCTATAGCCTCACCCTCGCCTAGTGGCCGGCGTCCTGCCAATTATCTCCGTGCCCAGTGGAGACCTCAAGGGGCACGCTGAGCTCAATAGCCCGATCCATTTCCCGCTCGATAATCGCGCGCACTTGGTCAAGCTCGCCTGGAGCGACTTCGACTACCAGCTCATCGTGGACCTGCAGCAGCACACGAGACTTGTAACCAGCTAGCGCTCGGTCGACGTGAATCATCGCTACCTTAATGATGTCTGCGGCCGTGCCCTGAATAGGAGCATTCAGTGCTGCCCGCTCAGCATTTTCTCGTGCGACACGGTTGTCACTGTTGAGCTCCGGAAGATAGCGGCGACGCCCAAACACTGTTGCGGTGTAGCCATCCTTTCGGGCCTGCTCTACGACCGAGTCCAGGTAGTGTTTCACTCCACCGAAACGCCGGAAGTAGCTTTCCATGATCTCCTTGGCTTCCCCTGGCGAAATTGAGAGCTGCGAAGCAAGGCCATAGGCGGAAAGCCCGTAAACCAATCCATATGACATCGCCTTGACTCGGCGACGTAGTTCGGGCGTCACTGCGTCAATAGCAACGTCAAACACCTGAGACCCCACGTAGTTGTGTAGGTCCTCGCCAGCCTTGTATGCGGAGATGAGCCCTTTGTCCCCAGACAAGTGGGCCATTACACGCATCTCAATCTGCGAGTAGTCAGCAGTCAGCAGATACTCATACCCCTTGCCGACCGTGAACGCACCGCGAATCTTTTGGCCTGTCTCTGTGCGAACAGGAATATTCTGCAAGTTAGGATCAGTCGAACTCAGTCGGCCCGTTGAAGTCACAGTTTGGTTGAACGTTGTGTGAATTCGACCGTCGCTGTGTACCGCCTTAATGAGGCCCTCGATAGTGGACTTCATCTTCTGATATTCACGATGCGCAAGAAGATAGTCGAGGAACGGATGCGGATTCTTCTCCGCAAGCGCCTCTATTTCTTTGGCTGCCGTCGAGTAGCCAGTCTTTGTCTTTTTGGTTTTCGGAAGGTCGAGTTTTTCAAAAAGCACAACGGAAAGCTGCTTCGGGCTCGAAAGGTTGAGATCGGGCTCGTCGACAAGCGTGCGAGCCTCTCCTTCGACCTGCGCAACCTTATCGGTGAACTCTTTGCGAAGATCTTCGAGAGCAGCGACATCAACAGCCACACCGGTGTCCTCCATACGAGCCAAAATAGGCACGAGCGGCAGCTCCAGGTCTGCATACAACGCATAGGAGTCAATTTGACGAAGTTCTTGAGCTAAATGTTCCGCGAGTTCAAGCACAGCAACAGCAGCATCAACCTGCGAAGTCTGATCCAGTAGGCTAAGTTGCTCCTGCCCCACGTCAAGCTGACGCTGTAAGTGACGCTGATACACGTCCGCGAGCGCATAGGTCCGCTGTCCTGGACGGAGCAGGTAGGCAGCAATCGCAGTGTCATGCGCAATTCCACCCAGCGTGATGCCTCTGCCCCGCAACATGTGGTACATCGCTTTGCCATTGTGGAGGTACTTAGGGTCATCTGACTCCAACCACTCTTTCAGCGCAGCATCTTCTTCAGGGGTTAACTCCGCTGTTTCGCGTTGGATGCCGTGCCGCTCCTTATCGACGATCCCAATCGCCGTCGCATCGCCGTTTGCCGGAGTGGGGTTGCCATCCACGTACAGCGCTAAACCTTGACCGCGGCGTGCAGCAAGCCAAGCCTCCAAAGGATCTTCGGCGATCACGACGTCTGGAAGCTCAACCGGCAGATCTTGCTCGGCGTCTCCCTCGGTCGGAAGCGCAGCAAGCACCCGCTCGCGCAGATTCGTGCCAAACTCCAACGAATCAAAACGCTTCGCGATGGCACCGATTTCAACGGAGTGAAGCTCTAAATCAGCAGGTGCTACGGGAAGCTCCACTTCGGTGACCATCTGCGTCAGTTCACGATTCAGCTGCACTTGCTCAATGCGGTCTCGGAAATTCTGCCCAGCGACCCCCTTGATCTCATCCGCGTGATGAACAAGTTCCGCAAGCGACCCGTATTGGGTAATCCACTTTGTCGCTGTCTTCTCCCCGACCTTCGGAACCGAAGGGAGGTTGTCAGACGGGTCTCCTCGAAGTGCGGCAAAGTCGGGGTACTGCGCCGGCGTCAGCCCGTACTTCTCCACAACCTTGTCCGGGGTAAATCGCGTCATCGTTGAAACACCACGCATTGGGTACAACAGCGTCGTGGAGTCATCTACCAGCTGCAGGTAATCGCGGTCGCCGGACACCAGAACTATCTCGAAGTCTTGTTCAGCACGTGCCTGGTGCACAAGCGTCGCCACAATGTCGTCTGCTTCAAAATTCTCTTTCGACAAACTGACAATTCCGAGGTCCCCGAGGCACTCCTGAATCAGAGGAACCTGCCCCTTAAACTCAGGCGGGGTGGATTCGCGCTGCGCCTTATATTCCGGGAAGCGCTCCGTTCGAAACGTTTTGCGCCCCACATCAAACGCCACACCAATATGCGTTGGTGCTTCTTGTGCAACAACGTTGGCGAACATCGACAAGAAGCCGTACACCGCGTTCGTTGTTTGGCCACCGGTCGTCGAAAAGTTTTCAGCAGGCAGAGCATAGAACGCTCGAAATGCCATGGAGTGTCCGTCAATGAGCAATAACCGTTTCTTCACGGCCCCTAGTGTAGACGTACGCCCCGACATGACGACTCAAACAAGAAACCCGGCTCATGGCCGGGTGTTGTGCCCCAGGTGAGACTCGAACTCACACTGGACGGGTTTTGAATCCGTTGCCTCTGCCAATTGGGCTACTGGGGCGACGTCGAAAGTATATAGCAGGCGGGCGCTTTCGCGTGAATCGCACCGTGCGACCATCTAAAATGCCAGCTCACTGCGGGTATCTCAAATTCGTCATGTAGGGTGATGAGCGCGATATAAGAAGCAGAACGCAGGAGGGCACAGTGACAACAGTTCTGATCGGAATCTTCCTGGCTGTCTTCGCTGGAGCTGCCCTACAACGTATTTCAGGGATGGGACTCGGACTTATCGCGGCCCCCGCACTGTCTGTCCTCCTCGGACCAGTCTCTGGCGTTCTCATGGTCAACGTACTAGCAACCGTCAACGCGATCGCCAACACCTATTCCATGCGCGACCAAGTGGACTGGAAACGCTTCGCCCCTATCGCAGGCGCCCTTGTTTTGGGTGCGGTACCCGGCGCATTCCTCATCCGAGCCGTTTCAACCAGTTTGCTTCTGATCATCGTTGGTGTTCTGTTGTTGCTTGCACTCGGCACGGTGACACTGGGAAAACGCTATGTACCGAACATTGAGGGCACCGTACCTTCTGCTATCGCAGGTTCGGTTGGTGGTTTTATGAACACACTGGCGGGGGTAGCTGGCCCATCGATCACCGTGTACGCCCACGCGGCACGCTGGCCTAAGGAGATCTACGCAGCTACGCTCCAGCCAATCTTCCTGGTCAGTGGCGCTCTCTCTTTTGCCATTAAGGAAATCACTGGTGCAGCAAACCTCTCCGCGGTGACTCCTGAAACGTGGGTGGTTGGCATTGTTGCGATGGTGCTGGGCATCGTCGTTGGCACCCGCATGGCAGCACGAGTGCCGGTACAAGTGGGATACCGTATCGCGCTCGCTTTGGCGATTTTCGGCGGGTTCACCGCGCTCGTTCGCGGGCTGGTCGGTGTCGGATCGTAACGCACAAACCAACGCCGTTTTGCACTGAAGCTCTCGCCACACAGCACTCAATTACGGTCCACCCGAAGCGCCATAATTGACCGAGTTAACACATAGACAAACCCTCTTCAAGTTATGGACAATCCATTCCAGAATGAGTAGTATGAAACCTATGGGCAGACCGCGAGAGTTTAATGAAGACGAGGTAGTTCGTAAGGCGATAGAGCTTTTTGGCGAACGAGGATTCACAGCACTGTCTGTTGACACAACTCTGTCGTACCTCGGGTTAAATCGTTCAAGCTTCTACAAGATTTTCGGTTCCAAGCACGGCCTTCTGAGGACCGCGCTTGAGGCAGTATGTCAGGGCGCGAGGGCTGGTGCAGTGACACCCGAAGCCAAAAACCTCGTTGTAGTCGCGCTCGTGGAAGTAGCGCCCATCAACCAAGAGCTACGGCCCCTGATCCTCGAAGCAAACTCACTTTGTTTCGAGGAGAACCCGACGGCACTTGGCAAGCACCTGCTAGACCGCGCAAGCGGTACACCCAAAGGAGAGACACCATGAGAAACAACAACCTCAAGTTCACCGACACTACCCTTGTTGTTGAACCACTTGGACTGGACAAGATTTGGTCACGCAAGGGATCCATCGACATCCCCTGGGAACATGTGCGCGGAGCCACGCACGACCCGGGCATGAAGAACGAGCCCAAGGGGTTTCGATTTCCTGGATTAAGGATGGGAGAAAAGCTGGCGGGAACGTTCCACTCAAATGGTGAAACATTGTTTTGGAATGTCAGCGGATTCGAAAACACAGTTGTTATCGAGCTAAAAGACGAGGAATTCGACCGTCTGGTTATCACAGTTGATGACCCTGTAACAGCCGTCGAACGCATCAACGGTCTGGCCTCGGCAAAATAGGGCTACTGGCGGATACATAACAAGGTAAAAAATATTCGCTAGCCGTTGAAAGAGACGTGCGGAGGTATATAAGTCAGCCGTATCTAGGCAAGTACGGGGTCGGAGAAAGGACTCCGACCCCGCTCGTTGTGCCCCAGGTGAGACTCGAACTCACACTGGACGGGTTTTGAATCCGTTGCCTCTGCCAATTGGGCTACTGGGGCGTGCCTGCCCAATATAGCGCACAGGGCGGGCCTAATAACAATCAGACGCTGTTAAGGTCAGCGCACAGTAGAGCCGGGCTGGTTGGGCAACAGGTCAAACTCATCGATCGCCTCGAACGAGGACTGGGCGTCCTCCTCCGAGATAACATCCATCGCGAATCCATTTTGGATGAGCACCCACTGCCCCACCTCAACGTCTGGTAGATATGCGAAGCAACACGGACGCTTCTCGCCTTTTACATCAATAGCCCCCATGGGCATGGGGGTCGACAGGTCGCCAGTGCTGAGCACTTTCGCTGGAACTCCAAGACACATCGCTACATCACTTCCTTTCAATGTTGATGTTCATGGCACCCTCCGGTGCTGAGGTACACGGCAGACAAGGATCCGCGCTACGGATCGCATCCTCCATCTCCGCGGGAGTCGACGCCTGTGTCAGCATCCGGGCAAGCCATCCCTCATTTTGCGCGGTAGGGCTCAAAATCTGGCAATCGACGAGATTGCCGTCTTCCACAGTGTAGCGATGCACCAGCAAGCCTCGAGGACCGTCAACGATTCCCGTTGCGGTGCCATCGCGCAGTGAATTATCGACGACATCCGGCTCTGCCAACAGCTCAGGAACCTGCAAAAGCTTTTCGATATCGTCCAGCACCGAGCGCACGAGCGCAAATTGGGCATCGCGCGCGCTCAGGTGAGGAAACCGCGCAACTGGACCTACCCGGTAATCGCGCCAGTGGCCGTCGATAAGTACCTGGGGTCGCGGGGTGATCGAACCTGGATGTTGCTCTCGAACGTGGTCGTAGAAATCGTGCGCTGGGAACAGGTGAAGCTCGCCCAAATAGCGTGTGGCGATCCAACCGCCGAGGGGATCTGCTGTGCCGTCGGCATCACAGGCGAAAAGGTCGGCGAGCTCCGGTGGATGCTGCTCCACGGACTCAGCTGGTTGGGAGGGTAAGAGACCACGGATCGTAGGAATGCCCTCTGCTGCACGATTGACCGCATCAGCATCCGCATGTGCGTGCACTCCCCCAGGAATCGCCACGTCAGGGAAATGACCCGGGCATCCGGCGGCGCGGAGCACCAGCTTCGCAAACTTGCGAATCTCTAACCCGTGATCAGGCAGTAGGCGCGGTGCGAGCGTGTCAAGCACTGAACCTGCATGTAGGAGACGTCGGAGCTGTAAAGCCTGCGCGCCCATCGAATGGCTCGAGCCAACAAGTTGGTCAAGTGCTCGCATCCCCGCCAAGTGGTGCGTTACCGGGCAGAGCCCGCAAAGACGCGTCACGATAGTGGGCACTTCGCTCGCACGCTTACCCACCAAGAGCTTGTCTACGCGCGGCACCCCTGCAATGTCGAAACGTGCGGTGCGCTCATCACCTTCGCCTTCGACAATGACTGTCGCAGCAAGTGGATCGATGACGGCGTCAAGAAATAGTTTCTCTGACATTTTCCATGCTCCTTACTCGCTATGCTCGCCCCAATTGAACATAATGGGGGTATGCATGAATTGAGTCTACTTCGTGGGGTAATCGATGCGGTCAACGAGTCAGTTCCCGGCCGCAATGTCCTGGCAATCGGGATGAAGGTAGGCACTCGTTCTGGGGTCGATGTCTACGCGCTTCGTCAGGCATGGGACCTGGCGCGCGTCGACACAACCTGCGCTGATGCTCGGCTCGACCTCGACGTCATCCCCGCTTCTGTTTGGTGCCCCCAGTGCGAAGACACCGTCGAGATCGACGAATACTTCGCGCTTCGTTGCCCGAAATGCGACACCCCCACCGCTGATTTGCGTGGGGGCGACGAATTCCAAGTTACTTGGGTGGATGTTGAGTAGCTTCCGCTGTCCACTTCTCCAGCAACTGACGAGCTCGTTGTACTGCTTCCGGTATCGCTGCCTTGATCTCTTCGCTTAGCGACGTCCTGAACTCAACGTCACGAGCAGTGATACCTACGACGGCCACGTTCGCGGGTTCCTGACCTGTGAGACGAGCTGCACTCAGCAGATCCAGCAGCCCCACCTGGTGCGGCGATAACTGCTGCTGCAAAAGGCGGGGAATTTGGTCTCCGATCAAAACCTCCACATCGCCTGGCTGCCCCTGTTTCAGCCCATCGAGCACTAACAAGTAATCGGCGTCCTGCACCATGGGCAGGATCTCCATCCCGGATGTTCCCCCGTAAATGAAGTTCACACCCGGGATTGGTTCAGACTCCAGCTCGCGAAGAATGGCCAGGCCAACTGCGTCGTCTGCCATAATCTCGTTTCCGATACCGATGACGTTAATGGTGACTCCGTCGAGCGTCACCAACTCGCGCGTCGGTACCGGTACATCCGGCGCGGGCCGCAGTTTCCTCGTGACTGTCATACGTTACTCAACCTCTGGACCGTCAACCGGCTTCGTGCCCTTCGGCAGCCAAACACCACCGTTAATCATCGCGGACAGGCCACCATGCCGTTCAGTGGCGTCAGCACGGAACACAAGGTAGACGTGCAAGATCACGAAGGCCCAAATAATGAACATGATGAGCGCATGGACCAGGCGGAAGTACGGAACACCGATCCATTCCACCGGCGCCGCCATCAGCTGCCAGAACCAGCTTTCCTGCTTAGGTAGACCGAAGAGCGCTAGCCCGGAGTAAATCTGCACCATGCACAGCGCGTAGATGCCGGTGTACGCCGTCTGCTGAAGACCGTTGTGCCCGACGCGCGGTGGCGGTTCATTGGTGAGCAGCAGATAGTACTTCGTCTGCTCCCACATCAACTTGAGGTCATCCTGACTTCGCACCGGCCAAAGCGCGCGCCACTTCATTTGCCGTGTTTGGGCGAAAACCATGATAGAAAGCCGCCAGATAGAGAGCGCAATCCAGGCAAATGCAGCGATGAAGTGAATTAGACGATTCCAGCCCATGAGCATCCCTGCATCATGCGCGTTCGATGGGCCGAAGAACGGATCCATAATGTAGTAACCCGTGATCGTCATAATGATGATCAAGAGCATGTTGATCCAGTGCTGCCAGCGCAACGCCACGGGCCACATCTCGATGCGGGTGTAGCCACCCTTAGAAACGGGACGGGGACGCACATGGTCCCCGATGCCGAAGGCAATGTAGCCCTTGAGCACGAACTCGCCCGTCGTGTCGCCATCTACGGGCGCAACCGCGACACCCATGCAACGATTGCCGAACTTCGAAACCGTGTCGACGTTTTGCATCATCGTCTTCATCTCATGCTTATCCCATGCAGATGCTTGGACTACTGATGCAAGGTCACCGCGCATGACCGCTACGTCTTTGCGCTCACCGAGTAGCTTTGCGTTGCGCACAACCGAAAGCGAGTACTTTCGACTCGGCGTCGCAGGGCTAAAGCTTTCCACGGTGCCATATACATAGTCAGGATCAACGGCGCGGAGCAGAGCTTGGTCCACAGGATCAGGAGAGTTCGCGGGCTGCGAAGATGCCAAGCGCAACAGAGTCTCAGCACCGATGTCATCAATTGGACGAGATTCAGTGACGCTCAAAACCAAATTCTTGTCCGGGGTGATCGTACGAGTGGCTGGCGTATCGCCAGAACTCGCAGATACACGATTCAACTGGGTGCTCATTGGGTAATCACCTTCACAAGTTCATTACCTTCTGCGTCCAACAGGTGAACTGCGCAAGACATGCAGGGGTCAAACGAGTGGATCGTGCGAAGCACCTCGAGCGGTTCTTCCGGATTAGCAAGCGGGTGCTTACCATTTGCCAGCGACTCCTCATATGGGCCCATCTTTCCTTCAGGGTCACGGCCACCCGCCAACCAGGTTGTAGGCACAACAGCCTGGTAGCGCTCGGTCTTGCCATCCTTGATCTGGATCCAGTGGCTGAGAGAGCCACGCGCAACTTCCATCATACAGAAGCCTTCGGTCTCCTTCGGCCAGGTCGATGGCTCCCACTTGCTGGAATCGAAGACATCGTAGTCGCGCTTGCGCAGTCCCTCGATGAACTCAGGCAACAACACATTGCTCATCGACTCAGAGGTCAATACCGCTTCAAGAGCGCGCGCCAACGTACGGCCACCCGTTGAGTTTAACTGTTCAAGCTTAATACCAAGCTTCTTGAGCGCGTCGTCGACGATGCGCTTCGTACTTGGCTCGTTCTGCGCGTATGCAAGGAAGATTCGAGCAAGCGGACCAACTTGAACAACGTGGCCGTCGTAACGCGGCGCCTTCGACCACGTGTACTCCTCGTTGTCGCCGAGCCACTTGTACGGCAGTTTCGGCCCGGTGTAGTCGGCGATGGTATCGCCTTCAAATGGGTGCTTGCCCTCGTTTTTGTCGTCTTGAGCGAACCATGCCGAGGAAACGTATTCCTTGAACAAGTCCGGGTTGAGCTCATGAACCTTAGAGTAGTCACCGTTCAGGAGAACACCTGGAGTGATGTCCGTGTGGGTGTACCCCAAAGTGCGCTCCATATGGTCACCACGAACCGTTGCACCAGCCATCCCGACTGCGAGGAAGTTCGGAGCTGCAGCGCCAATATCGAAGTAGTCCTTGTAGACGCCCATGATCGCCATAGCATCAGGCAAGTACACACCGTTGATGAACTCGTGGATCTCTGCGACCCAGTTCTTAATTTGGTCAATCGAAACCTGGTTGACCGTCTCGGACTTATCCTGATCAATCGTGCAGGCCATGCCGCCGACCAGGAAGTTCGGGTGCGGATTCTTCCCACCAAACACCGTGTTGATTCGGATAATCGAGCGCTGGAACTGCAGCGCATCGAGGTAGTGAGAAACCGCCATCAAGTTCGCTTCTGGTGGCAGGCGATAGTCCTCATGGTCCCAGTACCCACCTGTGAAGATAGACAGCTGACCAGAGTCAAGAACCGAGTTTAAGGTGTCCTTAACCTGCTGGAACTTATCAACAGAGTTGAGCTTCCACTTCGAGCCAATCGACTTTGCAAACTCGACAGCCTTCTCCGGGTCGGCCTTTGCAGCAGAGACAACGTTGACCCAATCGAGGGCGTGCAAGTGGTAGAAGTGCACGACATGGTCGTGGATCTCCTGGCTTGTCAAAACCAGATCGCGGATAAGCTGCGCCTGCTTCGGGACGTGGCTTCCGATTGCGTCCTCGACGGCCACTACGCTTGCCATGGAGTGCACGCCGGTGCACACGCCACAGATACGGCCAACGAACGCCCATACGTCGCGGGGGTCTCGACCCTCGACGATCTTCTCGATACCACGAAACATCGTGGTTTCGCTCCACGCGTTCGTGATGGTGCCGTCTTCGACTTCCATCTCCATACGGAGGTGACCCTCAATACGTGTCAGCGGGTCTACAACAACTCTTTCAGCCATTTTTAGTTGCTATTCCTTTCAATCGTCGTGAACGCCGCTTACGCGGAAGGGTTGGTCGGCCTGTGGTGTCCATCGGCATCAGTACTCGTCGCAAATGCCTGATCGCCTTCTGCCATGAGTGCCGACATCTCCTCCGGCTGGTCTTCTTCGCCGAAGGCAGCGAGAGGTTGCACTTCGCCGCTCTTACGGCGGATGCCGACCTCCTTGACAACACTGAGCGCGCCGTGGACTGCAGTACCAGCTGCTGCGACACCGATCAGGCCAAGGCCGATCTTGCCTGCAGAGGCTTCCTGCCCAAATGCACGAACATTCGGCAGCTCCTCATAGAACGGCGTGAACCGGTCAAAGAAGTGTTTCTCCGTACAACCAATGCAGGGGTGACCTGCGCCGATCGGCCAGCCGGACTTGAGGTTCCACTGAATAATCGGGCATGGCGAGAAGGTCGACGGCCCCTTACAGCCCACCTCGTAGAGGCACCAACCGTTACGAGCGCCCTCGTCGTCAAAGGTGCGCACGAACTGGCCAGCGTCGAAGTGGGGACGCTTTGGACAAGAATCGTGAATGCGCTGATCGTACGCGAAGAGTGGACGACCCTCGCCGTCCACCTTTGGTGGCTCGCCGTGAGTCAACAGGTAGGTAATGGTCGCGGTGATCACTTCACCGATTGGCGGGCAGCCAGCGACGTTGATGACAGGTTTGTCCTTAATGATCTCGTCGACGCCGACGGCCCCGGTTGGGTTCGGACGTGCCGCCTGTACGGAGCCGTACACTGCGCACGCGCCAACGGAGAGAATGACGGTTGCATTTTCTGCCGCTTCCCGAAGGACCTGCTCAGCGCTCTTGCCGCCGATTTGGCAGTACGCGCCGCCTGCACCGGTTGGAACGGAACCGTTCACCACCAGGATGTGCGGTTCCTTGTTCATCTCCTCAAGGGCTTGCTCAGCGGCATGCCCAGAGGCCGCCATTACAAGCTCGTTGTAGTTCATCGACAGCTGATTAAGGACTAAGTCTTCAACTGTAGAGGAGCCAGAGCGGAGCACTGACTCCATGCATCCGGTGCACTCCTGCAACTGAAGCCACGCAACCATGGGCTTCTTGACGTCACCAAGCGCCTCGGCAATTACTTCAGTCTCTTCGGCGTTTGCGCGCGAGGCAAGCGGCGCGCCCACTGCAAACACAGCAGCCATTGAGCTACACATCTTCAGAAAGTCTCGACGCTTCACCCCCTTTTTCGACAGGTTTTCCCAAAGCGTTCCACTCTGCCAGGTGTCTTGTAGAAGCATCGATTATTTCCCTCTCATGCGAGGGTCATGTGCCGGCTGTCACTCCGGTGCACACCCCTCAAATGAACGTGTACAGATTCCTTCAGCGGTAAGACTGCATGCTTAACGCATCTATAAGGCCAGAGTATCAAGACATGAAAGTAATTCCGGTTTCGCAGAGATGTGGGGCTAGAAATCTACCCCCGATTGGGCGCTGAGCCATTCATTCCACTCGTCCAACCCCTCCCCCGTTGTAGCTGAAGTAAGGATTACTTTCACGCCAGGATTTACTTTTTCAAGGTTCTCCCTGAACAATTCCAGATCGAAATTCAGGTAAGGAAGCAGGTCAACCTTGTTCACCACGACCACTTCGACACTCCGGAACATCACCGGGTACTTCAGCGGCTTATCTTCGCCCTCCGTAACTGAGGCAACCATTACCTTATGATGTTCACCCACTTCAAATTCGGCCGGGCATACCAGGTTGCCGACGTTCTCGATGAGCACCATATCGGCCTCATCGAGTCTGAGCCCTTTGAGCGCGTGTGCAACCATCGGTGCGTCGAGGTGGCACTCACCCCCGAACCCATTGCCCGTATTCAGGAGGCTGACCTGGGCGCCGAGGTTCTCCAGGCGTTCCGCGTCGAGAGCCGTTTCAATGTCTCCCTCTACGATGCCGAAGTGAATCTTGTCGGCCAGCGATTCCAGAGTTTTACGCAGCAGCGTCGTCTTGCCCGCCCCCGGGGAGCTCATGACGTTTACGCAGACCACACCGTTCTCTTCAAAAGCAGAACGGTTTGCAGCGGCTTTGACGTCATTTTCGGTGAAAATGTCCTCGAGCACCGCAATGCGTTCCCGACCGGTGTCGTACCCCGTATGGTCTCCGTGTTCAGAGTGCTCGGAGTCCGACCCCACGTGCAGGTGATCGTGGTCGTGGTGGTGTGTGTGATCATGCGAGTGATCGTGGCTATGAACTGTCCCGTCATCGTGACGATGAAAACGTCCCATGCTTTTATGTCTCCTTCTCAGTTGTCAGATGTCACATCAATGTCAACGACAGCGAATTCCTCGCCTGCGATTACGGACGTCGGTGCATCACATTCGCGGCAACGGACATCAAGGTACTCATTTGGGTCAAGTGTCCTTTGGTGGCCGTTTGCACACTCGATTTGGGCGGGAACCCAATCGATCTGCAGCTCTGACTGCTCCATGGCGCTCCCCTTTGTCACGAATCCCCATGCGTATTCGAGCGATTCTGGCACCACTTGTCGCAGCGCACCGATTCGTAGGTGCACCGACAGCACAGTTCGCCCGCCCGAAGCACGCTGAACTGCTGACGCTAATTGATGACTTAATGCAACTTCATGCACACGCCCTAGCCTAGGCGATTATTCAAGAACTTTGTAGAGTATGCAGCATGGGAGCAGAAAATAGCAGAGTCCACATCTTTCTTGAGGGCATCGTTCAAGGCGTTGGAATGCGCCCGCATGTTGCGCGGGTAGCTCGGCGCTTCGGGCTCACAGGACTTGTAGGCAACAACGAGCGTGGTGTGTTCATCGAATTCCAGGGCGACACCTCAGCGCTTCAACAAGCACAAGCAGCACTTATCGACGAGCTTCCGCCCCTCGCACACATCTTGGACATCCAAACGTCGCTGCTTTCCCTGGTGAAGGGGGAGGAAGCATTTCGGATCGTTGCATCGACACATGTGGAAGGCGAAAAGACCCTCATCTCCCCCGACATAACTACCTGTGAGGCCTGTTTGGCGGACATCGATGACCCCAACAATCGCCGCTACCATTACCCGTTCACGACCTGCACTCACTGCGGCCCACGACTTTCCATCATCGAATCACTTCCTTATGACCGCGCGACAACCACCATGAGGGAGTTCCCCATGTGCCCCCAGTGTGAGGCGGAGTACACAAGCCCAGATGATCGACGCTTTCATGCCCAACCGATTAGTTGCCCACACTGTGGACCCACGGTGTGGTGCACAGACTCCAACGGCATACCCCTCGCCGAAACACGCACAAGTGAGCTAATGCTCGATCCGGCCAAGTTTGACGAGCTCGTGCACAAGGTTCGCAGCGCGTGGGACTCCGGTGCAATCGTTGCTGTCAAGGGGATTGGCGGCTTTCATCTGATGTGTTCGGCTACAGACGAAGTTGCCGTCGAAACGCTGCGGAAGCGCAAACAGCGGCCTGACAAGCCGCTTGCTGTCATGGTGCCCAACCTCGACGCTGCCAGAACGGTTGCGGTGCTGAGTCAATCGGCAGAGGATCTTTTAACCTCTGCGCCTCACCCCATTGTCTCTGTACCACTTCGTGAAGACTCACTATGCGAAGGGATCGCACCTGGTTTGCACGAAGTTGGCCTCATGCTTCCCTACTCGCCTCTCCATCATTTGCTCGTTGATCGGCCGGTGGTTGCGACCTCTGGCAACCTGAGTGGGGAACCCTTGTGCGTCACCAACGACGATGCACTCCGTAAGCTCTCACACCTTGCAGACTTGTTCGTGCTGCACGATCGCGAGATATACGTGCCTGTAGAAGACTCCGTCTACGTTGATACGACGCTGGTTCGAAGGTCGCGAGGACTAGCACCGCTCCCGGTGTTGTTACGCACCGAAGCGCAGCCGACGGTCCTGGCAGTCGGTGGGGAGCTGAAGAATACGGCAACCTTAGCTGTCGGGCGATATGCGCACATGTCCTCGCACGTTGGCGATATGGGCTCGTTCGATGCGCAACGGCACTTCGAGAAAATGGTGGATCAGCTTTGTTCAATGCAGGGAGCGCATCCGGACATCGTGGTGTGCGATATGCACCCTGGGTACCAAACGTCGGCGTGGGCGCAACGCTACGCGGATCGCCACAGTGTCGAGCTCATCGAGGTGCAGCATCACCATGCCCATGCCCTTTCGCTGCTGGCAGAGCATCAACAGTTATCAACGCCTGCCACAATCGCAGCACTCGATGGCACGGGTTACGGGACAGACGGCACCATATGGGGTGGCGAAATCCTCCACGTGACCAGCAATGGAGAAGCAGAACGACGCTGGCACCTCCCACCGTTTTCGCTCGTCGGCGGTGACAAGGCTGTGCGCAACCCTTGGCGAATCGCACGCGGCCTCGCGCACGATTGGCATCTCGAAGGTCTCGCTGCGCCCTCCGGAGTTGCTCAAGCCGAATTACAACTAGTCGATTCGCAGATCAGCAGCGGTTTCGGCTCCACAACCACGTCGTCGATGGGGCGTCTCTTCGACGCCTTCGCGTCGATACTTCAGGTTCGGCAATCGGTGAGCTACGAGGCGCAAGCAGCGATGGAGCTTGAAGCCTTGGCAAGCACTTCGCGGCTTACGCGCGCTGAGTCCATCAGCGCAGTCGAAAAGTTCGGCACGTTCCCTCAGCTTGCACAGTGGGCAATCAATTCAATGCGGGACGGTTCGCATCCACGTGCAGACACCGCTCGGATCGTCCACGCTGGTATGGCGACATTGATTGCCAATCCGCTTATCGACGCCACTAACGCCTCAGCAACCGAGGTCGTCGGTATCACTGGCGGCTGCGCCGTAAACCGTCTCCTCATGACCGACATACTGCATGTGTTGCGGAGCCACAGTCCATCCCTGAGAGTGCTCACCCATCAGAAAGTACCCGCAACTGACGGTGGGCTCAGCCTGGGCCAAGCTGCAGCAGGAAGGCTGTGGGCGAAATAGCGCCCTCCACCGTCTAGGTCAGTCAGCAGATACGCGGAAGCGGATCTCCTACCAGCTTGTCGACCATGCGGGTGCCGCCAAAGCCAGTCACGAGAACCACAGCCGCAGCCGGCTCCTCAACGATCTTTCCAACAACCGCCGCCCCCTCGGCACCAGCAGCATGCAGCGCAACGACTGCCTGTTCAGCCTGTTCCTCGGGAACAACTGCTGCGAAAGTCCCCTCGTTCGCGACGTACAGGGGGTCAATCCCCAACATGTCGCAGGCGGCTCGCGTCATCGGCTGCACAGGGATCTTTTCGTCGTGCAGCGCGACACCATAGCCGGTTGTCTCTGCAAGTTCGTTCATGACAGTAGCCAGGCCGCCACGAGTAGCATCACGCATCCAACGAGTATTGGGGGCGTCGGCAAGCAGTGCTCGTACCAAGCTTGCGACCTCCCGCGAATCAGACTCGATTGGCGCCTCGATCGCAAGGTCGCCGCGGGCCATCATCACCGCCATCCCGTGATCCGCGATTGGCCCGGAAACGATAATCCGGTCACCAGGCTTGACTTGAGTGAAGCCAAGATCCCTCCCCGCGGGTACGACTCCGATTCCGGCCGTGTTGATATAAATCTTGTCTCCTGCACCCTTCGGGACCACTTTTGTGTCGCCTGTGGCAATCTGTACACCGGCACGCTCTGCTGCGACGCGGAGCTCCTGTGCGATTCGACGAAGGGTCTCCACCTCAAGCCCTTCTTCGAGAATGAAGCCCACCGAAATATATTTCGGCTCCGCACCACCGACTGCCAGATCGTTTACCGTGCCGTTTACTGCAAGATCTGCAATAGATCCACCTGGAAACTCAATTGGATTTACCACGTAGCTATCGGTCGTGAACGCCAGCGTGCCGCCTTCAAGGTCCAAGTCCAACAGCGTTGCGTCCTCGCCTTGGGAAAGCAGATCGTTACCGTACTCGTCGAAAAATACCTGCTCGAGCAGCGTCGCACTCGCCTTTCCACCGGCACCGTGCGCAAGCGTGACATATTCGTCCTTCAAACGGCCACCACGACGGCGCACCCGAGCGATGTTGTCGTTGACTTTGGTCTCATCAACATTGAGGCGATTCTTAGGCTGCACAGCACTTTCCCTTTCTTCTTTCGCAACTAGCCATCACATGGAATTGCTACGAATAGTTCCGAATGTGGATTCTACCGCTGTCGCCTCAGCTTGGGGTGCTCACGTCCCTCGACGGACGTCGCGTTTAGAAAAGCGCGAAGGGTAGGCGATAATGTAGAACGGAATAAGCACGAAAATGTGTGACATTAATCCAAGTGATGGAAGGCTCTGTATTTATGTGTCTGGGAGTTCCAGCGCAGGTTGTCGAAATTAAAGACCCTACCCGCGCCACGGTCAGCATTTCGGGTGTAACCCGTGCGATCTCAACCGACCTTCTCGTTGAAGAAGGCCTCGAAGTCGGCGAATGGGTACTCGTACACGTCGGTTTTGCACTTTCCAAAATTGATGAGGAAGAGGCTGCAACGACGCTGCAACAAATTCAACAACTCGGCGCGAACACGTTTGAGGACGAACTCGATTCTTTCACGACTTCAAGAATCGATTAAGCCCACGTTCCGAAGAAAGGACCCAACATGAAATTCGTTGATGAGTTTCGTGACCCAGCTGCAGCCCGTCAGCTGATTGCGACTATCGAGGAACAAGCAAAGCACCTCGAACGCCCGATTAAACTCATGGAGATTTGCGGTGGGCACACGCACACTATCTACCGTTACGGTCTCGAAAACCTCCTCCCCGACTCAATCGATCTCGTCCACGGCCCCGGCTGCCCGGTTTGTGTCATCCCAATGGGCAGGGTCGATGATGCACTCTGGCTTGCGAATCAGCCCGACGTTATCTTGACGACATTCGGCGACATGATGCGTGTTCCGGGCTCCGAGGAGTCGCTCTTGCAGGCTCGTGCACGCGGCTGCGACGTCCGCTTCGTCTACTCTCCGCTGGATTCGCTCAAGATTGCTGAGGAGAACCCAGACAAACACGTTATCTTCTTCGCAATTGGCTTCGAGACGACGACGCCATCCACTGCAGTCACGCTCACCGCGGCCAAGCAGCGCAATATCCCGAACTTCTCCATCTTTTCGAACCACGTGACGATCGAGCCACCCCTGCGCGCAATCGCAAACGGTGGAGTCACTGAGGTTGATGGCTTTATCGGACCAGGACACGTAGCAACCGTGGTTGGCACGAAGGCATTCGATTTCCTCGCCGAAGAATTCAACCGACCGGTCTCCGTCTGTGGGTTCGAGCCACTAGACATCCTCCAGGGCGTTGCACAACTGCTGGAGCAGTTCACTTCGGGCGAAATTGCCGCAGGCAAGGCTCGCGTGCAAAACCAGTACGCTCGCGTCGTCCGCCCAGAGGGGAACCCCTCTGCGCAAGCACTGTTGAATCGCGTCTTCGACATCCGTGATGAGTTTGAGTGGCGTGGCCTCGGGGTGCTTCCAAATTCGGGGATGGCAATTTCGGAGGAGTTTGCCAAATGGGATGCTGAGCGCATCTTCGATGTGCCTGGCAACCGAGTTGAAGATCCCGCCGCGTGCGAATGTGGGTCGGTGCTTACCGGACACATCAAGCCGTGGCAGTGCAAAGTCTTCGGTACAGCGTGCACTCCGGATACCCCGATCGGTACCTGTATGGTTTCTCCTGAGGGTGCCTGTGCCGCATATTACAACTTCGGCAGAATTGATAAAATCACGACTTCTTCCCTCTCCTAACGTTCGATACCCCCAGGCCATGCTGGCTTGGGGGTAGATTTCTACAATTCGGTAGCATGAAACTACCCGAATGGGTATTATTCACTCATGCGCAAACGTATCACAGCCGCGGCCATCGCGGCTTCTCTCATCGCAACGGCTCCGACGGGTACCCCATCAGCGCTCGCGGAAACTGCGACACCTGACACCCCAGCGACGAGTTCTTCAGACATTGACAAGACTCCCGAGAAAGACGCCAGCGATTCCAAGGACGAAAAGTCCAGCTCCCTGGATCAAGATCCTGAAAACGATCCTCTCTATATTCCGCCCGAGAAGAATCCTGTGCAGAAGATCTCCAGCTCGGAATTATTCCTGAAGTGGACGGATGGCATGGCAGAAGGCGACGGAAAGGATGTTGTCCAGGGATGGGCGAAGGGATCGTCGATACCAAGTACCGCAAACCCCGTTGAGTGGACCAAGGCTGAAATTCAGGGCTCCTCGAATATGGTTCGCGGGTTATTCACCGGAGATTTCGCTCAAAGTTCGCAGGGGTCAAGCCAAGCAACTGCTCCAGTTCTCCTCGGAATCTTAAGCGTGTTTCTCATTGGACAGACGGTAGAGCTCATCATGCGTGGGCTTCGCACGCTTCCAACCATGCGCTAGAAACAACCCCATAAACAAGGTCGAAAAATAATGAACCAAAACAAACGCTTCGGCAAGGCAGCGAAGGCTGTCAGCGCGTTCTCACTTATGCTGAGCATTGGTCTGCTGAGTGGCTGCGTCACAAACGTCGAGGGCGGCAACCCAGAGGGCTGGGAATCAATCGAGCCTGCTACGGTGCCGGAAATTGCGGCGATGGTCCCTGAAGAAGTTGCGAAAGACGGCAAGTTCTCAATTGGCGCAAACCCGCCGTTCGCTCCGTTCGAGTTTAAAGACTCGCAAGGCAACCTGATCGGCTTGGAGCTTGACCTCGGACGTGCGCTCGCCTCGATCATGGGCCTTGAGTTTGACCCGCAAGAAATGGATTTCTCCATGATCCTGCCAGCGGTTCAAGCTGGCAGCCTTGACGCGGGCATGTCGGGATTTACTGATAACGAAGAGCGTCGCAAGAGCTTCGACTTCGTGAACTTCCTCTACGCCGGAATCCAGTGGGCGCAACCCGCCGGGTCCAACGTGGACCCGGAGAACGCCTGTGGCCTCACCGTCGCGGTACAGCGCACAACCGTTTCCGAAACCGACGATGTTCGCCCGAAGAACGATGCGTGCATCGAGGCAGGAAAGCCTCCTATCACGGTCCTGTCCTTCGATACCTCCGACAACGCAGCGCTCGCAGCACTTGTAGGCCGAGCTGACGCGCTCAGCGCTGACTCCCCTGTGACATCGTGGGCGGTCGAACGCTCTGACGGCAAACTAGAGCTGGTGGGCGATATGTTCGACGCCGCTCCCTACGGTATCGCAGTACCGAAGGACTCCGAGCTGAGTACCGCTCTCGCCCGCGCAATGCAGCATCTCATTGACACCGGCGACTACGAGCGCATCCTAGCGCAGTGGAATGTACACACCGGCCTGCTCGATACCGCGCTCATTAACGAACAGCCCCTTACAGAATGGAACTAACAGACCATGACTACATCATCTACAAGCACCAGTCGGCCAGCCAGGATTGAAGCGAAGCCGTTACGTCATCCAGGGCGTTGGGCGCTTGCGATCCTGCTTGGAATCCTCGTTGTCTGGTTTGTGATCGGCGCTGCCAAGAACGAAGCCTATGGGTGGGGTACCTACGCGCAGTACCTCTTCGATACCCGGATTGCGGTAGCAGCACTGCACACCATTGCTATTACGGTCCTTGCCATGATTATCGGCGTGGTTGGCGGTGTGCTTCTTGCAGTGATGCGCATGAGCCCGAATCCAGTCTTCCGCACCGTGAGCTGGGTTTTCCTCTGGGTTTTCCGTGGCACCCCGGTGTACGTGCAGCTCATGTTCTGGGGCCTGATTGGTGCGATTTACGACTCGATTAATCTCGGCTTCACCCAGATATCTCTTGACCCGTTCACTTCTTCCGCCTTTGCACTCGCCGTCGTTGGCCTGGGTCTGAATGAGGCCGCCTACATGGCAGAGATCGTTCGTTCGGGTGTCTCTGCGGTGCCAGAAGGTCAGATCGAGGCGTCGAAGTCTCTTGGCATGAGCTGGTCGCAGACCATGACGAGGACGGTCCTCCCCCAGGCGATGCGCATCATTATCCCGCCGACAGGCAACGAGTTCATCTCCTTGCTGAAGACGTCTTCGTTGGTGGTTGCGGTTCCTTACTCGTTGGAGCTGTACGGCCGCTCGATGGATATCGCTGCAGCACTGTTCCAGCCTGTTCCGCTATTGCTTGTCGCAGCAACGTGGTACCTGGTTATTACGTCCCTGCTGATGGTCGCCCAACATTACTTGGAGCGGTATTTCGACCGCGGCGCCACCCGCCAGCTCACTGCCCGTCAGTTGGCAAGTTTGGCGGATGCCGAAGGCACAATCCCGAACAACGTAGAGATCATTGAAGCTCCTGAAAGGAACCAACGGTAACCATGGCCGCTACTACTTCTTCCCCTGCCCAGACTCCGATGATCCAAGCGATTGACGTGTGGAAGTCCTTCGGCAACTTGGAGGTACTCAAAGGTATTAACCTCGAGGTCGCTCCCGGCTCTGTCACCTGCCTGATCGGCCCATCGGGCTCCGGTAAGTCCACGTTCCTGCGGTGCGTGAACCACCTTGAAAAGGTCACTGCCGGCCGTCTCTACGTCGATGGTGATCTGATTGGTTACCGCGAGAAGAACGGCACGCTCTACGAAATGAGCGAGAAGGACGCTGCTGTGCAGCGCCGCGACATCGGGATGGTGTTTCAGAACTTTAACTTGTTCGGGCACCGCACCGTGCTGGACAACATTATTGAGGCTCCCGTCCATGTCAAAGGTGAGTCTCCAGAGAAAGCGAAGGTCCGCGCTCTAGAGCTGCTGCGCATGGTTGGTCTTGAGTCGAAAGCTGATGCGTACCCAATCCAGCTTTCGGGTGGTCAGCAACAGCGCGTCGCCATCGCGCGTTCGGTCGCGATGGATCCAAAGCTCATGCTTTTCGACGAGCCCACGTCCGCACTCGACCCAGAGCTTGTCGGCGAAGTGTTGCGGGTGATGAAGCAGCTCGCCCAGGATGGCATGACGATGCTGGTGGTCACGCATGAAATGGCATTCGCTCGCGAGGTCGCCGATCGCGTCGCATTTATGGCGGACGGCCAGATCGTCGAATACGGTACCCCGGAGCAAGTGCTGGACAATCCGCAAAAGGAACGGACGAAGGCTTTCCTGTCCACAATTTTCTAGTTACGCATGAAGCCCGAGCCCGGTAGAGCGTGTTGGTTGATCTGCCGGGCTTCTACTTTGCTTCGTTGAGACGTTCGCTCATCGCCTGCATGACCGTTGGTGGTACAAGCCCTGCGATGTCGCCGCCGAAGCGAGCGACTTCCTTGCACAACGAAGACGAGATGTAGCCGTACTTCTCGTCGGTAAGCAGAAAGAACGTTTCAACCCCCGTAAGGCGCCGATTCATCTGCGCCATCGGCAGCTCATACTCGTAGTCAACCGACGAGCGCAGCCCTTTGACCAGGGCGTTAATTCCGTGAGCGCTGGTGTAGTCGACCAGCAACCCTCCCCAACTATCTGCTCTCACGTTCGGCATATCGGCGACCGCGAACTGGATCAAAGCGACTCGCTCCGCGACTGTAAACATGCCGGTTTGCTTGGTTGGGTTACCCGTTACAAGGACGACTACTTCGTCGAAGTGGCGCCGAGCTCGATCAACGATGTCAAGGTGCCCATTGGTAAACGGATCGAACGAGCCAGGACACACGGCGACGTTGCGGTGCTCGGTTGGTGCCTGCGCCATTACTTACACCTCCTGGCTGCCCGAAGGCGCCGTATACACTGCCATATCGAATCTGGCGATCCCGTAGAGGCGCTTCTTCAGCTTCTGACCCGTTGGGGTGAAGGCTGGTGGCCATGCGGTCTCGGGGCTTTCGCGGTGCCGCTCGATGACGACAACGGCGCCGTCGACAAGTAGCTCCTGCAGTGCGGTGACCATTTCGGCGACTGCTTCATCGGCGAGGTCGTATGGCGGGTCAGCAAGCACCATGGAAAAGTGCTGGCGTGGCGCGCGTGCCACGAACGTGGAGACCTTCACAGGCTCGATGCGGGTGTTTGGGTGCCCCACAACGCTCGCGTTGTGCTCGATCACGGCGACTGCTTTCGGGTCGTCCTCAACCAGCACTACTTCTTCAGCGCCACGGGAGGCCGCCTCGAGGCCTAACGCTCCTGATCCCGCGAAAAGGTCCAGCACTCGCTGCCCCGGGAACCCAAAGCGGACCTGCAGCGACGAAAAGAGGCCTTCCCGTGCCCGATCAGATGTAGGACGGGTCCCCTCCGGGGGAACTTTGATCTTGCGTCCGCGGGCTTCACCAGAAATGATGCGATTCATGGTACTCACTCTAGCTTTAGCTCTTTTCTAGGTACACAAAGTCCTCGTCTTGCAGGTGTGCACTCAGTGATCGAGCCTTCTCGAGATCTTCCTCAACAAAGCGTGCCGCATCGCGATACGCCCGTGTGACTATCTCGTAGTCCTCGATCAAGTCGATTAGCTTGAAGGTGCGTCGGATACCTGACTGTTCGGTACCAAGGACATCTCCTTCGCGGCGATGGCGCAGATCGAGGTCGGCAAGGGCAAAACCGTCGCTTGTCTGAGCAACCTCCCAAACGCGCTGAAACGCATCGCTGCCCTCTTCTGCCAAAGTATGGAAGAGACAGAGCGACTGGTTGCCGCCGCGCCCGACGCGACCTCGCAGCTGGTGTAACTGCGATACACCGAATTGTTCGGACTCTCGCACCATCATCACCGTTGCGTTTGGCACGTCCACGCCGACCTCAATGACGGTTGTTGCCACCAAGATGTCGATGCCACCCGCCGCGAAATCGGACATCACGGCGTCTTTCTCTTCGGCGTGCATCTTGCCGTGAAGTACATCCACGTGCAGGTTCGGAAACTCCGTAGCGCGCAGCCACTCGGCGGTTTCAAGGACGCCGCCCTCACCGTCAATGCGCGGGCACACTATGTAGACCTGGTGGCCAGCCGCGACGTCCTCTCGCATTTTCTCCCAGGCACGCGCAATCCACGTCGGCTTGAACTCCGGAACCACCGAGGACTGGATCGGTTTCCTCCCGCCCGGCAGCTCGTTGAGCACTGATACCTCGAGGTCACCGAAGACAGTCATCGCGATCGTGCGCGGAATCGGCGTTGCCGTCATGACGAGCAGGTGTGGAGTCTGATCCCCTGACTTCGCACGCAGGCGGTCACGCTGCTCGACTCCAAAGCGGTGCTGCTCGTCGACGATAACGAAACCGAGGTTGAAGAACTCCACACTGTCCTGAATCAACGCATGCGTGCCCACAACGATATCCGCCTCTCCCGAGACGATCTTGAGTAGCGAGTCCTGCTTCTGGGCCGTCGGCATGGAACCTGTCAGTGGCACCACGGTCGTGTGCAGCCCGGCGCGCATGAGCGTCTCTGTCAGCGAACGCGCGTGTTGCTGCGCGAGGACTTCCGTTGGGGCAAGCAGCGCTGCTTGAGCGCCATTGTCGACAGCTTGGAGCATGCTGATCAATGCGACGATGGTTTTACCGGAGCCTACCTCGCCTTGGAGAAGACGGCTCATCGGGTGAGCGTGCGCCAGGTCGGTGGAGATTTCTCGGATGACCCGCTGTTGCCCGCCGGTGAGTGGGTATGGCAGCTGTGTAATGAGCCGGGATTGCTCTCCATCTGGCTGCTGAGGAAGGGCTGGCGCGTTGTGGTTGTTTGCGTCGGTGCGTCGCACGCTCATGGCGAGCGCGACGGTCATGGCTTCGTCGTACTTGAGGCGTTGGCGGGCGGGTTCGGGTCCCTCGGCGTCTGGCTGGTGGATGGTTCGAATGGCGATGTCGCGCGAAATGTATCCGTTGGGGGTTGTTCCGAGGGGTTCGGGTATTTCGGGGAGGCTTTGGAGGATGGTGTGGATGGCCCCCATGATGGTCCACGTGCTGACCTGTTTTGTTGCTGGGTAGATAGGGAGCCATTCGCGTCCGGAGAGGATTGTTTCGAGGTCGCCGAAGTGTTGGAGTTGGCGGAGGGCTCCGGTGGCTTGGGTGGGGCCGTCGAGAAGTACGAAATCTGGGTGCTGGAATTGGATTTCGTTGCGGTAGGTGCTGATTTTTCCGGTCATCATGACGCGGGTGTGCTCTTTGAGCACGCGCATGGCGTAGTTGGAGCCGAAGAACGTCGCTGTGAAGGTGTTGGTTCCGTCATAGACGTGGGTGCGGTAGATGGGACGGTTGGGGTGTTTCCGGTTGGGGATGCGTTGGGTCGCGGTGATTTCGCCGACGATGCTGAGGGTGTCGCCATCGTTGATGGCTGCGAGGTCGGTTGCTGTGCCGTAGTGGAGGTATCGGCGCGGGTAGTGCTCGAGGAGTTCGCCGCAGGTGTTGTAGCCAAGGTGTTTGGTGATTGCTTTGGCTTGTTTGAGGGGTATGACGAGGTTGAGGGGCCTGGGGTCGATGTTTCCGAGCACTGTTTATTCGACTCCGATCTCGGCGACCGCACCGAGGCCGTCTGCGGGGAAGACGATGACGTCGACGTCGAGCTTTTCCTCGAGCGCTGCGAGGTCTTCGGCGTGCAGTGTTGCGGTATCGAAGAGGACGGTAACTTGTTCGCCTCCTGGCTCGAGGAGACGCTTGCAAGTCTTTTCGACGGCGGCTAACGCGTCGTCGGCGATCAGGAGTGTTTCGCCGTGTGCCATGGCGATGATGTCGCCTTTCGAGACGGCTCCTCCCTGGACCAATCCCGATTTAGGGGCGCGCTGTAGGACTGCGGTGCGCATTTCGCCGGCGGCCTCCGACATGGTGAACGCTGCGGTTGCGAGTGGTTGGGCTGGATCGTGGACGGCGAGGGCCGCGATGCCTGATACAAGCCTGACTGTGGGCAGCAAGGTGATGTTTTGCTCGAAGGCATGCGTTGCTTTTTCCACGGCGGCGAGGCTTCGTTGGTCGAGCAGCCCGTTGGGCAGCAGGATGACTTCGCGTGCCTCGGTCTTATGGACTGCTGCAAGGATGTCGGCGACAATGTTCTCGCTCGGGGCGACGGTGGCTGCCCCTGCCTGCGTGTAAAGGTCCGTGAGTGATCCGGGGGGCGTTACTGCGATCACCAGGCGCGTGGGGGTTTGGGTGACCGGTTCATCTGGCAGAACTTCGAGGTGCAGCTGTGTGACGGTCCCGCGGGCAAACGCGCACTCGATAACTGCGCCTGCTTCGGTGGAGTGAATATGCACTTTGCCGCTGCGCTCATCATTGCGTGCGATCACCAGGCAGTCACCCATCGTACTCAGCTCATGCTCGAGGACATCGAGGTCGCCTTCGAAGAAGAACATCACTTCTAGGTTTGCTTTGCCACTCCCATGCGAGTGCACGTGTGCAACTGATTGTGCTGCCTCGTACGGTTGCCCGTTCAGTTCGTATACAAGCGATTCCAGGAGGATCACCAACCCGGTTCCTCCTGCGTCGACAACATCTGCTTGCCGGAGCGCTTCCAGTTGTGAGGGGGTGCGGGCGAGCGCGGTTTGCGCTGCTTCTGTGGCTGCTTCGGCAATGCTCAAAGCAGATGCTTCTCCCCCGTCCTCGTGGAGCGCCTGTGTCGCCGCAGTCGACGCTGCCCGGAGCACAGTGATGACGGTGCCCTCCACGGGTTCTGCGATTGCGCGGTCGACGAACTGTACAGCCTGCGCGAGCGCGTTCGCGATGAACTGTCCGCTCCGCGTTTCCTCATCAGCGGTTTGCGCAACGCCCCGGATCACTTGGGAAAGTACAACACCGGAGTTTCCGCGTGCGCCGTGGATTGCTCCCACAGCGAGCGCCTCTGCAACCTCCTGCATGGACTGCGCACCAGAATTTTTCGACGCCTCTTCGACTGCCGCCGCCATCGTCTGCGCCATGTTTGAACCAGTGTCAGCATCGGGCACAGGGAACACGTTGAGCTGGTTGATCTCGTGCCGGCGACGTTCCAGTTCTGCCGCTGCCCGGCGAGCCCAAGACAAAAGACGTGGGCCGTCGAGTGCAGTTGCTGTTTCCATGGTCAGACAGTCTACAGTGCCCAGTCCACAGGCGAAGCACCCTGGGAGACGAGCGCTTGGTTGGCCCGGCTAAACGGGCGTGATCCGAAGAATCCGCGGCGCGCCGACAATGGAGAAGGGTGCGGAGATTCAATTGTCGGCGTATTCCCGAGAAACTGCTTCGCAGTCTGTGCGTCTCTCCCCCATAGGATTGCAACGAGTGGGGTACCGCGCTGCGCGAGCTGCGCAATCGCATGGGCAGTGACGGCTTCCCATCCCTTCCCTCGATGCGAGCCCGGCGCGCCGGGGCGTACCGTCAGCACTCTGTTGAGGAGCATGACTCCGTTGCGTTGCCAGGAGGTGAGGTCTCCGTCGGGACGCGGGAGTATGCCGAGGTCGTCGTTGAGTTCCTGGTAGATGTTGACCAGTGACCGTGGTGGTTTGACGCCTGGCTGCGTTGAGAAAGAAAGCCCCATCGGGTGGCCTGGTGTTGGGTATGGGTCTTGGCCCAGTATGAGCACGCGGACGTCCTCAAACGGGGTCGAAAATGCGCGCAGAATATCCTTGCCGGCAGGTAGGTATGCGGGTTCGCTTCGTAGGAAGTCTCCCATCGCGTGGATGGCGGGTTCTACTTCGGCCAGTGGTGCCTGCCAGGAAGGGTGGACGGGTAGATTCATGAAAAAGGCTCCCATTCATGGCGTGCGGTGTGTGCGACGCCGTCGATCTCCACACCGACTTTGCGTGTGACGGTACCGATCGAACGATACCCCACGGGTGCGGACCCGTCGATTGTCCCCAGCAGGGTGTGGTCTTCTCCCCCGTTGAGTACCCAGTCCCACGGGTCTATGCCCAGGAAGTCTCCGACTTTGCGCAGCTGTTCGCTTGGTGCGACGGCAGCACGGGAGATGTTGACTCCCACTTGGGAGGCGCGGGCGATTGCACCCAGGTCGTGTAGTAGCCCGTCGGAGTTGTCTGTCATGGCTGTCGCTCCTGCTGCGCGTGCGACCACGCCACGTCCAGGGGTCAGTTGTGGGCAGCGGTGCGCTTCGACGATGTCTGCGAATTCTTCCGGGATGTCTCGCCCTGATTCCAGGAGGGCAAGGCCTGCCGCGGAGTGTCCGATCTGTCCATGCGCGATGACCCGCTGTCCCGGGCGAGCCTGGCTGAGCCGCAGCGGAGGCAGGCTTCCGCCTAGTGAACCGAGCGCGGTGATCGAGACAGTGAATTGTTTTCCGCTCGTGATGTCCCCGCCAACAAGTTGGCTGGAATAGCGGTCAAGTTCAGTATGGATGCCGCGTGCGAGCTCGCTGACTACAGCAAGTGGGGTTTCCGGAGGTGCGGAGAGTGCGAGCAACGCAGCGACGGGGCGCGCACCCATTGCTTCGATATCGGCGAAGTTTTGCACGATGGCTTTACGCCCCAACAGGGCGGGGGTGGTCGTCGAAAAGCGAAAGTGCTGGCCCTCGATGAGCATGTCTGTTGCCACGACCGCACGGCTATTCGGTGTGTGTGACTCAAGCACGGCTGCGTCATCACCATTGAGCGGTGACGGCGAGGCTCCAACAATGGCGTCAATCGTTGCTTGCTCGCCTACCTCCCGCAGCGTCGGGCCGTGTGTGGGAAAACCGACGTTACTCACCAAAGTGTGCCTTTCAGTAAACTTGTACGCCATGAATGATTCCTCTGGCGCGTTGCATGATTCACAGATTAACCGTACAGCGGTCTACATCAGTTTGGGCCTCGCAGTGGCGCTTGTTTTGGGCGTCATTGTGGGTGCTCGGTACTTTTTCCAACAGGTGGCGCTGCAGCCTGTCGCGATGACTGAGCTGCCCTCCCCCGAGGCAGATTCGCCCGAGTGCACTGCGCTCGTGGACAGCCTTCCTGACAAGGTGCTTGGGCATGAGCGCGCGGAGCTCGCCGCCCCGGCTCCGGCAGGTGCTGCCGCGTGGCAGTCCTCGTCAACCCGGCGCGTCACGTTGCGTTGCGGCGTGGAAATGCCGCTGCAGTACACCGAGTACACCCCGGTGTCCTCCCACAACGGTGCAGAGTGGATCAGAATTGACGACGCCACCCCAGGTTCAACTATGGTGACCTGGTTTAGCGCAGACCGGTGGCCCGCTGTCGCGGTGACCACCGATGCGGAAGGGCTGGGCAGGGCGGAAACGCCGGTCGACGAGATTGACGTGAGTGCGCTGCCGCAGCGTGATCTTCCTCGCCATCCTGCGCCGTTGTCTGAGCTGCATACGGCCACGCAGGCCGCGGAGGGTAATGCCTGCGCGGGGTTGCTTGCCGCACTTCCTGAAACGCTCGCTGAAGGGTACGCAAAGCTGCCTGAAAACGAAGTGGTATCCCCGGAGACGGCCGTCTGGACACGACTTGGCCATGAGCCGATTGTGCTGCGGTGCGGTGTGGATGACCCAGAGCATTACGCAGCTGGGGCTACGCTGCAGCAGATTAACGGGATTCCGTGGTTCGAGGACACCATCACTGCTACAGGGACCACGTCATCGACGTGGTACGCGCTCGGGAGGGTGGTCAACGTTGCGGCGTTTGTGCCCTCGGGTGAGGGCAACGATGTCATCACAACGCTGACCGAGCTTATCGAGGAGCACGTCGCCGAACGTTAGCGTTAAACTGTCGGCTTGTTTGCTGACTGCAATGCGGTGCGGACCAAGGTGTCAAGCAGGTTTGGGTAGTTCACGCCGCTTGCGTTCCAGACCTGTGGGTACATCGAGATTGCAGTAAATCCAGGCATGGTGTTGATCTCGTTGAGCACCGGGCCCTGATCCGTGACGAAAAAGTCCACGCGGGCCAGCCCCTTGCAGCTCAGAGCCTTAAACGTCTGAATCGCCTGTTCCTGCAAGGATTCGATCACATGGGCGTCGTATGGCGCGGGGATCGTTGCGGTGACTCCCTCTTCTAGGTACTTCGTCTCGAAGCCGTAGAAGCCTTCCGCTGAAGTATCGGTCCCGTTAAGCTTTGCCGGAACGGAGGCCTCGATGCGGCCGTCGGGAAACTCCAACACGCCGACTTCGACCTCGTCACCCACCTGCTCCGATTCGATGATCACTTTCGAGTCACACTCGTATGCTTGCTGCAGCGCAGCGTCGAAGTCGTCCCACGATGTCACCTTCGACACCCCAATCGAGGACCCGCCATTCGCTGGCTTCACAAACACTGGCAAACCAAGGCGTTGTTTGTCCTCACTGCTCAGCGTTGCGCCACCGCGGACAATTACCTCCTGGCTCACGGCAATCCCTGCGAGAGCCACGAGCTTCTTGGTGTACTCCTTGTCCATGCCACATGCAGAGGCCAAGACTCCAGGGCCCACATACGGGATCCCTGAAAGCTCAAACAGACCTTGAATGGTGCCGTCTTCTCCGAATTGGCCGTGCAGGACTGGGAACACAACGTCGACCTGCGCGAGCACCTCGCCGGTAGCGACGTCGGTAAACTCGCCGCGGCGCGAAGGGCTAATGCTCAGCGCGATCTCTGCCCCACCGCGAACCTCGGGGAGCGCTTCACCACCTACAGGGTCGATGTCCCCGCGCACCCATGTGCCGTCCCGGCGAATACCTACGGGAAACACCTCGTACACCTCGGGGTCGAGGTGAGAGATGATGGAGCCCGCAGAAATACAAGAAATTGAATGCTCGGTGGAGCGTCCACCGTAAACTACTGCAATACGAATCACAGCTGCCACACTACCCGGTGACTACTCCGACTTTTTCGACCGACCCATCAACGCGGCAATCGTCTCCTCAACCGTCACGCCCTGGTGGCACACGGCGAATACGGCCTGAGTCAGTGGCATGTCCACACCATGGCGCTGCGCAAGCTGGAAAATGCTCCGCGAGGAAATGACGCCCTCGGCGACCTGACCCTTCGTCGCTGCTTTCGCCTCCTCAATCGTGGCACCCTTGCCAAGTGCAGAGCCAAACGTACGGTTGCGCGACAGTGGCGAAGAGCACGTTGCAACCAAGTCGCCCATCCCTGCAAGGCCTGCGAAGGTGCGGGCGTCGGCGCCTAACTCCTGGCCCAGGCGCGTACTTTCAGCCAACCCTCTCGTGATGAGCGTCGCCAGGGTGTTTTCTCCCAGTCCCTGCCCGGACGCCATACCGCAGGCGAGCGCGATGACGTTCTTCGTCGCACCGCCAATTTCGCAGCCAACCACATCAGTGTTGGTATAAGGGCGCAGGTACGACGTGGCGCACGCAGCCTGGACAAGCTTCGCACGGTTAATATCACTGCAAGCGATGACAGTCGCCGCCGGCTGCTCCTCAGCAATCTCGCGGGAAAGGTTCGGCCCGCTCAGCACAGCAGTCCGACTCTCGTCGGCACCGGTGACCTCAGCGATAATTTCCGACATACGCATATACGTGCCGGTCTCAATACCTTTCGAGATCGAGAGCAAGGTGGTGTCAGAGCGCAGCATCGGAGCCCAGACTTCCAGGTTCTGGCGCATGGTCTGGCTCGGTACCGCAAAAATTGCGATATCTGCCGCCTCCAGCGCAGCTTCAGCATCAGAAGTGGCAAAGATACCATCTGGCAGCGTAATGCCAGGCAGGTAATCGGGGTTCTCACGAGTTTCTTGCATGGTCTTCGCCAGCTCGTCCCTGCGAGCCCACAGCTGCACCATATTCCCGGCATCAGCGAACACTTTAGCCAAGGTTGTCCCCCAGGAACCTGCGCCCATCACCGCTACGTTTACCACTTGTGCCACCGCCATTCCTGTCTGCATGAACCGTTTCACGCTAGCACTATTGCGCTCCGATTATCTACCACCGTGCCGCTGACCTGTCGCTGCAGCGAGAATCCGCAAAGTGCGTAAAATTGGAGGGCATGTCACGTTCAACGAAGCTCCATGAACAACACAAAGACCGGTTTGGTGAAATGTTTATCACCGGACGCCACCAGGAAATTCCCCGGCACCCGGGACGTGAGTTCAAGAAAACCACGCTTGCAGCTGGTGCTGTTTTGTGGCGAGGTGATCTCGAGCACCCCGAAACGATTGAGGTCGCGTGCATTCACCGCCCGCACTACGACGACTGGTCTCTTGCGAAAGGCAAAGTAGATCCAGGCGAGTTCCTCATCACGACCGCAGTGCGTGAGATTCAGGAGGAAACCGGTTACGAAATCCGCTTGGGCAAGCTGATTGGCAAGACGGTATATCCCGTCAAGAACACCACGAAGGTTGTGTATTACTGGACCGGCAAGGTTGTCGGTGGCGAGTTCACCCCGAACAATGAGGTCGATGAGATCCGTTGGCTCAACATCGAGGACGCGAGGGATCTCATGAGCTACGAGCTTGACCGCCAAGTCTTGCTCAAGGCCGCGAAACGCTTCGCTACCCCTGCGGATACCCGAATCCTGTATGTGCGCCATGCCCGTGCGAACTACAAGGAAGCCTGGAAGCACGACGATAGTCGACGGCCACTCGACAAGAAGGGGAAACGCCAAGCGAAGGCGCTTGTTCCGCTACTCAATGCCTTCTCCCCTGAGTCGCTCTACTGCGCTGAGCCGCTGCGCTGCCAGCAAACGCTTGCACCCCTGGCGAAAGCACTCGATGAGGAAGTAGTTGTCGACGCCGCCTTCGGCGAAATTGCGTGGCAGGAGAACCCGGAGACCGCTCAAGCAGCGTTTGAGAGCGTCATCAAGCAGGGAGGCACCCACGTCATATGTGCGCAAGGCGGGGTGATCCCTGAAATGATCGCCTCCCTTGCAGCCGATGGCCGTCTGCCAATCGAGTCCCCAATCTTGGCAAAGAAAGCATCCGTGTGGGTACTGTCCTTTAACGAAGGGCAACTCATCGGCGCGGACTACATGCCATCGCCACTCCCGGTGCTCTAAGCCCACTTCGCCTACAAAGAAAGGACTGCCCAGTTGCAGCCAGTTACTCAAGAACGAATCGAAGCGGCGCTCGACGCGCTGGAACTGCAGTACTTCCGCAGTTCTGAAGATGGTCTGACCCGGACTGCGTTCCCATCAATCATGTGCTTTTTCGAAGTGCAGGAGATTGGCTTCAAGATCACGAGCCAGTGGCTCGGGACGGCGAAAATGAATGCGGATAAGCAGAATCTTCGACTGAGCATCAACGAGCTGAATCGCTCACTGCCTCTCCTGCGTGCACACCCGATCAAGCGCGAAGACGGCGGGCTCGTTGCCCTGTTCGAGGCGCCGTTTTTCTCCTCTGATGGCTTCAGCGACGAGCAACTTCAGTCGATGCTGCAGTTTTACTTCTCGGTCATGCACTATGCGGTGGAGGCGCTCGACGAAAACTTTGCGCACATCAAGGACAAGCACCCTTACAAGCAGGAGAAGGAGCAGTAAATGCAGCAGCTACAGCCTTTAAGTCTTGATCGTCTTCGCAAGCTGTTTGACGAGCGAGGTTGGGAGTATCGGGAGCCTACGCAGTACAACTCTCTCATCACGGCGTTTACCGGTATCGGCTTCGAGATGAAGCTCGTCGACTCCAGTCTCCACTTCGTTTCCACAGTCTCCGTCGACGACGTCGATGTGAGCCGTTTCGACGAAGTCCTGACCTGGTGCGAGGATTACAACAACGCCCACGCATTCCCGTCTCTCGTCGTTATGAAAGATGAGAAGCGCAACGTCTCCGCTCTGGGCGTTGCCTATGTCATGCCGGGTTTCTGGGACTACAGTGACCAGCAGTTCGCGGACCACGTCTCCTCCGCTATCCACGGCATCACGACGTCAGTCCGCGACTTCTTGTCGACGTTCGCGCCTTCGGCCCTTGAGCGCCTCGGCACCCCTCCTAGCGAGGAAAAGTAGCCGGATAAAACGGGCGACGCTGCTGTTCGTAGTCCTCGATGGCCTGCTCGTTTCGCAGCGTCAGCCCGATATCGTCGAGGCCTTCGCTCAGACGCCAACGCGTGTAGTCGTCAACGTCGAAGGAGTAGGTGTTCTCCCCGACGGTGACGGTGCGCTCCGGCAGTGAAACAGTAGCGACGGTGCCTGGTGCCTGTTCAAGCTGCTTCCAGATCAGCTCGATGTCCGATTCCGACATGATGCCGGCCAACAGGCCTGCCTTCCCGGCGTTGCCACGGAAGATATCAGCGAACCGTGGGCAAAACACTGCCCGGAACCCGTAGTCCTGCAGCGCCCACACTGCGTGCTCGCGGGAGGAACCGGTGCCGAAGTCAGGCCCGGCGAACAACACCGATCCATCCTTGAAGGCCTCGTTGTTCAACACGAAGTCGGGTTCGTTGGTGCGCCAATTGGAAAACAAGCCGTCCTCGAACCCCGTGCGGGTCACGCGCTTGAGGTAGCGGGCGGGAATGATTTGGTCGGTGTCCACATTCGATCGCGTCAATGGAACTGCGACGCCACTGTGGGATGTGAATTTTTCCATGATCGTTGGTCAGCTCCTGACTACTGTGCGTTGGCGGTTGATGGGATGTCTGCGGGGGCGGCGAGGTGGCCGAGGACCGCGGTCGCAGCAGCCACCGCAGGCGATACAAGGTGGGTCCTGCCCCCAGGTCCTTGGCGGCCTTCGAAGTTTCGGTTCGACGTCGACGCGCTGCGCTCTCCAGGGGCAAGTTGATCGGGGTTCATACCCAGGCACATCGAGCAACCTGCGGTGCGCCACTCCGCGCCGAACTCTTCAAAGATCGTGTGCAGGCCTTCTTCCTCCGCCTGCTGCTTGACCTTGGCAGAGGACGGGACCACCAACATACGCGTGCCCTCCGCAATTGTGCGGCCACGGACGACCTCCGCAGCGGCGCGCAGGTCCTCGATGCGCGCGTTCGTGCACGAACCCAGGAACACGGTATCGATGCTGATGTCGCGCAGTGGCGTACCAGGCGTTAGATCCATGTACTGCAATGCCTTTTGCGCAGCCTGCTTCGCACTGTCGTCGCCAAACTCCTCGGGGTCAGGAACGGAGGCGCTCAACGGCAACCCTTGGCCAGGGTTGGTACCCCAGGTAACGAACGGAGTCAGCGTGGAGGCGTCGATCTCTACGACAGTGTCGAACTCCGCACCTGGATCGGTTGGCAGCGTCTTCCAGTACGCCACCGCGTCGTCCCAGTCCTTTCCCTTCGGCGCGTATGGACGTCCCTTGACGTACTCAAATGTTGTCTCGTCGGGAGCCACCATGCCGGCGCGGGCGCCTGCCTCGATCGACATGTTGCAGATGGTCATGCGTGCTTCCATGGACAGCTTCCGGATAGCTTCACCACGGTATTCGATGATGTGTCCCTGGCCGCCGCCGGTACCAATCTTGGCGATGATCGCCAGGATCAAGTCCTTCGCACTCACACCAGGTTGTAGCGTTCCACTGACCTCAATCGCCATCGTCCTAAACGGAGCCAACGGCAGCGTCTGGGTCGCCATAACGTGCTCTACCTCAGAGGTACCAATACCCATCGCGATCGAACCAAACGCACCATGTGTCGACGTATGCGAGTCGCCGCACACAATCGTCATGCCGGGCTGGCTAATGCCCAGCTGTGGACCGACCGTGTGGACGATGCCCTGCTCCTCGTCGCCCATCTCATGCAGCACCACGCCGAACTCTTCGCAGTTCTTCCGCAGGGTCGAGACCTGCGTGCGGGAAGTCGGATCGCTAATTTCTGTCAGCTTGCCAGAAACAATGCCTGTGGTTGGCACGTTGTGGTCTTCGGTGGCAAGGTGCAGCTCTGGGTGGCGCATGCGACGCCCGTTGAGACGCAAACCATCGAACGCCTGTGGCGACGTCACCTCGTGCAGGAGTTGAAAATCGATGTAGAGAAGGTCAGGCTGACCGTTTTCTCCATGGGTGACCACGTGGTCACGCCACACTTTTTCCGCCAGCGTTAATGGCTTTTGGCTCATCTTGCTCCTCCTCAACAGTCGCAACAACCTCCCACCGAGTGAGATGGTAGAATCCATGACGTGAGACAGTATAGCGAAGACTCTGGTATTAAAGTGCTCGATCGCTCGATTTCAATCGTACGAGCGGTCGCAGGTGGCGACAAAACCCTCGCCGAGCTCAGCGAAGCAACCGGCCTGCCCCGCGCAACAACACACCGTATCGCCACCGCGCTCGAGGTCCACAACGTGCTCGCCCGGACTGAGGACGGCCAGTGGACAATCGGCCGAGCCCTCTCCCACTTCTCGGGGCACTCCTCCCCCCGTTTGCTCTCTGCAGCTGCACCAATCATGCGCAGCTTGGTGGAGTCCACCGGCGAGTCGGTGCAGCTCTACAAGCTCAGCGGCGATACCCGAACCTGCATCGCGGCAGAAAAGCCCGAGAGCGGCCTCACCTACACAGTTCCCGTAGGCTCGCAGCTCTCGCTCACTGCGGGTTCTGCCGCTCGAGTATTCGCCGCCCACTCTCTTATCGACGCCTCCCCGTTCCCCGCCGAAGACCTCAAAAAGATTCGCGAAACCGGCCTCGCCGAATCGATCGCGGAACGTGAAGTTGGTCTCGCGAGCCTATCCGCGCCCATCACTAACCCGGACGGATCAGTCATCGCTGTACTTTCCGTTTCAGGGCCTGCCGAGCGCCTCGTTCCCACCCCGATCCAAAAGTGGGGCTCCGAACTCCACGAGGCTGCTCAACAGCTCACCGAGGCGCTGCGGTAGTCTCCAATCGCTGGCGCCGCTGTCCACCTGCAACGAGGCCCGCACGCTTCGCCTTCACCGTTCGCACGCCGAGATACACCCAGGCGGCCACAGCGCAGCCGGACAGGAACGCTGGTAGCGGCTGGTGCAACAATGTGTTCGACGTCGTCGCCGCACCGAACGCCGCCAAGTTCAACCACACGTCATACACCGGGGCGATGAATTGGCGGTTCAACACGTGCAGGGCTGCAATAATCAGCCCGCACGCGAACGTGATGGAGAGCAACACTGTTATCAGCACGTGACCAGCGTACTCCCTATCACTGCTTTGTTAGCTCGTGGCGTCCAACGTGAGCTCACGGCCATTTTGGTCCTGAACAGGACGAGCATTCTTGCCGATCAGCGATTCGAATGCTTGCAGTTGCTCAGCTGAGGCAGTTACCGGCTGCGTCATTACGATCCAGCGAACGTTTTCAGAGCAAGGTGGCGTCGTCAAAGAGCCTCCATACGTGATGTACTCATGTGATGCTGGAAGAGCGTCTGCAATGTTGATTTCCTCTTGAGAAATATGTGAGGTATCCACGTTCTCTGGCGCATTATCAAGCAGATACTGCACTAGCTCGTTCGGTGCGCCTTCCTCAAGCAGAATTCCAAGGACTGTAATGCCACCTGCCGCATTCTTGTGCACAAAGTGGATCTCGCCAGGAAGCTGCTTACCATCGACCTCGTGCTCTGCAGGAGTGTGCATGTGCAGCTGCGCGAGCTCCAGATCCTCACCGTCGAGAGTTACCTTCTGCATTGTCGACGGTGTGTACTGCAACGTGTGTCCGTTATTCAGGACTTCACCCGTGCTGGCAGCATATGCAAACTCTATGTCTGCCAAGTCCTCAGGGGTAGCGTCACTCAAGTTGATTGGGCTTTGCTCCTTGCCATTTCCACAGGCCTCGAATTCGGCCGAAAGCTCGCCCCAGTGCTCTGGAGCACCGTCTCCTTCGTACCCCCAATGGACCTCACTCGTTGCAGCGGCCTCAGTTGAAGACGACGGCGCATCCGTCCCCGCTTCAGAGCAGCCTGTCAGCACTAAAACGCTGGCGCTCATAGCAGCGAACACAGCATACTGTGTTTTTCTCATTCTATGTTCACGTTCCTTTCATCTTTGGGTTTGGCCTCCGATGGTACGCGAATCACATAGCGTGTAAACTGCATGCCTTTGAAACACTGAAAAAGAAAAAGCAGCCAGTGCTTGCACTGACTGCCATTTGTACCCCGTACGGGATTTGAACCCGTGTTACCGCCGTGAGAGGGCGACGTCCTAGGCCGCTAGACGAACGGGGCGTGCTCGCTTTTGCGACCCGTTAACAATAAACGCCACCCTATAAACTCTCCAAATCTGCAGGCCACGCGCCACTTTCCCGCAACGCCCCTTCGATGGTTCGCCATGACGCTCGCAGCCTGTGCTCGAAAACTCCCCACGTATGTGCCCCCTCGACAATTTCATGCCACGTTACGTCGAGGCCCTGCTGCTGCGCTGTCTCAGCGAAATACTTCGAGCACGCATAGACGTTGCTTCGATCACCATGGGGGCGCCGGGCACGCCCTGCTCGACGACGTCCCCCACATGTTGACCGGGTTCCCCTTGTTCATTGTCACCCCTGACGAGGTATAAATACCGCCGAGCACGCCAGTCGTCGCCGGGCAGCCCGAGTAGGACGCGGCCGCCACGAACCGATCCGGAGCATTCGCGGCGATGTCCAGCGCGGGGCCGCCAGACATCGAGATGCCGGCAATAGCGTCGTGGCCGTTGCCGTGGAAGTGGGCGTCGATAAGTGGAGGTAACTCACGACTCATGTAGGTGAGCCACTTGTTGGTACCTGTAGCCGGGTCCTCTCGATACCAATCGGCTTGCATGGAGGACACCGACCCCTTCGGTGTAATGACATTGACGTGCTTGCCAGCGAAGAACGCTTGATAGTCCGAGGAATTAGCCCAGCTGTAGCCACCCGCGGCGCCATCGGCTCCCATCATGAGGTAGAACGTTGGTCGAGGAGCGGTACCGCTCGGCAACAACACATCGTTCACCACCTCCCGCTGCATCGACGGCGACCACACCGTGAGTTCCCACAAATCCCCTTCAATATGGCGCATAGTCCGCAGCTCAGCGGGCAGCACATCACGCTCCGGAAACGTTGCTGATTCATCGCCCCTCGACGACCCAGTGGAGCTTCCCGGATACAGCTGGTACATCGATGAACCAAGCTCTCCCCTGCCTAACGCAACCAACACCGCTGCAGGAATGGCAAGTAATGGCACCGCGGAACTCAGGCTGAGTGCCGCCAACAATACGCTTGCTGCATCGAGCGCACTTGACCCTGACCGCGAAGGCTCGCCGGTGAAGATCGACGACAGCGGGTTGTTGCGGGCCGAGCTGGCCTCCGCCTCAACTGGCACTAGCTGCGCCTGGACCACCAGTAACACCACCGAGGCTGCTAGGACACAGCGCATTCGCATAGGGATCCGCATAGGAAAATACTGTACCAACCATGCTGAGGTCCGGATCTGGGGAACAAAGCAAAACAGCCAGTGCAGTGCACTGGCTGTTACTTGTACCCCGTACGGGATTTGAACCCGTGTTACCGCCGTGAGAGGGCGACGTCCTAGGCCGCTAGACGAACGGGGCATTAGGACACAGAACCGAAGTTCTGTAGCTGGCCTACCTGGACTCGAACCAAGAATGACGGTACCAGAAACCGTTGTGTTGCCAATTACACCATAGGCCATTGTTTTTCTTCACTTACAAGACTAAACTATTTCTTTCGTTTTGCCTTGCTCGCTCTGAACAACGATGACTACTATAACCATAAAGCCCAATACGGCACAAATCGCCAGGTCAGGGCAGAAAAAGAGGTATCGCAAACTATGCGATACCTCTTCCTATTCGACTGTGCTTTAAGCCTCAGGCGCGGTGTACGGGGTCACTTCACGCGCTGCACGCAAGCGCGCCATCGTGGACTCCTTCCCCAGCAGCTCCATCGACTCGAAAAGCGGTGGGGATACTTGCTCGCCGGAAATGCCGACACGGAGTGCGCCAAAAGCGACGCGTGGCTTCAACTCCAGCTCTTCGATCAGTGCGGTGTGCAGAGCCTTCTCAATAGACTCAGTGGTCCAGTCTTCTTCAGCGACGGCGTCGAGTGCTGCGATGCCGGCGTCGAGAGGCTCGACAGCAGTGTCCTTGAGGTTCTTCTTCGCCGCTTTCTCGTTGAGTACAAGATCCGCGTCCGGAGTAACAAGGAATTTCAGCAGTCCATACGCATCCGACAGCACCTTGATGCGGGTCTGGACGAGCTCCGCTGCGAGCGCGAACTTGTCGGCCGGGTAGTCAGCTGGGAAGTCTGTGAACTCGGTCAGATAGTCGCGCAGACGCTGTTCAAAGTCTTTCGGTTCGAGCAAGCGGATGTGGTCAGCGTTAATCGCTTCCAACTTCTTCTGGTCGAAGCGTGCGGGGTTACCAAGCACATCAGAAACATCAAACGCCTCGACAAGCTGATCAACACTAAAGATGTCTTCATCGGAGGACAATGACCAGCCCAGCAGTGCGAGGTAATTAATCATGCCCTCAGGGATGATGCCATTGTCGCGGTGGTTGAACAGGTTCGACTCCGGGTCGCGCTTGGAAAGCTTCTTGTTGCCCTGTCCCATCACGAACGGCAGGTGTGCGAACTCTGGCGTGAAGTCGGTGACACCAATGCGCTGAAGAGCCTCGTAGAGAGCAAGCTGGCGTGGTGTGGAGGATAGCAAGTCCTCGCCACGCAGGACGTGCGTCACCTGCATCAGAGCATCATCAACCGGGTTGACCAACGTGTACAGCGGCGCGCCGTTCGAGCGAGCAACCACGTAGTCCGGCTGTGTCTGCGACTTAAAGGTCACCTCACCACGCACCAGGTCGTTCCAGGTCCAGTCTTTGTCCGGCATACGCAGACGCCACACGGGCTTGCGCCCCTCAGCTTCGAACGCAGCAATCTGTTCGTCGGTCAGGTCGCGGTCAAAGTTGTCGTAGCCAAGCTGTGGGTCACGCCCTGCGGCCCTGTGACGCTCCTGCACCTCTTCGTTCGTGGAGTAGGCCGGGTAGACCTCGCCAGCCTCGATCAGCTTGTCCAGGATCTCTTTGTAGATATCCATGCGCTGCGACTGACGGTACGGCTCATGCGGGCCACCGACAAGGACACCCTCATCCCAGCTCAGGCCCAACCACTTCAAGGAGTCAATGATCGCCTGGTAGGACTCCTCGGTGTCGCGGGCTGCGTCGGTATCTTCGATCCGGAAGATCAACGTGCCGCCACTGTGCCGTGCCTGCGCCCAGTTGAACAGGGCCGTACGCACCATGCCTACATGTGGTGTACCTGTTGGGGACGGACAAAATCGGACTCGCATCGTTGCTGGTTTATTCATGCGCCTAATCGTAGCGCCCTTGCACCATCAAGTCGCATATGGCAGGCCTTAATACGGACCTCGCGGCTGCACCTAGTAAAATAGGACCACATGTGTTCAGCCCGCCCTTCCACCGCACCTGACTTCTTGCTTTCCCGAAGCACCGGGTCGGTGCGCACCCAAGGTGCTCATCAAACGTTTTCAGATGCATGGAAAGCTATCGACGCCCTCGAGTCCGGCGACGTCGAAATGGTGGTTGGTGCGCTCCCCTTCGACAAAGATACGCCTGCGGCGCTGACAGTTCCGGAATCCATTGTGCGTGAACCTGGCACCCTTGAGCCTCACCCGTATTACCGGGTCGGCCCTGGTGCGCAGCTCCACGCGTCGCTTATCGACGTCGACCCCACCCCGGAAGAGCACCTTCGAAGAGTTGAAGCGGCGGTCTCCACAATCCAGAGTTCCATGCTGGACAAGGTGGTCCTCGCCCGCGCAGTTGACATCGAGTTTGATCCTCCCGTCGACCCTCGTCTCGTCGCTGCGAGACTCATCGACCTTTCCTACACCCGTGATGGGTTCATCGCGGACCTCACACCAAGTGGGCGCGTCGGGCACTTCTTCGTCGGCTCGTCGCCTGAAGTCCTGGTACGGCGCAAAGGCAACATCGTAAGTTCGTATCCCTTAGCAGGCTCGGCCGCTCGCGTTCCGCACGATCCAGCAGCAGATGAGGCGAATGGCCAGGCTCTCTACAACTCTGCCAAGGACCGCGACGAGCACGCATACGTGGTCGAGCACATCCGCGAAATCTTGACGCCATTGTGCTCGCAGCTCGAGATCCCGGATGGGCCCCGGCTGGATAAGACGTCAGAGATGTGGCACCTCGCCACTCCAATTCGCGGGGTGCTGAAGGATCCGGCGCCAACCGCACTCGACCTAGCGCTTCGCCTCTACCCGACCCCCGCTGTATGCGGAACACCACCCGCTGCGGCGGGGGCGCTCATCACCACCGCAGAGACCGACCGCGGGTTCTACGCGGGCACTGTCGGCTACACCGACAGCAACGGCGACGGCGAGTACATGGTCGCGATCCGCTGTGCCGAAGTCAACGCCACCGGAACTCAAGCACGGGCGTGGGCCGGTGGTGGCCTCGTTGCGAGCTCTATCCCTCAGGAGGAGCTCGACGAGACTACGGCCAAGCTGCGCACGATCATGCGCGCGCTCGGCCTCTAGCCCAGGCTAGGCGCGAGCAACCGGGTTAGCCAACGAGCCGATGCCGGGGATCTCGACTTCGATGACGTCGCCTGGCACCATTTCAGCGGTTCCCGCAGGCGATCCGGTAGAGATAACGTCGCCCGGCAACAACGTGAACGACTCACTGACCCACTCCACAATCTCGCCAATCGACTTAATCATCTGGTTTGAGTTGGAATCCTGCTTCGTCGCGGTTTCCCCGTCGTGCGTGAGGTGCGCCTTGATAGCCAGCGAGTCAAAGTCGAAGCGCTCAAGATCAGTCTCAATCCATGGACCGAGAGGAGCAAAGGTATCCATGCCTTTCGCCCGCGCCCACTGTCCATCCGAGAACTGCAAATCGCGAGAACTGACATCATTCATGATGGTGACGCCCCGCACCACCGATTTCCACTGATCCGCCTTCACATTCTTGCACGGCACACCAATCACAAGAGCGAGCTCTCCCTCGAACTCGACGCGGGTGGCAAACTCAGGGATACGGATCGGCGCGCCCGGTCCAACAACGGCTGTCGGCGGCTTGATGAAGATAGTTGGCGGCAGATCATCCGCCGTTTGCTGGAAGACTTCCTTCACGTGGTCTGCGTAGTTACGGCCGACTGCCACGATTTTCGACGGCAGCGTCGGCGCAAGCAGCCGCACATCTTCAAGCTTCCACTCTTTCCCGGTGAACTCGGGATCGGTAAACGGCGTGCCTGCAATCGCACGCGCGGTCGTTGCAGCTTCATCAATAACAGCGAAGGTCATGCCTTCGGGTGTAGCAATTCGTCCAAAACGCATAGGGACGAGCATACAACCCCGACGGCCGCACGCCACGTCATTGGTAGCTGACGAACCACGGCCTTGGCTGTACGTCGGTATATGTCTGCTCAGGGCTGAAGGTTGGCGTGTCTTCGTCGATAAAGTTCTTCCAAGCCATAAAGAAATCAGGGCTCAGCCCTTGACGCAGTACGTTCCACGTCTCGAACTTCTGCTCAGGTACGCCGTGCCCATCCGCATGAAGCACCCAAGCCAGTTCTGGCTGATCGGTGCGGATGTTCTCTCGGTCCGGGTACATGTCCAGACGGAATTGATGCAGAATCAGCAACTTCTGGGGCAGTTTATGTTCCCGGACCATGTTCGCGAGCCAGTCGGCGACCGCGTTAATCTCCCCAGAGGTTGCCGAGCCGATTCGGGACAGCGGCTGCTCGCCGGGGTTCAACTTCCACTCTGCATCAAGGGCTAACCCCACATTGGGCCGAAGCAGGAGTTCCTCATAGAGTCGAGCTTGGTGGAGGAAATCCCCTTGGCCGGGCTGAAGGTCGAGCACCGCGTATCCACCGGCCTCTGTAATCGCGTCAATGTACGGTACGAGGTCTTCAATCGCCGTCTCGTTGGAGTAATCCCCATCCACGCCTGGCGATTGAGAAGCCACCGTGACAATGATCTCGAATGCCGGAATGACCGGTTCGCCGTCCAACGGTTGATACTTCTGCGCGTACTCCTTTGCAAGCTGCGCCGCCTCCGCTGGCGGCTGCTCGCCCATGACGCCGAGGGCTGGACCCGATGGGTGCCCGTACAGCGCGATCATACGGCGACCTGGGAAGACCAGACCACCGCCACCGGGAAGTTCACCGTGCGTCGCAAGCGTGATCTTTTCCCGGTAGGCATCGGTGCTGCCCCACTGACGCCCAAGCGCGATCGTATCTTGCTCGAGGACCGTGCGCATCGAGTCCGAACTCACTCGCGGATCCGGAAACTGCAAAACCTCGAGGTTCGCACCCGCCGCCCGCGCAGACACCGCCGCGCCGAGCGATGTCTCCTCCGTCACCAAGATCGGCGGAAGCGTGAGGGCTGCAGGTTGCTGCAGCTGCGAGGCCGCAACCGCAGCAATATCGCGCTCTGGGCTTCCGACTTCTAGCGGCTCCACGCCCGCAGACCGCGATGGTGTGATGATCTCTGTAGCCCCGAGGCGTTCAATTTCCGCGTCAACAGCCTCTTCCGCGCCCGGCCAACGCACCAACAGTGGGACGCCACGTTCCAGCGCAATTGCAGCGCCTATCAGCTGCGACTCTCTGGCTTTGTCGGCGACGACGACAGCCTCCGAAGCGGGATACAACCGCTTGGAAACTTCCACACCCGTGCCGTCGGGGTCCTGCACAACCTCCGCACCGGACATCTCTAAGGCTTGTGCGTCCTGAGCCCCGTTTCTGGCATCACCGGATGAGCACGCGCTCAAGCTCGCGATTGCGACGCCGAGGGCAGCCAGGACACTACTTACACGATGCCGGGTTGAAGCCGTCTTCAATGTCTCCCGCCTTTCCTACACGGAGGTTCTGTTTGAATCTGGCCTCAACCCTACGTGGTTACTTCAGCGCGGCGGCAATCCGGTCGCCGACCTCCATTGTCACAATAGGTGCGCCATCGCGGCTTGCTACTTCCTTCTCAACGGCCACTTCAATCTTCTCGGCGTTCCCCTCATCCCCGAGGAAGCGCAGCATCATCGCGACGGAAAGAATCATCGCGCACGGATCTGCGATCCCTTTGCCCGCAATATCCGGCGCGGAACCATGGACAGGCTCAAACATCGATGGCGTGACTTTTGCCGCGTTAATGTTGCCGGAAGATGCGAGGCCAACACCGCCTGCAACCGCCCCCGCCAGGTCAGTAAGGATGTCGCCGAACAGGTTATCCGTCACGATGACGTCGTACTGCGCCGGGTCGCTGACCATGTAAATAGTCGCCGCGTCGATGTGGTGGTAATTCGTGGTGACGTCCGGAAACTCCTGAGCGACCTCGTCGAAGACTCGCTGCCACAAACCGCCCGCATTGACCAGGACGTTCGTTTTGTGCACCAGTGTGAGCTTCTTGCGGCGCTGCTGTGCGAGTTCGAATGCATACCGCACGACACGTGCAACGCCGTAGTAGGTGTTTTGGGAGACCTCGGATGCAACCTCGTGCTCGGTGCCCGCACGCAGAGTCCCGCCATTACCGGCGTAGAGGCCTTCGGTCCCCTCACGAACAACAACGAAATCAATATCGCCCGGCTGTGCGAGCGGCGAGGTCACGCTCTGATACAGGCGCGACGGGCGCAGGTTGACGTAGTGATCCAGCTTGAAGCGCAGTGGCAACAGCAGCCCACGTTCGAGCACCCCGGCGGGAACTTTACGAGGATCCCCGATTGCACCAAGCAGAATCGCGTCGTGTTCACACAACGCCTCGAGGTCGCCGTCGGTAAGCAGCTCGCCGTTGCGCAAGTATCGACGCGCACCAAGATCAAACTCTGTGGTCTCGACGTCAGAGCGGACAGCATTCAGGACTTTGAGCCCCTCTGCCATCACTTCGGGGCCGATGCCGTCCCCGCCAATAACAGCAACCTTCATTTTTGGGATTCCTTTCTCACCAGACGGACAGTGCGCTTAGTGTAACACTGTCCGCCCGTGACGGAACCTCCTTTAGGAATCCAAATCGAGCTGGATCGAAGTGGCGTCGATAGACTGCGCAATCTGCTCTTCGAGCTGCTCTGGGACTTCCTTATCTACACGGAGAATCAGCACCGCGCCATCACCCTTCGTGGTGCGGGTCAGTGCCGCTGCATCAATGTTGATGTCGTGTGCGCCGAGCTGCGAGCCGACCTTACCCAGCGCACCAGGCACGTCGGTGTAGCGGAAGAACAGGTTGCGGCCTTCCGCACGCATGTCGACACCGCGGCCATTGATGCGGACAATCTTCTCGACGCCCTCCAAGCTGGTCAGCGCGCCGGTCACAGTAGCAGTCTGCCCCTCAGCACCGATGGCCTGCACCTCGAGAGCGCTACGGTGCGTCAGCGCCTCAGTTTCTGTCTCTACCGTGTAGCTCAACCCGCGAGCCTCAGCGATAGCAGGAGCGTTCACGAACGTCACCTGCTCATCCACGATCCCGGAGAACAATCCTCGCACTGCGGACAGCCCTAGCAGGCTGACGTCCTCCGTAGACAGCTCGCCACGTGCCGTGATCTTTAACGAAACAGGCGCTTCCTCCAGCAGCTTGCCAGCCAGCAAGCCAAGCTTGCGCGCCAACTCGAGCCACCGAGCGACCTCCTCGCCGGCATTGCCACCAGCAACGTTGACTGCATCGGCGACGAACTCGCCGGCAAGTGCCTTCAACACAGAATCCGCAACATCAGTGCCCGCGCGGTCCTGCGCTTCCGCGGTAGACGCACCCAAGTGCGGCGTTACGACAACCTCCTCAAGCTCGAACAACGGCGAATCCGTGCAAGGTTCGGTTGCATATACGTCAAAACCAGCACCACGGATGTGGCCCGACTTGATGGCGTCGGCAAGCGCCTGCTCATCCACGAGCCCGCCGCGTGCCGCATTGACAATGATTTGCCCCGGCTTCGACTTCGAAAGCAGCTCCGCATTGAACATGCCTGCGGTTTCTTTCGTCTTCGGCAAGTGGATCGTCACAAAATCTGCACGAGCCATCAACTCCTCAAGCTCTACGAGCTCGACACCCATCTGCGCTGCTCGCGCAGGGTTCGCGTAAGGATCGTATGCGACGATGGTGGTTTCGAACGCAGACAGACGGTGTGCGAACAGCTGGCCAATGTGGCCGAAGCCGACAATGCCAACGGTCTTGCCGAAGATCTCGGTGCCCTTAAACGCTGAGCGCTTCCACTCACCATTACGCAACGTGGCATCAGCTGCTGGAATCTGGCGGGCGGTAGAAAGTAACAGTGCGATTGCATGCTCACAGGCTGAGTGAATATTCGAGGTTGGGGCGTTCGCAACCATCACGCCGTGCTCGGTCGCCGCCGGAATATCAACGTTGTCAAGACCGACGCCAGCGCGGCCGATGATCTTGAGGTTTGTACCTGCTTCGATCACCTCACGATCAACCGTCGTTGCAGAGCGGACAAGGAGCGCGTCCGCGGAGGGGACTGCCGCTAGCAGCGCCTCACGGTTTGGGCCATCTACCCATTGGACTTCCACCGCCTCGCCAAGTGCGTCAACGGTTGACTGGGAGAGTTTATCGGCGATGAGGACAACAGGTTTCGACATAAGAATGGGGTCTCCTGAGAATCAAATAGTGTGGGTACCCCGAACACCTTAATCGGTCAACTACGGGTTGTCCTGCGGTTAGCTTCATACTTTTCTTCCGCTTGGGAAATCCTGCGCGATAACTCGTCGCTAGTCCCGAAATCCGTGCCAAGTGCGACGAGCGGACCATTCGCAAGCCCAGCAAGGGCGAACAGCGTATCAAAGGATGCCCTCGGGTCCGGCTCATCCACAACAACGACCTTGGCCCCGAAACTGCGAGCATTCGCAATCGCCGCAATCGAAGTATTCGACGTCGCCACAACGAGCGGTGCCATATCAGCATCCCTCCGCGAGAGAATCGGGAACGGTTTTGCCTGGGCCCCCTTCATGACCACGGGGTCTGCCCACGCTGCACGCAGCCATGTAGGCTCGCGCGAGCGCAACTTCGCCACCTCCCGCGCAGCAGACCCTGGCGAAGAAATCAACCGTTCCTCAAACATGAGCGATGTCATCGGCCCCAAAGCACCCCGCCCACCCGGGTCGCGGTACACACGCATCCGTCCAGTGGTTTGCGCCAGCGGCACGTCTCCGACCGTGAGCACCGTGTAAGTGTGCAAGCGCTCGGTTTCCTGCAGGATCTCATTATGACGATCTGGGTCGTAGACCAGCATCGGGGCGTGTGCCACAACAGCAATCGAGGCGGCTCGCAGCTGCGCTTCCACCGACGTGTCCGACACCACCAGTGTTTCCGAAGCACGGAAGAAATGCTGCAGCGATGCAATGCCAGTGCGATCCGCTAACACCACCGGATGCTGCTCAAACATCGCGGACACGTGGCGCGATTGATTCACCTTCCGGGCCTCCCCCAGCGGCCCCAGTTGTTGCTCTGGCGAGCAAGCAGCAAGCAGCGTCGCCGCGCACAATACTGCGAGGCAACGCTGCTTTACTCGTCCGTAGTTAATCCTCTTCGCCTTCCGGCTCTTCCTGCTCTACCTCGGGCTCTTCAACCTCAGGTTCCTCGGAAACTGGGACAGGCTCTGCTTCAGACTCGAGTTCTTCGGAGAAGTCAACCTCAGACTCTAGTTTGCCATCGATATCGCGGATCACTGCTTTATCCAGTGCATACTCAACGATGCCAACGAAGCGCTCACGACGGTCTGCCAAGAACTCCGTCCACTGCGAATTCAGCAGGTAGATCGGCGTCATCTCGTGGCCTTCGAGGACTTCATCAAACTCGTCGTCATCCATCAGCGACTTCGACTGCAGTCGCGGAATGTAGCGCTTCGGCTGATTATCCTCAATAAGCACGTCCGTGCGCTTGCCCATCGGCGTGCGGTTCAGTACTGACTGCGCCACAACTGGGTCGGCGCCGATATCGTCACAGAACGCAGGCGGGAACACGGTGTTGAAGTATGGCTGAAGCTCCGCGAACGTCTCACGGTTGAACGGCTTCCCCGTCCTCCAGTCGAGGGCACCACGCGCCATCAACAATGCGTACAAACCACGGTAGACACCGCTTTCCTCTGTCGCGGTAAGCAGACGAGATTCCGCAAACGTCGCGTCCGACACCGTACGCGGCGTCGCGTCGGTCTCCTGCAACACCCACGGGGTGACCTCGGTAACGTCAAGACCCGCACGGATAGTCGGGGCGTGCGCGCCGTAGAGCTCGCCGAAGACACCCGACCAGTACCAGCGGTTGAGACGGTCCTTCGACTCCTGGCTGTGGTCCCACTGTGGGTGCTCCGCCAGACGCGCCAAGATAGTAGCCAGTGGAACGATCTGGGAGGTGTACGGAACCTGGTCCACGCTCAAGATGCAGCGCTCAGCCATAAACTCGGCCGCTGCCTTGAACGCATCCGCCATTTCCTGCGCATGCTGGCGATAGTCGTTGAGCGAGAGGTTCAGAATATCGCCGCGGTGACCGACTGCATGCCCATGACGGCTGGTCAACAGGAGCGACATTGCACGGAGGAACTCGATGCGCCCGATGTCATCCAAGGCTGGGTACTCGCGCAACTGCTTTTCGACGCCCCGCCAATGCTCAGCAAGCAGGAAATCTGGATCCTGCGTGGCGAACATGGCCGTCAACAGCTCGAAGACGTCCATCTGAACACCAGCGGAGTTCGCGTGTGCAAAAATTTGCCCAACGCCGATCTGCGAGGTTTCCCGGTCAATGCGGATCACTGGAACGTCGTAAGCCGGCATCCAGCGCATAACTTCGTTCAGGAACTGCTTGACTGCTGCGCGCATTTCGTGGTCTTCGGCATCGGCTGCCATGTCGAGCAGCAAATCATTGCCCTCTTTCCAGAGCAGCAGCGACACAGGCACGACCCCGTGCTTCAGCATGTCTTCACGGCTCCGAATACCTTCCGGAATATCTGGGCCGAAGTGCGAACGAATTTGGCCTTCTTCGTCGACAGCGAAGACCGCCTCTACCGGCATTGGGTCGGCAGAAACAGCAGTACGCACATCCACAAAGAACCGACGGTGAATGCGGCGACCGAGGAAGTCTACTGTCGGGACAATGCCGTCGCCCTTAAAGGCGTGGTACAGCGATGTCAGGCGCTGCTGGCCGTCGAGAAGCAACAACCCTGGGTGTGGTTCCCTGACGCTGAGCTCAAGTCCTTCGAGCGGGCGTGGACGGAAGCGCATCGGCGTACCACGGGTGTCCAATGCGAGGAACGAACCGATTGGATAGCCGCGCAAGACCGAGGTGACCAGGGTACGAATGCGGTCGACGTCCCAGATGTATTCGCGCTGAAAATCGGGAAGCTGAAGCTCTCCACGCTCAGCTCGCGCGAAGAGGTCCTTGAGTGAATAGCTTGGTGTAGTAAAACCCATAAGTCATACTTTAGAACAGAATTAACAAACATTCTCGTGGCCGCGATGCTCGGGCAGTTCAACCTGGATCGTGGAATGCTCAATACCCAGCTCACGCAGCACTTTTTGTGCACTGTCAAGTATGCGTGATGCTTTCTGCCCAGGGTGCTTCACCACATGGACAGTCGCTAGGACGGACACCCCATCAAGCGACCACAAGTGCAAATCGTGGATATCCACCACGCCATCGATAGCACGCAGTGCTGGTTCGACACTCTCCACATCGAACCCAGGAGGGACCTGCTCCAGCAGCACCTGCAGTGAGTGGCGTAGCAGCGACCACGCGCGCGGCAACACCAACGCCGCAATGAGGAAGGAAGCAATAACATCCGGCAGCTGGCTGCCCGTCAACGCAATTACCGCACCAGCAACGAGCACCGCCACCGAACCAAGCATATCCACCAACACGTGTAAAAACGCCCCCTCGACGTTGACGGAGTTTTCTCGCTGACTATGCAGCACCCAAGCTGAAATTGCGTTCGCCACAAGGCCTATCACGGCGATAACCATCATCGGGCCCGTGTCGATTTCAGTAGGCGTGGAGATACGCCGAATTGCTTGCACCACGATCCAGATAGAAATAAGCAGCACCGTCAGCGCGTTTACCGCAGCCGCAAGCACTTCAACACGACGGTAACCGTAGGTGGCATTGACAGAAGCAGCACGCTTACCTATCACCACAGCGATCACCGCGATGATCAGTCCCGCTGCGTCCGACAGCATGTGCATAGCGTCTGCCATCAGCGCCATCGAGCCGGTAAGCCAGCCTCCAATGAGCTCCGCGAAGAAAACTACACTGGTAACTCCCAACGCAATCAGCAGGGCGTGTAACGGCGCATCGCCTACATGATCATGGTCGTGATCGTGGGCGTGGGCGTGTTCGTGGCTATGCAACATGCCGTGATTCTAGTTCACGTTTGAATATCGGCCAAGCGGACAGCATCGGAAGCAACCAAAACATTATTTGCTAGCCTTGACGAAAAAGAAAGGAATCACGTGACTCAGCAACCGCACGAAACCCCGAACAATCCCCCACTCGAGATTCCGGAGGAGCGACGCCACCTCCCTGCCCCATCCGAGCCAACACCAAGCAACGGTAGCTGGTGGAAATGGCTCCTCGGTATCGTTGTTTTCCTCATTCTCGCCTGGCTGCTCTGGTCGCTGTTCGAAGGTGGCCAGACTGAAGAAGAATTCAACAACACCACCCCGAGTGTTACGGCGACCGAAACCGTTGACGTCACCACCACGATGACCGAAGACACCACGGAAACGGTTGAGCCTGCAACTCCGCCAAGCTCGGAGGGCGCAGAGCCGACGGCGCAGGAAGAAATCACTACGACAGTAAATCTCAACGACATCATCAGTGAATCGCCTGAGTCCGAGGCAACACCGGCGCAATAACCCAGAACCGAAAAACTGGGAGGAACCTTCTGCAGGTCCCTCCCAGTTTTTTCATCTACGGGATCTTAAGCGGTCTCGTTGAGTGGGTTCTGTACCCAGCTCATCATCGAGCGCAGCTCCGCACCAGTCTTCTCGATTGGGTGCGAGGAGGCCTTGGCACGCAGATCCTCCAGCTCCTTGTTGCCGTGCTTCACGTTTTCAACAAGGCGCTTGGTAAAGGTGCCGTCCTGGATATCACGCAACACGTCGCGCATGCGCTCCTTGACGCTCTCGTCGATGAGGCGTGGCCCTGACAGGTAGCCGCCAAATTCAGCGGTGTCAGAGATGGAGTAATTCATGTTCGCGATTCCACCTTCGTAGATCAGGTCCACGATCAGCTTCATCTCATGCAAGCACTCGAAGTACGCCATTTCTGGCTCGTAGCCAGCCTCAACCAGCACGTCGAACCCAGTCATGATGAGGTCCTCCAGACCACCGCACAGCACCGCCTGCTCGCCGAACAGGTCGGTGACGGTCTCCGCCTCGAAGGTCGTTGGGATGACACCGGCGCGTGCACCGCCGATTGCAGCAGCGTACGAGAGCGCCAGGTCGCGACCGTTGCCCTCAGGATCCTGATCGACGGCGATCAGGCAGGGGACGCCCTTGCCTTCAATAAAGGTGCGACGAACCAGGTGCCCTGGTCCCTTCGGCGCAACCATGCCGACGATGATGTCATCTGCCGGCTGAATCAGATCAAAGTGGATGTTCAGGCCGTGGCCGAAGAACAGCGCGTTGCCAGCCTTCAGGTTTGGCTCAATATCGTTGCGGAAGATCTCCGCCTGGGAGGTATCCGGAGCCAGCAGCATGATGACGTCCGCCCATGCGGTAGCGTCAGCGTTGCTCTTAACCTCGAACCCGGCTTCCTTCGCCTTCTCTGCGCTCTTCGAGCCTTCACGCAGGCCGATGACAACCTCGACGCCGGACTCACGCAGGTTCTGCGCGTGCGCGTGACCTTGCGATCCGTAGCCGATTACTGCAACCTTCTTTCCCTGGATGATGGACAGGTCTGCATCCTGGTGGTAAAACACTTCAATAGCCATTGGTCGGCTCACCTTTCTGTATGGGTATGGAGAAATATATCGGAGTTGGTGGCGTCGCACTTAGGATTGCGATGCCATTGTTTCGGCGCCGCGTGAAAGCGCGACGTCACCGGAACTCGCCAGTTCGCGAATTCCGAACGGCTCAAGCACGTCGAGCAGTGCCCGGAGCTTCGCCGGCGTACCCGTCGCCTCAATCACGAGGGATTCGGGTGAGACGTCGACGACGCGAGCGCGGAAAATATTGGCGGCATCCACGACCTGGGGCCTGTTGCCGTTGTCTGCGCTCACCTTGACCAGCATCATCGATCGGGCGACCGTGGCGTCGTCGTCAAGCCTCTGGACTTTCACCACTTGGACGAGCTTGTTGAGCTGCTTCTGAATCTGCCCAACCGAATGCTCAGTGGCGTCAACGACAATGGTCAGGCGGTTGATACCTTCCGTCTCTGTGCTCGCAGACACAAGTGAGACCATGTTGTAGCCACGGCGCGTAAACAGAGCGGATACGCGCGTGATGATGCCATCGACATCTTGCACAAGCACCGACAACCTGTGCCGGGTAATTGTTTGCACTGGTGCCATCTTAGTTCGCTCCCTCTGTCTCATCTTCGAGTGTCGTCAACACTTCATGAATTGCCTCTGGGGTCTCGGCCGCCGATTCCTCCATGTCGAAGAATGGCCGCATCCCGAGTGCGTACTGCATGTCCGAGTTCGATGCACCCGCGGCGACCATCGGCCACACCTGCGCGTCCTCGCCGACGATGAACTCGACGACAACAGGCCGATCGTTGATGCCACGCGCCCACTCAATCGCGGGGACGACGTCCTCTTCCTTCGTAACGCGAATAGCTTGCGCTCCGAGCGACTCAGAAAGCTTCACGAAGTCAGGGACGTAGGCATCTTCCCCGCCGAGCTTGGTGTGCGAGTAGTTACCTTCATAAAACAGCGTTTGCCACTGACGGACCATCCCAAGGTTGCCGTTGTTAATCAGGCAAACCTTGATCGGCAGCCCTTCCATCGCTGCGGTGGTAATTTCCTGATTTGTCATCTGGAAACAGCCATCGCCATCAACGGCCCAGACTTCCTTGTCCGGCATCGCGGCCTTCGCGCCCACTGCTGCAGGCACCGCGTAGCCCATGGTTCCCGCGCCACCAGAGCTCAGCCAATGACGAGGCTTATCGAAGTCTAGGAACTGTGCGGACCACATCTGATGCTGACCAACGCCTGACACGTAAATGGCGTCCTTACCGACGGTCTTCGACAACGTCTCAATCACGAACTGCGGGGAAAGCTTCCCGTCGTCCTGCTTATCGTAGCCACGCGGGAACCGCTCCTGGAGATTCTGGAGCCGTTCCAACCAGGCATCCATTTTTGGAGCAGGAACATTCGGCGAGCCAGTAAACGCCGCCGTCAGGTGGGCAAGCACCTTCTTCGCATCACCAACGATTGGCACATCAACCGGACGGATCTTCCCGATCTCAGCAGGATCGATATCCGCATGGATCGTGTCCGCATGTGGTGCGAAGGTATCAACATCGCCGGTCACGCGATCGTCGAAGCGTGTACCGATCGCAATCAAGAGGTCGGCTTCTTGCAACGCACCCACAGCTGGCACAGTGCCGTGCATACCCGGCATACCCATGTAGCATGGATGGTCCTGCGGGAAGGCACCCAGCGCCATCAATGTGGTCACCACCGGGATGCCCGTCGCTTCCACAAGCTCAAGCAGTTCCTTATTCGCCGCCGACTTAACGACGCCACCACCGATATACAGCACCGGTCGTTTCGCTTGCGAGATCCTCTCCGCAGCCTTCACCACCTGCTCGTTGAGAGGCTCATCGGCCGGAACGTATCCGGTTTCCAACAGTTTCGGCGGCCATGAGAACTCCATGAGCTGCGCCTGGATATCCTTCGGGATGTCCACGAGCACCGGCCCCGGGCGGCCACTGGACGCGATGTGGAACGCAGTTGCAAGCACGCTCGGAATCTCATTGACGTCCGTGACCATGATGTTGTGTTTCGTAATAGGCATGGTGATGCCACGAATATCCGCCTCCTGGAACGCATCCGTTCCAATCATCGACGAACCTACCTGCCCTGTGATGGCGACAATCGGAACTGAGTCCAGGTATGCGTCACCGATCGGCGTGACAAGGTTTGTGGCCCCCGGCCCGGAAGTGGCGATGCACACGCCTACCTTTCCGGAAGCAACCGCGTACCCTTCTGCGGCGTGGCCTGCACCTTGCTCATGGCGAACCAGCACATGTCGCAGCTTCTCAGCTGCGAAGAGTGCGTCGTAGAGAGGAAGCACCGCGCCACCGGGGAGGCCAAAGACAATCTCGGTACCTAGCTCCTCAAGACTGCGAACGACAGCGTCGGCTCCGGTGATGAGCGGCGCGGTGCGCTCATCACCAGGCTGCGTCGATGCATTCGTCGGGGGCTTGTGTGAAGCAACCACGATGTCGAGCTCCTTAGTGTTTCTTTAACAACAACCATCGAATCAGATCTAAAACAAAAGCCCCCGACCAAGCCGTGTGGCTGTCGAGGGCGCTTGAGTTCGCGACTGTCTAGGCAAGCAGTCCGCTACGGCAAGCGCCGGGCGGAATAAGAATGACTAGTACGCGCGAAATGATCATGAGTTGAATCATACACATTCCACAGCGAAATGTGAGGGATTCGGATTATTATTCAAAAATTATGCCGTTGTCATACATTGCCGAACAGATTTGGCGCTGGTTCGCTGAGACAGGAATCAATCTCGCGCTCCTGCTCACACTCGCATTTTTAGTACCGCGAGCTGGACGTTTCTTGAACCGTCACGCTGAGCGGCAAGTCAAGGAGTCCGGCGAAACCGATGAGGCGAAAAGTCGCTTAGCCATCGTGGGCGTAGGCGTCTACATCGCCCAGATGATTGCCTACTTCTTGATTTTCGTCTTCGCGCTCCAACAACTCGGATTCTCGCTCGCGGGTGCCGCAATCCCCGCAACGGTCGTTTCAGCAGCAATCGGTTTTGGTGCGCAGAACATCATCGCGGATTTCCTTGCGGGGTTTTTCATCCTCACTGAAAAGCAGTTCGGCGTCGGCGACTATGTCGCGTTCCAGGGCAACGGCATCGATGTTTCCGGCGATGTCATCCAGATCACCATGCGTGCTACCCAGATCCGCACCATTGAGCAATCGACTATCTCTATCCCGAATTCGACAGCAAGAATCTGCATCAACCAATCCAACTACTGGTCAAGCGCGGTCGTCGTCATTCCAGTTCCCCTCCTGGGGTCAACGTCTGCGGAAGACGCGCTGCAAAGAACCCAAACCGCGGTGCAGCGGGCGCTTGCCCAACCCGACATTGCCGACGCCACCATCGACGACGTCGTGGTACAGCCTGCAATAGCGGTCAATGCCCCGGCCACAGTCGGAAGCTCATGGACCATTGATATGCGCGTGATGGTTCGGACCCAACCACTCATGCAGTGGATGGTCGAGCGCGCGATTCGCATGGCAATCCTCGACGAATTCTGGAACGAGTACGGCGCTGCGACCACATTCGAGGGCGCGCTCGTGCAAAGTCTGGAGCAGCCGACGAAGCACTTCAACGCTCAACCGACCACCGAGCGGATACCCGCCGCTTCCACACAGCCGCAAGCACTGCCCGCAGCCACTCCGATCCCGGATCCGGCCGCCATCGACGATTCAAACGACGCTGATGAAGATATGCCGGAGCCAACACGCGTATTCCGTGGCATCATGCGGCTCTCCACGGCTTTTCTCCTTGCAGGGTTCGCCGTTTTGCTCATTGTTCGTGGTCTCATGCTGCAGCCTGCGGAGGAAAGTAACGCAAACTCCGGTGTCTGGGCGCCGCCTGCCCGTCCGACGATAACCTCGAGCACACCTACCCCGGCGCCCCATGAGGAAAGCCCCGTGCTCGACACCAGCACCACCGAACCGATGTTCACCGAGACCACCGAATCGGCCACACCTACAACCACAACCACTACAAGCGAATCATCTGAATGGACGTCGGAAACCACCACGCACGAGCACGCCACACCAACGGCGACGCCAACGGTGACGGAGGAAACGGTTACGGGCGAAGCGGACGTCGATAAGGAGCAACTCCCGCAGCAGTAAGAGGATTGGCTAGCATAACGTGCATGACTGACTCGTCCACCACTTTTCGCCCCAGCAAACAACACGTCATCGCGCTTGTCCTGATGACAGGCATCGCACTGATCGGTATTTCCTGGGCCCCGCTCATTCTGGGTTGGCTGCTGCTCATTCCGCTCGCGTGGCTGCTCTGGATTTTCACTGCCTCAACCACAATCAGCGAACAGGGCATCGCACTGCGGTACGTAGTGAAACCGAACGTCACCATCGCGTGGTCAGATTTGTCGGGGATTGCATTTCAGGGGGCTCGGGCGAAGGCCACAACCCAGGACGGAAAATCATACGCAATGCCTGGTGTGACCTTTAATATGCTGCCGGAACTCGCCGAGGCATCCCGCGGCCGTATCACGGACGTGATTACACAAGCGCAAGAAGCCGCCGACGGAAAATACGAAATCATCAACAAAGACGGCAATAAAGTACTAATGTCGCGAGAAGCCTACGACGAATATGTCAAGGCACACCCCGATCTGCTCGGGCCGCGGCCCGAGCCCGCGCCACGAACAAAGGAGTAAGCCGTGATCCCTCTTCGCTCACGAGTCACCACCATTGGCCGGCAAGCTGCAGGCGCCCGCGCGCTATGGCGAGCAACCGGTACGGAAGAAAATGAGTTCGGCAAGCCGATCGTGGCCATTGTCAACTCATATACGCAGTTCGTGCCGGGCCACGTGCACCTCAAAGAGGTCGGAGAAATCGTGGCGGAAGCCGTACGTGCCGCCAGGGGTGTGCCAAAGGAATTCAACACTATCGCCGTCGACGACGGCATCGCCATGGGGCATTCCGGCATGCTCTACTCCCTGCCCAGTCGTGAAATCATCGCGGATTCAGTGGAGTACATGGTCAACGCCCACACCGTCGACGCCATGGTGTGCATTTCCAACTGCGATAAAATCACACCGGGCATGCTCAACGCATCCCTGCGCCTGAACATCCCGACGGTCTTTGTCTCCGGCGGCCCAATGGAGTCGGGTAAGCCGATCAACGTTGGTGGCGTCGAAAAGCCAGCCTCCGACCTTGTTGACGCCATCGCACTCTCCGCGAACGAGGCCGTCTCCGACAGCGAACTCGACGCCATCGTCGAAGGCGCTTGCCCCACCTGCGGATCATGCTCCGGCATGTTCACCGCAAACTCCATGAACTGCCTCACCGAAGCCCTCGGGCTTTCGCTGCCTGGCAACGGCACCACCCTGGCGACGCACACCGCACGGCGTGAACTCTTCGAGAAAGCCGGCGCTACCATCGTTGACCTGTGCAACCGCTACTACGGAAACGGCGACACCTCCGTGCTCCCGCGCGAGATCGCAACCGTGCACGCGTTCCGCAACGCGATGTCCCTCGACATGGCCATGGGCGGGTCGACCAACACGATCCTGCACATCCTGGCCGCCGCGCAGGAAGGTGAAGTCGACTTCTCACTCACAGATATCGACGACCTCTCCCACCGCATCCCATGCCTCTCTAAAGTCGCACCCAACGGCACTGCCCACGTTGAAGACGTGCACCGCGCCGGGGGTATCCCCGCTATCCTGGGCGAACTCCACCGCGGTGGCCTGTTGCACGAAGACGTCCACTCAATCGTCTACGCCTCCCTCGACGAGTGGCTCAACGAATGGGACATCCGCGGCACCGGAGCGTGCGACGAAGCCATCGAACTGTTCCACGCCGCACCTGGCGGTACACGAACCACGCACGCGTGCTCGCAATCCGCGCGCTGGCCGAGTCTGGATACCGATGCGGTTCGCGGTGTGATCCACGATGTCGATCACCCGTTTACTTCCGATGGCGGATTGGTCGTCCTGCGTGGCAACCTTGCCCCGGACGGCGCAATCCTCAAGACTGCGGGCGTCGAAGAGGGCCTCTGGGAGTTCTCGGGGCCAGCGCGAGTCGTGGATTCGCAGGAACAGGCAGTATCGATGATTCTCGCCCACGAAGTGCTCGAGGGTGAAGTCGTCGTCATTCGTTACGAAGGCCCTGCGGGTGGTCCTGGTATGCAGGAGATGCTCCACCCAACGTCATTCCTGAAGGGCGCTGGACTGGGCACCAAGTGTGCGCTGATCACCGACGGTCGCTTCTCCGGCGGCACGTCAGGCCTGTCTATCGGGCATATTTCGCCTGAGGCTGCCCACGGTGGGCTCATCGGACTGATCGAAAACGGTGATACCATCTCGATTTCGGTCTCGCGGCGCGAGCTCACCCTCGACGTTGACGAGGCAGTCTTGGAAAAGCGCCGTGAAGCAATGGAAGCCTCCGAACACCCGTGGACACCGAATCGTGTCCGCGAAGTGTCGAAGGCTCTCAAGGTGTACGCCAAGATGGCGACATCCGCCGATAAGGGCGCCGTTCGCCAACTCGATTAACGAGTAGTGGTGGTTAGGCCAGTGGGTTCACCCCGGTGCCGAACCACCACAGGGCGCCCGCCGCTGCCAATCCGAGGATCGCGAAGACCCAGGAACTTGCCAGTGGTCGGCGTGCCCACGAGCGGGTTGCGTCGACACCGTACAAGCCAGGGCCAGTGAACTGCAGCGCGATCACCACTCCGAACAATACCGCAGCCAAGACAGTTACGGGCTCCCACTCAAACACGTTCACACCAACGCCGCTCACGACGATGCTGTGGATGACTGCAAAGCCAGTAACGGCAATCCCCACCATTGCCGCCACCGGCGCCAACAGTCCCAACAGCAGGAACACACCTGCTGCGAGCTGGAGCGTTGGCAGGACAATTGCCAGGCCGTCAGTAAACGCGTAGCCCTGCGCAGCAAACTCCGATTCCAAGCCGCCGATTCCAGCAGAGTTACCGAGACGGAAGAACACTGCGATCGACTGCAGAATGAGAATTAGCCCAACCGTCAAGCGTACGAGCAGCAGACCAAAATCAAGCGTGCCACGCTTTGCCTGCACGACCTTAGCCTCCTCCTCTTGAGCGGAATCAGCTGCCAGATCCGCGTCCGCGTAGGTAGTGGGCGCTGGGTCAACCACGTTGCTTGTGATGACGGTTTCTGTCACGGGAGCGGCGCCGAAGCTGCCTGGAGCGTCAGCGTTCGGAAACACCTCGGTCGGGGCGGCCTTCCCCGTCATCGAGTAGATTCCTTTCGTCGAGTCATCTCCAGCCGATCCCTGAAAGTCGGGAACGCCATCGAGACCACCAAAATCCTCGGGCGTAGCATCTCGCAAGTTTTTCTCAGTCATGCCTAGCAATCTAGAACAATTCTGCCCAATTCCGAGGCTGTGAACCGGCGCGCCATCAAACTTCTTGAGCGAAAAGATGCAGTTCCCCCTCTACACACCCCCGCAAGCGAATGCGTCACAGCCAATTAGGTTGAAAACTGTTGTATTCACTAACATCTCATCACATGCATCGATTCAGCTGGCTTGATGAACATGACACTGAAATTTGGCTCACCATGTGGGCGATGATCTCGTGGATCCCCGCCCGCCTCGACGAGGCACTGAAAGCCAATGAAAGCATGAATCTTTCTGATTACCTCGCCCTGGTAGAGATCGCACAAGCCGATGACCAGAGGATCACAATGAGCCAACTTGCGAAAGCGACGCAGATGTCAGCTTCTCGCCTCTCACACATCGTCGCACGTCTTGAAACTCGCGGCCTCGTGGCACGCAGCCAGGACTCTGCAGACCGTCGAACCAACATCGCGACGCTGACCGAGGACGGGGTTGAGTTCATCGTGCGGTCCACGCCTGGTTACCTCCAGAAGCTCCGCGAGCTCGTATTTGACTCCATCACGCCCGACGAAGCGGACCAGCTCAACCACATCATGAAAAAAATCGTGGCAAAAGCTGGCCCAGACCATTAAGTCCGGACCCCAAGAAAAGGTAACAGTTTTATAACGCTTTTAAGCACACCTTACGCTCATCGGTATCCAATCCCTCTCCCCGCATTCCACAGCCACCGTCGCCCGACCATTCCGCCAACATCCACCGCATTACCTGGCGGTTTACCTGAGGACGCTCCTCCCCGCATGTCAAGGCTGGACGTCGATAAACTTCGCATCCAGCTACATTAACGCTACCCCCCTGACCCTTTTACGGTGTGCGCTGCACAAATGCCTTTGATACCATCAACCCCCGTTCGGTGGCGGTCGACAAGAAGCCACCGCAAGTTTTTATTGACTTCTACATTTTTACTAGGGACACATTTTTATGCGTAAATCTATCCGAGTGGCGCTCGCATTCGTGGGGCTGCTCGTCGGAGCCGGCTTCGCCTCCGGCCAAGAAGTGATTCAGTACTTCCTCGCCTACGGGTATTGGGGCCTGGTCGGCTCGATCCTGGCAGGTATCATCATCGTGATCGTCGGATCGACGCTGTTCCAGCTCGGTTCTTTCTACCTCGCAGATGATCACAGCGCTGTGTTTAACAACGTATCGAAACCGATTGTCTCAAAGTTTATGGACATCGCCACGATGTTCACCCTCTTTGCAATCGGTTTCGTGATGGTCGCTGGCGCCGGATCGAACCTCGACCAACAGTTCGGACTTCCAACCTGGGTAGGCGCGGCTATTATGACCGTGCTGCTGATCCTGTCGGGGTTCCTCGACGTCGACAAACTCACCAACGTTATCTCCATCATCACACCGTTTCTGATCGTTGCGGTGATTGCTGCACTGATGATCACACTGGTCAACATGCCGGATAACATCAGCCAGATCAACGAGCTGTCCATGCAAAACGCTCCAGCGACGGGCGTTGGCAACAACTGGTTCCTCTCCGCAGTCAACTACGCGACACTCTGCATCATCATGGCTGTGTCGATGATCCTCGTCATTGCCGGTTCGCAGTTGAACCCACGCGAGGCAGGCATCGGCGGTCTGCTGGGCGGATTCATCTTCGCTGCGCTGCTTGTCATCCTCAACTTCATCATCTTCATGAATATGGAAGGCGTGTTCGGCGCTGACTTCCCGCTGCTGATGGTGTTCGACAACATGCACCCCACGGTCGGCTTCGTGGTTTCGCTGTTGATCTACCTGATGATCTATAACACCGCAGTGGGCATGTTCTACGCCATGGCACGGCGCCTGGCCCACGGTCGCCAGGAAAAGTTCCGCCTCATTTACTTCGTTGTGGTCGGAATCGGCTTCGCGCTGTCGTTCATCGGTTTCTCTGCCCTCGTCGGCTGGGTCTACCCTGTTGTCGGTTACCTTGGGCTGGTGCTCTCCGCGGTGATGATTATCTCGTGGTTCAAGGACCGCGGGCGCATCGCGGCTGAGACGAAGCGTCGCGAACGCCTTGCCGAGCTCGCAGAGACCGCCCTTGACCCTGCTGAGAGCGAACTGACCGCCAAGGAGCGCGAGGAGGTCGAAGACCTGGTCACCGAATCCCACGTCGGCGACACTCACCTCTGGCAGTCCGTCCAGGAAGAGGTCGCTGCCGACCTACATGCGGACCCCGAAAACGAATTTTCACTCGACGACGCGCCAGCCCTCGACCCAGAGTCTGAAGAGTACGAAGGCGCACCAGGCGACGCCGACTCCCACGACGACCCAATCGACTGGGAAGCCTACTCAGAGATGTACGAGACTGGTACCTTCCCCGCCGTCACCGACAAGGATGTCGACGAGGCATCGAAGGACAAGTAACCACGGCTCGTTCCAACACACAAAGCAGCCCCCGCACCGATTCAATCACGGTGCGGGGGCTGCTTCGTGCGCTGAAGCTTACGACAACTTCTTCGCGATCAGCTGGTTCACCTGCCCCGGGTCGGCCTTGCCCTGGGTCGCCTTCATGACCGCCCCAACGATCGCGCCGGTGACCTTCTTGTTGCCGGCACGGTACTTCTCGACGATGTCCGGGTTCGCAGCCAACGCGTCATCGACGGCCTTCTCGATGGCCCCGTCATCACGAACAACCTCGAGACCGCGTGCCGCGACAACTTCGTCGACATGGCCTTCACCAGCGATCACACCGTCGATGGCCTGGCGGCCCAGCTTGGTGGTCAGCTTGCCTTCCTTCACCAGTGCAACCACGCGGGCAACATCCTTCGGAGTAACACCAACCGCGTCGAGATCCTTGCCGAGCTCGTTCGCCTTGCTCTGGATGTACGACACCCACCACGCACGTGCCTCGTCAGGAGTGGTGCCTTCCTCGACCGTATCCACAACCAGATCCAACGCGCCAGCATTCACCAGGTCGCGGAACTCCTTTTCAGGCAGCTGCCACTCCTCCTGGATACGAGCTCGGCGCACCCACGGGAGCTCCGGGAGGGTCTTACGGATCTCTTCGACCCACTCGGGCTTCGCAATCACCGGAGGCAGGTCAGGATCGTTGAAGTAGCGGTACTCGGATGCTTCTTCTTTTGGACGCCCCTTCGAAGTCGAGCCGTCCTTCTCCTGGTAGTGGCGGGTCTCCTGCACGATTTCTTCGCCATTCACAAGAGCTTGTGCTTGGCGCATCATCTCGAAGCGCACAGCCTGCTCTACAGACTTCAGCGAGTTAATATTCTTCGTCTCCGTGCGGGTACCGAACTTCTCTTGTCCGATCGGGCGGAGTGAGACGTTGGCGTCACAACGCATGGAGCCTTGGTCCATACGCGCATCAGAAACCCCCAATGCCTTCACAAGCTCACGAAGCGCCCCAACATATGCACGAGCAACCTCAGGAGCGCGCTCCCCCGCACCGATAATCGGCTTCGTCACAATCTCGATGAGCGGGACGCCAGCGCGGTTGCAATCCACCAAGGAGGCCGTCGCGCCAGTAATTCGACCGGAAGCAGACCCCAAGTGCGTCAGCTTGCCGGTGTCCTCTTCCATGTGCGCGCGCTCGATTTCGACGCGGTACTCAGTGCCGTCGTCGAGCAGGACATCAAGGTACCCGTCGTATGCAATCGGCTCGTCGTACTGCGAGATCTGGTAGTTCTTCGGCTGATCCGGGTAGAAGTAGTTCTTACGAGCAAATCGGGAGCTTTCCGCAATCTTGCAGTTCAGCGCAAGGCCAATCTTGATGGCCCACTCAACACCCTTGGCATTCACGACGGGCAACGCGCCAGGCAACCCGAGCGACACCGGGTCGACGTTGGTGTTGGGCGCCGCACCGAAGTGGGCTGAAGATGTCGAGAACATCTTGGTCTCAGTCGCTAACTCGACGTGCACCTCCAACCCCATCACGGGGTCGAATTTTTCCAGTACTTCGTCGTAATCCATCAGGTCGTACGCAGTCATAGTGCTCTAGTGTAGTGCTCTCTTAGTTTTCCGTGTCGCTTGGCGCGCCATTAGCACGTTTCCGCTGGTCCGCCGAGCGGCAGATGAACGCAAACATCGCGCCGGACAGGTTATGCCACACAGAAAACACTGCCGCGGGCAACGCAGCGACTGGGTTCATGTACTGTGCCGCGAGAGTAGCTGCCAGACCAGAATTCTGCATGCCAACTTCGACAGCCATCGTCCGCGCGGCCGTCTCTGGCTGACGCGTCGCCTTTCCGGTGAGGTAGCCAAGCAAGTAGCCCAAAATGTTATGGAGCGCCACGCACAGCAAAACCAACAGGCCTGCCTCGGCGAGCTTCTCGCGCGATCCCTGCACCACTATCGCTACGATCATCGAGATCGCGATGACGGACACCCACGGCAGAGCAGGCAAGATGGCATCGACTAGCCGGGGAAGCACGAGACGTACAACAAGCCCCAACACGATCGGCACGATCACCATCTTGACGATCGAGAGGGCCATCGCTGCCGCACTGACCGGCATGTGCTGCCCGGCAAGCCAGAGCGTCAACAGCGGAGTCATGATTGGTGCCAGCAGCGTCGAGACGGAGGTCATCGTGACCGACAGGGCGACGTCGCCGCGGGAAAGGTAGCTGACAACGTTCGAGGAGGTACCTCCCGGGGCACACCCAACCAGAATCACACCAGCCGCGATCTCAGACGGCAGACCGAGCACCGCGATGATAGCAACCGCGATCGCAGGCATGATGACGAACTGCGCGACTACACCAATCAACACCGGAAGCGGGCGGGAGAACACCAGGCGAAAGTCAACGGGGCGCAGTGTCAGGCCCATACCGAACATGACGATACCAAGGAGCCACGTGGTCCAACCGGAAATCGGGGCGACAATGCCCGGAGCCGCAGCACCAAACGCAAAGCCGATCAGCACTAATACGGGAAAGCCAAGCGTTGCGAAATACGCGGCACGCTCCTGCGTATTCCCGTTAGACGGTTCCTTTTTCTCAACTACCGAAACACTCATAGGTAGTACTATAAACCTACTAAGGAAGCGCCCGCGCCAGTTTCCACAAAACTTTTGCACTGGCACGGGCGCTTCACCCAAAGAAATTATTTTTACCCAAACATGCTGCGCGCGGTCTTGTAACGATGATCCGGCACCGTCTTCAAGCGCGCCACTGCAGACTCAAGCGGCACCAAGTCAATGTCTTCACCATGGAGTGCGACACAGGAATCAAAGTTTCCCTCGTGCGCGGCGCGTGCCGCGTGCACACCATAGCGGGTCGCAAGCACACGGTCATAAGCCGTCGGAGTACCACCGCGCTGGATGTGGCCGAGCACCGTGGTGCGGACGTCATACCCAAGGCGACGCTTGATCTCATCGGCGATAATCTGGCCCATCCCGTTGAACGTCTTGTGGCCGAATTCATCTTCCTCGCCGAGGCCGGCGTCCATCGTGCCTTCCTTCGGAATTGCACCTTCGGCGACGACGATGATGCCGTACTTTTCACCCATCTGGAAGCGACGTTCCATCGCCTTGCAAATATCATCGATATCAAATGGGTCTTCAGGAATGACCGTGTAGTGTGCACCACCAGCCATGCCTGCGTGGAGTGCAATCCAGCCCACATGTCGCCCCATCACTTCAACGATCAGGATGCGGTTGTGCGATTCCGCAGTCGTGTGCAGGCGGTCAATCGCATCGGTAGCGACCGATACAGCAGTATCAAAGCCGAACGTGTAGTCCGTCGCTGCAACATCGTTATCGATCGTCTTCGGCACACCAACAACTGGGATACCGTTATCGGACAACCACTTTGCGCCCTTGAGCGTGCCTTCGCCGCCGATTGCGATCAACGCGTCGACGCCGGCATCTGCCATGTTGGCCTTAATGGTGTCAATCCCGGCCTTGAACTTGTCGGGGTGCAGACGACCAGTGCCCAAGATTGTGCCGCCACGCAGCAAAATCGAGTCAATAAAGGCGTCGTCGTAGAGGTCAATCCTGCGGTCTTCCATCAGTCCGACCCAGCCATCGAGGTACCCGACTACTGTCGAGCCATATTCCGCGCTGGCGGTTCGGACGATTCCGCGAATGACGGCGTTCAGCCCTGGGCAGTCGCCGCCGGAGGTAAGAGTGGCAAGTCGCATACACACAACCCTAGCGCCTCGAAGGCAAAAGGGCTTAGTCGCATGGGATAAAATTTCGATAACCGCAGGTCACGGCGACTAAATTGATGCTCTCATTTCGGTATAGTTTGCCCGATAAGGCCGCTAAGGTGTTATCAAAATGACGAAACCCCGCGGCACAAGGCCACGGGGTCCAAGAGAGCTAAACGCCTAACGCCCAGCCTCAAACGCCGCACCGACGCGGTACAGGCGCTCATCCTCGAACGCAGGCGCAATGAGCTGCAAGCCAACCGGCAGACCGGTGTCGCTCGCGGTCCCGGCAGGAACACTCATGCCTGGCAAACCGGCCAAGTTCAGCGGCAAGGTGAAAAGGTCGAAGTTGTACATCGCCAACGGGTCGTCGACCTTCTCCCCGATCTTAAACGCCGTCTGAGGCACCGCTGGGCCAGCGATGACATCGACTTTCTCGAACGCTCGGCGAAAATCCTCCGCAATGAGCGTACGGACACGCTGCGCCTGCAGGTAGTACGCGTCGTAGTAGCCAACAGACAGGGCATACGTACCGAGAATGATACGACGCTTCACCTCTGGGCCGAACCCATCACCGCGCGACGAAGCCATGACCTCCTCTGCAGAGTGCTTCCCGTCGTCACCCGTGCGAAGGCCGTAGCGCATACCGTCGAACCGCGCGAGGTTCGACGAGACCTCCGACATCTGAATGATGTAGTAGGCCCCCATGACGTCGTCGAAGCTCGGGCAGTCAACCTCCACGATTTCTGCACCCTGGCGCTCAAGCTGTGCGAAGGCGGCGTCGATACGCTCAGTAACCCCTGCCTGGGTGCCCGGCCGCGCGAACTGCTTCACTCGACCAATCTTCACGCCAGACAGATCCCCCGAAGCGCCCTGCTCGGCGGCGGCTGCAAGCTCCTGCACCGGAGTATCTACACTCGTGGCATCGAATTCGTCGTGGCCACCAATAATCTCATGTAGCAACGCCGTGTCGAGGACGTTATTCGCGCACGGCCCAACCTGATCCAGCGAAGATGCGCAGGCGATTACACCGTAGCGAGAAACCCCGCCGTACGTGGGCTTCACGCCAACAGTCCCCGTCAACGACGCAGGCTGGCGGATGGACCCGCCAGTATCGGTTCCAATACCCAATGGAGCCTGGCCAGACGCGAGTGCCGCAGCCGTACCGCCACCGGAGCCACCCGGAACGCGCTCAAGGTCGTGCGGGTTGCGGGTGACCTGGTACGCAGAGTTCTCTGTAGAGGACCCCATCGCAAACTCGTCGAGGTTTGTCTTGCCCAAAATAGGGATTCCAGCTTCGCGGAGCTTGCGCACAACAGTGGCGTCGTACGGGCTGCGGTACCCCTCCAGCATCTTCGATGCCGCGGTAGTCGGCGCGTCGGTAGTGACCAACAAATCCTTCAATGCCAACGGCACGCCGGCGAGCTTCGAAGCTGGAGGCTCACCCGCAGCTACCTGGGCGTCAACAGCATCAGCTGCAGCAAGCGCCTCCTCAGCGCCAACATGGAGGAAAGCCCCGAGCTTCTCGTCGGTCTCCGCAATACGGTCGAGGAACGCCTGAGTAACCTCACGCGACGTCAATTCACCGGACTGAATCTTCTGGGCAAGCACGTGAGCCGGAAGCGACACAATACCTTCAGTTGGGAGCGTGTACTCAGTCATGCCTACTCACTTTCTCCAAGAATCTGTGGAACTACGAAGCGCTCTTCGTCAACCTCAGGGGCCTGGTCAAGGGCCTGTGCCTGCGTCAACGTCTTCTTCTCGACGTCCGGCCTCATGCCAGCGTCAATCGAATGGGGGTGGCTCATCGGCTCTACCCCATCAGTGTCGACCTGTTGCACCTTCGAAACAGCATCAACGATGGTGTCGAGCTGCTGGGCAATCTGGTCAAGCTCATCCTCCTGCAACGCGATACGCGCAAGGCGTGCGATGCGGGAGACCTCATCACGTGAAATCTCAGCCAATGTGAAGTCCAATCTTTACCGTAGGTTAGCCACTAAAACGTGTTCATTCTACGTTATCCCCAGAAACCACATCGCACTAGGCGACACCACACCCTGAAGCACAACGTTTTCGCTACTTTTTACGATTAGATGCATATATTCATACAATTGACAGCATTGAGACGGCTTCCGATGCTATAACAGAGCATATGTCTTACCTCGTACGAGTGACCTTGCCCGACCTACCCGGCAGCCTTGGCGAACTCGCAGAAGCCTTCGGCATCATCGACGCAAATATTCAATCCGTCGATATTGTCGAAACTGATCCGAGTGGCACCGTCACTGACGACATTGTTGTCAGCCTGCCAACCGGAACGATGGTCGACGCATTAATCACCGCCGCTTCCGCCATCGACGGCGTCGAAGTGGACTCAATCCGTCCCTTCGATGGACGCGTCGACCGCAGCGGCCACATCAGGATGCTGGCTAAGATTGCTGAGCTTGGAAAGAAGCCAAAACAAGCACTCGACGAACTCACGGCCATGATCCCACAAGCCATGACCTCGTCATGGGCAGTCGTGCTGCAATACACCCCAGCAGGGCTTCAGCGTTTGTGCGCATCCCAAGCTGCACCCGAAGATGACCAGTCCCACCCCGTCATGCCTCCCCTCGAACATGCGCGGGTGCTGGTCCAAGACAACGACACATGGACGCCTGAATCGTGGTGGCAGCTCGACACTGCGCTTGCCATCACTCCACTCGGCACCTCTGGCTACATCCTCGTCGTCGGGCGTATCGGTGGACCCGACTTCCTCGCATCAGAGGTGGCGCAAATCGGAGACCTGGGAACCATCATCGGCTCCATTTTGTCCTAGTTCTCCACCCCTTCTGGCCCCTGTTCAAGCAGGCGTGTGAACTCGTCCTCACTTAATATCCTGAGGCCGAGGTCGCGCGCCTTTTGTTCTTTAGACCCGGCATTTTCCCCTACAACCACATAGTTGGTCTTCTTTGACACAGACCCCGAGGCCCTTCCTCCACGCGAGACGATCGCCTCCTTCGCGCTGTCTCGTGAGTATCCTTCCAGCGTGCCCGTGACAACCACGGTGATCCCTTCGAGGGTTTGCGGAGCAACGTCGTCGGAATCAATCTCCATCGTCACGCCCGCTGCAGTCCACTTTTCGACGATGTCGCGGTGCCAGTCAACGCGGAACCACTCCTGAAATGATTCCGCAATGATATCGCCCACTCCATCTGTTTGCGCGAGATCGTCCAGTGGGGCGTCGATAAGTGCTTCCATGCTGCCGTAACGCGAGGCGAGTGCTCTTGCTGCGGTCGGGCCGACGTGCCGGATAGAAAGCGCGACGAGGACCCGCCAAAAATCGGCGTGCTTCGCCGTGGCAAGGTTTTCTAGCAGTTTCCTGCCCGAAGCATTCACGGCACCCTTCTTGGTTGTATACACCTGCGACTTCTTCAGATCCTCTTCAGTGAGGTCAAAAAGATCGCCTTCGTCCTGGATGACGCCGGTGTCGATCATGTCCTGCGCGCCTTTTTCACCCAGCGCCTCGATATCAAAGGCTCCACGGCCGGCAAGATACTTCAGACGTTGCGCCAGCTGTGCAGGGCATGAACGAGTATTCGGGCAACGCCAGTCAGCATCGCCCTCCTTCGCGGGTGCCAACGTGGCCCCGCAGCTCGGGCACTCCGCGGGAAACACGAACTCGTGCTCTTCCCCGGTGCGAAGGTCTGCGACGGGTCCCAGAACCTCGGGGATAATCTCGCCGGCTTTTCGTACCACGACTGTGTCGCCAATCAGCACACCCTTGCGGCGAACCTCAGTTGGGTTGTGGAGCGTCGCCATGGAAACAGTGGTTCCTGACACGAACACGGGCTCCATCACCGCGTACGGCGTAACGCGGCCTGTTCGTCCAACGGAGACCTCGATGTCAAGCAGCTTCGTCGTGACTTCTTCCGGCGGATACTTGTAGGCAATTGCCCACCGTGGCGCCCGCGACGTCGCCCCGAGCTGACGCTGTTCTTCCACCTCATCGACTTTCACAACGAGGCCATCCATCTCGTGAATAGCGTCGTGGCGGTGCTGCTCCCAATATCGGACAGCCTCCACCACATCGTCAGCGGTCACTGCACACTTCGTGTATTCGGACACTGGCAACCCCCACGCAGCAATTTGTTCGTAGGCTTCGTGCTGGGTCACCGGGGCAAACCCTTCTCGTGCTCCGATGCCGTGGCAAATCATGCGGAGCTTGCGCTTCTTCACATCCTCAGGATCTTTTTGGCGCAGACCTCCCGCTGCCGCGTTACGCGGATTTGCGAACGGTTTTCCGCCCTCTTCAATGCGCGCCGCGTTCAAATCTGGGAAGTCCTCGGGTCGAATGAAAACCTCGCCCCGAACCTCCACCAGCGCGGGGGCCTCTCCCTCTAGCTGGTGCGGTATGTCCTCGATGACCTTTGCATTCGCCGTAATATCCTCGCCAACGCGTCCGTCGCCGCGCGTAGCTGCTCGGACCAGCACACCGTTTTCATACACGAGGTCAATCGACAACCCGTCAATCTTCAACTCTGTAAGGTACGGGCCCGGCGTTTTTGCCAACCAGTCCCGCAACTCGGCTTCCGAAAACACGTTATCCAAGCTCATCATCCGCTCGAGGTGCTCGACATCAGCGAATGGGCCGTCTGTCGGAGCACCAACCTGCATGGTTGGTGAGTCTGGTACTGCCAACTCAGGGTGCTCTTCTTCAAGCTTGACCAAGCGCTGGAAAAGATCATCAAACTCGGCATCGCTAATGACGGGTTGGCTGTTGTAATACAGGTCCCGGTGGTGGCGCACTTGGCCAGCGATGTCGTCCCAGAGTCGACGCACTTCAACGTCATTAGCAGGCAATTCGTTCATATTTTCGTTCATAACGTGCAAGTCTAGCGCCTCCGTCCGACACGGTTAGTAAGGTAAGGAGCATGGCTTTCTTCGACGCATCCCGCATGATGTCTTTCGACCTCGAGACAACCTCTGTCAACCCGCGCACTGCGCGCATTGTGACGTCCGCGCTCGTCACCATCGACGGTGCTCAGGCCAACGCACACGAGGCCCTCGCCGACCCCGGAGTCGAAATTCCCGCTGAGGCCGCTGCGGTCCATGGCATCACCACGGAATACGCACGGGAGCACGGCCGCCCGCACGACGAGGTCCTGCAGGAAACAGTCGACATGATTAAGCGCGGTTGGGACGACGGCCTCACCCTCATCGTCTTTAACGCGCCGTATGACCTTTCTGTCCTTCGCCAGCTCACCGGAGATTTCACGGTGACTGGCCCTGTGTTCGATCCCCTCGTTATCGACAGGGCAAAAGATCGCTACAGGAAGGGCAAGCGCAACCTCGGCGCGCTCTGTGAGCTGTACGGAGTAAAGCTCGACAATGCCCATGACGCGACGGCGGACGCAACAGCCGCGGCTCGCCTCGCTTGGAAGCAAGTCCGCTCAACGTACCCCGAACTCGCCCAGATGAGCACGGACGAGCTGATGGAGTTTCAGGCGGTGGAGTATTACAAACTCCAAACGGAGTTGCGGGAGTTCTTCGAGTCAAAGGGACGTGACGTTTCCAATTTCACCACGTCATGGCCGATGATAGGGGATGCGAGCTAACGCAACCCTTCCGCCATTTCAGCGGCTTCTCGATAATTTTCAGCGGCCTGTAGCAGCGTGTCCGCGGGCCGGGCCCACACGTCGAAGCTGCATGTATCAGGATCAGTTTGGAGTTCGTCGAGTACGTTCCACACGTCCCGCGGTTGCATCGGCGCGAGTGCGAAGCGGCTCCCACGATCGAGCAATTGTGCAAAGTGGTCCTTCTCGCCCGTCGTTTGCAGGGCCGCAAGGTCAACAGTCTGCCACGGCACATCGATCATGACGGGTGCGTGCAACAGGTACTCACCGAAGCTCGCGAGGCGCTCCTCGGGTTCCGGGTACGCTGGAATGCGCTCGGCCTCGGTTGCGCCGCGCAGTGTGCCGTGCATCACGGCGTCGAGGCTGGGCTCGTCGATTTGCAGCACCGTCGGCGCTAAGCGACGCTCCACATCCTCTCTATGATCACGGATAGCCTGTGCAAGCGCCTCGGTCACATCCCGCAGCGCGCCGGAGTCCGTGATCATGCGGTGGCCGTTGCTCATCTCGATTTCGGCAGCAAGCGTCCATGGCCCGACTACCTGGACTTTGACCCTATCGAGCTTGCCTGCCCACAGGGACTCCAGTACGTCGAGGTCGCGGTTCATCTGGTCGCGCACCGCACGGTGCTGCGTGCCGACGCGCCACCCGCGTGGGCCTCGATCAATGGGAATGTCGAGCAGCGCGGCCGTTCGCCCAATCAGATCACTCCCGATCCCTCGCCCTGGCAACTGCGGGATGTGAGGCAGTGGCGACTCGGAAAGTACGACGTCCGCGGCAGCTACCAGGTCCGTGCCGGGCAACTCCCCCAGTCCAAAGGCCGTCATGGTTGCACGCTCGACGTCCCGCAGATCGTGCCGGACCCCAGGACAACATCGCCAAGTCCGTCAGGGTCAGGCAGGTACAGCACAGCAGCCTGTCCTCGTGCGACGCCCTCGAGAGGCGTCTCGAGCTCGAGGTGCATGCTGTCGCCCTCAACGCGCGCTCGGCAGGCCACGACCCCGCCGTGCGCGCGGATCTGGACGTTGGCCGCAAACTCTCCCTGCATCGCCGGGTGCAGTACTTTCACGCGGTCGGCGTCGATTTGCCATACCTTGAGCGCCTCGCGCGGACCGACAGTAACCGTGCCCGTGGTGGCATCGACATCCGTGACGTATCGTGGCTGTCCGTCCTGCGCTGGCACTCGAAGGTTGAGTCCGCGGCGCTGCCCGATGGTGTACTGGAATGCGCCGTCGTGTTCTTTGAGCTCGGTGCCGTCCTGATCCCGAACGATTCCGGGACGCATGCCAATCGATCTACCTAAAAACGCCTGGGTGTTGCCGTCAGGGATGAAGCAGATGTCGTAGGAGTCCGGCTTCTGCGCAGTCGAAAAACCGAACGCTGCCGCCTCTTCGCGGATTTGCGGCTTTTCTGTGTCCCCGATCGGGAAGATGCACTTGTCGAGTTCGTCGCGGGTCAGCACCCCCAGCACATACGACTGGTCTTTCAGCGGGTCGACAGAGCGCCGTAGGTTTCCGTCGTCGTCGATAATCGCGTAATGGCCAGTTGCGATGGCATCGAATCCAAGCGCGATAGCGCGCTCAAGCAAAGCTGCAAACTTGATTTTCTCGTTGCATCGCAGGCATGGGTTCGGGGTCTCTCCGTGTTCGTACGACCACACGAAATTATCAATAACCTCGGCCTTAAAACGATCGGAGAAGTCCCACACATAGAACGGGATACCGAGCTTGTCACATACGCGGCGAGCATCTGCAGAATCCTCAAGGGAGCAACACCCGCGCGCTGACTCTCTAGTGGCCTGCGGGTCCTGCGAGAGCGCCAGATGCACTCCCACAACGTCGCGGCCAGCCTGGACAAGGCGTGCTGCGGCCACCGAGCTGTCCACGCCTCCACTCATCGCCACTAAAACTCGCATGTGGCGGAAGTGTACCCGCGAGGAGAAGGAGAAGGAAAGCGCCCGGCGAATCATACCGTGGCATGACGCTTGTCCGCGCGAGGTCGGTTAGGTTGATGGTATGCCACCCACGACTTCTCAAGCACCGTTGCGTATGCGAGACGCTGGCATCGCACTTGTACTCGGCGTGGGTGCATTGCCCGGCGTCCTCAACGCTACGGGTTCTTTGTGGGGAGTTGTGCCGCTTCTTGTGTGGGCACTTATCGCTCCGTTTGCTCGCTGGCAGTGGCCTACGATGACTGTGCTGACCGCATTTGCGTTGTTAGGCATGCACGCGTTCAGCACCGAGCTCACCGTCGCCGTGATCGTCGTTGGAGTGTTCACGGCCTACATCATCCGACGAAACGTACGCCCTTTCCTCCGCGACCTCGCTGCCGCTTCGCTCGTCGTTGGTGACCTTGTCGCACTATCCTTCGTCTCACCAGTATTGCGAAGCATGCCGTTTGCACAGCAGCTCCCCTACCTCGCGTGGAGCACCACGCTGCTCGTAGCAGCAGGACTCTTCGGAGAGCTGCGCAGACGAACCGAAGAAGCGGCAGCACGTGAACTCGAGCAGGCGCTGCAACAACAGCGGATCGAACTTGAACATGCCATGTCTGCGCAACGCGCATTCCTCGCCCGCGAGATTCACGATGTAGTCACCCATTCATTGACTGTTATTGTCGCGCAGGCGGATGGTGGGCGCTACGGCGGAGACAGTGAGGAGGCGCTCCGGGTAATTGGAGAGGTCGGGCGGAAGTCACTGGGGCAAATGCGCGAGGTGGTCGCGTTACTTCGTGCGCCCGAGTCGCGGCCTGTCGAGCCCTCACCAGTTTCACTCGATTTCGATGAGCTGGTTCACACCAGTCAACTCGGTGGGCTTGATATCAAATACACAGTACGCGGTACCCCTCCAGAGCAGCTACCACTTGCCACTTCCCTCGCAGCCCGACGTGTGGTGCAGGAAGCTCTTACGAATGCACTGAAACACGGCGACGGCAGTGCTTCGCTCGATGTTGCGTGGGATGAAAATCATGTGGCAATCCGCGTAACCAATAGCTTCGACGACACTGCGACAGTCCCCGTTCATGGCCACGGCCTGCGTGGGATGCGCGAACGCGCCGCTCTTATCGGCGCTACTTTGCAAGCTGAACCTGTGCCCAGCAGCGACGGAGGAGCACAGTGGGTCACGCAAGTGAAGATTCCTTACGCTCACCAACATTCCGACGGAAGCCAGTACCCGGGCACGATGGAGCGCACATGACCCCAATTCACATAGGTATCATCGACGACCAGGTCCTCTTCCTCCACGGTATCCGGCGAGTGATCGACTCCCAGACGGATTTACAAGTAGTTTGGCTTGCTTCGAACGGAGCGGAGGCACTCGAGCAGCACGCGTCCCACCCGGTCGACGTGGTCTTGATGGACGTGCAAATGCCCATCCTCGACGGCATCTCCGCCACGGCAGAGTTCGTCCGCCGTTTTCCGGAGGCTAAAGTGGTCATCCTCACCACGTTTGATGACGAAGACTACGTCGTCAATGCGCTGAAAGCCGGGGCGAGCGGATTCTTGCTCAAGGACGCCCAACCCGAAGTACTTCTCGACGCCATCCGTACCGTCGCTGCCGGAGACGCCGTGATCTCTCCACGCGCCACTAAGCGGATCGTGGCTCGGTTTTCCAACCGCGCCCAACTAACCGCGCGCACCGACGTCGAAACGTCGCTCTCGAGTGCCGACCGCATTGCTCTTGACGAGCTCACCACTCGAGAACGTGAAGTACTCGTCGCGATTGGACGGGGCTGGTCAAACACGGAGATCGCTGAGCGCATGTTTATCTCCATGCCGACAGTGAAGACGCATGTCGGGCGCATCTTGTCTAAGACGCAGTCGCGCGACCGCGTACACGCGGTACTGTTCGCCTACCGCACGGGTCTTGTCAGCCGTTCCGATCTGCTCGACGAATAGGCGTCACCATCTCCTGAATCATCCTCTCGATCATCCCCCAGTATGACGCGGAAGATGGTACCCAGCTCCGACGTTTTCGTGAGGACGCTTGGCGATAGTAGACACCATGAACTCACCGATCATTACTACACGGGGTCTCACAAAGACGTACGGTACGCACACTGTCGTCAATAACCTCGCGCTTGAAATCCCCCAGGGCGCTGTACACGGGCTGCTTGGCCCGAACGGCTCTGGTAAATCAACCACAATGAAGATGCTGCTCGGCCTGGTCACCCCGACCGCCGGTGAAATCACGGTATTGGGGCAGCCGATGACCCGCGCCACGCGTGCCGAGGTCCTTTCCAGTATCGGCTCGCTCATCGAGTCGCCAGCGGCCTACCCGCACCTCACCGGTGCGGAAAACATGCAGATTGTGACGCGGCTATTCAGGGCTGACCCGGCGAACGCAAAACGCGCGGTACGGCTTGTTCGCCTGGAAAAGCACATGAACAAGCAGGTCAAGCACTATTCGCTCGGTATGAAGCAGCGCCTCGGCATCGCGTTCGCACTCGTACGCGACCCGCAGCTACTCGTTCTGGACGAGCCGACCAACGGCCTCGACCCAGCCGGTATCGAAGAAATCCGCGAGCTCATCATTAGCCTCGCACGCGACGAAGGGCGCACAGTCCTTGTCTCGAGCCACCTGCTGTCTGAAATCGAAAAGATGGCCACCAGCTTCAGCATTATCAACCAAGGCAATCTCGTTTTCCAAGGCTCGCAACAGCAGCTTTTCGACGCCCACCTACCCGACGTCTACGTCCAAACCCCAGCGGCAACCGTTGCCGCCGAGGTTCTCCACGATATGGGCCCACGCATCGTTTCCGGCGGCGTGGAGGTATCCGGGCTCAGCGATGATGCTGTGGCTGCCGCATGCGCGCAGCTTGTACGCCGCGGGGTTCCGATCCACCAGGTCCTGCGCAAACGTCGCAGCTTAGAGGAAATCTTTATCGGGATGACGGGACGTAGGGGGCTCAGCGCATGAACCTCGAGCTTTTAAAACTGCGCCGCACACATATCCTATGGCTGGGCGCGGCGCTGTCCCTCGGCATCGTGTTGTTCGCATCGATGAACCTGTTTTCTGCCGGACAGGTCGACTCCTTCGTCACAGACCCAGCCATCGCGTGGGCTGGCCAGTTGGTTGCGGTAGCAATGCCGCTCGCTTTTCTTACCCCACTGCAGATGGCGCTCATCGCCAGCCGTGCAGTAGATAGCGAGCATGCAAGTGGCGGGTGGCTGCTCAACGCGGTTGCTGGCGTCCGCAAGGGCTCCCTGCTGCGCAGTAAGTTGCGAGTAGTGGCACCCCTCGTCGTCGTGCTCAAACTGCTGGAGTTCGGAGTATGTATCGCGCTACCGGTACTGCTCGGAGCACCACTACCGAGCACAAGCACTGCCACAGCTTGGGCCGTATACGGCGCCACCGCGATAATTAGCAGCCTGGCCATCGCAAGCACCATGCTGCTACTCGCTGCGATCACTGAATCTCAAATCGGCGTGCTCTCTCTCGGCGTGGCAGGTGGCTTCTTCGGCATCGCCTCGCTGCTCTCCCCTGCATGGCTCGCCGTGCTGAACCCCTTTGGCTACTTTGCTGTGCTGCTTCCCTACACGTTCACAGACGAAGGCATCGTCCCTACACAGCCTGGATGGGCGGCGTGGTGCATCTACATCGTCCTGCTTGCGACTGGGTTTGTGGCAGCCACGAGGTGGCTCAACAGGAAGGAAATCTAACCATGGACATGCTTTCCAACGAGTTTTCTAAACTTCGACGCACCCATGTCGCCGTAGTTCCCATCGCTATTCCTCTCATCTCCGTCGTCTTCGGTGCTGGTAACTACGCCGCCAACGCTGAGACACTAGATGCTGGGTGGGCCAGCTATTGGTCCCAAACGACGCTGTTTTACGGGATGATCTTCATGGTCGCGGGCATTTCGATTCTCGCTTCCGCAGCGTGGCGCGTGGAACACCGCGGTGGAAATTGGAACACGCTGCTTACGTCGTCACGGTCGGTGGCAAGCCTGGTCACAGCAAAGCTTGGTGTGATCGTCGCCATGACGGCACTTATGCAGTGCATCTTCATCGTCACCAGCATGGTCGGCGGTTGGGTCAGTGGCCTTTCAGGAATGCCACCGCTGGAGTTGCTCGCGTCGGCGCTGCTCACTGTGGTTCCTGCGGTCGCGGTTGCCGCGTGGCAGAGTTTCGCTTCCATGGTGATTCGAAACTTTGCTATGCCGGTCGCCCTCGGTGTGTTCTCCAGCATCGTTGCTTTCGGCGCTATCGCTGCCAGGGCTACGGCAACACAGTTTTTACTTCCACCCATCGGTGTGTCCACGACGCTGTGGATGGGTGGTACCGCAGTCGCTGGCTCGAGTGCATTCGAATGGAGCACGATATTCAGTGTCCTCACGAGCACCCTGCTGCTCACCGCAGTAGCGTGGCTTGCATCCGTCGTATACCTGCGCCGTGTCGACGTAAAGGCGTAAGGTACTCTCACTGTCCATGGCAGCAAAGAGTGAATTCCACGAAATCGATACCGGCGTCGCGGAGGTGCTCCACGAGCCGGACGGCTCCATGGTTCTCCTCGTCAACGGGGTGCCCAGCTCCCACATTGTCCCCGGTGATCCGGAACGACTGGATTTCGAATATATGAGGTGGATCGCTGATTTCCTCAACGACCAACAGCTTATCGACGTCCCCCGCTGGCCCAAACCGCGCCTGACACACCTGGGCGGGGCAGCCTGCACACTGCCCCGCTACTTCGCGTCCAAGTGGAAAGGCTCACGCAATACGGTCGTAGAAATCGACATGTCACTTGCCGAACTCGCCCGCGAACTTTTCGATATCCCCCGTTCGCCAATCGTAAAAATACGAGTAGGCGACGCCCGCGAAGTCACAGACAGCTTCAAACCAAACACGCGCGACATCATCATCCGGGATGTCTTCTCCTCAGCGATCACGCCCCGCAACCTGACCACAGTGGAATTCTTCGAGCAGGCGCGGAAATCACTGAGCCCGTCAGGAATGTATGTGGCAAACTGCGGCAGCCATGCGGACCTCAAAGAAGCGAAGGAGGAACTGGCTGGCATGCTCGAGGTCTGGCCTCATGTTGCCGCAATCGCGGACCCGCCAATGCTGAAAGGTCGCCGCTACGGCAACATCGTCCTTATCGGCGCAAACACTCCAATCGAGGCGAGCCCGTCGTTGACTCGCGAGCTGCTCAAAGGCGCCGTTCCTGCGCAGTTCAAGCATGAAAAATGGGCCCGCAGCCTTGCTACGAGCCCTCGCTACGACGCGCCAACCGACGCCTAGTGCGCCGCGTTATCCAGCAGGATCAGCAAGTCGCCGACCTGGTAGTCGCCGATCATCATGTTGCGTAGATCTTCCACTGGCAGCTCTCCCTGGGAAGCCAACCGCTGAACAAGACCCGCGATATTGTCAGCGTCCTTGATGTCGAACCCAAACTTTGCTGCTTCTGATGCAACTTGGGACGCACCCAACGCGCCGGCCGCCAACGCAAGAATCGCAACGACAAGGGCCGTGCTGTTCTGTTCAAGGACCTCAAGCTGATCGGAGTCCGGCGCCTGGAACGTCTCGAGGACACCACCTGCAGAGCGCAAGTTACCAGCCGCAAAGCCACCGAACTGAGCACCAGTGCCGTTAAACAGGTTCATATCAACAGTCGCCGGAATACCTGCGACACGGCCCGAGTCGCTACGCTGCCAGAACGTCAGCTTGTCCCAACCGCCAACTGGGCGTGGTGGTTGGTTCTGGTATGCGGCAAGCCACAGCGGATAGCTTGTAAACGCATTGGTGTTGTTCATCCGCTCGTACCAGAAATAGCGATACGTGTAGAGCATCGGACGCTTACCGGTAGCCCGCTCCAGCTCAGCAAGGAAGATCTGTGTCCACGCAGCCAGCTGCGTTGGGCCAAGGCCCTCATCAACCTCCAGATCAAGCACCGGCGGCAACTGTTGTGCCGGGCCGGCGTTAATTACATCCGCGAAGTGCCTCGCCTGCGCGATCGGGTCCATCGCAGGACGTGCGTAGTGGTACGCGCCCACTTTCAGACCGGCGTCTGCGGCCGCCTTGACGTCTTCCTCGTAGAACGAGTTCTTGTACGTGGTGCCCTCAGTGGCTTTCACAAAAGCAAAGTGCTGACCGCCAACCGTACCGGCCATCTTCCAGTTGATAGGCGTTCCACCAGGGCGCTGGTGATCAGCCACGTCAACACCGGAGATCAGACCAGGGATTGATTGAGCATCCGCATGTGTATTCAAAGACTGAGGCGCAACAACAGTCAGTGCGAGAGCAAGCGTCGCGGCGACGAATGCCGCGGTTGCAGCGCGAAGTTTAGGGACTAGATACATACGCGACACTTTAGTGCACACTAATCACATTATTCACATACGACATACCCAGCCCAACGGGTATCTTTATTTCACAAAGCCGCGTGTTGGCTGGGCACCGCATTCCGGCTTCAAAGCCCGGATTCTGGTGCGCCACCTGCTGATGCCCCGCGCGCCACTAGAAAATAGTTCCCACGCCCGGGAACCATTTTGCGTCTGGGGCCGGTTCCGGTCGACCAGCACCGGCGTTTCTCCAAGTCGCGACGGGTGTCTACGAAAATTGTTCCCGGTTTCACTGATCTTCGGGGAACTATCCTAAACCCCACACAACAACAAAAAAGGGGCCTGTGCCACCAGGAACACTCCCGGTATCACAAGCCCCACGGCCCACTACCCTTTGCTAGAAGTGCAGACCACCAGCCATCGCAGCAGCAACACCACCACCAATTAACAGCAGCAGTACCACAATCGGAGCAACAATCGCCGCGATATTTACCTCACCAGCAGTCGGCTCAGCAACCTTCGGTGCTGGACGCTGCGTGGTCAACTGCGAAGACTCATGCTTACCAGCCTTCACACTCGTTGTCGGCGCAGCCTGCGCATTGTGCTGCGGCTTACGAGGCGCACCAGCCATCGCATCACCATCAACATCAGCATCCATAACCGCGGCAACATCAAACCGGCCAGCAAACGCCTGGGAGCCATCCTCATTGACCACACGCACATCCAACGGCAACGACGACGTTTTCACCACACCCACCGTCACCGGCAACTCCACCGTAGTTGCAGACTGGCCTGCAACCGTGACAACCTGCTCGGCCTTACCCGACGGGTAGATCACCTCAAGGCGCATCCGGGCTGCATCCAACCCAGGATTTTGCACCTTCACGCTCACCATGTTCTCCCCACGACGAAGCTGAGGGGAACCAGCAACAGCAACCTTCGCGCTGCCCTGGGCTTCTTCCGCAGCCTGCATCGCTTCCTGCTGCGCGGCAAGTGCGTTTGCATCAACTGCGACCTTGTCAGCACCGATCGTGGAGTTGTAATCCTTACCAATCTTGCCGGTGTTAATCATCAAGTTGTCCCAGTCGGCTGGCACACGGTAGTCACCTTTGTAGCAGTCCATGCCTGGCTGGTTGCATACCTCTGGCAGTGGGCCACCAGAGACGGCTTCTTCATCCGAGTAGTTAAAGTGGGTGAACTGGTAGAGGTAGTTCATCACCGAGTAGTAGTTCGGCAGGTAATCCGACTGTGGAACCTCGTTGGCGAACTTCATCGAACCATTATGATTCAACCCCAAGGTATGCCCCAGCTCGTGCATGATCGTGTTACGCAGCTGATCATCGCTGCGCATACGCTCATGCTTGGCAACATAAAACGAGTTATCCGCAACCAAAGCCAAACCGGTACCCCAGTGGCCACGCTGCATCTGATCGCCAATAACACCAACGCGGAAGACTGCCGCACGAGCACCCAGCATCGTGTCAATATTCTCGACCAGCTTCATACCAGGCACCGTGCCCTCAAAGTAGTACGGCGCATAGGCTTCAGTCTGCCCACCGTGACGAGTCGGGTAATTGACAATGTTGGTGTACGTATCACCCGCATCAATGTGCAGGTTGACCCCGTACTGATCGAAGCGGTCCACCAACTGCTGCAAAATATCGCGACTTGGCCGGTAGCTTGCCGTCGACAGCTGCGCACACACATCAGCATCCGCACCCGCCTTATCGCACCCGGCCTGCTGCCACTGCGAATTCATCCAATTAAGCTGCAGGAACAAATCCGGACGATCAGGATCAGCACCCCACTGCTCAAGCGGCATCACCGTACCGTCATGTAAGGTAACCCCTTCACGCTCCCAGACATCCGGCAGACCGTCACCATCAGAATCAACAGCACTGTCCTGGGTTGCAACCTCCATATGCATGGTGGCAGTCAGACTGGCACCAGCATCAATGCGCTCAAACCAACGACCACGCTGGAAGCTGGCCCCTGCCGGGTCCACAAACCCGACCTCACCAGCAGCCGTAGTGCGCTGGAACGCATCGGCGACACCAGACGAGGTCGCATCATCAAAGGCAACCGCAGTCTCATAACCAAGCTGTTTCGGCGCAACAACAAACTTCCCATCCACATAGGAACCGGAAAGGGCAACCTGGGAGTTAATCTGGTTGGTCAGATCCGCCTGCACAAACGCCGAAGAATCCTTCATGTTGGTCACCCGCACAATGACATCAACACGATTGCCCGCAAAACGGAACTCACGCTCGACCGACACACCAGCACTCTGATCTTCACCACGGTAGATAACAACCTGGGTTGCACCATCACGGTGCGTATCCACCGTCACGCCAGACTCTAAATCCACAAGCGCACCATCGGCACGCAAGTCCACATACAGTGAGGACTCCTGGCTGCCAGCAACAGAGCGAGCATCCGTAAACTTCAACGTCGAAATACGACCCGGCTGCGTTACCGAGTTGTGAAAGACCGCACCCGGCCCGTCAGCGGTGACTGTAACCGACGAGTCAGCAACAGCCATCTCCGCGTGAGCAACCTGTGCACCATTAGCCACAACAGCCAACACACACGCTGCTACACACACCTTCCGCGCAATGCTGTTCATCATCGTTGTCACAATCCTTCAATCCTCTACCGCGCCACACCGGCTGGTGTACCACGAAACCCTTCGTTGTTCTGACCCCAAGTTTATGCACTGCAACTATACATGACCAATCAGCCCGAACCCACCCAACAAAACAGGCAAAAACACCACCGGAAAACCCGGATTGTTCAACACATCCAGCCCCACAACCTGCACACATAGCTTAAAAAACACTCAGGAACCAGCCTGGGGAACCAAACATGTTCAACAACCCCACCGACACCTGTCGACGGGTGTTCAACAATCAACCGTACCGCATAATATGCGACCTAGCGCAAGTTGAGATAAGAGAAAGCTAAGCAAATCGGGCTTACCAGGCACGACACGTGTCATTCGACACGTATCCAAGGGGCTATTAATGCACCCCGTTTTGATACCCAAAACCTTTCCCGGTCGGGTGTTGCCAAACTTGGGGCCTATCGGTGTGCAAGGCAGACCTTTTCGTGATCGTTGAACAGTTACTACCCCCGCGTTTTACCCCCGTTGGGTTGGGTCGAAAGTATGAAAGACCCGAACCAGCATGATGCTTGTACTGGTCCGGGCCCGACACTCAACGCCAACACGCAGCGAAAAACTTACATGTTCCCTGCTGCGCGGGCCTTCGCAACAACGTCTGCGATCTGTTGGACAAAGTAATCGATATCCTCTTGCGTGTTTGTTCGGCCCAGCGAGATCCGCAGCGCGCCCAAGCCAAGTTCTTCTTCTACGCCCATCGCTTCGAGGACGTGGCTCATCCGTGTCACACCGCTAGCACACGTCGATCCAGTCGAAACAGCAATGCCAAGCGTGTCGAGCAGCATGAGCATTGCGTCCCCGTGCGCACCGCGGAACATGAAGTGAGCATGCCCTTCCACTGCTGGTTCCTGGGTGGTGACGACAACATCCGGAACCTCCCGCCGTACGCCAACGATGAGCGCGTCGCGAAGCTGCTTGACGTGTGCGCGCTCGCGTTCCATCTCAGCACAGGCTTCCGCCAACGCCGCAGCAGTCGCCGCAGCGGAAGCGACATCGACCGTCCCCGGCCGCAACCCACGTTCTTGGCCACCACCGTGTATTGATGCCGTTGGCGCCGGCGAGCGTTTCGCCAGCAAAAGTCCGGTCCCGCGTGGACCACCAAACTTATGTGCGCTTGCCGCCAACGTTGTTGCGCCAAGCTCATGGAAATGAACGGGGACTTTGCCGACGGCCTGCACAGCATCGACGTGGACGGGCGTGTTCTGAAGCGCAGCTCTGCGCACGACTTCCTCAACAGGCTGGAGCGCACCGGTCTCATTGTTCGCCCACATCACGGCTGCGACAGCCGCCGGGGAGTCGAGCGCTCCGAGGTCCGCGAGGTGGCCGTCGTCACCTACTGGAAGCCAATCCACGTGCTCCGCTCCAAGCGATTTGACTGTCTCGAGTACCGCCGAGTGCTCAACTGGCGAGCACACCACCCTGTCCCCTTGCTTGCCACGCATGGCATCGTAGAGCCCTCGGACCGCGATATTATCGGCCTCCGTACCGGAGCCGGTAAAAATTACCTCGACTGGGTCCGCCCCAAGTAGCTCCGCGACCTGTTCCCTCGCATCGGCGAGCACCGCGTGGGCTTGGCGCCCCGCCGCATGCTGTGCGCCGGGGTTCAGAGCACCTGCGTGTTTCACCCAGGCATCGATAGCCACCTGGCGCATGGGAGTAGTTGCCGCGTGATCGAGATACTTCATGCGCACTACCCTACGCGGTGATGCTCCCTTGCTTCACAAATGTATGCAGTCGGGCTGGTGCCAGTACGAGCGATGAGCACGGCCATCTGGTGGCGACCTTTGAGCTTCAGCTTCTTTCGTAGCTGGTCTGGGTTGACATCAACACCCCGTACGAGGATCTCAAGCGCCCCTGCTTGATATTTATTCAGCGCTGCCTTGAGCCGTTTGAACGGAACTGCCTCTACAAGCCGAAAGCCGCTTGAGCCGGGAGGGAGTTCCTCACCAGTGAGAAATGCAATGTGTGGATCCACCATCCACAGCTTGTGCCTATGTGCCCAATGGCGAACAAGCCCGGCGCGAATGATTGCTCCATCCGGCTCGATCATCCAGGTGCCGGGTTCTGCGACGCTGATGTCGTCGGGCTCGTCCGAGCGCACCCGCTCGTGTGTTCCGTCCGTACGCAGTACTACGGCTTCTCTGATGCTCGTGCCGAAGCCGTCTGTGTAGAGGCAGGTTTCTTTGACTCCGCCGTCAACGGAGGCGACGCTGACAAGCCCGCCCCATTCGCTGTAGTCGATGCCGGGTGCGCACTTTACTGCGAGCTCTCGACCGCGGTGGGCCTCCACGAGGTCTGGCAGTGGCGGTAGGAGTTTTGCCGGGTCGGTGATGCGCCGACCGTTAGCGCGTCGTGCCGGATCAGCGACGATGACGTCGGCGCGACTGACTGGCCGAAGGGCGTCGGCCTGGCAGAGGAGCACGTGTGCGTCGGAAAGGTTTGCTTGTGCCATCGCGAGCCGTACGCGGTCAAGGTCAGAGCCGATCCAGGCAAGTTCTTTCTTTCTTATCGACGCCCCTTCGCTTCCAACCGAGCAGGTCACGTCGTGGACCGTTGTCGCCCCTATGTCGGCGATGAGCTGTGCCCTGTATTCGGCGACGAGTTGCGGTGTCGCTTGTTGCGCGGCATCGCTGTCGGTGAGCCAGTGGTTTGGCATTTTCCCGTGCGCGTTGCGCTGCGCGGTGAGCAATTCTGTGACGCCCCGAGCGTGGCCGCCGAATTCTTTCTCCAGTACTTTCCTGTCACGCATCAAGGTGTTTGGCGTGAGTTCAAGGTCCGGGCCAAGTGCCAAAATTCTTTGGAGGTTGTCCCGCAGAAACGTAACCTCGTCCAGGGTGAAGCTCATTTTGGTGTCCCGATCCTCTCGACTGGGTGCTCGTGGAAGAACTCGTAGTAGCGGGGGTCTTCTGCAGGGTCGCCGATAATTGGCCGTAGGTCAGCGTCGCGCGCGAGTTTGACTGCGTCTTCGAACGTGTCACAGGAGCACAGCATTTGGAGTTGACCCCAGGTTGAAGGCACGAACCGGACAAGCCCGGCACGCCATCCTTCCATAAGCAGTTCAGGAGAGAACCAGTTGGCGTCGTCCGCTTCGCCGGTTTCTGCGTCTGGTTCTTGGCCGGTGGGCGCTTGAGCGAGGAAGCTAAAGGTGTCGAACCAGTTTCCCCGGTGTGAGCAGCCCACCCATCGTGCGAATGGGATGAGGAGGTCGCTGCAGACGTTGAGATCGTTTTCCTGCAGCATATCGGTGAGGGATATTTCGTGTGAGACGAGTTTGAGTCGCTGGTCGTGGAAGGGCCGTGCGTCGCTGAGGAGGGTGCCTTCGTCGTCGACTGCCAGGAGCGTTCCGGTTTCCTCGAAGAGTTCCCGAACGGCGGCGAAGAGTAGGGCGTGTGCTTTGTATTTCGTCACGCCAAGTGTGCGTGCGACGGAGACCGCGGACTTACCGATCCACAGGTCGCCGTCGTTCCAGGCACGAGGTGGGAAGTCTCGGCTATCGACGCCGCCTCCGGGAAACACCGTCATGCCTGGGTAGTTCTTCATGCTCATGACGCGTTCTTGCATCCATATTTTGATGCCATCGGAGGTGTCTCGGACGAGGATGACGGTGGCAGAAAGGCGTGCTCCGTTGAACCCACTGGTTTCTGTGGCGTCGACGGCGTCTGTTGCGTTGACGGAAAATGCGCCGGTTTTACGGTACACGGTGCTCCACCTCCTCGCGTGGTGTTATGCGCGATGCGCACCACTTCGTGCGCTTCGTGCACGACGAGCATAGAACCGACCGTCGTCGTGCTGCACTTCAATGGGCTGATGATACGCTTGAGAGACATTTTCGCTGGTAAGTACGTCTTCAATAAGCCCTTGGGCGATCACGGTCCCTTCGTCGAGCAGCATGGCGTGCGTAAACCCATACGGAATCTCCTCCAGGTGGTGCGTGATCATCACCATCGCTGGCGCGTCAGGGTCGAGCGCGAGGTCGCCGAGGTACGCGATGAGGTCTTCGCGTCCGCCAAGGTCCATGCCTGCCGCAGGTTCGTCCATGATGAGGAGCTCTGGGTCAATCATGACTGCTCGGGCGATGAGGACGCGCTTCTTCTCACCGTCAGACAGGGTGCCCCACGTACGGTCGATGAGGTGCATCGCCCCGACCTGTTCGAGAACATCGAGTGCTTGCTCATAGTCGACGTCCTCATATTTCTCCCGCCAACGACCAACGACGGCGTAGCCCGCGGAGACGACGATGTCGCCGACTTTTTCACTTGCCGGGATCATGGACGCAATCGCAGAAGACGTCAGCCCGATTGCAGCGCGCAGGTCACGCATATCGGTCTTACCGATGCGCTCCCCCAGGACGAACGCGACACCGCGCGATGGAAACTCTTGGGCTGCAGCCATGCGAATCAGGGTGGTCTTGCCGGCGCCATTTGGCCCGACGATGACCCAGCGCTCGTCGAGTTCTACTTGCCAGTCGACGGGGCCAACAAGCGTGTTACCTCCACGAATAAACTCGACTCCTCGGAAGTCGATGAGCAGATCTGGGTCAGTGGTTGGTTCGTTCACGGCTACCATTCTGGCTTCTTTCTACTTCGGCGTCTACGTGGTGAGCAATACGAGCGGCTGAGCTCTCTATGTAACCATATCGTTGTATGAGAATCGCCACGGATGAAAGCGAACCCTTATGTCGGTATTTCCCATAAGAGTTAGCTAGTCTGAGAGAAGAAAGAGCACACCTATAGGTGTGTCCGACTTCCATCGGCTACATGTGAGGATAAAACGACATGGTTGCACGCTTTGGTATCGACGACGTTCGCCCTCAAATTTCAGGGCGAACTCTTCCGGCGAAGGCGGTGGTAGGTGAAGTGGTACCGGTCTCTGCCGTGGTGTGGAGGGAAGGCCACGACGCTATTGCCGCAAGCCTCGTAATTACGGATCCAAACGGAGAACAATACTCCATTCATATGCAGCAGGAACCGTACCGCCCGGATTACACCCACGCGGTGTTTGTCCCTGATTCCCAGGGGCTGTGGCGATACCGCGTTGATGCATGGAGCGACGTCATGGCGACGTGGCGTAATGCTGTGTCGAAGAAGCTCGAAGCTGGCCAGACGACCGAGGAGATGGCCAATGACATTGCCCACGGTATTCACCTTTTCGAAGCAGCCATCGCCCAAACTCCTGCACCAGACCGGGAGGTCCTGGAGCGCGCTGCTACTGCCCTCGGCAACCCTGCGCTTCCCTTGAGAGAACGCATTCTTGCCGGTTTGTCGGATGAAGTGCTGGAGGTGCTCAACGCGTTTCCACTTCGTGAGCTCGTCACCCACGGTCCTATTTGCGACATTTACGTAGAGCGGCGCGATGCGCTCGTGAACTCGTGGTACGAACTCTTCCCTCGCTCGACCGGCGGCTGGGATGAAGAAGGCAACCCGGTGCATGGTACCTGGGCTACGACCGCGAAGGCGCTCGATCGTGTCGCCGCGATGGGCTTTGACACCGTCTACTTCCCGCCTATCCACCCAATCGGCGAAATCAACCGCAAGGGAAAGGACAACACGCTTGTCGCTGAAGACGGCGATGTCGGTTCTCCGTGGGCAATCGGCTCCCGCGATGGCGGCCACGACGCCTTCCACCCACAACTCGGTGGGGAAAAAGAATTCTGTGCGATGCTCGAGCACGCGGACAAACTCGGCCTGGAAGTTGCACTTGATCTTGCGCTGCAAGCTGCGCCTGATCACCCGTGGGCAACCGAGCACCCAGACTTCTTCACTATTTTGGAAGACGGCACCATTGCGTACGCCGAAAACCCTCCGAAGAAGTACCAGGACATCTACCCGATCAACTTTGATAACAACCCTGAGAAGGTCTACGAGGAGATCTACCGGGTTGTCATGTACTGGGTAGGTCTCGGTATCCGCACATTCCGTGTGGACAACCCCCACACGAAGCCCGTGAACTTCTGGCACTGGCTCATCAACCGTGTCCATGAAACGAACCCAGACGTGATCTTCCTCGCCGAAGCATTTACCCGCCCGCCGGTGATGTACGGACTGTCCAAGGCAGGGTTCTCCCAGTCCTACACCCACTTCACCTGGAAGGTCTCCAAGGGTGATCTCATCGATTTCGCCGAGCACATGGTCGGCGTCGCAGATGTCTCCCGCCCGAACCTCTTCGTCAATACGCCTGACATATTGCACGCATCACTGCAGTACGGCGGACCCGCTGCGTTCGCGATCCGTGCCACGCTCGCGGCCACCATGAGCCCGCTGTGGGGCGTCTATTCCGGCTTCGAACTCTTCGAGGGCGAAGCTGTCGCCGAAGGCAGCGAAGAGTACAACCACTCCGAAAAGTACGAGCTTCGCCCACGCGACTTCCAGGCTGCCCTTGATAACGGCCAGTCCCTTGAGCCTTACATCACTTCCCTCAACCGCTTCCGCAAGGCCCAACCTGCCTTGCAGCAGCTCCGCCAAATTCGCTTCCACCACGTAGATAATGACCAGATCATCGCGTATTCGAAGGTCGATGCCATCTCTGGAAACGCGGTGCTCGTCGTCGTCAACCTGGACCCGTGGAACGCACAGGAAGGAACCCTGTATCTCGACGCGCCGGCAGTTGGCCTCGACTACGGTGCGCAGTTTGCGGTCCATGATCTGGTGACGGACGCATACTACGACTGGGGCCCAGAAAACTACGTGCGCCTCGCTCCTGAAGTCAACGTTGCTCACATTCTCAAGCTGCCTGATGTTGCACCTCACAAGCGAGAGGCACTCGCATTCCGACAAATTTCAGACCACGACTACCGCCCATAACAACCGCGACGTAACAGACGCTAGAAAGAACATTATGTCTGCAAACACAGTCAACTCAGCACTGCTGATCCCGGCACACGACCGGCACCGCCTCCTCGAGTGCAAACACCATGCTCCGCACGATTTCTACGGATGGCACGCAGCGCCCGAAGGTTCGGTGATTCGTGCCCGCTTCCTCGGTGCGACAAATGTCGAGCTGCTCATCCACGATGAAATCCGTCCGATGCAGCCCATCGGTGACGACATCTGGGTCATTGGATTGACGGACGCAACCGCGCCTGACTACCGATTCAGGGTGCACTATCCCGAAGGTGATCCGGTCACTGTGGCCGATGCGTACCACTTCCTTCCTACGCTCGGAACGCTCGACCTCCACCTGATCAGTGAGGGGCGCCACGAGCGTCTCTGGGAGGTACTCGGCGCCAACGTCCGTACCTACGAGACGACACTCGGTACCGTCACTGGTACCTCCTTCGCTGTATGGGCTCCAAACGCACAAGGTGTCGCCGTCGTAGGCGACTTCTGTGCGTGGAATCCAAACCAGTACCCGATGCGCGTCCTTGGTTCGACCGGTGTGTGGGAAATCTTCATCCCCGGCATCGAAGCCGGAACCACGTACAAGTTTGCGGTACAAACGTCCGACGGCCGCCGTATCGACAAAGCCGACCCACTGGCGAAGCAAACGCTTACCCCGCCGGAAACAGTCTCCGTGGTTGCGGCCCCATCCAAGTTCGTGTGGACCGACGAGGAGTGGGAGCAACAGCGTCGAGAAGGCGACCCGACAAACTCGCCGATGAGCGTGTACGAATGCCACGTGGGCTCCTGGAAGAAGGACGCCACCTTCCAGACGATGCGCGACGAGCTCGTCCCCTACCTCGTGGAAAACGGCTTCACCCACGTCGAGTTCCTCCCCGTCGCTGAGCACCCGTTTGGTGGTTCCTGGGGCTACCAGGTCACCGGCTATTATGCCCCAACCGCCCGCTGGGGAACCCCGGATGACTTCCGCGCCCTCGTCAACGACCTACACGCAGCGGGCATCGGGGTCATCGTCGACTGGGTGCCAGCCCACTTCCCGAAGGATGACTGGGCGCTCGCCCGCTTCGACGGCACCGCACTCTACGAGCACCCAGATTGGCGCCGCGGCGAACAAAAAGACTGGGGCACCTACGTTTTCGACTTCGGACGCAACGAAGTTCGCAACTTCCTCGTCGCGAACGCCCTGTACTGGTGTGAAGAGTTCCACATCGACGGCCTCCGCGTCGACGCCGTCGCATCGATGCTCTACCTGGACTACTCCCGCCAGCCTGGCGAGTGGCTCCCCAACCAGTTCGGCGGACGCGAAAACTGGGACGCCGTCCAATTCCTGCAAGAAATGAACGCGACGGTTCACCGCAACCACCCAGGTATCGTCACCATCGCGGAGGAATCCACTGCCTGGCCGGGCGTGACCGCGCTGACGGAACACGATGGCCTCGGCTTCTCACTGAAGTGGAACATGGGCTGGATGAACGACACGTTGGAGTACTTCTCCCTCGATCCGATTCACCGCTCGTATCACCACAACGAGATCACGTTCTCCCTGGTGTACGCGTTTTCCGAGCAGTATGTCCTGCCGTTTAGCCACGACGAAGTAGTCCACGGCAAAGGCTCGCTCTGGCAGCGCATGCCTGGCGATGACTGGAACAAGGCCGCAGGCCTTCGCACCCTCTTCGGCTACATGTTCTCCCACCCCGGCAAGCAGCTGCTCTTCATGGGCTGCGACTGGGGTCAGACGACCGAGTGGGACGAGGCAAACTCGATCAACTGGGACAACATTTCCGACGGCTGGGGCCACGAGTACCACCGAGGCATCCAGCAGCTGGTTCGCGACCTGAACCGGGTCTACGTCAACACTCCAGCGCTGTACGCGCAGGACAATGTTCCGGGCGGATTCCAGTGGGTCAAGGGCGACGACTCACAACACAACATTCTCGCCTACCTGCGTTGGGACACCGAGGGCAACCCTGTGTTGGCCGTCATCAACATGTCCGGTTCTTCGCAGCCGCACTACCGGATCGGCCTACCAGTCGACGGTGAGTGGGAACTACTCATCAACACGGACGCAGGTGTCTACGGTGGCGCTAACAACGACCTGCCACACACCGTGCATAGCGACGACGTCGAGTGGGATCGATTCCCGCACTCGATCGAGCTGCACGTCCCAGCGATGAGCGCACAGCTGTACAAGGTTCGCCGCTAAATCAACAAAGCCCGGGCCTCAGAAGTTCCTGCAAGTCCGGGCTTTTGCATGTTTCGTTAGAACAGTGCACTCGCAAGCTTCGTACGAGCGGACAATACTCGCGGATCGCTGGCGTCGAAAAGCCCGAAGAGCTCGAGCAGTCGCTCTTTCGCCTCCGGTGACTGCTTGACTAAGCACAACAGTCGATCAAACGCCTTCTCCGGCGCACCAGATACGAGCTCAGCATCAGCAGCTACCAACTGCTTCGCTACATCATCAGGGTGCTCCGCAGCATCAGCAATCGGATCAACCGCCAGGTTCGCAGGGTCAAGCCGCTTCACGACGGCCACCGTCGCCTTCGCCTGCGCAACCTCCTTATTGCCTGGATCCTCGCTCAACATCGCATCGTAGATCGCCGTGGCCTGATCGAAGTCGCCAGCTTGCATCGCTCGAGCTGCCTCTTCCAGGCGTGGATCCTCTGCTGGTGCTGCGTCCTCCACTGGTTCATCATCTAATCCTTGCAGCTGCTTACCAACACTGCTCACGAGCGCCTCGAGCCAGGGCTTGAGCTCTTCCTCCGACTGATCCCCCTCGAAACTCGTCAACGGACGCCCAGCTGCAAGCGCAAGCGTGGTTGGAACCATTCGTACGCCGAACGCCTGCGCAATCTGCGGAGTAGCATCCGCATCAACATATGCGTACGCGAAACCCCGCTGCCCTGTAGCGAGCTCGGTCAGCGTCGCGCGCAACGACTCCGAATCGGCCGAGCGTGCGCTACCGACATGAACAACGACCGGCACCTGCATCGAACGCTGCAGTACCTTCGCTTCCAGGTCAGCCTCGGTGACTGTAAACACAGGCACAAACCCGTCACGCTGCATTTCCGCGCGAGCCTCCGCCTGCTTCGCTACCTGAGCTAAATCAACGGCCCCTGCCGTAAATTGTGGTCCTGTCACGTCTTAGTTCTCCTCGAGATGCTTGTTCAAGGACTCCATCTTCTGGTGGAGCATATCTGTGAACCCACGACGGATATCCGCCTTAATCACCAGCGAAACACGCGGAGATACTTCCTCCACTGCCTGCGTCGCACGCTTAATTACGTCCATCACTTCGTCCCATTCACCCTCAATGGTGGTGAACATGGCTGTCGTCTCGTTTGGTAGTCCCGATTCGCGAACTACTTTCACGGCGCGGGCCACGGCCTGCGACATCTCCGCGTTCGGTGTATCAGTGACGGCTGGTGCTACTGAAAATGCTGCAATCATGCCTCATACCCTACCGCTTCGACCAACAATGTTTATGCCAGTGTCGGCGATCATCCGCGCCGCGTCCCACTTCCTTCGGCCACGCAACGACATGCGCTACTCCCGGAGGGATGTTCTGATTACACCCCGGGCACACGTAGAACTTCCGAGCTGCGGAAGAGCCGATCTGTCGCACTTTGTAAATCTCACCATGCGCCCACTGCGGGCCTTCCATTTCCTGGGTGCCAATAAAGGTGGACCCATCGCGCGGGAGTATATAGCTCGGCTGGATGTTGTGACGCCGGTTTCTTCGCGGCACTATTGCATCGCTCCCTAAAACAAACGAAGCTCGTCAGATTCGATTCCGCGCAGGTCGTCATAGTCCAGCACGATGCAGCGAAAACCACGATCTTCCGCGAGTGTGCGGGCCTGTGGCTTAATCTCCTGCGCAGCGAACACACCCTGTACTGGACGAAGGACGCTATCACGGTTCAGCAGTTCCACATACCGGGTAAGCTGTTCGACACCATCAATTCCACCACGGCGTTTTACCTCAACAGCTACAGTCTTGCCATCTGCATCTTTCGCCAACAGGTCGACCGGACCAATCGCAGTCGGGTATTCACGACGCACCAACGTGTAGCCTTCCCCCAGCGTGGAAATGTGCTCAGCCAACAGCTCCTGCAGATGCGACTCCACACCGTCCTTCACCAAGCCAGGATCTTCCCCCAGCTCCACGCTAGTGTCAGCGACGATCTCCTCAACCGTGATACGAAGCTGCTCGCCCTTGGGGTTCTCAACGATCCACAACTCGTCACCCGTGTCTTCCCCATCGATATCCACGACGGACTGCTCACGGATCGTGCACGGAGGCGTCATCCAATTCAAAGGCTTGTACGCACGGTCGTCTGCATGGATGGAAACAGATCCATCAGCCTTCATCAAAATGAGGCGAAGCGCAGACGGCAAATGCGCATCGAGGCGACCAACATAATCTACTGAACAGCGAGCAATGACAAGACGCATGGATACAAGGCTACAGCTCGATCAGAACTGTGCAGAATCCTCCCGCTAAAGACGAGGATCGCGGCCACGGTCACGCAGCACACGGCGACGCAACGCCTCGTAGTCGACTTTCTCCTGTCGCTCATCGGGAGCAGATTCAATCCAAGAAATCAACGCCATCTGTGCATGCTTCTGGCCCGCAAATTCGATGTCCCCCTCATGACCATGAAGCAGCACCGCTTCCTTAATTCCCGGCATAAACGATTGTTCTTCTTGCGTGAGCGCTCGCATTCCCTCGAAACTCGTCTGTGTCCGCTCGATGCACATGTCGTACTGGAATGACAACGACCGCAGTTTGTAAAAGCGAAGCTCTTCCCCGTGATAGATCAGCACCCCATGACGCCAGCCGTGGACCCCAGTTGCGGGAAGCAGGCGAAACAGCCCAATCGCTCCCGAATTACGGAACATCAAGAAGCGCCATACGCAGACGGTGATGACAAAAATCACGAAGCATAAGGCCACGTACAGTAAAACGATCACGTTGCACCTCTGCTTCGCTTGAAAGACAGTACTAGGATATGCGCTTCATTCTAGCCTCCAACACGTGCAGCGCAAGCAGAAGATAAAAGGAAAACCCCACTGCATAAGCAGCGGGGTTTCACACGGTTGAGCGTGGCGCTCTACCTTCCTCCTACGCGGTGACCGCGTTAGCGAGATTCACTGCGACGGACAGCAGCAAGCTCAGCCTCTGCGCGAGACTTCACAAGCGCGTCATCGATGTTTTGAAGCTCAGCCTGTGCCGCGTCACGATTCACTTCGTGAGCGAAGATGGCGTAATCCGCAAGAATGGTCACCTTGTCACCTTGCACGGAAAGGAACCCACCCTGGACGGCTGCGACAATTCGCTCGCCGTCGATAGGGCGGATGGTCACGACACCGTTGTCCTTGAGCTGGCCAAGGAGCGGCTCGTGGCCAGGCAGAATGCCGATCTCACCTTCGGTGGTCTGAGCGGTCACGATGCTCGCTGGACCTTTCCAGAGCATACGGTCTACTGAGACCAATTGAGCGGTAAGTTCAGCCATTATTGCCTCCTAGCCTTGCAGCTTCTTGTAGGCAGCCTCTACGTCATCCAAGCCACCCAGGCCGTTGAATGCCTGCTCTGGGTATGCATCGAATTCGCCGTCACACAGCTTCTCGAATGCGTCGATGGTCTCCTCGAGCGGAACGTAGGAGCCCTCTTCGCCGGTGAACTTCTTTGCAACGAAGAAGTTCTGGCCCAGGAAGCGCTCGATCTTACGAGCACGCATAACCGTGACCTTATCCTCTTCAGAAAGCTCGTCCATACCGAGAATTGCGATGATGTCCTGCAGTTCCTTGTTCTTCTGCAGAATACCGATCACTCGCTGAGCAACCTCGTAGTGACGCTCACCAACGATGCCTGGCTCAAGGATACGCGACGTGGAGGTCAGCGGGTCCACTGCTGGGTAAATACCCTTGGAAGCAATGGAACGCGAAAGCTCAGTCGTCGCATCCAGGTGAGCGAAGGTCGTCGCTGGAGCCGGGTCGGTGTAGTCGTCGGCTGGCACGTACACGGCCTGCAGCGACGTAATCGAACGGCCCTTGGTCGAGGTAATGCGCTCCTGAAGGACACCCATCTCATCTGCCAGCGTTGGCTGGTAACCCACGGCGGAAGGCATACGGCCCAGCAGGGTCGATACCTCAGAACCAGCCTGGGTGAAACGGAAGATGTTATCGATGAACAGCAGCACGTCCTGGTTCTGAACATCGCGGAAGTACTCCGCCATAGTCAGGCCGGACAGCGCGACACGCATACGAACCCCTGGTGGCTCATCCATCTGGCCGAAGACTAGGGCTGTATCTGGCAGAACACCCATGTCCTCCATCTCGAGGAAGAGGTCGGTACCCTCACGGGTGCGCTCGCCGACGCCGGCGAACACGGAGGTACCAGAGAACTCGCGTGCGATACGAGTAATCATCTCCTGGATGAGAACGGTCTTACCAACACCAGCACCGCCGAAGAGGCCAATCTTGCCACCCTTCACGTATGGGGTGAGCAGGTCAATGACCTTAATGCCGGTTTCAAGGATCTCGGTCTTACCTTCCAAGTCTTTGAACGCTGGTGGCTCGCGGTGGATCCCCCAGCGCTCGCCACCAACGCCGACCGATGGGTCGTCCAGGCACTGGCCGAGTGCGTTGAACACGTGGCCCTTGACCTGGTCGCCAACCGGAACGGAAATTGGGTTGCCGGAGTCACGTACCTGTGCGCCACGAACCAAACCGTCGGTCGGTGCCATAGCGATTGTGCGGACGAGGCTGTCGCCAAGGAACTGGGCAACCTCGAGCACGATGGTGCGAGACATCTCACCGAGGTCGATGTCGACCTCAAGTGCGTTGTACAGAGCGGGCAGCTCGCCACGCGGGAACTCCACGTCGACGACTGCGCCGATGACGCGCACGACGCGGCCATTCTCAGACCCTGCTGGGTTCTGAGCGAAATCGGACTCATTCTGAGCCTGACCCGTTGGCTCCTCGCCGAGCTCGTCGTAAGAGTGAGCAGTAGTCATGATTTAGTCACTTTCTCCACTACCAGACAGCGCGCCAGCGCCGCCGATAATCTCGGTGATTTCCTGGGTAATTTTTGCCTGACGGGCTTGGTTAGCCTCACGGGACAAGTTGTTCGCCAATTCGGTGGCGTTGTCCGTAGCGTTCTTCATCGCTGTACGGCGTGAAGCGGACTCCGCTGCGGATGCCTCCAAGAAAATCGAGTACAACGAGCGGGAAACGTAAGCCGGAAGCAGCTCGTCCATCAGCGTGTCCGCGTCTGGTTCAAACTCCATGTCCGGCTGGACATCCCCACTTGAGGTGAGCATGTCTTCCTGCTCATACTCGTAATCTTCAAGCACCGGCTCGATTGGTAGCAACTGGTGCACCCTGGCTTCTTGTGTCAGCATCGACACAAATTCTGTGTACACCACGTGTACCTGGTCAAAGCCACGAACCGCCTGGCCCTCTGGGCCATGCAGGCCCTCGCGCCACTTTGCGGTACCTTCGGAGCTCGCCATGAAGCCGTCAATCAGGTGACGACGAACGTCGTGGGTCGCTTCCCAAGAAGGCTTCTGGGACCAACCGGTCCAGGAACCTTCAACGTCCATGTCGCGGAAACGGTAGTGGGTTACACCCTTACCGCCCGTGATGTAACGAACGACTTCGTAGCCAGCTTCCTCGAGCATGCGCTCAAGTTCAGCTGCCTTCTTCAATACGTTGTGGTTATACCCGCCGGCCATACCGCGGTCTGATGTGACCACGAGGACTGCTGCGACCCGACCATTCTCACGCTCACGGAGCATGGGGTGGTCGAGGGAGCTCGCAGCTGCGAGGCGTTCCATGACGTCTTTCAGCTCGTCTGCGTACGGCTTCGCCGCCTCGACGCGCTGCTGTGCCTTGGTGATCTGCGATGTTGCGATCAGTTCCTGGGCTTTGGTGATCTTCTTCGTGGAGTTTACGGACCTAATTCGGTCGCGTAGTTCGCGAAGTGTTGCCATGGGTTACTCTCCTCCCTTCCTATATGTAGACGTTTACGTCTTGTTTCAAGAATTACTTCTTGGAACGGCCGACGTTAAGGGTATTTTTCTTGACCTCGCGCTTGTCCAGTGCGTCTGCCTCTGGTTCGCGCACAATGTGCTCACCAGTGGAGGACTGGAACGAGCGAGCGAAGTCATCATTGACGCGCAGCAGCGTCTGCTTGCTCGTATCGTCGAGCGCAGCGCCACCAGCGATCTGTTCGTAGACCTCCGGAGCGACGGAGCGAATGTGCTCCTGCAGCTCGAACTCGTAGCGGCGTACATCTTCGACGGGAACGACGTCAAAGGCGCCTTCGTTTGCAAGCCAGATAGACACGATCTGGAACTCGACAGGCTGCGGAGCATTCTCCGACTGCTTGAGGAGCTCAACCAGACGCTGACCGCGCTCGAGCTGGTGCTTCGAAGCTGCATCCAGATCGGAAGCGAACGCTGCGAACGCCTCCAGGTCACGATATGCAGCAAGGTCGAGACGCAGGTTACCCGCAACCTTCTTCATGCCCTTGGTCTGCGCTGCGCCACCGACACGGGACACGGAGATACCCACGTCAATAGCTGGACGAACACCCTGGTTGAAGAGGTCGGACTGGAGGAAGACCTGGCCGTCAGTAATCGAAATAACGTTGGTAGGAATGAACGCACCCACGTCGTTCGCCTTGGTCTCAATGATCGGCAGTGCGGTCAAGGAACCAGCACCCAGCTCGTCGTTCAGCTTCGCAGCGCGCTCCAACAGGCGGGAGTGCAGGTAGAACACGTCACCTGGGTATGCCTCGCGGCCTGGTGGACGACGCAGCAGCAGCGAGATCGCACGGTATGCCTCTGCCTGCTTGGTCAGGTCATCGTAAATCACCAGCACGTGCTTGCCCTGGTACATCCAGTGCTGGCCTAGCGCCGCACCGGAGAACGGTGCGAGCCACTTGAAACCTGCGGAGTCGGATGCAGGTGCAGCCACGATGGTGGTGTACTCAAGCGCACCGTGCTGCTCGAGGGTTGCACGGACACCGGCAATCGTGGAGCCCTTCTGGCCCACAGCGACATAGATGCAACGAACCTGCTTCGACGGATCGCCGGTCTCCCAGAAGTGCTTCTGGTTCAGGATCGTGTCGATGCAGACTGCGGTCTTACCAGTCTTACGGTCACCAATGACAAGCTGACGCTGACCACGACCGATTGGGGTCATTGCGTCGATAGCCTTGATACCGGTCTGCATTGGCTCCTCAACCGGCTGGCGGTCGAGGACGCCTGCAGCCTGAAGCTCAAGTGCGCGCTCTTCGTTGGATTCAATTGGGCCAAGGCCGTCGATTGGCTGACCCAGTGGGTTAATAACGCGGCCGAGGAATTCCTCCCCAACCGGGATGGACAGAACTTCGCCTGTCCGCTTTACTTGGTCGCCCTCGGTGAGGGTCTCGAAATTACCCAGAACCACGACACCGATCGAATCGGTCTCAAGGTTCTGTGCGACGCCGATGACGCCGTTCGGAAACTCGAGCAGCTCATTCGTCATGCATCCTGGCAGCCCGGAAACCTGGGCAATACCATCTGCAGCCGAAGTCACCACGCCGACCTCCTCACGGGAGGCCTCCGCGGAGTAGCTCGAGGTGTAGTTCGCTATCGCGCTACGGATCTCATCGGAGGAGATCGTCAGCTCCGCCATGTTCTTCCTGCTCTCGGTAGTTTGTTCCAGCATTATCTCTTACTAAAGGGTCGCGTTGGCGAGGAGGTCGGTGCGCATGCGGTTCAGCTTGCCGCGCGTAGACCCGTCGATCAGTTCATCGCCGACTCGGATGGTCAGTCCACCGAGGAGGCTGGGGTCAACCTCAGAATGGATTGCCATCTCACGACCGTAAATATTCTCAAGTTTCTGTGCCAGTGCATCGCGCTGCGCATCAGAGAGCGCTTGTGCGGTGACCACACGTGCCACGGCCTTCCCACGCAACGCGGCGACGTCAGCTGCAAGAGCTGCAAGATCGTCTACCGGATGGTGTTCTGGACGGCCAATGACCTGCAAAGCTAGCGCTTCAGTAACAGTGGTGACCTTGCCATAAATGACGTTCGCCAGCAGGCCGCGCTTCTGTACGGCTGTAGCGGTGCGGTCGGAGAGAAGCTGAGTCAGCTTTCGCTCCTTCTCAAGCAAGGTGGAGAGTTGGTACAGCTCGTTTTCGACCTGGTCCAACTGTCCCTGGGCCTCAGCGCCCTTCATCAGTGCGCGGCGACCCAAGTTGATCAACCCCGCGCGGAATTCACGCGGATTTGACCACTCCTCGGAAGCTGCTGCAGCAAGGATCTGTGCCGTGGGTTCTGCGACCTTGGCACCGAAAACATCGTTGATGATCCCGCGACGCTGCGAGGCATCAAGCGAGTTATCAGCGACAGCGATGCGCAGTGCGCGCTCGGCATCAAGCTGATCCACAGTCAGGAATAGTTCCGTGCCAAGTTGCAATGCAACAGCGACGGTGTCCCCTGCCCCTTGAATCAGCTGATCAAGCTGCTCAGAAACTTTTGTTTGTGCTTCGCGACTAGCTGCCTTCATTTCGCCTACTTCCTCGTAGAAACGTTGTCGAGTTCGGCGAGGAAAGCATCAATTGTGTTCGAGCGGCGGGTGTCATCCGACAGCTCGGTGCCCAGCAGGCGCTCTGCAAGATTGATGGAGTTCTGGCCCATCTCGTTACGCAGTTCAGCGACGACCTGCTCGCGGGAAGCCAGAAGCTGCTTTTCGCCGGCTTCAACAATTCGACGAGACTCCTCTTCAGCGCGCTCACGAAGCTCAGCCTGGATTTCCTTGCCCTTTGCTCGGGCAGCTTCACGAATCTCAGCGGCTTCGGCGCGTGCCTCAGCGAGTTCAGCGTTGTTCTTTTCTAGAGCAGCCTTAGCTTCGGCCTGGGCAACCTGAGCACGCTCAATGCCACCCTTGATTCGGTCTTCGCGCTCCGCCAGCACTTCCTGGAACTTCGGAATAACATACTTCCAGAAGAGCAAGAATACGATGACGAAGACAACAGCCGACCAAACCACGTCGTACATGGCAGGCAAGAGAATCGACGGCTCCGTCTCAAGCGGAAACGTCTCTCCCTCTGCCAACACGAAAATATCGTTGACGTTAGTCATTGGTTGCTCCTGATCTAAAAAGTGTACGTGGAATTCGTGAGTTCTTTTTAGAACAGGAAGCCTGCAACGAGGCCAATCAGGGCAAGTGCCTCAACGAAGGCGATACCCAGGAACATGGTGGTACGCAGCTGGCCAGCCATCTCTGGCTGACGTGCCATGCCTTCAACGGTCTTACCGACCAGCATGCCAATGCCGATGCCAGGGCCGATGGTTGCGAGGCCATAGCCGATGGTGCCGAGACCGGTGTATTCGGTAGCGGCCGCTGCCTGAGCAAGAATGATGTCGTTCATGTGAAAGTCGTTCCCTTTCTTGGTGTTTGCCTGCAATACCTCACGCAGGCAAACGAGTGACAAATTATATGGGGTTTATTCAGTTTGACCAGTAGGTTGCGCTTTGTTAGTGCGCGTCTGCATGCAGCGACAGTTCGATGTACACCGCAGTCAACAGAGCGAAGATGTACGCCTGCAGGAAGATAATGATCAACTCATACAGGGTGAACAGCAACGCCGCGATCAGGGTCAGCCCTGACACGCTCGTCCAGGCCGAGATCTGCCAGAAGAAGAAGTTCGTAGCAGAGTACAGCAGTACGAGAATGATGTGGCCAGCCAGGAAGTTCGCCATAAGACGAAGCGCCAGCGTGACCGGACGCAGAATAAACGTCGAGAAGAACTCGATCGGCACAACAAGGAAGTGCAAGAAGAACGGCAACCCAGGAATCACGGTCGAGTGCTTGAAGAAGGCAACGCCGTAGCGCTGCACGCCCGCGTAGATCATCGCAATGTAGGCGACAACAGCCAGCACAATCGGCATACCGATACGTGCGTTTGGCGAGATGTTGAGGCCAGGGATGATCGTGGCGACATTCATGAACAGGATCGTGAAGAAGATTGTCGCGATGACCGGCAGGAAGCGCCGACCTTCCTTCTTCCCCAACGTGTCTTCGGCGATGTGGATACGGACGAAGTCCACACCCAACTCGCCAATGTTCTGCAGACCCTTAGGAACCAGCTTGGGCTTCCTAAAAGCAATAACAAAGAGGACCACCAATACTGCCGCCATGAACAGGCGGACGAGCATGATACGGTCCAACGCAAACCAGCCATTGGCAAAGTCTTCACCAATGAACTGGTCGAACGTGTGCCCCGGGAAAAATTCTGGACCCAATTGGGGTGCGTGGAATGTACCCTTCATGGCCAAAGTTGTAACGCTCAGCGTTCTCTCCCGTTCTCGGGCCGCACAGGATGTGCGGTGCGATGGACGTCTCCAACAAGCTGTCTCCGCGGCGGACTCCGTCGCACATCTTCTACCACGGGACAGGGGATGTCTTTTCGTGCTTCTTCCAGCGAAAAATGAGGAAGCAGCAGACCTTAACTAACCCGCTCGATACTTTAACAGGTCACAGCGTATTTTTACTCTTTAGGGGGTCCTGCAAAGCTTCTTCTGAAGATTTTGGACATTCACGCTAGTAAATGTGGCTGGTACTGGCGTTTTCGTCGCGTTTGTTACTTCCCCCACACCCGTTCCAAAAAGGGGTACACATCCGCTAATTCGGGAATACCACCCCCGCATTTCGGCATAAAGAAACGTCGCCACCCCAAGGCCAGGGGTAGCGACGAAAATGTCCGCATATTTACGACTGCTGAATATACGCCGTACGAACGCTCAGGACTCCCATCGCTTCCGCTCCGAGCGCTACAACCAACGCTGCAATCGTTGTAACGCCAAACGCCGTCGAATCATAAAACGTCGCATCCCGAAGCGCGAGCAAAATAAGGACAATGACGACCATCTTGATAAGCCAGCCGCCGAGTACCACGGCCATGGTCGCAGTCGGAGTGGAATTCGACGTCACCAGCACGCTGATTGCGGTCAAAAGCACGAAGCCTCCACCAATACCGACCCCCATGAGTGCGGCCCACAGCCCTGGCGCACCGCTTACTGCACCCCATCCCATGAGCGAGACGATAAGCAGAGCCACTAGCGCGATAGTTCCGAAACGCAACGCGCGCAGTAATGGTCGTCGCTGATCTTGGTACTGTGCAGTATCTGAGACTTCGAGGTTCGCTGTCGCCGGGTTCTTTGGAGTATCCACGTTTGGACATCCTACACAGTTGCAGGGCCAATCTTGCCCTTCAACCACGGGATGAGCGTCGCGACAAAAGCGATCGCCAGCGACAGGACAGTGAATGCGACGGCAAATCGGGTGGGGACGATCGAAAAGCTCACCGCGCCGAGCGCTACTGCGGAAATCCACATATAGAGGACCAAAACAGTGCGCCGGTGTGTATGGCCGAGCCGAAGCAGCCGGTGGTGGATGTGTCCAGCATCTGCCTCCCACGGGCGCTGGCCACGAATGACTCGCCGAATCACGGCCCACATGAAATCAAGCAAAGGCAGTGCAATGGCCGCCAGCACAACAATAATTGGGCTGACTAATGCCACCATGTCCGCTGCGCCGTAGAGCGACATGTTGATCTTTCCCGACGCTGACGTCGACGCCGCGGCCAGCAGCAGTCCAATGAGCATCGAGCCGGAGTCTCCCATAAAAATCCGGGCTGGTTCGAAGTTATGCGGCAAGAACCCCGCGCATATGCCAACCAGCACAGAACAGATAATTGCCGGTGGGTAAGCCGAAACGGCACCCCCTTGGTCGTGAAGCACAGTCAGGGAGAAGAGGAGAATCGCTCCCCCAGCGATCATGCCAAGGCCAGCGGCGAGCCCGTCGATGCCATCAACGAAGTTCACAGCATTGATGATTAACACAGTGAAGAAAGCGGAAAGCAACATGCCCTGCACCTGGTCGAGGATCAGCGTGGTCCCCTCCCCGAACGGCACATAGAAGACCGTAAATACGAGCCCGAGAAAACTCATGAGACCGGCGACTACGAGTTGCCCACAGAGCTTAACGACGGCCCCGAGTTCGTAGAGGTCGTCGACAATTCCGAGGATGACAATGCCACTCGCACCAGCGAACACCGCCGTCATTTCCGGTGTGACTGGGGCAAAGCCACGTGTGAGGGCCGGAAGCTGTTGGGCGAGAAAGAGGGCGCAGACAAGTCCTGTGAACATAGCCAGGCCACCGACGGACGGTGTCGGCTGGGTATGCACGTCGCGTTTGCGGATCTCCGCTACCCTGCCTGTGCGAATGAGTGCGGTGCGAACTGCACCAGTCAGTAGGTAGGTAATCGCTGCAGCGACAAGCAGCACCAAGCCCAGTTCACGCAGTGGGACTCCGGCACCGCCCATCTATTTCCTCCGCAATTGCTCTGGGTCAAGCTTAAGGACTTGAGCAATGCGCTCGGCACTGATCGCTCCCTCACGCAAGATGACGGGGCTGGGGCCGGAGACATCGATAATCGTTGACGGGGTGCCTACTTCCGCAGGGCCGCCCTCGAGGTACACGCCCACGGCGTCACCAAACTGTTGGCGCGCTGCAGCCGCGTTCAGGGCGGGCGGGTTGCCGGTGAGGTTCGCCGACGAAACCGCCATCGGCCCGGTGCGCTGCAACAGCTCAAGTGCCAAGGGTTGATTTGGCATCCGAAGCAACACAGTGCCACGGGTATCCCCAAGGTTCCATGGCAGGCTCGGCGCCTCAGGGACGACGATTGATAGGCCACCGGGCCAAAATGCTTCGACGAGCGTCTTCGCCGTATCGGTGAACTCTCGCACAAGCCCCTGGATAGTCGTCCAGGAACCAACCAAGACTGGCACTGGCATATCCGGGCCACGGCGTTTCGTTGCCAATAGTGTAGCCACCGCTTGGTTGTTGAATGCGTCCGCCCCGATGCCGTAGACGGTGTCAGTAGGAAGAACGATACAACGCCCCTCTTTTACCGCTGCTTCGGCCGCTTGCAGTCCTTGTTCGCGTTCTTCTGGCTCGAGGCACTGGAAAACCCTGCTCGCCATAATGCTCCTCGTCTTCTTTGTTCAGTACCGGACTAGCTTACTCGCTCTGTTTCCGCGCGCAGACAAAGCGGTGTTTTCCGGTGAGGTCCGGTAGCCGTTCAATGCTTGCAAATACGCCACTTGCTGCTACGACGTCGACGGTCAGATCAGAGGTTGCGTCGTCGTGCTCGACCGCAAACACTCCCCCGGGCTTAAGAAGGGTGGCAGCTACCGGCACGAGCCCACGGATCGCATCCATACCGTCATCTCCAGAGAAGACAGCCTCAGCAGGGTCGACGTAGACTTCCGGGTCCAACCCGTCGGTATTCGGCACGTAGGGCGGATTACTCACGACCATATCCACGCGGCCACGCAATTCCGGGAGCAGGTTCGGGTCTGTCATGTCACCGGCGATGATCTGAACGTTCGCCCCCACCGCTTCGTTGTTGCACTGCGCGTATTCACGCGCGGTCTCGGACCGTTCTACTGCGATCACTCGCGCCTGCGGTAGAGCGTGAGCGATATACAGCGCAAGTGCGCCCGAGCCAGTCCCCAAGTCCACGACCGTAGGGGGCTGCGCAAAGTGGGACGTTCGCAACGTTTGTACAGCCCAGTCGGCGAGAACTTCGGTCTCTGGACGCGGGATAAACACGCCCGGGCCGACACGCAGCGTGAGAGGACCAAACGGTGCGGACCCAACGATGTGTTGGAGGGGTTCGCGCGATGCACGTCGCTGAATCGCTGCCTCAAACGCCGCTTCAAATTCCTGGTCGACGTCAAGGAACAGCACGTTCATCGGGGTTTCGTCGAGTAGCCAGGCTGCGATGAGTCTCGCGTCGACTGTTGGCGTGGCAACGCCCGCGGCCGCAAGCTTCTGCGCGCCACGGGCGATGACCTGTTGAGCGGGGTGTTTACTCGGCTTCAAGTCGTTCCTGCCGCTCGTGCGTCTGAAGCGCTGTAATCAGATCGTCCATGTTGCCATCAAGCACCGTGTCAAGGTTGTTCGCCTTGTAGTTGATGCGGTGATCCGAGATACGATTCTCGGGCCAGTTGTAGGTCCGAATACGCTCGGAGCGGTCCATGGTGCGCACCTGCGACGCGCGCCCCTCGGCGGCTTCTGCTTCGGCCTTCTCGCGCTCGAGCTGGTCGAGGCGGGCTTGCAACACCTGCATTGCGCGGGCGCGGTTCTGAATCTGCGAGCGCTCGTTCTGGCAGGTCACCACGATGTTCGTCGGCAGGTGCGTAATGCGCACTGCGGAGTCAGTGGTGTTCACGCCCTGGCCTCCCTTACCGGAGGACCGGTAGACATCGACGCGGATGTCTTTCTCATCGATGTTTACCGACGCCACTTCGTCCGGCTCCGGGAACACATAGACACCCGCAGCAGATGTCTGAATGCGGCCCTGTGACTCGGTGACCGGCACACGCTGCACGCGGTGCACGCCGCCCTCGAACTTCAACTTGGACCACGCACCATCGCGAGACGGTGTCTTCGCCTTCACTGCGACAGTCATGTCTTTCACACCGCCAAGATCGGACTCGGAAAGGTCAAGCACTTCCCAGGTCAAGCCGTGTTTCTCGCAGTACTTTTGGTACATGCGGGCGAGGTCCCCAGCGAACAGTGCCGCCTCTTCTCCGCCAGCGCCAGCTTTGAGCTCCATAATGATGTCATCACCGTCGTGCTCGTCGCGTGGCGCGAGCAAGTCCGCGAGCTCTTCCTCAAGCGCGACGATTTCCTTCGCAAGACGCTCAGCTTCTTCGGCGAACTCTTTGTCTTCGTACGCCATCTCCGCTGCAGCCTCATGGTCCTCACGCGCCTGGTTCAGCGCGTCATTGACCTTGATAATTGGCTGTAGTTCAGCGTAGCGCTTCGAGAGTTTCCGGAACCTCTCTTGGTCACCCGCGATGTCCGGGTCACCCATCTGAGCCTGGATGCCCTCGTATTCGGCGACGTAGTCGTCGACAAGCGAAACTTCGCCAGCCATTAGATGTACTCCTCTGCGTCTTGGTCAGCCACCATTGGTGCCGAGTTGGCGACGCCCATCAGGAACTCGCCGTTGCTCTTCGTCTTCTTCAGCTGCTTGATCAGCATGTCAATGGATTGCTGCGGGTCAAGCGCCGACAGGATGCGGCGAAGCTTGTGCATGACACGTGCCTCGTCCGGCCCCATTAGCAGTTCATCCTTGCGGGTGCCGGATGGGTTGACGTCGACAGCTGGGAAGACTCTGCGCTCCGCGATCTTGCGGTCAAGTTTCAGCTCGGCGTTACCAGTGCCCTTGAATTCCTCGAAGATCACGGTGTCACCAGCGGAACCGGTCTCCACCATCGCCGTGGCGATGATTGTGAGCGAGCCGCCCTCTTCGATATTGCGGGCGGCGCCTAGGAAGCGCTTCGGCGGGTACAGCGCGTTGGAGTCAACACCACCGGACAGGATGCGACCAGACGCTGGTGAGGAGTTGTTATACGCACGGCCTAAACGCGTAATGGAGTCGAGGAGAACGACGACGTCCTGTCCCATCTCCACGAGGCGCTTTGCCCGTTCAATGGCGAGCTCCGCAACAGCGGTGTGCTCTGATGGCGGACGGTCGAAGGTCGAGGCGATAACTTCTCCCTTCACGCTGCGCTGCATGTCCGTGACTTCCTCGGGACGCTCGTCAACGAGGACGACCATCAGGTAGCACTCTGGGTTGTTCTTCGCGATGGCGTTCGCAATGTTCTGCAAGATCGTCGTCTTACCAGCCTTTGGAGGCGAGACGATCAACGCGCGCTGTCCCTTACCGATCGGCATGACCAGGTCGATGACACGAGTGGTCAGGATATTTGGCTCCGTCTCCAGGCGCAGGCGCTTGTTTGGGTACAGCGGAGTCAACTTGTGGAACTGCTTGCGCTGCTTCGCGTCCTCCGGCGTCATACCGTTGACGGAATCAACACGAACCAGCTGGTTGTAGCGCTGGCGGTTACGGCCAGAGCCATGCTGGTGCCCCTGCCCATTCGCGCGAACCTGGCCGATCACCGCGTCACCAGAACGCAAACCGTTCGCCCGAACGAGGCGATTGTTCACATACACGTCTGCGCTGCTCTGGCGATAACCAGTGGTGCGGATGAACGCAGCGTTGTTGTCGATGACATCGACAATACCTGCTACTTCCTGCAGCTCCTCTGGTGGAATGTTCTGGTTGTCCTGCTGGTCACGGTTGTTGTCCCTACCGCGGCGTCCACGACGACCGCGGCGGCCACGACGCCCCCCTCCGTCTTCGTCGTGGTCACGGTTGTTGCGACCTCCACGGTCGTTGCGCTGGTTACGGCCACGGCCACCGTTGCCATTGCTGTCATTGTTGTTGTCAGACTTCTCAACGGACGAGTCGTTATCGTGCTTGTCGTTCTTCTCTTCATTCGAACGCTTCTGCTCCGCGTCAGACTCATGGGGCTCGTGGGCCTCGTGGTTGTGTTTTGCGCGGTTCCGACGAGCGCGGCGTGCTGCAGACCTGGACTCGTAGCGCCCCTCGTGCTGCCCGGACTGCTGCTCGTTCGCCTTTTCTTCGTCGCCCGACTTATCACCCTTTGCCTCACTGTTTTCAGCGGGGTCAGCAGCCTTGCGAGTTGCGCGACGGCGGTTGTCGCTGTGCGATTCCTCTTCTGCAGCCTTCGCAGGGGTCTTACCAGGGACCGTACCGGTCGTAATGGCCTGGATGAGCTCGCCCTTTCGTAGACCGGAGACACCTTTAAGTCCTTTTTCGGCGGCAAGTTTGCGCAGTTCAGGAATCTTCAGTGCCTGAAGGTCGGTTCCTGCTGCGTTTCCCGTATCTGTCACGGATGTCCTTTCGTCACTTCGCCAGCAAAGAGAGTGAACACTGATTCGAAGCTTTCGTGTGCATTGTGTCGTTACGTTCACTGTGCGCTGCAAGTTCATTAGCAGTAACTGAACTGCCTGCGCGCTCCCCCATGGTCAGTGAAAACCATGTAATAAAACTACGCCACTGCACGTAGATTGCAAAAAGGAGGAAGCGGATCGGTGAGACTGGGTGCGCGACCAACCTTGTGCGACGCGCGTGATCCGCCCAGTATTGTAACCCATGTTTGGGCTGTAGGTGTGCGATTCACGCTAAAGTGGTGCCATGCTTTCAACCATGCAGGAAGTGCCGTTTTCCGTCGGTCGCATTTTGGAGTATGGGCGTACCGCCCACGCTTCGACGAAGTGTACGACGTGGGGCCTCACGGGTGCTGAAGAATGCACGTTCGCGGACATTGGCGCGCGAGCCAGCGCTTTTGCCAACGCAGCCGAGATCCTGCTTGGTATTGACGCCGACCAGCGCGTGGCAACATTCATGTTCAACTGCTCCGAGCATATTGAGGTGATGTTCGGTACCGCCGCAAAAGGCGCCGTCTTTACCCCACTGAATATACAGCTGATGCCAGATCAAATCGCGTATGTGGTAAACCACTCGGAGGCGAAGGTGATCGTGGCGGATCCTCGTCTGGCAGAGAAGCTTTCTCGGGTCATGGAGCTCTGCCCGTTGGTAGAGCACGTCGTTTTTACGGGTGCGTTGCTCGGCGAGGACATACTAGGGCTGTCAATGGGCACAGCTCAAGTGCACAGCTACGAGCAACTTCTCGACGGCCAATCTACCCGCTACCTGTGGCCGGAGCAGCCTGAGAATACCGCCGCCGCGCTCGTGTATTCCACTGCGACAACAGGGGCCCCGAAGGGCGTGGCCTACTCGCATCGCTCCCTCTGGTTAGAGGCGATGACGCTTCGTTCTACCGACTCCCTGGCGATTACGCACGGCGAATCGTTTCTGTGTTGCATCCCCATTTATCACGTGTTGAGCTGGGGCGTGCCATTCGCAGCGTTTTTAACTGGTGCTCCGTTGGTGCTGCCCGGCGCTGATGTTTCCGCTCCGACGCTTGCAACAATCATTGCCTCAACGCATCCGCGCGTGGCGCATGGAGTGCCTACCCTGTGGATCCAGCTGATGGTGCATTACCTGCATACGCCGCCAGAGCGTATGAGTTTGCAGGAGATTTTTGTCGGCGGCTCCCCTGCTCCGCCAGCGTTGATCAAGGTGTGGGAAGAGCGCTACGGCGTCGACGTCATCCACGTTTGGGGCATGACGGAAACGTCGACGGTGGGCACGGTGGCGCGCCCACCGTCCGGCGCATCGGGCGAAGCGCGCCAGGCGTACCGGGTGTCGCAGGGACGTTTTGTGCCGTGGCTTGAGTACCGGGTGGTCAACGATGGCGAGGTGATGGCGTCGACAGATCTTTCACAGGGCGAGATTCAAGTGCGCGGCAACTTGGTTGCAAGCGGCTACTACCACTCGCCGACCCAGGAAAAGGGTGAGCTCGCCTCGACGTTCCGTGGCAAGGAGATTAACGATGCCCGCCACCACTTCACTACAGATGGTTGGCTGCGCACGGGAGATGTGGGCACCGTCACCGCCGATGGGTATATGACCTTGTACGACCGTGCCCGCGACGTCATCCGCTCTGGCGGCGAATGGATTTACTCCGCGCAGGTAGAAAACCTCATCATGGAAGCAGAGGATGTCATCGAGTGCGCGGTGATTGGATTCCCCGACCGGCAGTGGGGCGAGCGTCCGCTGGCGATTACCGTGCTGCTGGACGATATTCCCCGCACCGCTGAGACAGCTGCGCAGCTGCGCAAGAGTCTGGCCGATGTGTTGCCAACGTGGATGGCCCCTGAGTATTGGACGTTCGTCGATGTCATTGACAAAACATCGGTGGGCAAGTTCGACAAGAAGGACCTGCGGAAGCACCTGGCCAATGGCGACTACGAAATCATTGCCTTACCCGGACCGGGCAACCGTGGAAGAAAGAGGCAAGAGCCCGAACAATAAATACGGGTTTTCCGCTACTAATTCTTGACCTTGCACGTTTCCTACTTATTATTGACAGCACTATGCCCATTCATCTTCCGCTTGCGTCGCCGTTAGCGCCCCGCGCTGACTCCGACGGACCTCTCGCGCCAAACGCCAGCCTGGACCCTGGCGAGCAGCCTGCGCCGCGCACGCTCGACGATCGTTTTGGGCGCACGGCGCGAGACCTCAGGGTCAGTCTCACCGACCGCTGCAACCTGCGCTGTACATACTGCATGCCGGCGGAGGGCCTCGAGTGGATGCCGACGGAAGAGGCGCTGACGGATGAAGAGACGATCCGCCTGATCCGGCTCGCGGTAGAGCGGCTGGGCATTCGGCAGGTCCGTTTCACAGGGGGTGAGCCTCTCTTACGCCGCTCGCTTGAGCACATCATCAGCGAGACAAAGGCAATGCGGACCGATGAAGGAGTTGCTCCTTCAACGGCAGTAACCACGAATGCGCTAGGCCTTGCCCATCGCGCGCAATCGCTTGTCGACGCCGGCCTCGACCGCGTCAACGTTTCTCTTGATACGACGGATCGGGAGCTCTACGCGCAACTCACACGGCGTGATCGGATTGACGATGTCTTCGCAGGCATCGACGCCGCGGTGGAGGTTGGCCTCCACCCGGTAAAGGTAAACGCCGTGGTCATGCCTGGCGTGAACAAAGACGGTGTCACGGATCTTGTGCGCTTCGCGCTAGAGCGCGGACTGCAGTTGCGCTTCATTGAGCAAATGCCACTTGGCCCTCGCGAGCAGTGGAAGCGAGCCGACATGGTCACCGCCCATGATTTGGTTGAGCGGCTCCGCGAAGATTTCACCCTTTCGCCTGCTGTGGAGCCACGGGGTTCCGCCCCTGCTGCATTGTGGGATATCTCCGACGGCACCCACAAAGGCAAGCTTGGGATTATTGCATCGGTGACGCACCCCTTCTGCGGGGCGTGTGACCGAACCCGTCTGACAACCGACGGCTCCATCCGGTCGTGCCTGTTTTCAAAGGCGGCTGACGAGGTCTCACTTCGAGATGTCATGCGAGCTGGCGCTTCCGATGCGGAGTTGGCAGACCTCTGGTCCAAGGCGATGTGGCTGAAGAAACCCGGACACGGCATTGATGACGAGGGCTTCCTGCAACCGGAGCGCCTCATGAGCGAAATTGGTGGTTAGCAACTAATGGGTACTCTTCCTTCTATCGATGATCATCTGACGCGCGTCTTAGCGATGGCGCGCCCCCGCATCCAACGCGACGTGCCATTAAGCGACTGCGCAGGCCAGGTACTTGCAGCAGATGTAGTCGCGAGGTTTCCGGTTCCGCCTTTTTCAAACTCGGCGGTCGACGGCTTCGTAGCTCACGAGACGGACCTTTGCGGCGAGGGGCCTTGGGTGCTGCCTGTAGCTGGTGAAATTCCCGCCGGACATGAGGCGATCAACTGCCCACCCGGCCACGCGGTCCGCATCATGACCGGCGCACCGGTGCCTCCGCAAGAAGGCCTCCATATCGTTCCGGTCGAGCAGACAAACATCCCCCGAGGTCCTCATCCGCTGCCCAACGAAGTGCAAATTCATACCGCAGACCTTGGGCGATCCCACATTCGTCACGCGGGTGAGAATGTTGGTATCGGTGACGTGGTTGCTCGCAAAGGGACCCGGATTGATGCAGGTACGCTCGCCGCACTCGTCGCAACAGGAGTGCGCACAGTGGATGTGTTCGAGCGCCCGACTGTCACTGTGGTCTCTACCGGCGACGAGCTCGTCGCTTGGCCGGGCGACATTCACGGTGCGCAGATTCCAGATTCAAACCTGCCAATGGTGGCAACACTGCTGCGCGAAAGCGGCTACGCCAATGTGATCACGATGCACGCTGACGACGACACGGACTCGACCGAAGCCCTGCTACAGCGGGCCGCGGAGCAAGCGGACATCGTGGTCACCACAGGCGGCGTCAGCGCGGGCGCGTACGACGTGGTCCGCGCCATCACGGAATCCGATCCAGACATGTGGTTCGGGCACGTGGCCCAGCGCCCCGGAAGCCCGCAAGGCGTGGGCCGTTGGTCTGGCGCTGCGTTCATCTGCCTACCAGGCAACCCTGTTGCCGCGTTTGTCTCGTGCGCGTTGTACGCGATCCCGCTGCTGCGCGCGAGCGCTGGAGACAACACACGCTGCACCGTGGACGAACGCGCTACGGTGATGGCGGACGTCGATACGCACTTCCCTGCCCCGCGTGCTGAGCGGCATGTCTTTGTGCCTGTGTGCCTTCGCGCCGAACGCGGAGCGGTCCGCGCTGAAGCGTTCGCCGGAGGGCATGGAGGCTCTGGATTCGTCGCTTCCTTGCCTGCGGTCGATGGAATCGCTGTCCTTGCCCCCGGAACCGACGCCCCTGCGCGTGTCCCAGTGATGCTGTTTTAGGAATAGAAAGACTCAACATGGAATTCACTCATCTCGACGCTGCTGGCCAGGCTTACATGGTCGACGTCACGGAAAAGAAGCCAACCGTCCGAAACGCGACTGCGCAAGGCGAGGTCGCTTGCTCGCCTGAGGTGATGCAGGCGTTGCGCGAAGGCACTGTGCCGAAGGGCGACGTGTTGGCGGTGGCCCGAGTCGCAGGTATTTCAGCTGCGAAGCGCGTGCCAGACCTCCTCCCACTTGCGCACACGATTGGAGTGCACGGCTGCGTTGTCGACGTCGAGCTGCGCGATGACCACGTATTTATCGAGGCCACGGTGCGCACCGCGGACCGGACGGGCGTCGAAATGGAAGCACTCACTGCTGTCAGCGTCGCGGCGCTTGCCATCGTGGACATGGTCAAGGGTGTTGACCGTTCCGCATTTGTACGCCGGATCGGGATCGTCGCGAAGTCCGGTGGCCGCTCCGGAGACTGGTCGCGCGAACTCCCCGAGGCATAGCGTGCGAGACGAGTGGGAGGATGTCGGCGTCGTTGTGCTCGCTGGGGGGCGCTCGACACGAATGGGCGCCGATAAAGCCCAGGTGAAAGTGAACGGCACCCGCCTCGTTGATGCGGTGTGCTCGCTCATCCCCGATGAGGTACCGCGCATCGTGGTGAGCCCACAGCCGCTCGGAGTGGCCACCATAAGTGAGGATCCGCCGTTTGGGGGTCCCGTCGCGGGGATTGCTGCGGGGCTCTCGCGTATCGACGCACCCTTCGTCGCCGTCGTCTCCGTCGACGCACCGCGCTCCCCTGAACTGGTCCCGGTCCTCGCGCAGCCCGTCCGTGACGGCGCGGACGTCGCGGTCATTGAAGCGGTTGACGGCTATCTGCAACCACTGTGCGCGGTGTGGAACCGAGCCTCCTTGGTAGCAGCACTCGACGCTGCGGGCTCACGCGACATTCCCGCGAAGCGCCTCTTCGACGCGGTTGAGCACATAGTACGAGTCCAGGGCACTGGCGCTGAGCGCGACTACGATACGCGGTTGGAACTCGACGAGCTTGGGGACGTCGAGTTTCCCGCTACCGAGTAGCGTCTGGTTAGCGAACCCACTCTGTCAGACTCGGCCACAGCGCAAGGATGACACCGAGGGTGTCTCGCACGCCACCGTGCGAACTCGGGGCGTTGACGATGAGGCTTGCACCAGGCTCCCGGGAAGTGAGACCAATGAGGCCTCGGCAAAGTCCGGCGCGCGGTGAATGCTCCAGCCCGTCGATCAGTACTTGGGTTTCGATGCCGTGGAGCCGTGTGGAGATGAACTCTTCGCTTACTTCAGGGGTGAGGTTTCGGGGCCCCAGTCCGGTACCACCACAGGTGAGGATGAGCGAGTTCCCGCCCTTCACCGCCTGTGCCATTGCGCCCCTGAGCGCTTTGTCACCCTCTGGAATGACTACGGGAGGTGCGACCTGAAATCCAGCTTCGGTGAGCAGCTGGATAGCGGCGGGGGAAGCTTTATCCTTTCGCTCGCCGCCGAAAACTCGGTCCGAAACGACGATTATTACCGCTGTAGGGTCCGTTGTTTTTTCCATGAAGTGTTCCTTCCCTGGGCAAACACCGGCATATGTACAAATCCTTGAATTAGGACACATGCGTGTTGCGTAATTATGCACGACTTTTCTCGTGGATAAGTTGATAGTAGCAGTTCACTGCAACTATTCTTAAAAGTAGTTGCGGGTTTTTCTGACATTTTTATTCACCCGGAGCACATAGACCTTTATCGCATTTTTTGAAGAGGATTTCACCACATGTCCAAGCTCGACACCTCCCAACGGGTACTCACCGGTTGGGACACTGAAGATCCAGAAAAGTGGGACGCCGGAATCGCATGGCGCACACTTTGGATCACCACAATTTCGATGTTCTTCGGGTTCGTCACCTGGTACATCGTTGCGGCGGTCGCGCCGCGCCTCAATGAGATCGGGTTCGACCTCACTGCTGCACAGCTTTACTGGCTTACTGCAGTCCCAGGACTGGCGGCTGGTATCTTCCGCCTGATTTGGATGTTCTTGCCACCAGTTCTTGGTACCCGAAAGCTCATTACGCTTTCGACAGCACTCTTCCTCATCCCACTGGTCGGCTGGTATTTTGCGGTCCAGAGTCCTGAGACTTCATTCGCGACGCTCATGATCCTGTCCTTTATGACAGGTATCGGCAGCGGTATCTTCTCAGGCTTTATGCCGTCGACGGGGTACTTCTTCCCGAAGGCAAAGTCCGGTACGGCGCTCGGCCTCCAGGCAGGCCTGGGCAACCTCGGCATGTCGTTCGTGCTGTTGCTGACACCTTGGCTCATCGGCACCACGATGATCGGCACGATCGAGGCTTCGGATGGTTCAGGTACCGCGATCAACGTGCATAACGTTCCGGCCTTCTTCGTCCCTTGGGTCATCATCATGGTCATCGTGTCCTGGCTGATGCTGAAGGACGTTCCGGTGAAGGCAAACTTCCGCCAGCAGATCGATATTTTCGGAAACAAGAACACTTGGATCCTCACCATCATTTACGTGATGACGTTCGGCGCCATCGCCGGATTCGGCGCTCAGCTCGCACTGTTGATGAAGAACTCCTTCGGCGACAACGCGACGAAGCTGCTCGGTTGGGCATTCATGTACGCCCTGCTCGGGGCCCTGGTTCGCGCTCTGTGGGGCCCACTGTGCGACAAGTACGGCGGTGCAATCTGGACGTTCGTTGCTGGTGTTGGCATGACGGTCACCACTGCAATTGCCGCAATTTTCCTTGCCCGTGGTGGTGACGCCGCGGCACCGTTCTTCTACACCATGCTGGCCATGTCTGTCTTCGCTGGCATCGGCAACGCTGGCACTTTCAAGCAGATGCCAATGATTCTGCCGAAGCGCCAGGCAGGCGGTGTTATCGGGTTTACCGGCGCGATCGGAGCATTCGGGCCGTTCATCGTTGGTGTGCTGCTCACGCTGATGAGTGCGCCCACGTTCTTCTGGGGCTGCGTAGTTTTCTTCACCTTCGCTACGACACTCGCATGGATCTACTACGCCCGCCCGAACGCACCGTTCCCTGGCTAACAGCCATTTCATTCACGACCCCGTTTTCTCACTTTCATTCAAGGAGATTGTGAACCATGACTGATGCGACACAGTCCAACCCGCTGTTTAAACTTGGTGGGTTCGTTCGCAAAGGCGACGTCACGCCTTCCGGCCAGCAGATTTTCCTCGAGGGCGGCCGCCAAGCTGACGTGTTTTACCGCAACCGTTGGTCTTTCGACAAGATGGTGCGCTCCACGCACGGTGTGAACTGCACAGGTTCCTGTTCCTGGAAGGTCTACGTCAAAGATGGCGTCATCACCTGGGAGTCCCAGGCTGTCGACTACCCCACCACTGGCCCTGACTTCCCAGAGTACGAACCTCGCGGATGCCCGCGTGGCGCTTCATTTTCCTGGTACACCTACTCACCGACGCGTATCCGCTACCCGTATGTGCGCAGCGCGCTACTGGAGATGTACCGCCACGAAAAGAAGCAGCACGACGGCGATCCAGTACTTGCCTGGCGTGCGATCCAGGAAGACCCGGTCAAGCGCCGCGCATACGTCGGCGCCCGTGGCAAGGGCGGTTTGGTGCGCGTGGCCTACGAAGAGGCCGTCGAAATCGCGGCAGCAGCGCACGTGTACACCATCAAGCAGTGGGGCCCAGACCGCATCGCTGGCTTCACAGTGATTCCTGCGATGAGCCAGGTCTCCTACTCTGCCGGTACCCGTTTCTTGGGGCTCATCGGCGGTGCGATGCTGTCCTTCTACGACTGGTATGCGGACCTCCCGCCTGCCTCCCCGCAGACGTTCGGCGACCAGACGGATGTGCCGGAATCCGGCGACTGGTTCAACTCCTCTTACCTGATGATGTGGGGCTCCAACATCCCGGTGACCCGTACCCCGGACTCCCACTTCATGACTGAGGTGCGCTACAAGGGCACCAAGATTGTCGTGGTCTCCCCTGACTACAACGATGCAACGAAGTTCGCCGACGAATGGATGCGCATGTCGCCGGGCACCGATGGCGCCCTCGCCTTCGCGATGGGCCACGTCATTTTGAGCAAGTTCCACGTTACGCAGCAGCCGCAGTACTTCATGGACTACATGCTCAAGTACACGGATGCACCGTTCCTGGTGGAGCTTGATCAGCTCGAGGACGGCACGTTCGCTCCAGGAAAGTTCCTCACCGCAGACAAGCTTGATGACGCCGCCCTGGCCAACAGCGATAACGCCCAGTACCGCCTGCTCAACATTGAAGCAGACGGCACTGTTGTCGACCCAGGTGGCACCATCGCGGACCACTACAAGACCGAACCCGGCAAGTGGAACCTGCGCCATGACAACGCCAACCCGGTGATGTCCATGGCGGATACCAACTCCTACGGCACCGCCGAGGTGTGCTTCCCACGCTTCGACATGGATGCTTCGCGTGAGGCATTGGACTCGGATGGTCCTATCGGCGCTGGCGTATACCGTCGCGGTGTCCCAGTCCGTGAGATTGCTGGCCGCACCGTCACCACCGTGTACGACATCATGCTTGCGCACTACGGCGTGAACCGCCCGACGCTGCAGCTGCCAGGCTCCTGGCCGGCTGACTTTAACGACGCCTCCGAGGTCGGCACCCCTGCTTGGGCCGAGGAGCTATCCAATGTTCCAGTTGCGCAGATCGAACGCATCGCCACCGAGTTTGCGCAGAACGCACTGGACTCGAAGGGCCGCTCCCAAATCATCATGGGCGCAGGCGTGAACCACTACGTCCACGCGGATTCCATCTATCGCACCTTCCTCGCACTGACTTCTATGTGTGGCACCCAGGGTGTCAACGGTGGTGGTTGGGCGCACTACGTGGGCCAAGAGAAGCTGCGTCCGCAGTCGGGCTGGAGTCAGTACGCGTTCGCAAATGACTGGAACCGTCCACCGCGTCACATGATCACCACCGGGTTCTACTACCTGACTACCTCCCAGTGGCGCTACGACAACTCGAAGGCCTCAAGGATGGCCTCGCCTCTGGCGCGTAAGGGTGCGTCGGAAGATAAGTTCTTGTCGGAGACGCTGGTCGAGGCCATGAAGCGTGGTTGGATGCCGTCGTACCCGCAGTTCAACCGCAACCCACTGCTGCTCGCTGAGCAAGCCAAGGAGGCGGGCATGGATGTGAAGGACTACATCGTCGACCAGCTCGAGTCGGGTCAGATGGAGTTCGCTGCTGAGGATCCGGATGCCCCGGAGAACTGGCCTCGCATCCTGCTGAACTGGCGCACGAACCTGATGGGATCGTCGGCGAAGGGCACCGAGTACTTCCTGCGCCACATGTTGGGCGTTGATTCGGATGTCTCCGCGGAGGAGCTGGCCGAGGGTGAGCGCCCGAAGTCGATTCGCTGGCGCGAAGAGGCACCGATGGGCAAGCTCGATCTGATGATGACTACGGACTTCCGTAACACCTCAACCACCCTGGTGTCAGACATCGTCTTCCCTGCGGCTACCTGGTACGAGAAGAACGACTTGTCCACGACGGACATGCACCCGTTCATCCACACCTTTAACGCTGCGATCAACCCGCCGTGGGAGGCTCGAAGCGACTGGGAGATCTTCCGCGATATGTCCGACGCTGTTTCCCGCATGGCCGGCAAGTGGCTGGGAGTGCAGACGGACGTCGTCACTGCGCCTATCTCTCACGACGCTCCGGATGAGATCAACCCGAACATGGCAAACGGCGTGGTGCCCGATGTCAAGGAAGTCGGCATGGTTCCGGGCCAAACGATGGCAAAGTTGGTTCCAGTTGAGCGTGATTACACCAAGATCTTCGAGAAGTGGATGTCTTTCGGCCCACTGACCGAGAAGGCTGGCACGAATGTACACGGCACGCCGTTTAACGTCGAAAAGCAGGTTGGTGAGCTCTTCGGCATGAACGGCGTCGCTGAAACTGCCTCTGCGGGTGACCGGCCTGCACTGAACTCCGCCGTGAAGGCAGCACAGGCGATCCTTCACCTTTCGGGTGTGTCCAACGGTGAGGTTGCGCGCAACGGCTTCGAGAATCTGGGCAAGATGCTCGGCTCGGACACAAGCGAGTTCTGGGAAGGCACCGAGGACGCCCAGATCGTCTGGGACAAAGTTAAGGAACGCCCACAAGAGGTCATTACCTCTCCTGAGTGGTCCGGCGACAAGCGTGATGGACGCCGCTACACCGCGTTCTCCCTGAACCTGGCGATGGATAAGCCTTGGAACACGCTCTCCGGTCGTATGCACTACTTCATCGACCACGACTGGTTCATCGACTACGGCGAGCAGCTTCCTGTGTTCAAGCCACCGCTTGACCGCATGCGTCTCAACGGCGAGACTCGCCCAGGCGAGGTCCTCAAGGGTGAGGACGGCAACCCGGAGATCACGGTGCGCTACCTCACCCCACACAACAAGTGGTCGATCCACTCCCAGTACTTCGACAACCTCCACGTCCTCTCCATCTCCCGCGGTGGGCAGGTTGTGTGGATGTCTGACACGGATGCACAGAAGATCGGTGTCAAGGACAATGAGTGGGTTGAGCTCTACAACCGCAACGGCGTTGTCTCGGCGCGTGCTGTGGTCACCCACCGTATTCCGGAGGGGACGGTCATCATGAACCACGCGCAGGAACGCACAGTGGGCACGCCGCTGAATGAGCGCTCCGGCCGACGTGGCGGCACGCACAACTCGCTGACCCGCATCACCATTAAGCCACTGCATGTGGCTGGTGGCTACGGTCACTTGACTTACGGATTCAACTACATTGGCCCAACCGGCAACAACCGCGACGAAGTTACCCGCATCCGTCGTCGCTCCCAGGAGGTGCAGTACTAATGCGAGTAATGGCGCAAATTGCCATGGTCATGAACCTGGATAAGTGCATCGGATGCCATACGTGTTCGGTGACCTGTAAGCAGGCATGGACCAACCGTGAAGGCACGGAGTACATCTGGTTCAACAACGTTGAAACCCGTCCCGGCGTGGGCTACCCGCGCTCGTGGGAGGACCAGGACAAGTGGAAGGGCGGCTGGAAGCTTGACGGCAGCGGCAAGCTCAAGCCACGCCAGGGTGGGCGTATCAAGCGTCTGGCCACTATTTTCCACAACCCGAACATGCCGACGATCGAGGACTACTACGAGCCGTGGACCTATGAGTACGAGAAGCTCATTAGCGCCCCGGCTGGGCAGAAGACGCAGCCAACTGCGCGTCCGAAGTCGCAGATCACTGGCAAGCCGATCGACACGATCTCCTGGTCTTCGAACTGGGATGACAACCTTGGTGGTTCGACGGCAACCATGGACGACGACCAAGTCCTGGAGAAGATGAACCTGCAGGTCAAGAAGGAAATTGAAGAGTCCTTCATGTTCTACCTCCCGCGCATCTGTGAACACTGCCTGAACCCAACGTGTGTGTCTTCCTGCCCGTCAGGCGCGATGTACAAGCGCACTGAGGACGGGATCGTCCTTGTTGACCAGGACAGCTGCCGCGGCTGGCGCATGTGCGTCTCTGGCTGCCCGTACAAGAAGGTGTACTTCAACCACAAGACGGGCAAGGCCGAAAAATGTACGCTGTGCTACCCGCGCATTGAGGTCGGCCAGCCAACCGTGTGCTCGGAGACATGTGTGGGGCGTCTGCGTTACCTTGGCGTCCTGCTCTACGACGCGGACCGTGTTGCAGAGGCGGCGTCGACACCCGATGAGAAAGACCTCTTTGAGGCGCAGAAGTCGCTCTTCCTCGATCCCCATGACCCTGAGGTCGTCCGCGCGGCAACCGAAGAGGGTATTCCTCACTCCTGGATCGAGGCTGCGCAGAACTCACCGATCTATGACCTGATCTTCACCTACGGTGTGGCGCTGCCACTGCACCCGGAGTTCCGCACGCTGCCGATGGTGTGGTACATCCCGTCGCTGTCGCCGATCGTTGATCAGGTGACGAAGACTGGCGCCGACGGCGAGGACCACAAGGTGTTGCTCAGCGCAATTTCAAATATGCGTATCCCGCTGGAGTACCAGGCTGGTCTGTTCACCGCTGGCGATACCGTCCCCGTGGAGCTTTCACTCCGCCGCCTCGCCGCGATGCGTTCCTACATGCGCGACATCAACCTGGGCCAGCCTACGAACGAGGCGATTCCAGGTGCCGTCGGCATGACAGGCAAGGACCTGGAGGCGATGTACCGTCTGCTGGCGATTGCCAAGTATGACGACCGCTACGTCATTCCGACCACCTCACCGGAGACCCCGCGTGGTGTGTCCTCGCTGGATCCGTTTGGTGGCGTCGATCCAGCCAGTGGCGATCTCATGGCCAACCTCGGTATGGGCGCGCCGAGTGCCTGCCACGAAGAGGCCGACAACGCTCAGCCTGGCAAGGTGTCCCTGATGTCGTGGACCGGCGACCGTCCTGACGCGATGTTCCCCACCGCGTTGAAGACTCGCGAGCCGAAGACCGCAAGCGAGAACTACCGCCCTGCTGCACCAGAGGCCTCCACTCCGGCGCCGAACCCGGTTGAGGAAGGCCCGAGTGCTGACGGCAACATCGCGCGACGCGAGGGTGAGCAGTAATGAGCACCCGGACCCAAATCGGGGTTGTGCCCGAGGAGCTCGTGACACCGGTGGCGTGCGATACACAGCAGCGCCAGATCGCAGCGATGGCGCTCAGCCTCATGTTGCGTTACCCGGAGGAGGAGTTCTTCTCCACGGCGGAGACCGTCGAAGATCAGCTCGGGCTGCTTCCAGCCCCTGTTGCTGCGGAAATCGCGGAGTTCATTGGCAGGGCACGGGGCCTCGGCTTGTTGCCGCTCCAGGAGCATTACGTTGAAACCTTTGATCAGCGTCGTCGCTGCGCGCTGCACCTCTCCTACTACTCAGTGGGCGATACCCGCCAGCGCGGTGCCGCCATCTTGGCATTTCGCCAACAGTTGGCTGGCCTGGGAATGGAGGAGATCTCCGAGGAACTCCCCGACCACCTTTGCGTGGTCCTGGAGGCGCTTGCGCTCGCTGACGCGGACTCTCAGCAGCACGCGTTGGAGATGATTGCCTCGCACCGCGACGGACTTGAGGTGCTGCGTCATGCTCTGGTCGGACTGGGTAGCCCGTACGCTCACTTGCTCACAGCTGTGTGCATGCTGCTCCCAACCATCAGCGAGGAAACAATTGCTCGCTACATCAACCTGATTCGCCAGGGCCCTCCTGCGGAGATGGTCGGTATTGAAACTACTCCCCTGCCGTTTCCAACGGCTTCTCCCAACCACAATTAAAGGACTGAACTCACTATGACTGGTATTGAAGAATTCCTGTGGGTGGCCTTTCCCTGGTTGGCCATCGCCGCGTTTGTCATCGGCATTATTTGGCGCTGGCGCTATGACCAAATGGGCTGGACTACCCACTCGTCACAAATCTACGAGTCGAAGTTGTTGCGACTCTCCTCGCCACTGTTCCACTGGGGCATGGTCTTCGTGGTCATTGGCCACTTGATGGGCCTGGCGATTCCGAAGTCGTGGACCCGCGGCATGGGCATCAGCGATCACGCCTACCATCTCATCGCAACGATTCCAGGTACCATCGCTGGCATCGCCGTGGTGTTGGGGCTGCTTGGCTTGCTCTACCGTCGTGTGGTCAACCGTTCGGTGTTCTTATCGACGGCCACCTCCGACAAGTTCATGTATGTGTTCCTCACAATCGCAATCTGCTCTGGCTTTATCGCGACTGTCTCGACGCAGGTGTTCGGGGTGCCCGGCGGCTATGACTACCGTGAAACGATCTCGCCGTGGCTACGCCAACTGTTGATCTTTAACCCGATGCCCGACTTAATGGTCCAGGCACCGTGGCAGTTTAAGGTCCACGTACTGGCTGGCTTCACGTTGATCGCCTGCTGGCCTTTCACACGCCTTGTCCACGCGTTCTCGGCCCCGGTGGGCTACTCCACCAGGCCGTACGTGGTCTACCGCTCGCGTGGCCAAGAGGTCCAGGGCCGCCGCTCGGAAGCGCAGTGGGAACCGATCCGCTCGAACGGGCGTCAGTTGAAGCACTAGCGCTTCCACCCGCTCGCCAGTGCTGCCCCCGGAGCTCTTCTTCCGGGGGCATTCTTCGTATCTACCCCTTTTTTAAGATAATTTATATTCATATTCAATCCACTATTCGAAGGATTTTTCATGCGTTCGTCTCGCCTTGCCTCATTGTTCGTTGTTGCTCTGGCTACGACCGGTCTGACCGCCTGCGGCGGTGCTACAGATACCGAGAGCGCGACTGCAAAGGCCCCGGTCGCCGAGGCAACCAGCGACCTCATCGTTATGGGCGCAGCCTCCACACGCGTGCTCAACGACGACCTTTCGGAAATGTCGGAGAGCAACCTCGAGTTCGTCAACGCCGGATCCTCTGACCTGGTGCAGCAACTAAAGGAGGGCGCACCCGGTGATGTGCTGATCACGGCTGACCAGAAGAATATGGACAAGGCTGTCGAAGCGGGCGTCGCAAAGGATCCGAAAGTCGTAGCGACGAACTCGATGGTGCTCGTGGTGCCGAAAGGCAACCCAGCAGGCATCAAGAGCGTCGAGGATATCCAAGAAGCGGGCGTGAACCTGGTTGTTTGTGATGCACAGGTCCCATGTGGCTCCGTGACCAACGAGCTTATCGCAGCGAACAATCTCACCATCACTCCTGTATCTCTTGAGCACAGCGTCTCCGACACCCTGGGCAAGGTGGTCTCCGGAGAGGCCGACGCTGGCTTCGTTTACCGCACTGATGCTGCGGCAGCCGGCGACAGTGTCGAGGTCCTGAACGTCCCACACGCTGAAGAGAAACCGAACTCCCTCGTCGCTGCCGTTACTACCAACACCACCGACGAAGCTGCAGCGCAAAAGCTCTTTGAGCTGCTTGCAAGCCCAGAGATGGCCGTCGTGTGGGAGAAGTACGGTTTCACCCCTGCCTCCCAGTAGTAACCACCGGGTAGAGTCCGTACTCATGCAGCAGTCAACGCTTCGTCAGGCCCCACGCCAGACACCAATGTTGGTGTGGGTCCTGGCGCTTTTTGCACTCGCCATCATTGTGTTGCCGATCCTGGCGCTAGGTGTACGCGTGCCGTGGGACAAGCTCGGTGAGATCCTTGCTTCGGCCTCGACACAGCAGCTGCTTCGAGTCACGTTACACTCAGCCGTCCTCGCCTGTGTCATAACGCTGCTGCTGGGCACCCCACTTGCGCTTTGGATGCAACACTTGAGGCGTGGTGCCAGGTTTGCACGCGTCCTTGTGCTGCTGCCGCTGGCGATGCCCCCAGTCGTCGGCGGCCTTGCGCTCAGCGCGTTCCTCGGCAGGCGAGGCCTGGCAGCACCAATTCTGGACGCCTTGCATATCCAGTTCGCGTTCGCGTTTCCTGGAGTGGTCGCTGCACATGTCTTCATTGCGCTGCCGTTCGTTGTCATCACACTTGACGCAGCTCTGCGGCAACTCGATCCGGAGATTACATACTCCGCCGCAGGCGTGGGCTTGAGCCCGTCCGCAATTACTCGCAAGATCATCTTGCCGGCAATCGCGCACTCACTGACCTCTGCTGCCGGGTTAGCATTTGCGCGCTCGCTCGGCGAGTTCGGAACGACGCTCACCTTTGCAGGTTCGATGCCGGGTACAACACGCACAATGCCGTTGGGCATCTACATCGCCCGCGAGGTAGACCAAGATGTGGCGTACGGTCTTTCGGCCCTTTTGATTGCGCTGGCTGTCCTGACACTCGCTGCATCAACGCTGCCAACCGTCTTCCTGTCCCGCTCACGCTCCCGCGAAATCTCGCGCGCTACACACGACGTAGATACACAGCGTCTCCGGACGCTCACTAGCCCGGAAGACGGCGGTGTACCAGTCACTATCGGGGATACAACGTTTCCTGCCAACGCCACCACGGCGCTCATCGGGATGAACGGATCAGGCAAGACCACACTGGCTGGTAGGATCGCCGGGCGCCTCGGAGGACTGCGAACCACCATCGGTGAACAGGTGGTTGACGCGGGTACGGCGTCGGGCAAACTCGTACCTGCACATAAGCGCGGCGTTGTCCTGTTGACCCAGAACCCCGGTCTGCCCCCAACATCAACGCCGCTGAAAGCTGTTGCGATGGTCACGGGCAGCAAACAGCGTGCGCTTGAACTGCTGACATCAGCTGGACTACGCGACCTTGCAGACGTCCCCGTACGCGCCTTATCCGGCGGCCAGGCCTCACAAGTCTCACTTGTGCGCGCGCTCGCCCCGCGCCCTCGCGTGCTGATCCTTGACGAGCCACTCGCCGCCATCGACGTGAATTCGGCACATCACTGGCGACAGGTGCTGCGGGCCACCGCGCACGACCGCACCACAATCGTGATTACGCACAACCCGTTGGATGTCGCCAACCTCGCGGAATACGTCGCAGTAATGGACCGCGGCAACGTGATCAGCCTGCGTTCGACGGCTGAAGAGCTCAAGGTCCCGGCTACGCAGTTCTCTGCCCGCCTCGCCGGCGTGAACTGGCTACCCGCGAGCGTGAACTGGATCCCTGCGCATATGGTGGGCGCCGCTCACCAAGGTTCCGCTGCGCTCGTGGAGACAACCATTGGTGAGCTCACGGGCATAGCCTCAGAGCAGTGCGAGCAGCGCGACGACGCCGTTGTGGTCTTTGCACCACAAGCCGTCTCACTGCACGTGCCTCCAGCAGCTGTACCCGAGGAATACAACGCGCTGCGTGCCACCGTGGCCACGGTCGATGTCAGTACCGCAGGCGGACTGACCGTGGAGCTTGATGTCCACGGTGCGGTAGTTGCACTTCCAGTCGAGAGACAAGAGGCGCTCGATGCAGGCATTGAGCCCGGAGCGTCTGTGACGTGCTACGTCAAAACGCAAGACATCGCGATCCACCCGAAACCGACGGACTAGCCCCCGGCGAATGGTGGCAGCACATCGACGCGCTCAGCGGACTCGAGTGAGTCAGTCTGCTGGGCGCGTTTTCCGTCGATCAGGAAGCTGCAGCGCGTCAGGATGTCTGCGAGGGTTTGACCGGCGTCGGTGGTGCCGTGGTGGCGCGAAGCGGCGTCGTCAAGAAGTTCCTGGAGCGTGGCAAAGTTCCCAACTTCTTCCTGTGCGACGCCTGTGGCCGCTCGTGCTGCGGCAAAGTAGTGAATTTGCATGTTGCCCATGCTAGCGAACTGCGCGTGGCGCGTAGAGTAAGCGGCATGACACGAAGTACTGAGGAACACCTTCGCGAGGTACAGCGAACGATTGGGCATCGTCCGTCGGAGCGCATCAACATCGTTGAGGCTGGCAAACAGCAGCGCGTGCTCGGCGCGGACGTTGTTGCTGTCCGCGAGCAGCCGTCCTTTGATAATTCGCAGATGGACGGCTACGCCCTGCCCAAAACTGAGGCGCATACGGCGCTGATCGGGCCCACGATCGCCGCCGGCGCAGATCCCGACGAGCTGTATCCGAAGGGACTTCAAGATGTCGTGGCGCCGATCATGACCGGCGCTAAGCTGCCACGTGGCACAGCAGCGGTTGTCCCAGTGGAGCGCTGTACCCCGCCGACGTTTGGTGCCACAGGCGAGATGGTGCGAGTACCCGCAACCGAGCGTGGTCAGTTCATGCGTCTGGCAGGCAGCGATGTGCAGCCCGGGGCTTGTATTGCGCGCCGGGGCGACATCGTGACGCCTGCGCTCGTTGGCGCTGCGATCGGCCAGGGAATCGATACCGTTGAGGTAGAACGCACTGCCCGTATCCTGGTAATAACTGGTGGCGCAGAGGTGACCCCACATGACCAGGGCGCAGGCCCCGCCACGATCCCGGATTCAAACGGGCCGATGCTTGAGGTGCTCGCGGCTCGCCACGGCATCGACGTGGCAGCACGTCTATTGACCAATGATGACCCGAAACGGCTCGAGCAGGAGGTTGCAGCGGCGATCGAGGCGCACCAGCCCGATGCGATTGTGACTTCGGGTGGGATCAGCCACGGCAAGTTTGAGGTCATCCGGCAGGTGTTTACCGATGGCTGGTACGGCCACGTGGCTCAACAGCCCGGCGGGCCGCAGGGGATTTCGACGTTCCAAGGTGTCCCGGTGCTGAGCCTGCCAGGCAACCCGATTTCCACCATCGTTTCTTTCGTCCTGTATGTCGCACCGGTGTTGGGCCGCTCGGAGCCGCCGCTGCGGATAGCCGTCGACACGGAGGTTACTGGTATCCCCGGCAAGGATCAGTACCTGCGCGGAGAGATACGCAATGGCCGTGCTCATCCGTTCCGCGGAACGAGCTCCCATTTACTGACACAAGGGGCGACAGCAACATGCCTGATCCGTGTTCCCGCGTCAGCAACCATACCTGCAGGAACACCGGTCACTGTGTATCCGATGTAGGTTGAGTGACTATGGATACGAATCATCGCAGCGCGCGGGTCATCGTGGCTTCTACGCGTGCAGCCGCCGGTGTCTACGAGGACAAGTCCGGGCCGATCGCCGTCTCGTTCCTACGAGAGGCAGGCTTTGATACCCCCGACGCGACCGTCGTCGCCGACGCAGATCTTGCAGACGCCGTGCACGAGGCGCTCGCAGCGTCCCCATCGGTCTTGCTGACCTCAGGAGGCACCGGTATTACGCCGGATGACCAAACGGTTGATATCGTGAAGCCTCTGTTAGATCGGCAGCTGCCGGGCATCGTGCACGCATTCTGGACGCACGGCCAGCAACAGGTCGCCACAGCCGTGTTATCGCGGGCTGTTGCCGGCGTGGCGGGACGCACGTTTGTCATGACGCTTCCGGGTTCACGCGGCGGGGTGAAAGACGGGTGCGCCGTACTCGCCCCCCTGCTGGGCCACATCACCGCACTCATAGAAGGATCACATGAGCACTAATTCGCAACCAACACCGACTCCGGACCCTCAGTTCGTGGCGGAGCAGGTCAACACAGTTATCGACGCCCTCATCACTGAGACTCCCCTCGAGCACTTCGCGGCGGACGCTTCCACTGCCACGATGACGCGCTCGATGGGCGCACTCGTCCGCTTCGAGGGCGTTGTCCGCGACCACGACGGCGGCCAGGCTGTGCGCTCACTGACGTACGAGTCCCACCCCAGCGCCCAAGATGAGCTCCGCGCCATCGTTGAGGACATCGCGAAGCATCATCCGGTGAGGATCTGGGCTGCGCACCGGGTAGGCCCCGTCCCAATCGGCGAAATGGCGTTTCTGGTCCTCGTCGCCGGGGCGCACCGCTCCGAGGCTTTCGCTGCCTGTGAGGAGGTCACCGACAGGGTGAAGTCTCAGGTCCCAATCTGGAAAGAACAGTCGATGTCGGATGGTGCGACGCAGTGGGTGGGTATCGATGACGCTCGATGAGCGCTACCTGCGACAAACAACACTCATCGGCGATAAGAAGCAACACAAACTTCTCGACGCCCACGTCGTCGTCCTCGGCGCAGGCGGCTTAGGCTCGCCCACCTTGTTGTACCTAGCCGGGGCCGGCGTTGGCACGATCACCATCATCGACGACGACCGAGTGGACCTGTCCAACTTGCACCGCCAGGTCATCCACACTACCGACGCCATCGGCACCGCGAAGACGGATTCGGCGAAAACACAGATGCTGGCGCTCAACCCAACCGTCACCGTGCGCACCGTAACGGAACGTCTTACGTGGGACAACGCTCTAGAGCTGCTCAGCGAGGCCGACGTCATCGTCGACGGAACCGACAACTTCCAGACACGCCACATCGCATCGCACGCCGCCGCCCGCCTGGGTGTGCCGCACGTGTGGGCTTCCATCCTGGAATTCGAAGCACAGCTCACAGTATTTTGGGCAGGCCATGGGCCCATCTACGAAGATCTCTTCCCCGCCCCGCCAGCGCCCGGCAGCGTGCCGTCGTGCTCCCAGGCAGGAGTGGTTGGCCCGCTCGTAGGCGTCGTAGGGTCAGCGATGGCGATGGAGACCATCAAGCTCATCACTGGGCTCGGCTCGCCGCTGATTGGACAGCTCGGCTACTACGACTCTCTTTCAGGTATGTGGGAGTACGTGCCACTAGTCGCCGACCCCGAAGTCACCGAACGAGTGCGCACGAGCGCGCCCCCACAGGGGCCCGCGGAGGTCACCACCATTCCTGAAGGCGCCACGATTCTCGACGTCCGCGAACCCGAAGAGTTCGCAGACTTCCACCTCGACGGCGCTCTCAACGTGCCCCTCGGCACCATTATCGATGGCTACACCCCACCCGAGGCCGCACCAGGGACCATCGTGGTCTGCGCCCGTGGTGCGCGTTCGGCGCAAGCGGTTGCGGCGCTCGATGCGCGCGGCGTGACCGGCACGGCAAGCCTGCGCGGGGGCGTCGAACAGTTCCGCCCCCTCAGTTAAGCGCGGGTCAGCTCGCCACGCACCGGCCCTGCAACCTCGAGTTCGATCACGCGTAGTCCGGCCTCGCGGGCGTCGTCAAGCAAAGCTTCATCGACATCGGTCGTGGTAAGGACCAACGCCGTCGGGCCCGCGCCAGACACGAAAGCGGCATACCCGCGGTTGCGCAGGCGGTTCACCCACTCAGCGGTCACCGGCAGCACGTCAGCACGGTACGGCTGGTGAAGGCGGTCACGCGTGCCTTCCCACAGCAGCTCGGGGTGAGACTGGATTGCCACAGTCATCACCGCAGTACGCGACACGTTGAAGCGCGCATCCGTATGTGTAACGTGGCTCGGCAACACCTGGCGTACCGCATTCGTCGAGGCGTGGAAATTCGGCACAAGTGCTACCGCACGAATCGAAGGATCAACCGGGACCGCGACGGCGCGATAGACCGGGTGCGACACCCCATCCACCGGGATCTCGGTCCAGGATACGACTGCCCCACCAAGCACCGAAGCAGCAGCGTTGTCGGGGTGTCCCTCGAACGCCGATGAAAGCTGAACAACTTCATCGGTGGACAGCGGGTTGCCCGCAAGCGTATTCGCCGCCACGACGCCCGCAACCGCGGCAGACGCCGACGAACCAAGCCCGCGAGACTGCGGAATGTTGTTCGTGCACACCACGCGAAGGCCCGGCACAGAAACGTCAGCGGCCTTCAGGCCTGAGCGAATCGCCTTGACCACCAGGTGAGAACCATCGCGTGGCAAATCATCGGCGCCCTCGCCGAAAATTTCCACCTCAAGACCGGATTCGATGACCTCAACCTCGACGGTGTCGTAGATAGAGAGAGCGAGGCCCAACGTGTCGAAGCCCGGGCCGAGGTTCGCCGACGACCCTGGAACCGTCACAGTCGCCTTCAGTCCTACTTCGATGTCTGTCGCCATGATGTGCTCCTTGTCTGTAGGTCGTGTGTCTTAGGCATCCAGGCGGATTACGGAGTTGACTTGCTGCACGTCCGGGTGCTGGGACAGACGATCTACGATGTCCCGCAGATCCTTTTCCAGGGCCTTGTGCGTCACCACGATCAGGTGTGCCTCGTCTCCGGACTCCTCCTGGCGCACGGCAGACAGCGACACGTTGGCCTCTGCGAACTTGCGGGTGAGCTCCGCGAGCACGCCGACGCGATCGTTGACTGTCATGTTCACGTGGTAGCGTGTCGCCACCTCATCAAAACCGACCACTGGGTAGTTTGCGTACGGGTTTTCGGCTGGTGCGCGACCGCCGTGAACCTTGTTGCGGGCCGCACCGACCAGGTCGCCCAGCACTGCGGAAGCAGTCGGTGCGCCACCGGCGCCGTTGCCGTAGAACATCAGGCGACCAGCGGCCTCAGCCTCAACGAAAATAGCGTTGTACGACTTATCAACGCTGGCCAGCGGGTGATCGTTCGGGATCAGTGTCGGGTGCACACGAGCGTTGACAGCCTTGGTCTTGCCATCCTCATCGTAGAGTCGCTCGCAGATAGCCAGCAGTTTGATCGTCTGGTTCGACTGCTTCGCCGCGTCGATGTCCTCAGCGGTAATCTTCGTGATGCCCTCACAGGACACATCGTCGAAGGTCACACGAGTGTGGAAGCCCATCGACGCGAGGATCGCGGCCTTGGATGCAGCATCGTGACCCTCAACATCGGCGGTCGGGTCAGCTTCGGCGTAGCCCAAGCGGGTCGCCTCGGCCAGTGCCTCCTCATAGGTCGCGCCAGTCGACGCCATCGCGTCAAGGATAAAGTTCGTCGTACCGTTGACAATGCCGGAGATGCGCTGGACCTGGTCACCGGCAAGCGAGCGACGCAGCATACCAACTACGGGGATCGCTGCCGCGACCGCGGCCTCGTAGTACAGGTCGACGCCTGCTTCGTTCGCGGCGTCGGCAAGCTCGGACCCGTGTGCGGCAACCAGTGCCTTATTCGCAGTGACAACTGACTTGCCAGCCTTCAACGCAGTCAGCACCAGCTCACGCGGGTAGTCGATACCGCCGATGACCTCCACGACAACGTCAACGTCGTCGCGCGTAATCAGGGAGCGCGCGTCATCAGTCAGTTCGATGCCCTGCACCTCAGGTGCGTTCTTGTGCTTCTCCACGTTGGAGACCGCAACGCCACGCACTTCGAGGGGACCACCAATACGCTGCTCAAGATTGTCAGAAAACTCCTGAATGAGGCGCAGCACCTCGCTGCCCACGGTGCCTTTACCCAAAATGGCCACGCCAACCGGCTGGCCAATCCCAAGACCAGGGTAGTTACCGTTACGACTCTCTACGGATTCGACCGACATCTCTAGATTCTCTCCTACTTCGATACTGGCTTCGATACGGGTACGTTCACCTACGGCGCAGTGTACCGCTTTGTCTGTTTTGCACAGAATACAGTCTTATTAATATTCACGTGAGAGAATGTCTTCAACAGTTTCTCTACGCACCATCGGCTTGACTTTTCCAGCACGGACGGCGACCACTGCCGGACGTCCAAACGAGTTGTAGTTCGAACTCATTGGGTAGCAATACGCCCCTGTCGCTGGCAGCGCAATAAGGTCCCCACTGACGATGTCGTTCGGCCACTGCGCATCCTCAATGAGGATGTCACCGGACTCGCAATGCGACCCCACGAGGCGCGTTTCCACCGGCTGCCCTTCCGCAAACCTGTTGACCAACTTTCCCTCGTAGACGGCGTCGTACAGCGCGGGACGGATGTTGTCGCTCATGCCGCCATCGACGGAGATGTAACGACGCGTCTTGGTGAACGAAATCTCTACATCCTTCACCACACCCGCGCGGTACAACGTAATTGCAGACGGCCCGGCAATCGCGCGCCCAGGCTCGACGACTACTGTCGGCGACGAAATCCCGAGTTCATTGGCAACGTCGTCAACCGCCGCCAACAGATCTTGCGCCACAGCAGCAACATCGAGCGGAGCCTCTTCCTCCAGCTGCGCGATGCCGTACCCGCCACCAAGGTCCAGGAACTCAAGCGCAACGCCGCGCTCACTCCAGATTTGTGCGTACAGCGCCAACACGCGCTCCGCGGCAAGTTTGAACCCTTCCGCATCAAAGACCTGGGAGCCGACGTGGCAGTGCAGACCAGTCAGGTGGAGATGCTCCGCGTCGATCGCGGCGCACGCAGCTTGGTAGGCGGAACCGGACGCCAACGAAATGCCGAACTTCTGGTCCTCGTGGCTCGTCGCGATGAACTCATGCGTGTGGGCATCCACGCCGGGTTTCACGCGGATGAAAACCTCTTGGGTCGTACCCAACTCGCCTGCAATGTCATTGAGTTCTCGTAGCTCCTGGTGCGAATCGAGGACGACGTGCGCAACCCCGGACTCAATGCACAGTTGCAGGAAGCTGCGCGACTTGTTGTTGCCGTGCACTGTGATCCGCTCCGGAGGGAACTCGGCAGCAAGGGCGATGCGAAGCTCGTTTTCACTCGCAACGTCGAGCGCCAGGCCTTCCTCGTCAACCCACCGGGCAATGTGCGTGGTCAAGAACGCCTTGGAAGCGTAATGGACGTGCGTAGGGTCTCCGAAGGCCCGCGCCATATCGCGGCATCGCGAGCGGAAGTCGTCCTCGTCGACCACCATGATAGGCGTGCCAAACTCTTCCGCGATCTCCGGAAGCGGCACCCCCGCGATCGTCACCACTCCGTCTTCTTCTCGCTTGGCATTACGCGGCCATACGTGTGCGGGAAGTGCGTCGAACGCTGCGCTCATGGTTTCCTCCTACATCCGTTCCGGCGCGCTCACGCCGATCATGCCGAGTGCATTCGCCAGCACCTGGCGGGCTGCCATCGCCAACGCAAAACGCGCGGTGTGCAGCGGTGCAATCTCCTCGCCAGGCTTCGGAAGGATCTGGCAGGCGTCGTAAAACTTGTGGAACGAGCTCGCAAGTTCTTCTGCATAGCGCGCGATTCGGTGCGGCTCACGCAGTTGCGCAGCGGTGCTCACAACCTCGGGGAACTCACCCAAGGTGCGAATAAGGTCGCCTTCTTTTTCGTGCTCAAGAAGTGCAACGTCAGCACCATCGACAGTCACACCCGCTTCCTTCGCCTTGCGCGCGATGGAGCACAGGCGTGCGTGGCCGTACTGCACGTAGTACACCGGGTTGTCTGAGGACTGCTTGGTCCACAGATCAAGATCAATATCCAGCGTGGAGTCCACCGAAGATCGCACGAGCGAGTAGCGAGCACCGTCGACGCCAATAGCGTCCACGAGGTCGTTGAGGGTGATGATCGTCCCGGCGCGCTTCGACATCTTGACTGGCTGACCGTCGCGAACCAGGTTCACCATCTGCCCAATGAGGACCTCGACGGCCTCAGGATCGTAGCCGAGGGCCTGCGCCGCGGCGCGAAGACGCGCGATGTAGCCGTGGTGGTCTGCACCGAGCATGTAGATGGCCAGCGTGTGGCCGCGGTCGAACTTGTCGGCTACGTAGGCGATGTCGCCGGCGATGTAGGCGGCGTCGCCATCGGACTTGAGAACTACGCGGTCCTTGTCGTCGCCGAACTGGGAGGAACGCAGCCACCAGGCGCCCTCGTTTTCGTACAGGTTCCCGTTGTCTTTCAGCGTTGCAATCGCCTTATCGACGGCCCCGCTCTCAAACAGCGAGTTTTCGTGGAAGAATACGTCGAAGTCGACGCCGAATTCGTGCAGGGACTCCTTGATCTGGGCGAACATCATTTCCACACCAGCTGCACGGAAGGTCTCTTGGACTTCTTCAGGGGTGCCTTCGAGTGCGTTCGGCTGCTGCGCCACGATGTCGTTGGCGATGTCGTTGATGTAGGAACCGCCGTAACCGTCCTCCGGGGTTGGCTCGCCCTTTGCCGCTGCAACGAGGGAGCGCGCAAATCGGTCGATCTGGCCACCGTGGTCGTTGAAGTAGTACTCCCGCGTGACCTCGGCGCCGCTCGCCTCAAGCACGCGGCCGAGCGAGTCGCCCACAGCTGCCCAGCGAGTGCCGCCGAGGTGAATCGGGCCAGTTGGGTTTGCGGAGACGAACTCGAGGTTGATGCGCTGGTCGTCAAGAAGCGTGGAGTTTCCGAAGGTGTTTCCGGCTGCGAGAATATCTGCCACCAGCTGCCCCTGTGCGTCCGTGGCGAGGCGCAGGTTCAAAAAGCCGGGGCCGGCGACGTCTGCGTCTGCAATCGCGGGGTTTTCCAGCAGGGCGTCGGCAAGCCACTGCGCGAGCTCGCGCGGGTTCGTACCGGCCTTTTTCGCCACCTGCAGTGCAATGTTCGTGGCATAATCGCCGTGCTCTGGGTTGCGCGGGCGTTCGACGGTCACCACGTCGGGCACGACGGAAGCGTCCAGATTGTGGTCGGAAAGCACCTTGACGGTTGCTTCATGAATTGTTGTAGCGAGATCAGCTGGAGTCATGGGCAAACAGTCTAATTCACTCGCCAGACATTCTGTCCATTCCCCCACGATTGCCCGACTGCCCTCGGTCGGCTACCCCCGCCAGCTTCCGAAACAATGCGACTAGCTCGCGCTTCCACCGCACTCAACCATTTGTGTGACCTAGCGTACTTTCAGTTTTTTAAATTGCAGAAATCACTCAAGTACGTTGGGGAGGTATTTTTGTGCAGCCCTCTGACTCCAAGGAGTGTCTCAGTGGACAAGTTTCAAATCGTTACCGATGCTGTCGGGGGTAGCCTCGGGCTTTCGGCATTGGTCTCCGCGCTCCCCCTCATCACCTTTTTCTTCATGCTGCTCGCAGTCAAGGCCCGCGCGCACACGTCCGGCGCGGTAGCCCTGATCGCCGCTATTGCAGTCGCCATTTTCGGCTTCAACATGCCGACGGAGATGGCGCTCGCCACTGCGCTGCGTGGCGGACTGTTCGGCCTCTTCCCAATCGTGTGGGTCATCTTGACGGCGATTTGGTTCTACCAAATTACGGTCGCATCCCGGCGCTTTGAGGATCTCCGCCTGGTGTTCGACAAGATGGGCAGTGGTGACGTCCGCGTCCAGGCGATGCTCATCGCGTTCTGCTTCGGTGGCCTACTCGAAGCGCTCGCGGGATTCGGAGCACCGGTTGCAATTACTGCAACGATGATTCTTGCGCTCGGCATCCCGCCGCTCAAAGCAGCGACAGTTGTATTGATCGCGAACACAGCTCCGGTAGCGTTCGGCGCCGTCGCAATCCCCATCACCACAGCGGGTGAGGTCGGTGGCCGCACTCTTGAACAGACGCAGAACATCGCGGCGATTGTTGGGCACCAGACTCCGCTACTCGCATTCTTTGTCCCATTCATCATCGCAGCAATTATCGACGGCTGGCGAGGCATCAAAGAGACCGCGCCCATTTCAGTGACGATCGGGCTGAGCTTTGGTATCGCCCAGTGGTGGACGTCGAACCACTTCGCGTTCCAGCTCACGGATGTTGTTGCTTGCATCGTCGCGCTCGGTGCAGCGTTCGTAGCACTTCACTTCTGGAAACCAAAGACCACAGCTGCGCTGCGCGACCGCCTCGGCCTGCCCGAATACGAGGACACCACCGACCTGCCTGGCACCCGTGTGTGGATGGCACTGATGCCGTACGCAGTCGTCGTCATCGTCTTCGGCATTGCAAACTTGGGCACAACCGTCCCGCAGTGGCTCAGCTCCTTCAAGATCAGCCTGACATGGCCCGTCATTGAGCGTGGCCTGCTCCTCAACCAGCTCGGCGAGCCGATCAACACTGACTACACCTTCGCCTACATCAATAACCCAGGCACGCTCCTTGTCATTTCCGGCCTCATCGTCGCTATCACGTACATGATCTTTGACGGGAACGGTCTCTACCAGCTCAACTGGGCCCAGGTCGGACGAGAGTTCGTCGATACCTGCTGGCGCATGCGCTGGTCCGCAACCACAATCATGCTGGTACTCGCATTGGCGTACGTGATGAACTACTCGGGGCAAACGGTCTCTATCGGTGAGTTCTTTGCAAACATGGGTGGCGTCTTTGCCTTCGCAGCACCAATCCTTGGCTGGATCGGCGTCGCTGTTACTGGCTCCGATACTTCCGCGAACGCACTCTTCGCCAACCTGCAAGTGACTGCGGCAAATAAGTTGGGCCTGAACCCAGACCTGATGCTGGCAGCGAATACGACCGGTGGTGTCGTCGGCAAGATGATTTCGCCGCAGTCCCTCGCTATTGCCGCAACAGCTGTGAATATGGAAGGCAAAGAGTCCGAACTCTTTAAGAAAGTTGCAGGCTTCTCGGTGGCGTTTTTGGTGGCCGTGTGCCTGATTGTGTTCCTGCAAACCAACATACTGAGTTTTCTAGCGCCAACTGTTGTACCGTAGACGTATTACCATTATCTGTATTGTTCACGACCATCAAAGGAGTCCACATTGCGAGTAGCACTGTTTTCTACTTGTATCGGTGACGCCCTGTTCCCTGACGCGCACAAGGCTTCAGCACTTGTCCTCTCTCGTCTGGGCTACGAAGTAGTCTTCCCCGAGGGCCAAACCTGCTGTGGCCAGATGCACGTCAACACGGGCTACCAGGAACAAGCTGTGCCAATCATTCAGACATACGCCGATGCGTTTGCCGACCCTTCCATCGACTATGTTGTAGCCCCTTCCGGCTCGTGCGCCGGCGCAGTTCGCGAACAGCACGTGCGCCTCGCCGAACGATACGGCAACAAAGCACTTGTCGACGGCGCTACGCAAGCAGCGAATAAAACCTACGAGCTCACCGAATTCATCGTCGACGTCGCTGGTGTAACCAACCTTGGCGCGTTCTTCCCACACAGGGTGACCTACCACGAGTCTTGCCACTCTCGCCGCTTCCTGAAGGTCGGCGACCGCCCATACAAGTTGCTTGAGGCCGTCGAAGGCATCGAGCTTGTGGACCTGCCGAACGTCGAAGAGTGCTGCGGATTCGGCGGTACTTTCTCAGTAAAGTTGCCCGAGGTTTCCGCTGCGATGGTCTCCGACAAGGTGCGCCACATTAAGGAATCGAAGGCAGAGTTTGTCACCGCCGGCGACTCGTCGTGCTTGATGAACATCGCTGGTGCCATGAGCCGCCAGCACAACGGCATCCGCGCCCTGCACATTGCAGAGATCCTCGCATCCACGAAGGAACACCCGTGGACGCCTACGACCGCCGCGTACTCGAAGGAGAAAATGCTGTGAAAGTTGCACTCGGCAAACCAACGATGCCCCCAGTGGCACACGGTCCGAACCACCTGCGTGGCTCGGAGCGCTTCGGACAGGCTGCGCACCATGAGCTCGATAACGTTACGAAGCGTCGAAACCTCAACTACGCGACTACGGCTATTCGCATAAAGCGTCAAAACGTTGTCGACGAGCTCGACGACTGGCAAGAACTTCGAACCGCTGGCTCCACCATCAAGCAAGATGTGGCGGCCCGCATGCCCGAGCTGCTCGAGGAGTTCGAGCGCAACGTCACTGCTCGCGGTGGCCACGTTCACTGGGCACGCGATGCCAAGGAAGCCAACGACATTATCGCCTCACTCATCGAGGAGACTGGCGAGACCGAAGTCGTCAAGATTAAGTCGATGGCAACGCAGGAAATCGCGCTCAACGAGGAGCTGGAAAAGCGCGGCATCCACGCGCAAGAAACCGACCTTGCGGAGCTCATCGTGCAGCTCGGCGAAGACTTCCCGTCACACATCCTGGTACCAGCGATCCACCGTAACCGCGAAGAGATCCGAAACATCTTCGTGGACAAGATGCCCAACACCGACGACTCGCTGACGAACAATCCAGCAGAGTTGGCCGAAGCCTCTCGCATTTTCCTCCGCGAGCAGTTCATGAAGGCCAAGGTGGCTATCTCTGGTGTCAACTTCGGTATCGCTGAGACCGGCACGGTCTCCATCGTCGAGTCCGAAGGCAACGGCCGCATGTGCCTGACCCTGCCGGACACGTTGATCTCTGTGATGGGCATCGAGAAGCTGCTGCCGAAGTTCGAGGACTTGGGTGCGTTCTTGCAGCTGCTCCCGCGCTCCTCCACCGGTGAGCGCATGAACCCGTACACCTCACTGTGGTCAGGCGTGACGGAGGGCGACGGCCCACAGAATTTCCACATCGTGCTCCTGGACAACGGTCGTACCCACGCGATGTCGAACGAGATTGGCCGCGAAGCACTGAAGTGCATCCGCTGCTCTGCTTGCTTGAATGTGTGCCCGGTCTACGAGCGCGCTGGTGGTCACTCCTACGGCTCGACCTACCCTGGCCCAATCGGCGCCATCATCACACCGCAGTTGACCGGCATGGAGTCCGCCGAGGACCCGAACGCGTCGCTCCCATTCGCCTCGTCACTGTGCGGTCGCTGTAATGAAGTCTGCCCAGTAAAGATCCCGATCACCGACATCCTGCTTGAGCTGCGTCACCAGAAGGTAAAAGAGCACAAGCCATTCCTGGAATCCACTGCCTTCGGCGCTATTTCTCTACTGTGGGGCAAGCCTGCACTGTGGAATGCTGCGATGCATGTTGTTTCACTAGGTCGCGTGCTCGGCGGTTTCAAGGGTGAGATTTCCTCAATGCCAGGCTTCGTTGCTGGCTGGACCGACTACCGCGACGTAGCAGTGCCGCCGAAGAAGTCGTTCCGTCAGTGGTGGAACACGGACGAAGCGAAGGATCTCCTCGCTGAGGCCCGCCGCGAAGGGATCCCCGCGAATGTCAGGAAGGATGGCTAACAATGTCAAGCACCCGAAATGAAACCGCGAAGCGCGAGATTCTTGACCGCATCCGCACTGCACAAAAGCTTTCGCATACCCCTGAGCACGTCGAGCCCGTGCGCGAGTACCGCACGACCAGCGATCACACCCCTGAGCAACTGCGTGAGATTCTCATCGACCGCCTCCTGGATTACAAGGCGACGGTTGTAGAGACAACCGAGGAGACCCTTGCCACAGACATCGCCGACATTCTTGCAAAGCGCGAGGCAACCGACATTGTCTACGCCCCAGGTCTTGACGCCGCGCTGTTCGAGAAGTTCGACGGGAGTGCCCGCCCTGACGATCCGTCAAGTGACCCGCGGGAACTCGGCCCCATCGGTGCCGCGGTGACCGACTCGCACGTCACGTCAGCTCAGACCGGCTCGATCGTGCTTGAAGCTGGCGAACTATGCGGACGCCGTGCGCTGTCGCTCGTCCCCGATCGCCACGTGGTGATCGTCCGCCCAGAGTCGGTGGTCTACGGCGTGCCCGAAATGATCGCCCGCATCGATCCGGAGAAACCCGCTACCATGATTTCTGGTGGTTCCGCGACCTCCGATATCGAGCTTGTTCGTGTCGAAGGCGTCCACGGACCCCGCGACCTGATCGTGATGGTTGTGAAGTAACAGCACACCGTCGACTTTGCCCTACCGGTCAGCGCATCGGTAGGGTTTGTCATTTTCGCCAATGAACGGAAGGAATGCAGTGCGCATCTCAGCTTCAGTAATTGCAGCGCTCAGTTTGCTTGGCATGGCCGTCGCAACGCCTGCCGCCGCGCAGCCAGCACCGGTTGTACAGTGGACCAAGTGCCCGAAAGAAGTGAAAGATCCGACAGCGCAGTGTGGGCAAGTCGACGTCCCAATGCGCTACAACCAGCCGAATGGCGCGAAGATCCAAGTCGGGTTCGTACGCGTGCCTGCGAAAACCCAAGCTCGTCGTGGTGCACTGTTTACCAACCCCGGTGGCCCAGGTGGCGACGCCTACGCCTACGCTGCCGGCAATATCCTCGAGTTTCCGAAAGAGCTCAACAACGAGTGGGACATCATCGGTGTGCAACCCCGCGGTCTGCCTGGCTCCACGGCACTCGAGTGCGCAATTCCCGATGTGAACGATCCTGGCCAGATAGCCAAACTCACCGCCGATAGCCTCTTTAACGCGGGTGGTTTCAACCGCTCGGCTTGCCAGGGTGGTAAGCCCGGCTACCCCGAAACCATCACCACGGAGAACACCGCACGCGATTGGGACGAGGTTCGCCGCGCCCTGGGCTACCAGCAGGTTTCAATCCTCGGTGTCTCCTACGGCACCTACCTTGGCTCCGTGTACGCAACACTGTTCCCACAGCACACCGACAAGGTCGTGCTTGACTCCGCCATGGACCCCACCCGCTCCTGGAACGGCATCGCCGCCGACCAACAGGCAGCATACGAGAAAGCGCTCAACGAATACTTCGCCTGGGTAGCCCTCAGCGACGCCAAGTATCACATGGGCAACACTCCGCTGAAGGCATACCAATACTGGTCGCGCAAGGTCAGTGCACAAGCTGGCACCAATCCCACCGTCACTCCTCCACCGGCACGCGTTGGCGATCTGCCAGCGGGCCTCGAGTTCGCCGGACAGGCTGGCGCGGACGCCATGACGGCAGTCGGGAAAGCCCGCGTCGAAGGTGAAGGCGTCATCAGTCGCATGTTGAACCCGGGTGCTGTGCAAGCCAAGTCCCCGCTCCTGCAGGAGACCCGCGCAATGCTGCCGACCCCAAAGATGTGGGACTACCTGGCAAGGTCCACAAATGGCACCCTCACCGCCGAGGAATCGAAGCAGCCGTCCAAAGAAGAGATCCAGCAGGCGGTGGATCAGATGATGGCGGTCGAGCAGCTGCAGGCTGCTCAGTGGTGCAATGAGAACGTCGTACCCGGCGACCCGACGCTACTCCCCTCGTTTGCGTGGTCACAGATCACGGGAGACCCGTTTACTTTCTTCAACGCTTCACGCGGCTCAGGGTGGTACTGCAACGGCGCCGGCGCAGTCACCGGAATAGCGCCACTCAACGGGGCGGCATTAAAGACCCGCCCATTGCAGCTGTCCGCCACCCGCGATCCTCAAACGCCGTACCCAGGCCACGGGCAACTCGCCCGCAGAATGGGAACCCAGGTGGTCACGATTCACGGCCCTGGCCACGCACACTTCGGCACCGGCAATAAAGTTGTCGACGCCACCGTCATCAACTACCTGCGCACCGGCAAGGCCGATCGCACTGATGCACCAGGCTACTGGGAAGCCCAGTAGCAGCTACTTTCCGCAGCCTTAGGCCAGTTATGTGCCAGGCATATCTGGTGCTAAGATTGCCTCATTGCTTGCTCACAGGCAATGCGTCTCCGTAGCTCAGCGGATGAGAGCATCGGTTTCCGGTACCGAAGGTCGCAGGTTCGAATCCTGTCGGGGACACAATGTCCTCAGTCGCGACATAGTTGACAACTCAGTCGCGACATGGTGGACAAACCGGTGCCTTGGTTTTTATTTTTCCGAGGCACCGGTTTTGTGTTTAGGCCAGTGGAGGTTGGCCTTTTCGCCGGGTTAAGGGTCAAAATGTGTGTCTGGCTCGGCGTGTCGCGGGGGTTAGATTTGGCCTTTTTGAATGCCGATTGAGTGGGTGTAGTCGGTGTCGATAGCGTTGTCGTAGAGGGCTGGGCGTCCTGTT
>NZ_MLCQ01000019.1 GCF_001875725.1 Corynebacterium sp. NML140438 | reverse complement strand
ACAATCACCGGGGTTTCAACGGCCGGTGGTGACGTCAACGCTGACGGCACCAACTCAGGTAACTGTGGATCGGTCATGAACAAAACCTCCTACGGATTAACGTTCACAACCACCCTGGCACTAAGGGAAACAACGAATTTGGTGCGCCTCAAGGCTCCCTTACTACCCCCGAAAACGGCCCACCCCAACCTTGAGTGGAACAGACTCAACTTCTCGTGCGTTAAGGAGAGTGAACAACAAAATAAAACGCAAAGAGAAAGGAAACGGACATGTCTTCGTTTAACCCAACTACGAAAACGCAGGAGGCGTTGCAGCAGGCGCTGCAGCAGGCGTCGGCAAAGGGCAACCCGGATATTCGCCCGGCGCATTTGCTTGAGGCGATCCTGAAGCAGGAGGACGGGATTGCGGCGCCGGTGTTGCAGGCGACGGGTGTGGATCCGCAGACGGTCGCGAAGGAGGCGGCTGAGCTGGTCGATTCCTACCCGAAGGCGGAGGGCCAGAATATGGCGAATCCGAACTTTAACCGCGATGGTCTGAATGCGTTGAATGCGGCGCAGGAGTTGGCGGGCGAGCTCGGCGACGAGTTCGTCTCTACTGAGGTGCTGTTAGCTGGTATTGCGCGTGGTAATGATGACGCGGCGGAGTTGCTGAAGAAGCGCGGCGCTACGTTTGAGGCGATTAAGGCGGCGTTCCAGTCGGTGCGTGGCAATAAGAAGGTGACCTCGGAGTCGCCGGAGGATCAGTTCCAGGCGTTGGAGAAGTATTCGACGGACCTGACGGCGCGTGCGCGTGAGGGCCGGATTGATCCGGTCATTGGTCGCGATTCGGAGATCCGCCGCGTGGTGCAGGTGTTGAGTCGTCGTACGAAGAATAATCCGGTGTTGATTGGTGAGCCGGGCGTCGGTAAGACGGCGATTGTTGAGGGCCTTGCACGACGCATCGTGGCGGGCGACGTCCCGGAGTCTCTGAAGGGCAAGACGCTGATCTCCCTGGACCTCGGGTCGATGGTCGCGGGCGCGAAGTACCGCGGCGAGTTCGAGGAGCGTCTGAAGGCGGTGTTGGACGAGATTAAGGAGTCCGACGGGCAGATCATCACGTTTATTGACGAGCTGCACACCATCGTCGGCGCTGGCGCCACGGGCGAGGGCGCGATGGATGCGGGCAACATGATTAAGCCGATGTTGGCGCGCGGCGAGCTGCGGCTGGTTGGTGCGACGACGTTGGATGAGTACCGTCAGTTCATCGAGAAGGATGCGGCGTTGGAGCGTCGTTTCCAGCAGGTGTACGTGGGTGAGCCGACTGTGGAGGACACGATCGGTATTCTGCGTGGCCTGAAGGAGCGCTACGAGGTGCACCACGGCGTGCGGATTCAGGATTCGGCGTTGGTGGCGGCTGCGGAGCTGTCGAACCGTTACATCACGAACAGGTTCTTGCCGGATAAGGCGATTGACCTGGTCGATGAGGCGGGCTCGCGTCTGCGGATGGAGATTGATTCTTCGCCGCAGGAGATTGATGAGCTGGAGCGTATCGTGCGCAGGCTTGAGATCGAGGAGATCGCGCTGCAGAAGGAGTCCGACGAGGCTTCGAAGGAGCGTCTGACGGATTTGCGCCAGGAGTTGGCGGATCAGCGCGAGAAGCTCGGTGAGCTGAAGGCGCGTTGGTCGAATGAGAAGGCGGAGATCGATAAGGTGCAGGCTGCGAAGGAGGAGCTGGAGCACCTGCGTAATGAGTCGGAGATCGCGGAGCGCGAGGGCGATTACGCGAAGGTCTCGGAGCTGCGGTACGGCCGCATTCCGGAGCTGGAGCAGCAGGTCAAGGACGCTGAGGAGGCGGCTGGGGCGTCGTCAAGGACGATGCTCACGGAGGAGGTTTCTCCTGAGGTGATTGCTGAGGTTGTGTCGGCGTGGACGGGTATCCCTGCGGGCAAGATGATGCAGGGTGAAACTGAGAAGCTGCTGGACATGGAGGCAATCCTGGCTGGTCGCGTTGTGGGCCAGAAGGAAGCTGTCGTGGCTGTGTCGGATGCGGTGCGGCGTTCGCGTGCGGGCGTTGCGGATCCGAACCGCCCGATTGGTTCCTTCCTGTTCCTGGGCCCGACTGGCGTGGGTAAGACGGAGCTTGCGAAGGCCCTGTCGGAGTTCCTCTTCGATGATGAGGCGGCGATGGTGCGCATCGATATGTCGGAGTACGGCGAGAAGCACTCGGTCGCGCGTTTGGTCGGTGCCCCTCCGGGGTACGTCGGCTACGACGCTGGCGGCCAGCTCACTGAGGCCGTGCGCCGTCGCCCGTACTCGCTGGTGCTGTTCGACGAGGTTGAGAAGGCGCACCAGGATGTATTCGATGTGTTGCTGCAGGTCCTCGACGAGGGTCGCCTCACCGACGGCCAGGGCCGCACGGTGGATTTCCGCAACACGGTGATCATTCTGACGTCGAACTTGGGCGCGGGCGGCGACCGCGAGCAGATCATGAACGCGGTGAAGGCGCACTTCAAGCCGGAGTTCATCAACCGTCTCGATGATGTGGTGGTGTTCGAGCCGCTGACGAAGGAGCAGCTGGTGGGCATCGTCGATATTCAGCTGGGCACGCTCGCCGATCGCCTTGCTTCTCGACGCCTCCAGCTCCGCGTCTCGGCCGCCGCGAAGGCGTGGCTCGCGGACCGCGGCTACGACCCGGCCTATGGCGCGCGTCCGCTGCGTCGTGTGATCCAGCAGGCGATCGGTGACCGGTTGGCGAAGGAGCTGCTGGCCGGCGCGATCCGCGACGGTGACGCAGTGCAGGTTGACGTCGCGGAAGGCGGTGAGGAGTTGGTGGTCTCGGCAGCGAAGTAGCGTTCGGGCTACACTGCTGTCCATGCAACCAACGACGACGATTTACACACGGGTGGCCGTGCCAGGCGTGGAGAACGAGCAACTTGAGGCTCACCAGCTTGGTGGCGGCCACTTCGTTGTTGCGTCGGTCCCGTTCGTGGATGTGTCGTTGGCAGTGGGGGACATCGTGGAGTGCGTGCGCGTTGGCGGCATGTTCCATGTGAATAAGGTCGTGGTGCGCGGCGGTGCGTCCACGGTGCGGATTTTGCCACAGGGGGAGTCGCCGTTTTCGCTGGCGGAGACGTTGCTGGCATTTGGTTGCCGGGTGGAGATGGGCCCGGGTGGGATGTTGGCGGCGTCGATAGGTGCGGATTGTCCGAAGGCCGGGATTGATGAATGGTTGGAGGGGTTGGCTGCTTCGGGAGTGATCCAGCTCGCACCTGGCTATACGGCGTGAGGCATACGCGTATGGTGTTATGTATGACTGTTTTTATTTCTCCGCAGGAGCTGTACGAACGTATTAAGTCCGGCAAGAAGCAGACGGTGCTCGATGTTTCTTGGGAGCCGGAGGCAGGCAAGGCCTGGCAGAAGTTCCAGTCCGAGCACATCCCGACGGCCGTCTACGGTGACCTGGAAGGACACCTCGTAGGCATGCCGGGCCGCCGCCAGGGACGCAACCCGCTGCCGTCGCTCACCGTGATCGACGAGGCGCTCGAGGAGTGGGGCGTCGAGGCGGACCGCCCGGTCTTCATCTACGACCAGGGCTCCGGCGTCTTCGCCGCCCGCGCCTGGTGGATCATGCGCTGGGCAGGCCTGGAGCACGTCCACATTATCGACGGCGGCTTCCGCGAGTGGGAGGCCGAGGGCCTCAAGACCATCGCCGGCCCAGGCAACGTGGTTGTGCCGCGCGACCTGGAGCTGGAAGGCAGCAAGCTTCCGGTGGCGACGCTGGAGGATGTGCAGCAGTTCGAGGGCGTCCTGATTGATGCGCGTGATGAGAAGCGCTTTGCTGGGCGTCGAGAAGTGCTGGACTTGAAGGCGGGCCACATTCCGTCGGCGCTGAACCTGCCGGCCGCGGACCTGTTCTGCAAGGAGACCAGGAAGATCAAGGAGACGGACTACATCCGCGACCGCTTCGCCAGCCTGGGCGTGACGCAGAATACGGACCCGGCGAAGATGATCACGTACTCGGGTTCGGGCAACCACTCCGCTCTGCTCATCGCGGCGATGGAGCACGCGGGCCTCCCGGTGGCCACGCATTACGTGGGTGGCTGGTCGCAGTGGAGTGCACGGTTGGGGAATAAGGTCGCCACGGCACTGTAGTATCAATCTTCGATGATTGCTTACGTGTTGTTTGGGCTGGCCGCGTTGCTCGTGGTCGCGGCTGTCTGGTTGTGGTTTGCACCTGCGTCTTCTTCCTTATCGACGCCCCCTCCGCCACCAGCCGAGCCCTCGCCTGAGCCCGCTCCGGCCGTGGAGCCTGAGCTCGAAGAGGAGCCCGCGCTCGAGGTGGAAGAGGAGCCTGAACCGGAACCTGCGCCGGAGCCCGAGCCCCAGCTGGAGCTCGAGCAGGCCCCGGAACCTGAGCCCGAGCCTGAACCAGAGTCCGAACCGGCACCTGTGCCCGAGCCTGCCCCGAAGCGCCCGCACCGCATGTCGGGCTTGCAGCTGCCGGGCGCGTCGCGCCGGGAGCGCCGCCTGTGGGCGGAACAACACGGCTTCCGCTTCTCGAAGGTGGATGAATACTTGGTAGACGAGTGGCACCGGGGCGCGGCGGCGTCCGGTGCGGAGCCGCGCGACGTCGTGGCAGGCCAGGTCTACGGTCATGATGTCCGCGTGGTGGACCTTGGCGGGGTGACGGTGGTGGCCGTCGCAACGGGTGAGGTCAGCGACATCGTGGTGGATATGCGCCGCCCGCAGTTCCAGGCGGATTCCTCGGCAGACTTAGTGCCGGTGGAGACCGTCGAGGGCTTCGAGCTGTTCACGAACGAGCCCGGCCCCGTCCTGCGCTTCATCGACGTGCGCGTGCGCACCGCCCTGCGCGAGATGCCCGAAAGCGCGTGCGCGGTGTGGTGCGAGCAGGACTGGGTGTTGGCGCAACTTGAGCGCGGCTCCACGCCACAGGACTGGGAGGACACGTTCGCGCCGCTGGCGCTGCTGGCGGACGCGGCACGCACACTGCCTCCGCGCGAGGCGGCTGACCTTACGCCGGTGCTCGGCGCCGTGGATGCGCCGGGGCCGGAGACCTCGCCGGTGCAACGCCCGGAGGAACCACTCGAGCTGCCAACCCGCGTGACCGGCGGCGGCTTCGGTGAGTTGGAGGACCACGAGGTCGGGGCGGATTCTGTGGCGCCGATCGCGGACGGTTCACCTGCCGATGACGGCGCGGAGCTCTATGATTTGACCAGAGTGCGCCGCGAGCAGCAGCCCTCCACAATTTTCAACGACACGCCGAAGGAGCCAACCGATCATGAACGATAAAGCACGCCTTGCAGAGCTGGTCAAGGAACTGGCCGTGGTACACGGTAAGGTCACGCTTTCCTCCGGGAAGGAGGCGGACTACTACGTGGATCTGCGTCGTGCGACGTTGCACCATGAGGCGGCGCCGCTGATCGGCAAGCTGCTGCGCGAGATGACGGCGGACCTGGAGTTCGACGCGGTCGGTGGCCTGACGCTGGGTGCGGACCCGGTGGCCACGGCCGTGATGCACGCCGACGGCCGCCCGATCGATGCGTTCGTAGTGCGCAAGGAGGCGAAGAAGCACGGGATGCAGCGCCGGATTGAGGGGCCGTCGATTGTTGGGAAGAAGGTCCTCGTGGTGGAGGACACCACCACGACCGGCAACTCGCCGCTGACCGCGGTGGAGGCCGTGCGTGCCGAGGGCGCGGAGGTTGTCGCGGTGGCTACCGTGGTGGACCGCGCGACCGGCGCCGCCGACGCCCTGCACGAGGCCGGCCTGGACTACCGATTCCTGCTGGGGCTCGAGGACCTTGGACTCAACTGAGCAGGGTAAGGGCCCAACGGAGTGGAATGAGGGTCGCCACGGCGTAGGGCCGTGGGAGGGCCCATGGCCGGATGATCCCCGGTTGGATCCGCAGTTTTTGGAGGAGGGGGATCGTCGCAACGTAGTGGACGCCTACCGCTACTGGTCCCTCGAGGCGATCCGCGAGGAGCTGGATCAGCGGCGCCACCCGTTCCACGTTGCGATTGAGAATTTTGAGAACGACGCGAACATCGGCACCGTGGTGCGCACCGCGAACGCGTTTCTCGCTGAGGAGGTCCACATTATTGGGCGACGGCGCTGGAACCGGCGCGGCGCGATGGTGACGGACCGCTACCAGCACATCCGGCACCACGCGACGATCGAGGACTTCGCCCAGTGGGCCAAAGAGCACGATCTGCCGATCGTGGCGATTGATAACACACCCGGCTGCGTGCCGCTGGAGACGGCGGAACTTCCGCAGCGCTGCGTGTTAGTGTTCGGGCAGGAAGGCCCCGGCATTACGGACGAGACTCAGCGCGAGGCGTCGATGACCTGCTCGATTGCGCAGTTCGGCTCGACGCGCTCGATTAACGCGGGTGTCGCCGCGGGCATTGCGATGCACGCGTGGATACGCCAGCACGCCGACTTGAGTACTGCTTGGTGAAAGGTGAAGGTTGTGGAAGAAACCGCCGCGGAAACATGGTCGCACCGCGCTGACCTGGCTCAATCGGCTGTGCAGGAGCGGCACGCCTCCCGCCTGTGGGGGCTGCCGAAGACGAACCTCGCAGTGGTCACGTGGCCACCGGGCTCGAAAGATCGCCTGTACTGGCACTGGCACTACTGGTGGCAGGCCCACTATTTGGACTGCCAGATCGACGCCGCTCTTCGACGCCCCACCAAAACCCACAAGCGCCGCATCAAGGACACCCTGCGTGGCATCCAGCGCCGCAACCTGGGCAAGCTGACGAAGAACAAGTACTACGACGACAAGGCATGGCTGGCGTTGGCGTGGAACCGCGCCGTCGACGAGGGCTTGGCGCGCCGCACGAAGGCCCTCGACGCCCTGGAGTTCGACCTGCTCGCCGGTATCGACCCGGTAATGGGTGTGCTGCCGTGGCGTACGGAGGAAACCTTCTACAACGTGCCCTCGAATGGTCCGTCGGCGCTGCTGTTCGCGCGCACTGGCCGCCTGGACAAGGCCCGCGAGCTGCTTGACTGGACGTTCGACAATCTGGTTACCGAATCAGGCTTGGTGCAGGACGGGATCCGGATGCGGATGCATGGCCCGGAGGTCGTCGACAAGCTGTATACCTACAACCAGGGCACGGTGCTCGGCGCGAGTCTCGAGATCGCGCTGGCGTTGCGCGCCGACGTCGGACTTCGCGACGACGAGCCAATCGACTCCTTCGCGTACTCAAAACGCGCCGATGATTCCGTGTTTTACATCACACATATCCGGGCAATCGTGGAAGCGATCGTCCTGCATATGGCTACCCCCCAGGGGGTGATTCTGAACAAACCATACGAATCTGGCGACGGCGACGGCGGCCTGTTCAAGGGAATTCTGGCGCGCTACCTCGCCGATGTTACGGTCCGCCTGCCGGAAGATTCCCCCCAGAACATCGCGACGAAAAAGATAGCATCAAGGCTGATTATGGCCTCGGCGGAGTCGTTATGGTCCCATCGTTTGGAGGTCGACGGGCTGCCGATCTTCTCTGCGCGGTGGACTGAAGACGCCCGCCTTCCCCACAATTATGGGCTCGGCCCATCGTCCCTGAGCGAGGCTGTCGGGTTGGTTCGAATTGATGAGAGGGACCTTTCGGTACAGCTTTCCGGGTGGATGCTGCTGGAGGCTGCTGCTCGGGTGGCGGCTGCAAATAGTCAGTAAAGCAGGCATACTGGTTGGCGTACCTAAGAAGCTCTAGTGGAGGTTATCTTCATGCCAATTGCAACCCCTGAGGTCTACAACCAGATGCTCGACACTGCAAAGAAGGGCGGGTTCGCTTACCCGGCCATCAACTGCACGTCGTCTGAGACCATCAACGCCGCAATTCGTGGTTTCGCAGAAGCCGAGTCTGACGGCATCATCCAGTTCTCGACCGGTGGCGCAGAGTTCGGTTCTGGCCTGTCCGTGAAGAACAAGGTTGCGGGTGCCCAGGCGCTTGCTGCGTTCGCACATGAGATCGCTAAGCACTACGACGTCAACATCGCGCTGCACACCGACCACTGCCAGCTCGAGGTTCTCGACGAGTACGTCCGCCCACTGATCGCGATCTCCCAGGAGCGCGTCGACCGCGGCGAGAACCCACTGTTCCAGTCCCACATGTGGGACGGCTCCGCCATCCCAATCGACCACAACCTTGAGGTCGCCCAGGAGCTCCTGGAGAAGGCACACAAGGCCAACATCATCCTCGAGGTCGAGATCGGCGTCGTCGGTGGCGAAGAGGACGGCGTCCAGGCAAAGGCCGGCGCCAACCTGTACACCAGCGAAGAGGACTTCGAGAAGACCATCGATGCCCTCGGCACCGGCGAGAACGGCCGCTACCTGCTGGCCGCAACCTTCGGCAACGTCCACGGCGTGTACAAGCCAGGCAACGTGAAGCTGCGCCCAGAGGTCCTCGACATGGGCCAGAAGGTTGCAGAGAAGAAGCTCGGCCTCGCAGCCGGCACCAACCCATTCGACTTCGTCTTCCACGGCGGCTCCGGCTCCGAGAAGGAGAAGATCGAGGAGTCCCTGCGTTACGGCGTCATCAAGATGAACGTTGACACCGACACCCAGTACGCCTTCACCCGCCCAGTAGTTTCCCACATGTTCGAGAACTACGACGGCGTCCTGAAGATCGACGGCGAAGTGGGCAACAAGAAGGCCTACGACCCACGCTCCTACATGAAGAAGGCTGAGCAGGGCATGGCCGACCGCGTCATCGAGGCCTGCCAGGACCTGCGCTCCGTTGGCACCTCCGTGTCCAAGTAAGTCTTACTGCTTGCTCTTCCTGAAACCCCTGGGGCCCTCGAGGTCCTGGGGGTTTCTTCGTGTTTTCTGGAATCCGGGGATTTGGTGTCACCCCAGCTGCCCCGAGTGACAAAGGACGCAATCGCGTCCGCCGAATCCGGCAAAAGCCCAGGTCGCAAAAATCTCGTTGCGTCTTTTGTCACTGAACCTGCCCGTCCAGCCGTGCCCATGCCGTTCCCGTCGACCAATGCAGGTCGCGGCTTTTTGATGCTTTTCGACGCCATTTCCCCAATCGTGCGCTGACCTGCATTGGTCAACGCTAACAGGTTGACCGGAACGAAAACGGAACGACGACTCGGGGGCGCTATGGTTATGGCATGGCGAAAGAGAGAATGGGTACGCGTGCCAGGTTGGCGTCGGTGGATCAGTCGATTCAGGCGCGGTTCATGCGTGTGCGCAAGCGTTTGCTGCCGATTCTGCAGATGGGCATTGCTGCCGGTATTGCGTATTGGATTGCGGGGGATGTGGTTGGGAACGCGAAGCCGTTCTTTGCCCCGATTTCCGTAGTCATCATCATTGGCATGTCGGGTGGGGAGCGTATTTCGAAGGCGATCGATTTGTCGATTGGTTGTGCGCTCGGCGTGTTGGTAGGGGATTCCCTGTTTTACCGGCTTGGTGATGGGGGTTGGCAGATTGCGGTGATTGTGTCGGGCAGTTTGTTGATTGCGTCGTTCTTTTCGAAGTCGCAGTTGGTGAATAACCAGGTGGCGATCGGTTCGATTCTGATCGCGACGATTATGCCGCCCGGTGCGGAGGTGACGGGGTTTGACCGTACGATTGACGCGGCGGTGGGGTGTTTGGTGGCGTTGGCTACGATCGCGCTGATTCCGCAGGGGCCGATGGAGCCTGTGCGCGCGGAGATTTCGAACTTGATGGGGTTGATGAGTTCAGTTCTTGACGACGTCGCCTCCGGCCTCACCGACCGCGACCCATTGGTGATCGACGATGCCCTGGAGGCGATTCGCGGGTCGCAGACGGATATTGACGATATGGCGTCTGCGGTGAACGCGGGGAAGGAGACGACGAAGATTTCCCCGTTTTTGTGGGGCGCGCGCCGCTATATCAATTCGCTGAGTTTGGTGATCCCGCCGGTGGATAACGCGGTGCGTTCGTGTCGAGTGCTGGCGCGTCGGGCGTTGGTGCTGTGTGAGGATGGGGACCGGGTGGTACCGCAGCAGATTGAGCTGATTGATGTGTTGGCGAAGGCGTGCCTGGACATTTCTGAGGTGTACGAGGTGAAGTCGCGGCGTGCGCAGGCTACGGTGATCCCGCAGATTGTGAACGAGTTGCGGGCGGTGGCGCAGGGCTCATCGGTGGAGCTGTTGGGTAAGGACGCGGTGTTGTCGGAGTATGCGATTTTGGCGCAGACGCGTTCGCTGACGGTGGACCTACTGCAGGTGTGCGGCATGTCGAGGGAGTCCGCGCTGGCGGCGCTGGCGCCGACGTCGGACACGCCGGCGTACCCGCCGGAAACCTTCGACTTGGACTAATCTAACCCCGCACCGACTGGATGTCGCGCAGGTGGCGGTAGAACGTCACCCGCTGTAGTGGCCGCGGGTGGGCGACACCGTCCACCACCAGCGTGATGTCCTCCCCGCCGGACTGTAGCGCCCGGCCAGTAAGGACGGTCGCCGGGTCCGTGAGGGCCGGGGCGACCGTTTTGCCTTTCACAAACATCCCACCCAGCGGCATGCCAGCCAGTCCTTCGAGGCGCTGCGGATCAACTCGCCGGCCCTCCGGAACCACGAGCGGCGTGACCAGCCGGGATGCCGCCAGGCCCGGCGCATCAGGCGTGGGCACCAGGCGCGCCCCGAACTGTCCGAAGAACCGCGCGGAGGGTTCCTCGCCGGTGCGCATCACCAACTGTTGCGAGTCCACGACAATCTCGCCCACGTACTCGTCGCGCCCATCCCCGTGCGAGAGCGTCGCCGAACCGGCCACCACCACGCCCGTGTCCGTCCGAATACACGGCGACGGCACCACCGGGCCCTCCACAGCCAAGTCCACGGAGCCCGCGCCCCACGCCACCGCCGCCGGCGAATCAACGCAGGTGGGCAGGTAAGCGACCTCGATCCACATCACGTCCGCGCGCATGAGTCGCGTCAGCACCGCACTCAGCGCCGCGTCACTGCCCGACACGATCACGCGCAGCCGCTCCTCCGGCCGCTGCGGCGCCAGCTGCGGGGCGCCCAGATGCTCCACGGACGGTGACTTCTGGATCTCCGCCAGGCTCGGCGTCGGGTCGTGGGGGAGGGCGGAGCTGGCGGCGTCGAGAAGAAAAGAAAGCTCACTTCTCGACGGCACCTCCGACAGTGTGACCTCCTCCGCACCCGGAACTGTGAGGGAGCTAGCACACGCACAATGAAGAAGACGCATGCCATTCACGCTACAATAAGCCCGGATTAGTGCCTATTAAAGGAGAGAGAATGTCCGCCATCATCATTGTCGGCGCCCAATGGGGCGACGAGGGGAAAGGCAAAGCCACCGATATCCTCGGCGGGAAAGTCGACTACGTAGTCAAACCCAACGGCGGTAACAACGCAGGCCACACGGTTGTTGTGGGCGGCGAAAAGTACGAACTGAAACTGCTGCCGGCCGGCGTGCTCAGCGAGAACGCCACCCCGATCCTGGGCAACGGCGTCGTCATCAACCTCGAAGCGCTCTTCGACGAAATCGACGGCCTCGAAGCCCGCGGCGCCAACGCCTCACGCCTGCGCATCTCCGGCAACGCGCACCTCGTCGCGCCCTACCACCAAACACTCGACCGCGTCCAGGAACGCTTCCTGGGCAAGCGCGCCATCGGCACCACCGGCCGCGGCATCGGCCCCACCTACGCCGACAAAGTCGCCCGCGTCGGCCTGCGCGTCCAAGACATCCTCGACGAATCAATCCTCCGCCAGAAAATCGAATCGGCGCTGGACGTCAAGAACCAAATGCTGGTCAAGATGTACAACCGCCGCGCCATCGAAGCCGACGCAATGATGGACTACTTCATGTCCTACGCCGAACGCCTCAAACCAATGATTATCGACGCCGAAAACGTCCTCAACACCGGCCTCGCCGAAGGCAAACACGTCCTCATGGAGGGCGGCCAGGCCACCATGCTCGACGTCGACCACGGCACCTACCCGTTCGTGACCTCCTCCAACCCGACCGCCGGCGGCGCCTGCGTCGGCTCCGGCATCGGCCCGACCAAGATCACGGCGACCCTGGGCATCGTGAAGGCATACACCACGCGCGTCGGCGCCGGCCCGTTCCCGACCGAGCTCTTTGACAAGTGGGGCGAGTACCTGCAGGAAACCGGCGGCGAAGTCGGCGTGAACACCGGCCGTAAGCGCCGCTGCGGCTGGTACGACTCCGTCGTGGCCCGCTACGCCGCCCGTGTCAACGGCTTCACGGACTACTTCCTGACCAAACTCGACGTCCTCACCGGCATCGGCGAAATCCCGATCTGTGTCGCCTACGACGTCGACGGCGTCCGCCACGACGAAATGCCACTGACCCAGTCCGACTTCCACCACGCCACCCCCATCTACGAAACGATGCCGGCCTGGGACGAGGACATCACCAGCTGCACTACCTTCGAGGAGCTCCCGCAGAAGGCCCAGGACTACGTCCTTCGCCTTGAGGAGCTCTCGGGCGCGCCGATTAGCTACATCGGTGTCGGACCTGGCCGCGACCAGACCATCGTCCGCTTCGACGTGATGGATCGCTAGCTTCCTGCTTCCTCCGAAGATCGGGACCTGGGAGACGCTCCCAGGTCCTCTTCTTGTTTGAGCCGAGGGGTTGATATATGCCTCTCAACTTTATTCGGAAAATCGTGAACAGAATTGCGCTTTTTGTGACCACGCGCACAAGCAAATCTGTTCACAATTTCCCGACTTCGCTCGAGAGCACACCATCCCCCTTCAAGTTTGCCCGCCACATACGCAGCTGAATATGCTGACCTCTATGAACGCAGAGAAACCCCAGCAGCCTATCACTCAGCTTGACCCGGCACGGGATTTGAGGTGTGATCCTCGCCAGGTGCTCGTGCTGGGGGACAGCGTGGTGGAGGAGGAACTCGCGTGGTCGTTTCGGCAGCTCGGGTTCGACGTGACGCACCTGCGCACCGCTGAAATAGACGCGGAAGACATGCAGCAGCGGTATCCGTCGTTGACGGTGGCGGGCGCCGGGGTGGACCCGGAGGTGCTTAAGGAACTGGAGGAGCGCGCCGGGTCGATTGTGTCGCCGTCGGTGGGGGCGCAGGAGTTGTGCAGTTCGCGTGAGGGCGTGCGTGCGACGGCGACGGATTCCCTGGGGCTGCCGACGTTGCGCTGCGAGTTCGTGCGGTCGCCAGAGGAGCTGGAGGAGGCGGCGTTGCGGTTGGGTTTGCCGGTCGTCGTGAAGCCGGGGAGGTCTTCGGAGGGGCAGGGCCAGACGGTGCTGCGGAACGAGGAGGAACTCCACGCGGAGGTAACCACAGCGTGGGAAACAGCTCTAGAGGTGGACCCGGAGGGTCCCGTGGTCGTGGAGCGCTTCATTGAGTTTGATTTTGAGCTGACGATTTTGGCGGCTCGTTCGGTGGATCCGGCGACGGGTGAGTTGGCGACGTGGTTCTGTGAGCCGATCGGTACGCGCCATGAGGGTGGCCGTCTGGTGGAGGCGTGGCAGCCTGCGGTGTTGTCGGAGGCTGCGGCGGGGAATGCGAGGTCGATTGCGGCGCGGATCACGGGGGCGCTCGGCGGGCAGGGGTTGTATGCGGTGGAGATGTTTGTGGCGGGGGATGACGTGTACTTTTCGGATGCGCGGCCGCGCCCGTCGTTGGATGGGTTGTTGACACGCGCGACGCAGCGCCTGAACCAGTGCTCGCTGCACGCGCGGGCGGTGATTGGTCTGCCTATTGACGCCACGTTGGTCAGCCCAGGCGCGATGGTCCTGGTGGAGGGCGCGGCACCGAGCGTGGCTGGCCTTGCGAAAGCGATGTCGGTCGCGGAGACGGGTGTGCGCTTTGTGGATGGTGCTGCGGTGGTGACGTCGACGGGTGAGTCAGCGCAGGAGGCGCGGGACCGGGCGACGTTGGCGGCGTCACGCTTGTAGCTCAAAGCCGTCTTGGATATGGCCTAGTTTTCTGGTTTAATTGACAGATTGCTGCAATCTTTTTTGGAGATGGAGTTGTCTGCGCATGAACACGTCCCGGTTGGGTATGGCGGTGGTTGCCGCGATGGTGGCGTCGTCAATTGTGGTGCCGCGGGCGTCGGCGCAGGTTGATGTGGGTGCAGCGAAACCGTTTTTGGATGTGGTGGCGCCGGATTATGCGCAGGCGTTGCATTCGACGGAGGCGTTGTTTTCGCCGGGGAATCCGGATGATCCGGCGACGGTGAATGGTTCGGTGAAGTTGCCGGTGGAGGTGGCTCGTTCAGCGCGGACGGTGAATGCGTCGGCGAAGGTGTTGACGAACCGCAAGGGGGAGCCGCTGGGCCGGCCGGTGATGGTGGATGATGGCGCGGGGAATTTGATTCCGGCGTTGCATCCGGGGACGTGGGCGCCGGTGCGTCGGGAGCCGATTCGTGTGTTCGCGCAGTGGTATGAGGGTGTGTATACGGAGCATTCGTCGCCGACGTTTTATACGGAGGTGGATGAGAACGGGAACTTTTCGCTGAAGCTGCAGCCGTATGTGGATGCGCGTGGGGTGGAGCGTGAGTTTTTGGCGGATGCGACGATTGGTGTTGGTTCGGGGGATCGTGGGCGTGATCAGTTGCGTGAGAAGCTGCGTGTGTGGGTGGAGTTGCCGGAGAGCGTGCGGGATGATTATCGCTTGATTCACCAGCCTGCGGGTATTGTGCCGCCGACGAATTGGTTGGGGAACGTGACGCCGTCGTATGAGACGAATGGTTGGTGGCGCGGCGGCAAGGTGAACGGTTTCTTCGTTGCCTACCAGGACCGGCGGAACACTGCGCAGCATTTGTTGGACCGCTCGAAGTGGGTTGCAAACGAGGGCTCGGGCACCCCGTTTGGCGTGTATACGGGGCAGATGTTTTGGAATACGGTGGATACGCCGTTTAACAGGCGTTATCAGGAGTCGATGACGAATAATTCGGGGGATGCTGGGGCTGCCGGGATGCTGGTGGTTGGGTCGTATTTGTCGGATGAGGCCGTCGAGAAGGTCCTTGCGTACGGTAGGGAGCGCTTCGGCAAGAAGGTTCGGGGTCTTTCGTGGACACCGGATGATGAGAAGCAGTTGCAGCTTTGGATTAATGAGCAGGTTGCGAAGGACCAGTCCTGGATCGCTGAGACGGCGATGACCAGGACAGACGAGAACGGCGACTTCAGCCTGTACTGGCGCGGTACCTACGGTAATTCGTTTGATGGTGCTGGCCTGGTCGGCAGTTGGCATCACCGGGTTGCGGAGTCGTGGGACGAGGGCTCGTGGGCCAAGGGCAATATGTATTCGAAGCATATTAACTGGGATTGGTCCTTTGTTTCGATTTTGACCCCGGACGGCAAGGAGTTGCCGAATAACGTTGGCGCGCTGCATCCGTGGGCGCTGGGGTATTGGGGTGGCCCGGGGCCTGGCGGTAATTTTGACTATTGGTCGGGTTCGGATGTGCCGTGGCTGAAGCTTTCGGCTGGTTCGGCGTACGCGGGTTCGACGTTGGTGAGCTCGCCGCGGTACGCCTTATCGACGGCCCCCTTGAAGTTCCACGTGGAGAAGCGGAATACGTTTAATAACTGGGCGTCTCCGGGGGAGACAGTGCATACGTTTGGTTCGGGTGTGCCGATTTCGAAGGGGCTGGAGTACCAGATCGTGTGGTACGACGATGATGGTTCGCGTGTACACGAGTGCCCGGTGACGAAGCCGGATGAGCAGGCGCGCATCGAGTCGTGTGGCTTCAAGGTGCCCGATGATGCGCGGCAGGGCGATACGTATATTGCTCGCCTGTTTTACGCTGCGGATGTTGGCAACATTGAGGCGATGTTGGCGCAGGATTCGTTTGCGGTAACGCATATGTATTTGGAGTACGGGGAGCCGGCGGAGGCGGCCGTCGGTAGGCAGGCGGTGGCGACGCCGAGCTTCGATAACCCGGCTTCGGACGCTGTGGAGGAGAAACCGGAGCGTGCGGAGTTCCAGCTGGGTTCGTTGCCGTTCGGGATTGATGCGTCCCAGGTGAGCGTGGACGATGAGGGTGTGGTGCGTTTTACGCCGCGCCTGGACCAGGTTGGCGAGCGCATTGAGATCCCGGTGGAGATGCTGGATCCGAGTAGCAAGATTCGCCGCTATAACACGGAGGGTACGGAGGAGATTGGGTCGCGTCCGGTTGCGGCCGCGATTGCGACGTTCGTGCCGCACGTGGCGCACTACGTGTTGGAGTACAAGGAGCAGCAGGTCGAACCTGGTCAGTCGGCGCAGTTCTCGTCGCCGACGTTTGATGACCTCGCGACGAAGCAGCGTGAGCAGCTTACTTTCGAGGGCGCACAGTTCGAGTTGGAACGTCCGGTGCCTGGAGTATCTATCGACGCCGACTCCGGCGAACTTACGGTCGATGTGTCGCACCGCCAGCTCGCCGATGTTGAGGTTCCTGTGGTGGCGCACGTCCCGTACGAGGATCCGGTGCATGGTGTGGCGAAGGTCCGCTTGCGTATGCCGTTGCCGGTACTGAGCACTGTTGAGCAGCAGTCAGTGGCGGCGGGTGCTCAGCAGGAGCGACTCGTGCCGACGGTGGAGCACGCCGGGAACGCGCAGGCCCGCCTGGAGCGCGTTGGCGTGGACGGCGTTGCTGTTGAGGGTGCCTCAGTAGAGCTAGATTTGGATTCTGGTGCGATGTACCTGACCGTGCCAGTGGAGACCCCACCCGGCGACGACTACGAGATTGTGGTCTCTGCGCTTTCAACGGGTGAGGTGATCGGCCGGATCCCTGTTCGCGTCACGGAGAACATCGCGGACCTCTATGTGCCGAAGTACCAGGGCACAACGACGCATCCTGGCCAGGACGTCATGATCCGCAACCAGGGCGACACCCTGCCCAAGGGAACGGACGTCACCGTGAGCGGCCCGTTGGATTGGGGCATCACTGTCGAGGGCGACGCAGTGGAGCTGCACGCGCCGAAGGACGCAACCCCGGGCACCGAGGTCTTCGATATCACGGTGCGCTACAAGGACGGTTCCTCGGATGTGATCCCGGTGCGTGTGCGCGTGGCCGCGCCGACCACCACGACAGCGGCGCCGACGGCGACCGCCCCGACGTCGACGGCACCAGCGACTACTACCACGTCGGCACCGACGAAGGTGGCACCACCGCCGGCTTCCTCTGCGCCGACTACCACCGTGACCACACCTGCGACCGCGCCGGGGACCACACCGGTGCCTACCAGTACGAAGGCATCTCCGATCCCGCCGTCGGATGCCCGTGCGAACTACGCGGACCCGAACAGCGCCCTCGGTCGCGTGCCGGTTGACATGGGCGGGAGCGCGGTGACGCGCGACCCGTTCGCTGACTCGCTGGCGCTGGTACGCAGCTACGAGATGCACGCCCCTGCCGGCGCGCACGGCTGGGAGTTCTCCTTGGATGAGGACACAGGCCAGATCCACGCGGTCGCGCCGTCGCAGGAGTTCCTTGCGGCGCTGTTCGAGGAAGCCTACGGCAGTGCCCGCGATGGTGTCGTGCAGTTGCGCCCGCCGGTGTGGGCGCAGTTCGCGGTGGATTTCCAGCACGTGCTTCGCCCGGCGGTCAACGTCATCGTCGAGCACGAGGACGGCCGCGTCGAGCTCGCCACAGCAGCCTTCGAGCTTGTCGACGCCCACAAGCACCCACTACTCGACCGCACAGCGGACGCCGACGGCGACGGCGTGTCCAACGTCGACGAGTTGGAACAGCACACGAACCCATTTGCTGCCCCAGCCCCGACGCCAACTACGTCCGCGCAGCCCGAGCAGCCAACCGCGACGAACTCTGCGGCTACTCCAACCACATCGGCCCCAGCTGAGGACCCGAAGCGTTGGGAAGTGGAGAAGTGTATCGCGGTTTCCGTGGCTGCCGGGGTACCGCTGTTGTTGCTGATGCCGCTTGGTATTGCGGCGCAGGAGGTCCCCGCCGTGAAGCAGGCGATGGCGCCAGTGCGCAAGGCGATGGCTGACTTGGTTGGTCCCGCTGGCCAGTCGGGTGCGAACAACCCTGAGATTGCGCTGGCGGGCGCGGGCCTGCTGGCATTCGGCGTGGCACTGAGCATTCTGATCTACACGCAGTGTGGGCCAGAGGTGACTAAGGACGGGCTGAGCAGTAAGAAGTAGTGGGCGGTTCCGGCGTGAACGTGCGCACCACTACCGGGCTGAGCCTTTGGGTCCGAACCATCTCGAAATTGTGTTCGAATTATTAGTGGATAGTGGGGCGTACGCACCTTAGTATGTGCTTATGTCCCAAAATTCTTTTGAACCCGATCAGCCGCCGTTTTGTGATCAGCCCCATTGTTACATCCCGACAGAGCACTGTGATGACGGCGGTGATCGTTGGTGCGTCACCAAGGGCTTTGAGGACTACATCAAGTGGCTCGAGATAGGCCGAAAGGCCCCGCGCCAATATACGAAGGTCAGTAGGGAGTTCATCGCCAAAATTCGTTGGCTTAACAGGCCCGGTAGTTGTCTTGACGAGTCAGATAATGTGGGACTTTCGGACTCGGCGCTGGGCGAAAATGGGGATCATCGCATTCCTGTTGGGGATAAGGTCGATCCAGCGCAATTGCCTGGGGATGTGAGCTTGGTTTGGATGGGAGAGCTATATAGCCAGCATGACAATCCGGCGTCGGCACACCGAATTTACTTCAGTGATGTCTCCGATCTAGACGGAAAGCCTCGCAACCGGGTTATTGTGTGTGGTGGTGGCACGAAAAATCGGGTAAGACGAGGCCGACAGACGAAGGATATCGCGGATGCCATGGTTTCGGTCACGCGGTTTGCGGCCGATGAAAAGAGTCAGGTCAGACCGCCCAGCCCCACTATGTATTTTAGTTAGGCAATTTGGCTACAATGCCAATAGGTTAAGCTATATGTTGACTTGCTTGGGTTGGAGATGAATGTAGAAGTGGAAAACATACTCGATCAGCTGTATGAAGCGGACAAGGCTGGCATTGATCAACAGGAAGTTTTTATTGAACTTATCCATAGTATGCGGACCTTGCGTAAGGAGCGTGGCTTGTCACAAGAAGTGGTGGGCGAGCGTATGGGGGGATTGTCCAAGGCGAGAGTGAGCCAAATTGAATCCATCAATCCTGTGCCTAACTTGCAGCTTCAAACTTTGGCGGACTATGCGGAGGCGATAGAAGGTTTCGTGAGTATCGTCGTTTATAAGCGTGACTCATATCCGACCATCATGCAGGAGCGTGCCCGGCGAGCGCAGTACGATGCGGGAGGGACCACCTACGATGTTGAATTTGTCAGCGAAGATGATGAGCTCGCGCTTGAGTTTGAAGACTACGTCACTGCAGATCCACAATCAGCACAGGGGTGATTTGGGTGGTCCAAAATATTTATGAACTGTCGAACAGGTTCTTCAGCCACGCGACTTTTAATACGCCTGCAGCGGCAGTGTTTTCAGCGCCGAACAGACCTGACCCTAATGGGAAGGCTCCATTGAGTCTTGGAGCGCAATTCCCGACGCTCAAGGAGGCAAACTCGCAAGATTTCGTCAAGATTCAGTTAAATCTTGCTTTAAATGAACCGACGAAGGTGTACTACACCGTTCAGGCTGAAGGCGTATGGGAGAAACGAGAGGATAGTCCCCAATTCGATTTGGGTACATGGGAAACGTTTGTCTGTGATATCGCCCTTCCACAGCTCTTCGCTGTTTGTAAATATGAACAGGTGGCGTTGACTCGTAGTCGCCAACTGATGCATGCCCGCTTTTCACTCGAGACTGAAAGTCGCTTTGTAGGCGATATTAGGCAGCGCCTTCGTAGTGAAAACGCCTAATAATCCCTCCTCCTGTGACGTTAAGGAGACGACGCGTGGCGTGAATTATGTGCTGCGTTGGCCGTGGAGCGTGGCGTTGGGGCAATTGGTTGGAAGGGGTTTGTCCGGGATTGAGCTTTCAAGCCTTATAGTCAGCGACGCGCTGGGGAAGCGCTGCGAGTTTCTGTCGGCCTGTCTCAGCGCCAAGTTGTATCAACCATTAGAACGCCCCTATCTAGGGGGTTGACGCTGTGCTGGAATACTTCCAGCGGATACTTGAGCTGATCTTTGTTCGAGAAAACTCCGGGAAGAACTCGTGCTAGAGGCTGCAGACAAGGTGTCGGAAGTGGGGGATCGTCGTGTATGCCGTGTGCGCTACGTTTGCGTGTCGATGAAGTGCGCGGGGGTTTCATTTCTTTCGAGATAGGAGAAATTCTGATCGCTTCTCTTGTGTCTAAATCTTGAAAGCCGAAAGGAACTGGGGTGTTATCACTCAATTCTTAAAGTGCTTTAACTGGATGAAAAGGCGAAGGGCTTTAGGGGGCGAAGGGTCGTATCGGTGCAGCGTGGCTGGGTGGGGATGAAATTCGCGCTGAATGTAGATGGAATAGGGCAGCTTTCTCGTGGGGAGAGAATTTCTGGGACGGCGCATTCCTGGCGATATTGTTTAGTTTCGGAAAAGGTCTGTGCGTTGGCCTGAAGAGGCACGGACATGGCTTTCTGGACACTCAGACCCTCGGGAAGAAGGAAGAAACATATGCGAACAAGCTACTCGGCTCGTCGTGGCACTTCGATTGCTGCTGCGGCGTTGTCCTTTGCGCTGGTGGCACCGTTGACGCAGCCAGTTGCGTTTGCGCAGGACGCACCAGCGGCGGTTGCTGGTGCTCAGCAGCCCGCGAATCAAGAGGAAGCGAATGCCGCAGATCCGTACGGGGCGATCTATTCGCCAGGGATTAGTGGTTCGAAGCACACGATCAGCGGCACAGCAATGGTGTTTGACCAGCTTCCAGGTAGCTCCTGGGGCCCGAGCTTGCCTGAATACGGTACGGCGCTTCCAGCTGCGAATTCGGGAACTGGCGCGAACTTCAAAGGTGCTACTGTCTACGCACAGTGGTTCGAGAAGCCTAACAAGTCGGTGACGGGTGGTGAGCCCAACGTCGCTTCGCCTATCTATAAAACGACAGTCAACGAGGATGGCACGTTCGCGATTAACATGCGTCCGTACCTGGACCCGACTGGGCAGTACCGCGAGTTCTGGGCACAGTACGCCTTCACAGCAGGAATGCGCGGACAGCGTATCAAGATTTGGGTTGATGGCTACGACCGCAGCGAGTTCCGTTCCGTGCGCGGCTACGGTGAGCGCGTGATGCCGGATGGGACCGTCATCGATACCACGGGTGGTGTCTATTGGAATACGCCGACTGGGTACGTGTCCAGCGCGCACCAGCTGTTCGTCCGCAAGTCGAAGGCCGAGGAGATGCTTGGCGCAGAGTCCGGCTGGCGTGAGGTCTCGGAGCAGGAAAAGAAGTTGCCGTGGTCGAATGGTGGGGCCATTACAGGTAAGGCGTATTGGAACATGAACCAGGGGTTGGGTCGGCAAGCCCAGAAGAGCCTTGCCGACCCTGCCGGCGACCGTAAGGTGAAGGGGCTGAAGGTTGTCGGCGCGTACCTCTCCGACAAGGCAGTGAACGCGATTACCAAATACGCTGAGGAGAATCGTGGCTCCGAGTTCCAGGATCACAGGCTTCGCGGTGCGGGCTGGGATATCCAGGACGAGACGAAGCTCCAAGCGTGGATCCGCGACCAGATTAAGCAAAACCCTGACTGGATCGCAGAAAAGGTCACGACGACGACGGACGGTAACGGCGAATACCGCCTGCAGTTCAAGGGAACGTACGGCATCTTGCCGAACCGCGCCGGCTACGTTCCGGAGGACCTGGCAGGCACCGTCGCGAAGGATGCCACCGACGGCACGTTCACGGCGAACACTGCGTACCTCTATGCGGACGCGAAGCATGTGAACTGGGACTGGATGTACGTGGAGGCTCCCGACCTGCCAGAGGGGACGTCCAACATGGGCGCTTGGCGTGGAAACGTGTGGCAGGGGTTGACGTCCACAAACTGGGGCGTGTCGAACCTTGCGACGTCTGAACCGGCTGATCAGTTCGACATGCGTGGTATCCAAGCAGTACTGCGGACTGGTAATTACAACATTTCGTCGTGGGACATGGTGCTGTTCCCGAACCGAATCAACTTCGAAGTTGCTAAGTACGACTCAAAGACGAAGTTTGCTCGGAAGGGTGACTCAACGTACGCACAGACCGCAAGCTTGCCAGCAGCGGATATGAACGCGTTGTACGAGGTTGAATGGAAGGACTCGAACGGCAAGGTCTTGCAGGTGTGCAAGGGCGCTGATTCATCGGGCAAGCTGCTGCCGAGTGGTGAGGGCAACGGCATTACAGCGTCTTCTGCCGGGACGCTGCCGGACTGTCCCGTGACTGTTCCAGAGGACCTTAAAGAAAAGACAATCTATACGGCGACGCTGTATGGCTTGGATGAGAACGGCGCACGTATCCCGCTGGGGTCTGACTCATTTACCGCGGTTGTTGGTATCGCGGCAGAGGTCGGGCCGGAGTATGAAGAAACTCCTGCGCGGATTGGTGAGGAGACCTCGTCGAAACCTGCGAAGTTTGTGGACCTGGAAACCGGCGAGCCAGTCCCTTCCGATGATAAGCGTTTGGAGGGTGCGACATTCGAGGTCATCGGCGATGCCATCCCAGAGGGATGGGCCGTGGCCGTTGACCCGAAGACGGGTGTTGTCACATTTACGGCTGGCCCGAACGGACGTGACGGCCATGCGCTCAAGCCTGGTGATATTGAAGAAATCCCCGTCCGGGTCACGTATTCCGATGGTACGACGAACGGCGCGATTGCGCCTGTGCGCATTGCAGGTGAACGCGACGACGTTGAGCCAGCCTACGATGAGCAGCGTGCGGTTCCAGGAACACCCGCTTCGGCAGACCCGAAGTTCTTCGCCCAGCAGCTTGACGGAACCGTCACGGAGACCGCCGTTGAGCGTCCTGAGGGTGCTTCGTTCAAGAAGGACCCGGACTTTGAAACTCCGGCCGGGTACACGGTTGATGTGGACCTCGAGACCGGAAAGGTCACGGTGACTGCTCCGGAGAAGCCTGCCGATGATACTGCTGAGGTTGTCACGGTGCCCGTCGTTGTCACCTACAAGGATGGCACAGAAGACACCGTTGAGGCGGTGTTCAAGCTTGACACTGATGGCGACGGCACGCCGGACGTCGACGACGCGGATGACGATGGTGACGGCGTCGACGACGCGGATGAGGAGAAGGCCGGCACGAAATCGAAGGATGCAAACTCTGCGCCGTCGAGTATCGAAGATATTGACGACGCCACCGTTACCGTCCGCGAACCCATTACTCCGATCGCAGTGGTGGTGGAGAAGCTACCAACTGGTGGTTCCGTTGAGGTCACGGGGCTGCCGGATGGCCTGAAGTACAACAAGGAGACGGGCCAGATTGAGGGTACGCCGACAACGCCGACGCCGAAGGATGAGCCTGCTGAGGTGACCGTGAAGGTCCTGGGCAAGAATGGCGAGCCGGTCGTCGATAAGGATGGCAAGCCGGTTGAGAAGGTCTTTAAGATCACGGTGCAAAGCCAGGCGGACAAGTATGCTCCGCAGGGCCAGGACCAGGAGGTCGCGAAGAACTCTGAGCCGAAGTCCGAGGATTCGATCGCGAACAAGGACGAGCTTCCGGAGGGCACCAAGTACGCTTGGAAGGAAGCTCCGAAGACCGACACTTCTGGTGATAAGAAGGCTGTGGTCGTTGTGACCTACCCGGATGGCACCACCGATGAGGTGCCGGTGACGGTGAAGGTCGCTAAGGATCAGGCCGAGCTGAATGATCCGCAGGGCAAGGACCAGACGGTGGAGACCGGCAAGAAGCCGGAGCCGAAGGACAGTGTCAAGGACGCGGACAAGCTGCCGAAGGGCACGACGTTCAAGTACAAGGAAGATCCGGACACCTCTACTGCTGGTGACAAGCCGGTCACCGTCATCGTGACCTACCCGGACGGTTCTACCGACGACGTGCAAGCCACCGTGAAGGTGGAGGATCCGAAGACGGAAGAGCCGGAGCCGCAGCCGGAGCAGCCGAAGAAGTCCGACGCCGACACCTACGAGCCGCAGGTCCAGGACAAGACCGTCACGCCGAACGAGGTGCCGGAGGCCAAGGACCACGTGACCAACGTCGACGAGCTTCCGTCAGGCACGACCTTCGAGTACGAGCAGGCTCCGGATACCTCAACTGAGGGCGACAAGCCGGTGACGATCGTCGTCACTTACCCGGATGGCACCACCGACGAGGTCAACGCCAACGTCAAGGTGCAGAAGAACGCGACCGATGCCGACAAGAACGACCCGCAGGGCCAGAACCAGAAGGTCAAGACTGGTGGTACCCCGGACGCGAAGGGCAACATCAAGGACGCGGACAAACTGCCAAAGGGCACGACGTTTACGTACAAGGAGACCCCGGATACCTCGAAGCCGGGCGTCTACGACGTCACTGTTGTTGTGACCTACCCGGACGGCTCCACCGACGAGGTGCAGGCGACCATCACTGTCGGTACCGACGCGGAGCGTTTCGTGCCGGAGTACGACAAGGTGACGGGCGTTCCGGTTGATGGCGAGAAGAACACCAATGACCCGTTCGGCACCAAGGCGCCGGTGAAGGGCGCTGAGGCGAAAAAGCCTGAGGGCGCCGACAAGTGGGTGTTCACCCCGCAGGACAACGGCGTGCTCACAGCGAAGGCGCCGTCGATGAAGGACGTCTCCGACGAGTTCAAGGCGAAGCTGCCGGAGCTCAAGAGCACTGACGTCGAGAAGCGTTGGGACAAGTTCTTTGCAACCTTTAAGCCGTTCGCCCGTCCGTCTGTTGATGTGGACTTCACCTACGAGGACGACTCGACGAACAGCGCGACCGCCAACTTCGACCTAATCGGCAAGGATGGCAAGTCGCTGCTGGATCCGAATGGCGACTTCGATGGTGACGGCGTCACGAATGAAGCCGAGATCAAGGCCGGCTCCGACCCGGCGAACGACGGCGAGAAGCCAGACACCACCGCGCCGACGGTGAACCCGATTACGGCTGGCGACACGAAGATTTCCGGTAAGGGTGATCGCTCGAACGAGACGATCATCGTCACGCTGCCGAATGGCAAGGAACTTGAGGCCACGACCGACGCGAACGGCAACTGGTCCGTGAACCTGCCAAAGGGTGTTGAGCTCAAGCAGGGCGACAAGATCAACGTGAGGGACGGCGTTGGCAACAAGGCGCAGACCGTCACGGTTGCTGGCAAGGTCAACGCTGGCGCCTGTGCAGCGACTGCTGTGGGCTTCGGTCTGCCGCTGATCGCACTGCTGCCGCTGGGCCTGGCTTCCCAGATCCAGATCCCGGTGCTGAGTGACCTCGCTGGACAGGTTGAGGCACAGCTACAGGCTGCGAACACCCGTATCCAGCAGCAGGCTGGCATCTTCAACCCGGAAATGGCACGTCAGGCGGAGCGCATCAACGCACAGCTGCGCACCGTCGGTGCGGACCTCGGCATGGTTGTCGCTGGCATCGCACTGATCGCCGCTGGCGTCCTGGCCGGCACGTTCATTTACGACGCCTGCAAGCCCGGCGGCCCAAGCTCCTCTGTCAAAGACCTGGAGCTGAAGGGGTCCTCCGGTAAGACGACGAAGTTGTCGTCGGAAGGTGAGTAGGTCTGCTCAGCCTTCGGAGGCAAACACTCTGGCAAGGTGGCCCTCCACGGGAGAGTCACTGCACCCAAACAGGGGTCTACTTTCCATGAAGGTGGAGTAAATCTTCACTAAGAGTTTCATGCCTGTTGCCCGCTACGTACACCGTAGTGGGCAACAGGCGCTTTATGGGCCAAACATGGGGATGAATGGAATGGCCATTTGGTGACATGTGGCCGTAATCACTAATGGACTGGTCCCAACAGTGAGTGCGGGGGGGGGGCGTACTTAGATATACCTATTGGTAGCGATGCGTAATTTTAAGGTATCTGTGGGCCGAAAATAGGCGCTCGCGAGCGCTGTGACCTGGATAGTTAGAGTTTTCTTGTGTGGAGTCTGGATTTGTCCTGGATTGGTACAATTCCACCTGTCGTGACTTTTGTTGACCCCTGTCTGCCTTTTGTATGAAGGTTTGGCTGACGTACTCGTCAGCGAGCGAAAGTCACAGTGCTTTGACCATTTGGAAGGAATCTTTATGCGAAGCTCAAATAAAGCTCGTCGCGGTACGTCGATCGCCGCAGCGGCATTGTCTATGGCAATTGCAGGTTCATTTGTTCATGCAGTGGCGGCCCCCGCGCCGTTGGCAGCAGTGGCGCAAGCTCAAAGTCCTCAAGATTCTGCAGTGCGGGATTTTGGTGCTGGAGCAGTTGGGGCTGACGCGATTGCTAATGGCTACATCACTAACTCCACCGGCATGACGAATGCGAAGTCGACGCTGTCTGGGCGTGCATTCATTGACGATGGTGGAGCGTTTGAGACGACTGCGGGAAATCAGCAGCCTGTACCTGAAGGTACGACCGTGTATATGCAATGGATTGATACAGATGGTGCGGTGTCTCCGGTGTATTCCGCGCGGACTACCAACAAACTAAGCTCTAATTCGACGTCACAGGCGGGGCCAGGCGCCTACGCTTTCGATTTGCGTGAACCATGGGTCGATGTCCATGGGAAGGAACACACATACACTGCAAGCAGTGGCCAGTACTACAAGTTGTGGATTAATCCGTTTGTGGATGAACGCAATAACCAGACGGTATTCATGTTCCGCCAGGCGGGTGGTTTCTACCCTGGTGTCTTTAGAAACTCGGCTGGCGCGAGCCAGCAAGGTGCGTTTAATACTATTGGTACGAATATGCAGCGCACCGCGATCTTCATGCAGAACAAGACGCAGACTTCTGATGCGGTTACTTACATGCACAAGCCGAAGTCGGAGTGGATTCTTGACGAAGAGCCAACACTGGGTTCCCAGGCGGGGAACCCTGCAATGAAGAACCACGTTGGTGGGCGTGTGTGGCTTGAAACTCGCGATGTTCGTATTGATGGGCCCGATATGACCGGCAGTGACGTTCCTGCCGCTGGCTATTTCGTGGTCATGAGTGTGCTCACTCCATTGGGTGTCGGCCAGTATGCAGCGAGAGTGGAAACGCTTCCGGTGGCTCAGCAGCAAGCGGCAGCAAAGAAATTGTTGGAAGAGCACCCTGAGTACATTGCTGCGACAGTGAAGTCGAAAATCGGCGATGACGGCTACTACTCGGTGAAGTTCCCGGATGGCACACTGACCAACAAGACCAAGTATTACCTATTCGGCCATGTGGAAACCGCGGACGGTGCGCCTACCACTGGTTATAATGGGTGGCGGTTGCCACTCTTCCAGAGTCCGACGGTTTATGGCACCTTGAATCCGAACCCAATTGCCGCGCAAAATCTAGCTGCAAACCCGATGTGGTACAACGTGAACTTCGCCATCATGCCTACGCACAATGTCACGTTGGATATCACCAACTATGACATGACCACTAACCCGGCGAATGTCATACCAGGCGTGAAGATGGATAAACCAACCTTGAATGTTGGGGGACCGTTCCCCGTCACGCCTAACAAGATTGTGTGGAAGAAGAACGGAACTGTCATCAAAACCTGTGGGGGCATTGAGACCGAACAGCAGGCTAACGGATGTCAAATTGACTTGCCTGAAGACGCAAAGGATCGCGATGTTTTCACCGCAGAGTTTGTCACTGGTGATGATACGGTTCTTGCTGCAGATTCGTTCATCGTAATCAACCGCTCGTTCGAGCCGGGGTCGGTAGGTGACGAATACAACCACAAGATCAAGGGAACCGTTCCGGAAGGCGTTACTGCAAAGTACAGTGCCGAGAGCCTCCCAGACGGATTGACGTTGGGTGAGGATGGAACGCTGTCGGGCAAACCTACCAAGGCTGGTACTTTCCCCGTCAAGGTGACGGAGACCCTGACTAAGGGAGAAAAGTCCAATCCTCTGACGTATACGATTCCAGTGACCATCACTGATGCTCCACTGCCGGACGGGGCTTTGAATGAAAAGTATGGCCCGGTAGATGTTGCAAAGACCATTGAGGGACTGCCAGAGGGCGTTTCCCCAATTAACATCAAGGTCTCGAACTTGCCTGAAGGTCTGACCTTTGACGAGAATACGGGGATCATTTCTGGTACTCCGACTAAGGCCACACCCGTCGACGTGCTTGAAAACGTCACTGTTACCTATGATTGGCAGCGGTCAAAGGTTGATCCCCAAGGCAAGCCGATCAATGAAACTCTCCGCACAGGGCACACAGACAAAGTCACGTTGAAGGTGATTCAGGAGACGGATACCTTCACCCCTGAATACGAAGATGGGGCAGGTATTCCTGGAGCCAAGGTAGAGGTACCGAATCCAGGATTTAAGGATACGGACAACAAGAATGTTGACGCGCCGGATGGTGTGAGCTTTGAGCTGAAGCCGGGGTCAGCCCCTGAGTACACAGATAGTACCGGTGCTAAAAAGCCACTGCCGACAGAAAACCTATCGGTGGAAAAGGGCACTGGTAAGGTCACCGTCACGATTCCAGAGGATGCAAAGAAAGAGACGGCCTTTGATGTCCCGGTTAAGGTGACGTACAAGGACGGATCCGCTGATGATGTTTCCGTTAAAATCATTGTCAACGTTCCGCAGACTGATAGCTTGTCCCCTTCGTATGAGGGCAAGTTGGTGGTTCCTGGTAAGGAGACGAAGTCTTCCCCGACGTTTACTGGTCAGGATGCGAAGGCTCCTGCGGGTTCGGAGTTCGCGATTGCGGATGGCTTTACGGCTCCTGAGGGCTACGTTGTTGTGATTGATCCGTCGACTGGTGAGATTACGGTGACGTTCCCGGATACGTCCAAGTTGAACAAGGACACCAAGGAAGTCTTTGATGTTCCGGTTGTGGTGACGTATCCGGATAAGTCCACGGATGACGTCAACGCGAATTTCAAGCTGGATACCGATGGTGATGGCACGCCGGATGTTGATGATGATGATGACGATAACGATGGTGTGAAGGATAAGGACGAGGATCAGACGAATCCGAAGGATCCGAATTCTGTGCCGTCGTCGATTGGCAAGATTGCTGATCAGTCGGGTGTGGTTGGTAAGGCGATCACGCCTGTTGATGTGAAGGTCACTAATCTTCCGGCTGGTGGCAAGGTTGTTGTTGATGGTCTGCCTGAGGGTCTGAGTTATGACTCTGCGAAGAAGCAGATTGTGGGTACTCCGAAGAAGGCTACTGACAAGCCTGTGACCGTGAAGGTTGCTGTGCTGGGTAAGGATGGCCAGCCTGTCAAGGGTGTTGATGGTAAGCCTGTGGAGACGAGCTTTACCTTTGAGGTGAAGTCTGTTGCCGATACGGTGGTGCCTTCGTATGAGGGCAAGTTGGTGGTTCCTGGTACGCCGGTGGAGTCTGCGCCGAAGTTTACTGGTCAGGACGCGAAGGCTCCTGCGGGTTCGGAGTTCGCGATTGCGGATGGCTTTACGGCTCCTGAGGGCTACGTTGTTGTGATTGATCCGTCGACTGGTGAGATTACGGTGACGTTCCCGGATACGTCCAAGTTGAACAAGGACACCAAGGAAGTCTTTGATGTTCCGGTTGTGGTGACGTATCCGGATAAGTCCACGGATGACGTCAACGCGAATTTCAAGCTGGATACTGATGGTGATGGCACGCCGGATGTTGATGATGATGACGACGACAACGATGGCATCCTTGATAAGGAAGAGCTCGAGAAGGGTTCGAACCCGAAGGACAAGGGTTCACGCCCATGGGCCAAGCTGGACGGCAGCATCACCATCCCGAACCCGCTGGTGAACCAGGACAAGAAGGTCGTGGTTGAGGGCCAGAAGACTGACCCGTTTGACACGGCGAAGAATGTGCCGGCTGGTGGCAAGGTGGGCGTCGATAAGCTGCCTGGTGGCCTGAGCGTTGATCCTGAAACTGGCAAGGTCACCGGAACCCCAGACAAGCTGGGCGACTGGGGCAAGGATGAGGAAGAGCGTGACGTTGAAGTCACGGTCACCATCACTGCCAAGGATAAGGAGGACGTCGAGGGCACGAAGGTAATCACGGTTCAGCGTGACTCCGATGGCGACGGCATCCCGGATGTCACTGACCCGGATGACGATAACGACGGCATCCCTGACGAGGACGAGAAGAACGCTGGTACGGATCCGAAGGACCCGAACTCGGCGCCGTCGACGATCGGGAAGATTGAGGACCAGTCGGGTGTGGTTGGTAAGAAGATCACGCCTGTTGATGTGAAGGTGACCAACGTTCCGACCGAGGGCAAGGTCACTGTTGATGGTCTGCCTGAGGGCGTGGAGTACGACCCGGCGACCGGCACAATTACTGGTACCCCGCAGAAGGACGGCACGTTCACCGTGACCGTGGCTGTGCTGGGTAAGGATGGCAAGCCGGTCAAGGGTGCTGATGGCCAGGAAGTGAAGCAGAGCTTTACTTTCACGGTTGCCCCGAAGCCGGAGGTCACCCCTGCTGAGAACACCAACGTACCGGCGGACAACACGCCGCATGTTGTGGGCACGGTTGAGAATAAGCAGGGTGATGAGAAGGGCAAGCTTGTCGACGGCAACGGCGACGAGATCCCAGGCTCCACCGTTGAGATCGGCGAGGACGGCACCATCAAGGTGACGGTGCCTGAGGGTACTGATCCGAAGGCCGCCAAGGTCGTTATCACCAACAGTGGCGACGAAACCGTCGGCGAGATCAACGTGACGATCGTGGATCCGCGCGAGGATGCTGCGAAGTACACCCCGAACTACGGTGATCGCAAGAATGTTGAGGCTGGCAAGGTCGAGGTAGTCGATCCGTTCGAGGGTCAGGCCGGCGTCCCAGTGAAGGATGCTGTGGGTACGCCTTCTGAGGGTGCCGACGACTGGTCCTTCGAGACTGGCAAGGATAGTGGCGTCGTAACGGCGGAGGCTCCGAGCTACGAGAAGGTCGGCGAGCGGATCGCCGCTGAGCTGCCGAACATCAACAGCAGCTGGGCGAAGTTCAAGGAGATCTTCACTCCTTATGTTCGCCCAACGGTGAGCGTGAACTTCGAGTACAACGACGGCTCGAAGAACGCTGCTACCGCAGGCTTCGAACTGGTTGGCAAGGACGGCAAGTCCCTGCTCAACCCGAAGGGCGACTTCGACGGTGACGGTATTTCCAACGAGGACGAGATCAAGGGCGGTTCCAACCCGGCCAACGGCGACGAGGTGCCTGACACCGAGGCGCCGAAGGTGAACCCGGTCAAGCCTGGCGATACGACGATCTCCGGTACGGACGACCGTAAGAACTCGAGGATCTTCGTCACCATCCCGGGCGTCGAGAAGCCGGTTGAGACCGACACCGACGAGAACGGTAACTGGTCTGTCAACGTTCCGGGCGATGTTCAGCTCAACCACGGCGACAAGATCACCGTGAAGGACAAGGCCGGGAATGGCACAACAGTCACGGTCAAGGACACCACCAATCCTGAGATCTTCCCAGTCAACCCAGGCGACACGGAGATCAAGGGCAAGGGCGACCGTCCGGGCGAAGACATCACGGTTACCCTCCCGGGCAACAAGGTTGTCAAGACGAAGACCGACGCGAACGGCAACTGGACGGTGAAGGTCCCGTCGGACGTCCAACTGCTGCCGGGTCAGGACATCTTCGCCAAGGATGGTGCTGGTCTCGAGGCGAAGACGAAGGTGGGTATTGACCAGAACAAGTGCATTGCCTCCGCAATGGGCTTCGGTCTGCCGCTGATTGCACTGCTGCCACTGGGTCTGGCTACGCAAGTACAGATCCCAGTGCTCAGCGACCTGGCAGCACAAGTCAATGCGCAGCTGAAGGACGTGAACACACGAATCCAGCAACAGATCGGCGTGTTTGACCCGCAACTGGCAGTTCAAGCTGAGCGCATCAACGACCAACTGGGCAAGGTCGGTGCCGACCTTGGCATGGTTGCCGCAGCGATCGCGCTGATCGCCGCAGGCGTCCTGGCCGGAACGCTCGTCTACAGCAACTGCAACCCGAACGGCCCACTCTCCTCGGTCGAGGACCTGGAGATTAAAGGCTCGTCTGGCAAGAAGCTGAAGCTCTCCTCAAATGATGAGGGCCAGCCAGCGAAACCTTCCAAGGCTGAAACGTCGAAGAAGTAACGTGGCGAACCGTGGCCCCTGCACCCCCGTGTAGGGGGCGGGTTGCATAACGCCCGGCTAATACTCAGTTAAGAATTTTAAAGCTGTTGCCCGTCACACTGTGTGTGGCGGGCAACAGCTTTTTTCTCTGCGTTGAAATGGGTCTCAATAGGCTGGGGAAAGCTACAAGTGTTGTTTAGTGTGTAGGGCTTGGTGGTGGCAGTTTTTGCGGGAGGGGGGGGATGAGTATGTGTACCAAATCGTAGTCAAGGCGTGCCGAAAGGTCTGTATAGTGACGGAAAAGTGACGTTTGTAAAGCTGTGACCAGGAAAATTAGAAATCTGCTGTGCGGAACCTTCGGTCTTTATAGATTGATACAATTTATAACGAATGGCTTTTAGCGCGTGAACTGAAAGTCAATTTGCTTGCATCTATGGAAGGAATTTCTATGCGAAACTCATATAAGGCGCGCCGAGGCACCTCTATTGCCGCGGCAGCGTTGTCGTTTGCGTTGGTAGCACCGACGGTTCAGGCAGCTGTAGTACCGCAGGCTGGTCCGGCTGCGCATGCTGAAACGTCGGGAACTGTTGTGGTCACCCCGCCGACAGACCCAACAAAGCTGATTGAAGCGGACGGCATCGCGAATGGCTACGTCACGAACAGGACCGGAATGACGAACGCTTTCGCAACGCTGTCGGGTCTTATTGGTCTCAAAGAGACGACTGGGTCGTCGTCCTTGAAGGGGACCATGGGTATCAACGACGCCACGATTTACATGCAGTTCAAGGACCGCGACGGCACGATTTCCCCGATCTTTACCACGAAGTCACACCAGCTCGGTGACGATTCAGGTAACTATGTCTTTGATCTTCGCGCTCGGGACGGGGAGGGCAATGTACTTTCCCATCCGGATAGTGAAGTGCCGGGTGGTGAGTACTCCTTCGTCGATGTGAACGGTAAGCCGCACCTCTTCCGCGCCGTTAGGGGACAGGAGTACCGTATTTGGGTTGATTCCCCGTTGAAGAACGAGGAAACCGGTAATAACCTGGCCTATGTGCGCCAGGCGGGTGGCGGTGTCCCGGGTGCGTGGGCACCTGTCACGCAGGGTACCGCAAACGGAGCGTTCTACCTCGAGGCTAACAATATGCAGCGAACCGGCATTTTCTTGGAAGAGCGTGCTCCGAGCGCTGAGGCGAACTCCTACATGGTGAGCCCGAACTTCTCCATGGACAATGAGGGCTGGCACAAGCCTACAGGAACGGAGGCGCCACGTTATTCCTACTACGGAAATGTTTGGAAAGATGCGCAAGGCGGTCCAGACCGTAACGAGATCGGTCCGCTGTACCAGTGGGATGGCGATCAGCCGATGGAAGGGGCTAAGGTCTATGCCTCTGTTCTTTCCGATGAAGGTATTGCGGAGTACAAGCGACTGGCCATTGGCGACAAACCATACCGTGAGCAGGCTGCTGCGACCAAGAGCATGATTGAAAACATGCGTGCGAACGGCAAGGAGCCAATCCTGAAGACCGTTGGTGCTGAAACCGATGCGGAAGGCCGTTACACCATCCGTATGGGTGAGGATGTCGGCGACCGCATGAACGACTACACCTACCTTTGGGCTGAGAAGGACGGCAAGGTCCTGAACTCCTTCAGTGGCTTCCCGACCCCTGTGTTCCAGAAGGTCAATGGTAATGCAGGTGAGAACCCGAACTGGGGCGGCAATATCGGTATCCCTAGCTTCATCGGTAACCGTTGGTATAATATTAACTTCGCTGAGGTCCAAGCCGACATCGCGACCTTGGATATCGTAAATTACGATTCCTACCTCAACCCGGCGGATCTTCCAGAAGGCATCAACAACCTCGAGCCTGCGAAGATTAAGTTGACGGGTGCACTGCCGTTCTCTGGTGACAACAAGATCGTTTGGAATGGTCCGGACGGTAAGCAGATCGGTAAAGACTGCCCAGTCAACACCCTGGCAGACGCTGGGAAGTGTGCCTTGGCTCCCGCGGACTTTGCAACTCCAGGTACTTACGTAGCGCAACTGGTCAACGCTTACGGCGTCGTGATTGCTCAGGACTCCTTCATTGCTGTTGACAAGGTTCGCCAGAATGGTGAATTTGAGCCGAAGTACAAGGATACTGAGGCGAAGGTGGGAGAGACCACGACGGTGGAAGCACCAAAGGATAAGGATGGTAAGCAGCTTCCCGATGGCACTTCGTTCAATCAGGTCACACAGCTGACTGATCCGAATGGCAAGCAGATTGATACACCTGACTGGGTCACGGTGGCGCCGGACGGAAAGATTGAGGTCACGCCACCTGAGGATGCAGAGGTCGGCGAGTACACCATTCCGGTCTTGGTGACGTATCCGGATGGGTCTCGTGAGACGATTACCGCAAAGGTTACGGTCAAGGGGGAGACTCCTGTTCCGACGAATCCTGATTGGGATGGTGCTTCTACCACGCCGGGTAAGGATGTGACTGTTCCGAAGAAGGATGGTTCCGGTGAGGTTCCGGCTGGTGCAACCGTTGAGACAGGGTCCTGGTACTGCTGAGATCTTGCCGAACGGTGATATCAAGGTCACTCCGTCTAAGGATGCGAAGCCGGGTGACAAGATCACAGTTGTTGTCAAGGATAAGGATGGCAACGTGATCGACACCATTGAGGTTGAGATCAAGGATCCGGATGCTACGCCTCCGGCGCCGTCGATTAACACGGACGGTGCTAACTCCACGGTTCCGGCTAACGGTGGCGAACACACCGTTGGCAAGATCGAGAACCCGAAGGGTGATGAGAAGGGCAAGCTTGTCGATAAGGACGGCAATGAGATCCCAGGATCGAAGGTCGAGATTGGTAAGGACGGCAACGTTAAGGTGACGGTGCCGGAAGGTACTGATCCGCAGGATGCCAAGGTCATCATCACCGACGGCACAGGCAAGAACCCGATCGGTGAGATCGACGTCAAGATCGTGAACCCGAACTACGGCGATCCGACCAAGGTCGAGGCTGGCAAGACCGAGTCCTCGAACAACCCGTTCGGCAAGGACGGCAAGGCACCAGTTGAGAAGGCCACGGGTACGCCGTCCAACGGCTCTGAAGACTGGGCGTTCGGTCCGAAGGATGGGGACGTCGTTAAGCCTGGTAAGGATGGCGTCGTTACGGCGACGGCTCCGAGCTACAAGACGGTCAACGAGAAGATCTCCGAGAAGCTCCCGGAGATCAAGAGCCACGAGGCTGGCAAGCGTTGGGACGAGTTCGTGAAGCAATTCGAGTCCTTCGTGAAGCCGAAGGTCGAGGTTGAGTTCACGTACGACGGTGGCTCGAAAGACACGGCGACCGCCGGGTTCGACCTCGTTGGCAAGGACGGCAAGTCCCTGCTGGATCCGGAAGGCGACTTCGACGGCGACGGCAAGACCAACGAACAGGAGGTCAAGGAAGGCACGCACCCAGCCGACAGTGACACCACGCCGCCGACGATCAACAAGATCGAGCCGGGCGCGAAGGTCATTGAAGGCAAGGGCGACCGTCCGGGCGAGGACATTACGGTGACGATTCCTGGCAAGGATGGCAAGGTTATCGAGATCCCGGCCACGACCGATAAGGACGGCAAGTGGAAGGTTGAGGTTCCGGCTGGTGTTGACCTGAAGACTGGCGACACCATTACCGCAACTGATGGTGCTGGTAACAAGGCTGAAGCAAGGGTCTCGATTGATACCGGTAAGTGTGTGGCGTCTGCTGTGGGCTTCGGTCTGCCGCTGATTGCGCTGCTGCCGCTGGGTCTGGCTTCTCAGATTCAGATTCCGGTGCTCAGCGATTTGGCTGGGCAGGTTGATGCGCAGCTGAAGGCTGTGAACACTCGTATCCAGCAGCAGGCTGGTGTCTTCAACCCGGAGATGGCACGCCAGATTGAGCAGATCAATGCCCAGCTGCGCACTGTTGGTGCGGACCTCGGTATGGTTGCCGCGGGTATCGTGCTGATCGCAGCCGGCATCCTGGCTGGTACGGTCATCTACGACAACTGCAACCCGGGTGGCCCAAAGTCCTCTGTGAAGGACCTGGAGCTGCAGGGTTCCTCCGGCAGCAAGGTGAAACTGTCCTCTGGTGAGAAGGGCGATGCAGGCAAGAAGCCAACGCCGGCTAAGCCGAAGGGGGACAAGTAAGCGAGGTAACGCTACGGCGACGGACTCCCCCCAAGAGGGGGACTGTCCACCGTAAGCCTTTCCTAAACTTACTGTAAGAAAACAGAAAAGTTGCCATTCGTTACGTTAAGAGTAGCGGGTGGCAACTTTTTTGTTTCAATAACTGTTAGCGAGTGTTTTACATTTGCACTTTAAGAGTGTTCGCTTGTCTAAAACGCGGGGGGGGGGGTAATTGTTCAACAGAGCTACTTAATAGTATCGAGAGTGAAGTCTAAGGACTTCTTTTGTCCCTTGCTTACGATGTGTAGCTTCCTTGGCGGGGGGTTATAAGGCAGATTCGTGAAATTTCCGCACTCCTCAACGGTTGATACAATTTCCTGCAGGTGACCACTATCTGACTACTGCCCGTCCGCGCGACCTCGAGTTTTGCGGGGATTTCGCGGATTCAGGGTGTACGGCGTGGTTACGATGACTAGACCAATGGAAGGAATGTTTATGCGAAGTCAATTCAAGGCTCGTCGTGGAACTTCGATCGCTGCTGCAGCACTGTCCTTTGCGCTCGTTGCGCCACTTGCGCAGCCGGTAGCGTTTGCGCAGGACAAGCCTGCTGCCGTTGTTGGTGCGGAAGCTCCTGCTGATGCGCAAGCTAACGCGATGAACGATAGTGCCGATCCTTACGGCGCGATCTACTCCCCGGGTGTAATAAGGGGCAAGAAAACAGTTTCGGGTACCGCAATGGTTTACGACCAGTACCCGGGCACGTCGGACCCTACAACTGGCAGTGCAGGAGGGCAGTCCGCAGGTTACGGAAAGGCGTTGCCAGCAGCTGGTTCGGGAATCGGCGAGAATTTCAAGGGCGCGACTGTATACGCGCAATGGTTTGAAAAGCCGAGCCCCGGAACCTCTGGGGACAACCCAGCAGTTGCCTCTCCAATCTACAAGACCACGGTCGATGAGAATGGTGAGTTCGCAATCAACATGCGCCCATTCATCGACTCTGAAGGCAATTACCGTGAGTTTTATGGCCAGTACAACATCGCTGCGGGCGGTCGAGGCCAGAAAGTAAAGATCTGGGTTGATGGGTATGACCGCAATGAGTATGAAATGCTCGTTGGCTATGGTGCGCGCCCAGCGCCGGATGGTACGGTCACGGACCTTAGCCTTAGCGCCGACTGGCGTTCGGGCGGGCTTGATCAGAACGTTTTCAACGTTCACCAGCTGTTTGTGAAGCGCTCCAACGCTGAAAAGATGCTCGGTGATGAGTCCCAGTGGCATAAGATGACCGACGTTGAGAAGGCTGCCAATGGCAAGGACGGTGGTTCTCTCTATGGCAAGGCGTATTGGAACTACAACACTGGCACAACGAGCACTTTTGTGAAATCTATGGCCAGTGCATCTGGTGATCGTCGTGTCGAGGGGATGAAGGTAGTAGCCGCCTACCTTTCGGATGCGGCCATACGTGAGATCCAAAAGCACGTCGAGGAAAATAAGGGCACGCTGTACCAGAATCACAGCTTGCGTGGCACGAGCTGGGATGTTAATGATGAGCTGAAGCTACAGGAATGGATTAACGAGCAGATTGCACAGCATCCGGATTGGATCGCTGAGCGTGTCGTTACTGAAACTGACGGTAACGGTGATTACTTGGTGCAGTTCAAGGGTACGTATGGCATCGGCCCGAATAAGCCTGGCAAGGTAGCCCCTGAGCTTGCAGGCACGGTTGCCGCCGAATTCTCCGATGGTTACTTCTCCCAAAACCAGGCTTCACTTCGCGGAGACGTGAAGCACGTCAACTGGGACTGGATGTTTGTAGACACGCCGGACTTGCCTCACGGTGTGTCGAATATGGGTGCGTGGCGCGGCAATGTTTGGCAGGGCCTGACTGCAGCTGCCTGGGGTGTTAGCAACATCGCTACTGCTGCTGCCGCAGACCAATTCGACATGCGTGCTACACAGGCTGTCCTACTGAATGCGAACTATAACCTGAGCTCGTGGGACATGGTCCTCATGCCGAACAAGATCAACTTTGCGGTGGATAAATATGATTCGTTGACGAACTTTGCTCGACCAGGCGATTCTACCCACGCGTTTACGCAGGGGTTGCCTGCTTTCGAATCGGGCGCCCTATACCAGGTCGAGTGGACCGATCAAGACGGCAACGTGATTAACACGTGCAAGGCGGTTGACGCAGAAGGCAACCTGGTTGACAAGGAAGACTCGCTGGGCATGCCAGCGAAGTCGGATGGTTCGTTGCCGAATTGTGAAATTACGGTTCCGAAGGACCTTGACAAGATGATGACGTACACGGCGACGCTGTATGGCATCGATGCCGATGGAAACCGCAAGCGCCTTGCAGCGGACTCTTTCACAGCGCTGGTGAAGACTGCATCTGAGGTAACTCCTGAGTACGACCCTACTTTCGCTGAAATCGGCAAGGAGACACCTACTGGCAAGCCACACTTCACTGATTCGAAGACAGGTGAGCCGATTGACCCGTCGGATGAGCGCCTCCAGGGGGCAGAGTACCAACTGCACAAGAGTGCCTTGCCAGATGGATGGACGGCGGAGATTGATTCGGCGACTGGCGTGATTACAGTCACTCCTGGCCCGAACGGCATCGACGGCGAAGAGCTGAAGCCAGGGGACAAAGTCAACTTGCCAGTTCGCGTGAAGTATGCCGACGGCTCCACAAACGGTGTTTACGCGCCGATCGTGATTGGCAAGCAAGCTGACTTTTTTGATCCGAAATATGAGGAAGGCAAGGGGAAGCCTGGCGAGAATGCCACGGTTCCTGCTCCGAAGTTCACGGACAAAAATGGTAAGGAAGTGACGCCTCCTGCAGGCACGAAGTTCACTCCTGGTGAGAACGCACCTGACGGTGTGGAGGTTGATAAAGAGACCGGTAAGATCACGGTTCCTGTTCCTGAGGACAAGAAGCCTGGGGACAAGATCACGGTTCCTGTTGAGGTGACCTACCCGGATGGTTCGAAGGACAACGTCGACGTTACGGTGACGGTTGAGGAGCCTGCTCCGTCGATTGTTCCGGGTACCGCAACTGACGTGGTTCCGGCTGATAACAAGCCGAAGTCGCTTGATGACAAGGTGAAGAACCCGACTGAGGGTATGACGGGTGAGGTCCTGGATAAGGACGGTAATCCGATTGAGGATGCCAAGGTTGAGGTTGATCCGAACACTGGTGAGATCAAGGTGACGGTGCCGGAGGGTACGAAGCCTCAGGATGGCAAGGTTGTTGTTAAGGACAAGGGCGGCAACAAGGTCGGCGAGATCGACATTAAGATCATTGAGCCTGCTCCGTCGATTGTTCCGGGTACCGCAACTGACGTGGTTCCGGCTGATAACAAGCCGAAGTCGCTTGATGACAAGGTGAAGAACCCGACTGAGGGTATGACGGGTGAGGTCCTGGATAAGGACGGTAATCCGATTGAGGATGCCAAGGTTGAGGTTGATCCGAACACTGGTGAGATCAAGGTGACGGTGCCGGAGGGTACGAAGCCTCAGGATGGCAAGGTTGTTGTTAAGGACAAGGGCGGCAACAAGGTCGGCGAGATCGACATTAAGATCGTTGACCCGCGCTCCGATGCTGCGAAGTTTGTCCCGAACTACGGCGATGCCACGAAGGTTGAGGCTGGTAAGACTGAGCAGTCGAAGAAGCCGTTTGGTGAAGCTGATGCGCCTGTGAAGGCTGCGAAGAGCACGCCGTCTGAAGGCTCGGAGGACTGGAAGTTTGAGACTTCGCAGACGGATGGTGTTGTGACGGCGACTTCGCCGACCTACGAGAAGGTTGGCGAGAAGATTGCTGAGAAGATGCCTGAGCTGCAGAAGACGCCGAAGAAGCAGCGTTGGGATCAGTTCGTGAAGGAGTTCACTCCGTTTGTGAAGCCGGACGTCTCTGTTGAGTTTGAGTACGAGGATGGTACGTCGAACTCTGCCAAGGCTGGTTTCGATCTGGTTGGTAAGGATGGTAAGTCCTTGCTGGATCCGGACGGTGACTTTGATGGTGACGGTAAGAAGAACCGCGAGGAGATCGAGAAGGGATCTAACCCTGCCGATGAAACCTCCACGCCGGATGAGACCGCTCCGACCATTGACAATGTGACGGAGGGCGACAAGCAGGTCAAGGGTAAGGACGATCGTCCGAACTCGAGTGTCACGGTTGAGTTCCCGGATGGCACGAAGAAGACGGTGCCTACCGATGAGAACGGTAACTGGACTGTTGATGTTCCGGCTGGTATGGAGCTGAAGCCTGGTGGCAAGATCAAGGTCACCGATGAGGCAGGTAACCCGTCGACGGCTGAGGTTCAGCCGAAGCCGAAGGACGGCGAAGGTGAAGACCAGAAGACCCCAGGTGACAAACCTGCACCGGCTCCTGGTGACAGCCTGGACTCCCTGGACTTTAAGTACCCAGCCGAGACGAATGTCAAGCCTGGCACGAAGGGTGAGGCTACCCCGTCCTTCACCAAGGACGGCAAGGACTACACGCCAAAGGGCATCAACGCACAGGACCCGAAGGCTGAGGGTGCTACCGACTGGCAGTTCGGCACGAATGGCCCAGTCGTGACCGGCCAGGCACCGTCCATGGACCAGTTGACGAAGCAGTTCACTGGCAAGTACGGCCAGCCGGATGATGCTCGCCGTAAGCTGACCTTCGAGCAGTTCACGAAGGACTTCGGCAACGTGGCAAACCCACTGGCGAAGTTCGGCGTCACCGATGGTAAGACCACCAAGCCGGGCGAGGCACAGTTCCGCCTGGTTGGTCAGGACGGCAAGTCCATCTTGGATCCGAGCGGTGACTTCGACGGTGACGGTGTTCCAAACGGCAAGGAAATCGAAAAGGGCCTCAACCCGTTCGATCCGAAGGAAAACGGTTTCGACGCTGGCCGCTGTGCCGCATCCGCTGTGGGCTTCGGTCTGCCGCTGATCGCGCTGCTGCCATTGGGGCTGGCTTCCCAGATTCAAATCCCGGTTCTGAGCGACGTCGCTGCACAGGTTGATGCTCAGCTGAAGGCTGTGAACACTCGTATCCAGCAGCAGGCTGGCATCTTCAACCCGGAGATGGCTGCCCAGGCGGAGCGTATCAACGCTCAGCTGCGCACCGTTGGTGCGGACCTCGGTATGGTTGCCGCGGGGATCGTGCTGATCGCTGCTGGCATCCTGGCTGGCACGGTCATCTACGACAACTGCAAGCCAGGTGGCCCAAGCTCCTCTGTGAAGGACCTGGAGCTGCAGGGTTCCTCCGGCAGCAAGGTGAAGCTGTCCTCTGGTGAAAAGGGCGAAAAGGCCACGAAGCCAATGAAGGAAGCTCCATCCACCAAGTAAGCACTCGCACCCTCGATGTCTCCCCCTTGTCGGGGGGAGACTGAGCGCTAAACACCTGCTGAATGGCAGCTGAGAGTGGCAAAGCCGCCGCCCGCCGAATATGGCGGGTGGCGGCTTTTGTGTTGCTGGAAGCGTGCGGCGGTTTCTGGGCCTGGATGTGGGCATCGGTCCACGTAGGGGGATAGTTCTTGTACGGGGTGGTCTAGCGCCGTCGGCTGAATATTGTGCCGATAAGGGTTTACTAGGGATTCTTAGGTTATTGCGTGCGGGGGGGGGGGGGGTAGTAATCCTCGCCAATGGGCTAGCACTAATTATCTAGTGGGTATGCATACCTTTCATCGTTACTATTGGATAACTGTAAGCCAAGTGGTGCCTGTATTTGCGCCGGAAAAGCGGTGTGAAGGCTGGCAGTGCTGCTGGTGCACGTTCTTCAAAGCCAATGAAAGGATTTATTGTGCAAAACCCACAGAGGTCTCGTCGCGGCACGTCGATTGCTGCTGCGGCGCTGTCGTTTGCGCTCGTTGCCCCGTTCGCTCAGCCGATCGCTGCACCGAACCTGTCCAATGTTGCCCAGGCGGCCCCAGGGCAGATCACCGACTCTGCCGGTAGGTACGTGCCCGCGGACTCCGGCCGCGTGTACGACAATGGCGCGGCCGATGGCCTCCGCTATGCGGGGCTTATTCCCGAGTATGTCGACGGCCAGTCAACCGGTACTGCGTTTGTGTTTAAGGTCCCACACTGGAGCCAATCTAAGGGCTACATGAGCGGTGGAGTATCTGAAAGTGATCCGGACTCGAATGCACAGTTCATTCGGTTCCGCGACAAAGAGCTCTACTCCCAAATTGCCCGCATTGAGCTGGTGGGCACCAATAGCGACGCCCAGGGAACCTTTAAGAAGCGTGACCCGAAGGGGTCCGAGTGGACACTCCCGTTGAATGAATCGAAGAGCTTCCCGGGGGCTGCCGGTAAGGACTATGCGTCCTACATCCAGATTTACTTAAACGATGGTAAGCAGCTCTCCGACATCGGCGTGCCGGAAAGCGGCTTTGCGGTCGACTACTACTGGCTGCGCAATGACGGCCGTGTGATGAAGAACTCGGTGCAGAGCACGCTGATGCTCAGCCCGGAGCAGGCGCTAGAGAAGGCCGGACTTGAAGCTGAGAGTCGCGAACTCTACGACGGCGCTGGCGCCAACAATATCCCGAGCGGTGTGGCAAACTACCTCTACTACGACCAGGAAAATAACACCCTCAAGTCGACGACCACCGCAAAGCTGACAGAAAACTTCCTGCAGTCACTGTACTCAGGCTCTTGGCTGTTCAGTGAGCAACTCGATCCGAAGATCGCGCCGTACGTCAAAGAAGTGACGATTTATAACTCCGATGTGAATGGAAATAAGTCGAATCGCCGCAAGACGTTTGCGATGGGCTTTGACAAGGACACCGGCCTTGCTACGTCCAAAACCAACCCTGAGATCTCGTTCCTTTACGACGGTGAGAAGTTCGACAACAAGCGCTTCGATGAGGTGCGTGGCAATGTGAACGATATCCTGTGGGGGACGCTGGGGCAGAACCGCTCGTGGACGATCGAGTACAAACTGGATGAGAATTTCCTTGAGCTGACCAACCAGCCCGAAGGTGAGTACCTCGAGGCGCTTTCTTGGATTGAGGTCGACCTCCAGGATCGCAAGGTCAATATTGGTGCTGTTGATGAAGGCAAACCACCACGGTTGCTGAAGAACTCCGTTGCGGCCAGCTACATCAACGTCGTCGATACCGACGGGGATGGCCTGACTGACCAGTACGAGCGTCAGATCGGAACCGACTCCGCGCAGGCGGATACCGATGGTGATGGTATTCCTGACGGTCAGGAAGTGCTCAAGGATGGTACGGACCCGAAGAAACCGGGTTCCTACAAGCCGGCTGAGCCGACTATTGCGCAGGACAAGGTCAACATCAACGATTCAGATATTGATGTGCGTGCGCTGCGTACCGAATATGTGGATTCGAAAGATGGTCGCTTAATTGCGGTGACCACCAACGGTGTTGCGCCGATGACGGTGTGGGTTGTGCCAACTGACAAGGTCACCGCAGATGAAGCTACCGGCAAGCCGACCTTTGATCAGGCTGATGCTGTTGGCCGTAACTCAATGAGTGACCGTCGTTCCTACGAGAACGGCGCGGTGCACATTCCGAACCTTGAGGGCCTTGTAGATGGCCAGAACTACACGCTGCTGGCTGTGTCCCCGAACGGGGAGATCACCAAGGGCGATAACTTCACGGCAACGACGGAGACGCTGGAAGACTCTGTCGCTCCGACGATTGATCCGGTAACCACCGCTGATCGTGTGGTGACTGTGAAGGCCCCAGCAGGTAGCGATGTTGCCGTCACGATGCCGACGGGTGCGGTTGTTGTTGCAAGCGAGGATCCGGAAAACCCTGGTACGTTTACCGCCGCGGTGCCGCGGTCGGCGCTTCCTCTGAACAAGGGGGATGAGATCACGGCGGTTGCTACGGAGTCCGGCAAGGAGCCGTCGAAACCAGTAACGACGAAGGTGGTTGCGCAGTCTGCCAGCGAAAACTACGGCGTTGACTACCCAGCCTTGGTCACTGCAGAGCAGGATACAGCGACGGCTACGCCAGCGTTTACGCTGAACGGCAAGTCGGTTGACGCGCTGCCAGAGGGCACCGAGTTTAAGGGCGATCTGTCGAAGGCGCCGGAGGGAACTACTGTTTCCTTCGATGAGAAGGGTGTCGCTACCGTCAGCGTCCCGAAGCAGGAGGCAGGCGCGCCTGCCTACAACTTCGAGCTGCCGGTGACCGCCATCATCGACGGCGAGGAAATCACCGACACCATTGTTGTACAGGTTCCAGCCGGTGAAGAGACTCCCGCTGCGGAGAACCTGACGGTGAAGCCGATCAAGGGGCAGGAAATCTGGTCCGACGACGAGATCGACCCAATCAAGGTCGAGACTGACGAACCGCTGAAGGCTCCGAAGTACGAGCTGTCCGGTGCGCCGGAAGGCCTGACCATCAACCCGGAGACCGGTGAGATCACGGGCACGCCAAAGTTCGATAAGAACGGCGCTGACTTTGTGACGAAGGACGGCGACGCCGTCTTCAACGTCACGGTCAAAGTCACCGACGGTGATTCCGTCGGCACGAAGACGTTCCCGTTGATCGTCAAGGATTCCTCCCGTGACTCCGACGGCGACGGCCTAACCGACAAGGAAGAGCTCGACGGATCGAAGAACAACGGCGAGCCAACAGACCCGAACAAGTCGGACACCGACGGCGACGGTGTCTCCGATAAGGACGAAATCGACGCCGGCACTGACCCGAACGACCCGAACAGCAAGCCTGGCGGCGACACCAAACCTGCAGACGATGCTGTGGGGCTGGACGAAGCTGGCAAGCAACCAGTGAAGCCGACGAACGACGAGCAGTCCACCGGCATCAAGGTGAAGAACCCGACCAAGGATACGAAGGTTTCTGCCAAGGATGAGGACGGGAAGGATATCCCGGCGAAGCTGGACGAAAACGGCAACGTTGTTGTCACCCCGGGTGAGGACGTCGATGGTCCGATCACGGTCACCGTTGATGACCCATCGCTGGACAGCCCACTGGTCACCGACGTAGACGTTGAAGGCCACCAGGCCGGTCGCGACGACAACGGCTCCGACGCCTCCAACAAGACCACCGTCGAGGGCGCTGATAACCCGAAGACGGTCAAGCCGACTGGTGAAGAGCAGTCCACTGGTGTCAAGGTCACCAACCCTGGCGACGACACCAAGGTCTCTGCGAAGGACGAAGACGGTAACACCGTCCCGGCGACGATCGACCCGGAGACTGGCGAGATCAAGGTCACCCCAGGCACCGATGTTGATGGTCCGATCACGCTGGTCATCGAGGACTCCGATCTACCAGGTGGCAAGATTGAGGTTGAGGTCCCGGTCGACGGCCACAAGGCTGGCCGTGACGACAACGGCAAGGAAACCACCGCGAACGTCGAAAACCCGACTTACGGTGAGTCGACAACGGTGAAGCCGGGTGAGTCCGCACAGTCGAAGAAGCCATTCGGCGAGAAGGAAGCACCTGAAGGCACAACCATCACCGTTACGCAGCCGAAGGACGCTACCGACTGGACGTTCACCGGCGACGAGCACGGCGTCGTCACCGCGCAGGCCCCAAGCAACGACGATCTGGCTAAGCAGTTCGCCAAGCTCGGAACGCAGGACTGGGATAAGGTTGTTGAGGCCCTCACCCCGGTTGCAGAGCCGAAGGTAGGCGTCGACTTCAACTACGCCGACAAGTCCACGGACAGCGCAACTGCGCAGTTCCAGCTCGTAGGCCAGGACGGCAAGTCCATCCTTGACCCGAACGGCGACTTCGACGGTGACGGCGTCAGCAACAAGGACGAAGTCACGAAGGGTGGCAACCCGTTCGACTCGATCGGCGTCGTAGCCGAGGGCGACGGCAAGATTCCTGCAGATGGTAAGGGCCACGTCGTTGGCAAGGTGAACAACCCGGGCGCCGTGAATAAGGACGGCAAGCTGGTTGATAAGGACGGCAACGAGATCAAGGGCTCCAAGGTCCACGTCGACCCGAAGACCGGCGAGATCACCGTCTCCGTCCCCGCAGGCACCCCGCTCGGTGGCGCTAAGGCGATCATCAGCGACAAGGACGGCAACAAGGTCGGCGAAGTTGACGTCCAGATTGCTAACCCTGGCCTGAGCGACGACCAGCGCAACCGCTGCATTGCTAGCGCAGTGGGCTTTGGCCTGCCGCTGATCGCGTTGTTGCCACTGGGCCTGGCTACCCAGGTGCAGATTCCGGTCCTGAGCGATGTTGCGGTGCAGGCAAGCGCTCAGCTACAGGACGCGAACACCCGCATCCAGCAGCAGGCTGGCATCTTCAACCCAGAGATGGCTGTTCAGGTTGAGCGCATCAACGCACAGCTGGGCACCGTTGGCGCTGACCTGGGCATGGTCGCCGCGGGCATCGTGCTGATCGCTGCCGGTATCCTGGCTGGCACGATCATCTACGACAACTGCAACCCGAATGGTCCGAAGTCTTCGGTGAAGGACCTCGAGCTGCAGGGTTCCTCCGGCAAGACGACGAAGCTGTCCTCCAAGAAGGGCACCGCTGCTCCTTCTCCAGCAAAGCCGGTGAAGGAACAGAAGTAAGAACGACGCTCTATAGGGCCGCCCCGCTGCGGGGAGGCCGTGAGCTCAACGCTTACTGACCGCTCTTTGAGCGCCGTTTGAGAGGGAAAGCTGCTGTCCGCCGTTTCTGGCGGGCGGCAGCTTTCTACGTTGATGCAAGAAGATCGGGCGAGCCGGTGTAAGTAGGACCGGTTCCCGCGGTCTGTATTACGTCTCGGCTGCGGGAGATAGGGATTGTTCCCCGGTCATTTTGAAAACCGGGAACATTCTTCGTGGACATGCGTCGCGACCTGGGGAAAAGAAGCGTTGGTCGACCGGAACCGGCCCGAAATGCAAAATGGTTCCCGGGCGCGGGAACTTTTTTGGAAAGGCGAGCCGGCGGCCCGCGCGCCACCGAGCCAGCGGCCACCCACCGCCGAAAGTGAGACTCAACGCCAGAAATCAAAGAAATGTGAACTGGGACCCAATTGTCAGACCGCGTGTTGTGGTGGGGCTGTAGAATGATACGCATTTATGTCCGCCACGATTCTAAAGGTTGGGTTATGGCTCATCATCTACTGCTTACCTGCACGAACACGAACCTCGGCAGTGCTGATGCTGACGCGCTCGCGGCGCAGCACGGCCTGCGCACCGTCCACGTCACGGGGGAGACGCTCGCTGATGCCTACGCCGCCTGCGCGGGCCAGGACCAGGACACGTTGTTTGTGGGCCAGGGGGAGTGCTCCTTCGATGCGGAGCTCGCCGCGGCACTCGGCGCGGCGGTCATCGTGCTTATCGACGCCCCGCAGCGCGCCACCCTCGCGCGGCGGACGGTGGAACGCTACGGTGCGACGCTGCTCGCCACGGTCACGTATGTCTCGGAGGCGGCCGACCTCACTATCCCGGAGGTTGCGCCGGTGATGTCCCCGCTGGTTTTCGGGTCGCGCCTGTTGGGCCAGTCCCGCGAGGTCGGCGCGCACATCGTTCTGCCGGAGGGTGAGGATCCCCGCGTGCTGGAGGCGGCGCATAGATTGTTGGAGGAGGGCGTCGCGAAGCTGACGCTGCTGGGGGACGTGGACGCGATCGCCGCGAAGGCGCAAGAGCTTGGGCTGGACGTCTCGGCGGCGACGCTGCTGGATCACCGCACCTGCGACCTTGCCGAGGAGTTCGCGCAGACCTTCGCCGAGCTGCGCAAGTCCAAAGGTGTGACCCTGGAGCAGGCCCGCGAGACGATGCAGGACGTCTCCTACTTCGCCACCATGTTGGTGCACACCGGGCGCGCGGACGGCATGGTCTCGGGTGCGGTGCACACGACGGCGGAGACCATTAAGCCGGCGTTTCAGATCATCAAGACGCGCCCGGAGGCTTCGGTGGTGTCGTCGATCTTCCTGATGGTGATGCAGGGCCGCCTCTGGGTGTTTGGCGACTGCGCCGTAAACCCCAACCCATCCGCGCAGCAGCTCGGCGAAATCGCTGTGAGCTCGGCGTTGACCGCCGCTCAATTCGGTATCCACCCGAAGGTTGCGGTGCTCTCCTACGCCACGGGCACCTCCGGTGCGGGCCCCGACGTGGAGCGCGCGGTCGAGGCTGTCGCCGCCGCCCGTACTATTAATTCCGACTTAATTATCGACGGCCCCCTTCAGTTCGACGCTGCGTGCGATGGTGGCGTCGCGAAGCAGAAGGCGCCGGACTCACCCGTGGCTGGGCAGGCGAATGTGTTTATCTTCCCCGACCTTGAGGCGGGCAACGCCGGGTATAAGATCGCGCAGCGCACCGGTCGCGCGCTGGCCGTCGGCCCGATCCTGCAAGGGCTGAACAAGCCGGTCAACGACCTTTCGCGCGGCGCGACGGTTGACGACATTGTGAACACTGTGGCCGTGACCGCGATTCAGGCAGGGGTGAAGTAAATGAGCTACGTACTGGTGATTAACTCCGGTTCCTCCTCGGTGAAGTTCCAGATCGTCGACCCGAATTCGGACGCTTCCGACGCGCCGTTTGTTGCCGGGCTTGTGGAGCAGATCGGGGAACCCCAAGGCCGCATCACCATCACACACGGCGAGGACCGCTGGGTGCTGCAAAAATCCATCCCTTCGCACAAGGCCGGGCTTGAGGAGGCGTTCGAGCGCCTGGCGCTACGCGGCGTGAGTCCGAAGGAGCTCGACGTGGTGGCGGTGGGGCATCGCGTGGTCCACGGCGGCATGGTGTTCAGTGGGCCCGAAATCATCGTGGACCCGGTTGTGGACATGATACGGGCGCAAGTGCCGCTCGCGCCGCTGCACAACCCGGCGAACATTGACGGCATCGAGGTGGCCCGGGAGCTGCTGCCGGACATCCCGCACGTCGCGGTGTTCGACACGGGCTTCTTCCACTCCCTGCCGCCGGCCGCGGCGCTGTACGCCATCAACGCCGAGGTGGCCAGTCAGAACCAGATCCGCCGCTACGGCTTCCACGGCACCTCCCACGAGTTCGTCTCCAGCCAGGTACCGGCGTTGATTGGGACGGACCCGAACCACACTCGCCAGATCGTGCTGCACTTGGGCAACGGTGCGTCGTGCTCGGCGGTGGCGAACGGGCACGCGATTGATACGTCGATGGGGTTGACCCCGCTCGCCGGGCTGGTGATGGGGACGCGCTCGGGGGATGTCGATCCGGGTGTCATCTTCCACCTGGCGCGTCACGCTGGCATGAGCATCGACGAGATCGACGAGCTGCTGAACAAGCGCTCCGGCGTCAAGGGGCTGGCCGGCGTGAACGACTTCCGCGAGCTGCGCGCCATGATCGAAAACGAGGACGGCGACGCCTGGCTCGCCTACAACGTCTACATCAACCGGCTGCGCAGCTTCATCGGAAGCTACATGGTGGCGCTGGGCAGGGTGGACGCGATCACGTTCACCGCGGGCGTCGGCGAAAACGACAAGTACGTGCGCGCGGACGCCCTGGACAATATGGAGGAATTCGGAGTGAAGATCGACCCCGAGCGCAACTCCCTGCCCAACGACGGCCCCCGGATCATCTCCGCCGACGACTCCAAGGTGAAAGTCCTCGTCGTGCCCACGAACGAGGAGCTCGCCATCGCGCAAAAGGCGGCGGCGCTGGCACGTCGGGCCTAGCCTATTGGCGGTGCTGTGAGCTGCGCCCCGTCATTGTTCAACACCTTTATTGTGCAGCCTCTATTCGTTAGACTTTAGAACGGCATGTCAACAGCCGTAAAAGCAAATGTCTGCACAGTGAGTACACTGAGTAGCGTTTAGTAATGTACGGACAGGTTTAAGAAGGAACGATGATGGGAAACATGAGCGGTCGCAAAGGGGCGAATCGGCGTAGTGGGGTGTCGGTGGCGGCCTGCGCGCTTGGGGCATCGTTAGTAATTAGTGGCGTTCCGGCAGTGGCGGGCACCGCCACGGCGCAGGAGGCCTCTGCCGAGTCCACGTCATGGAAAACGCCACGCACCGAGGCGAGCCGTACGGACGTCACGTTCCCGGACCTCGTCGTCGCGCCCGGTGAGACCGCCACGTCGAGGCCTGAGCTGAAGCGCAACTTTTGGACCGCCGTCTGGAACAAAATCGGCACCCCCGTGAAGTGGGAACTCTCGGAGGGCTTTTCGACGCCCACCGGTTGGCACCTCACGTTTTCCGAAGATGGCACGCTCAACGCCACCGCCGACGAGAACATCGAAACCACCACGTTCAAGGTGCCGGTGACCATCACCTTCGCCGACAACTCCACCAAAAACGTCGAAGCCAACGTCACCCTCGCTGACGGCCCAACGCTCGAACCGATCAAGGACCAAAAGTACTGGAAGGACCACCTGATCCTGCCACGTCGCGTCATGGCGTGGAATGTGCCAGACGACGCGGTGCTTGAGGTAAAGGGCCTGCCAGCAGGCCTGGGGGCCTCCGAGCAAACCCGCCGCGGCATCGGTTCCTACTTCTTTATCAACGGTCGCCCCACGGAGACCGGCACCTTCGACGTGACCGTGCGCGTCACCGGCGCCGGCGAGATCCTCCAGGAGACCTTCACCATCACCGTCGCCGACACCGAAGGACTCGGCGAACCCGAAGAATCCAACATCGCCCCTTCCGAGGTCCCGGCCGTGCGCCCCGGCAGCGACGTCAACATCCCACTCGACGTCGAGGGCGCTTCCTCCGTGGAAGTTGAAGGCTTGCCGAACGGCCTGGAATACGACGGTGAGCAGCGCGCAATCGTTGGCACCCCGACGAAGGAAGGCACCTCCGAGGTGGTCGTGAATACGATCGCGGAGGACGGCAAGCGCAAGCGAAGCTCCTTCACGCTCACCGTGGACGAGAACGCCCCCGAGCCGAACAACCCGGGCGGCACGCCCAACCCATCCGACCCAGCAGGACCCGCCACCCCAGACCAATTCGAGTGGGCCCCCATCAAAATCCGCGCCGGTGAAGAAACCGGCGCCACCCCAACCCGCGCCGCCCAAGGCGTCCGCGTGGTCGCGGAGCCGGGCAACCCCGACTGGGTCACCGTCTTCGCCAACGGCTCCATCTACGTGGCGCCTTCGCGCGACGTGGAGCCGGGCACCTACACCGTCAAGGTGCGCTCCGAACAGGGTGAGCAAGACACCATCACTGTCGAGGTCGCCGCTGCCGCCAAAGACGCCGAGCGCTACGAGTCTTCCTACGCGAACACCTACGTCCGCGCCGGCGGCACCGCCACCTCACCGGCACCGTACGCGCGCCTCGGCTACAACGGCATGGTCTTTGAACGCCAGCCGCTGCCGAAGGAGGCGTCGTTTAGCACGCAGTTCGAAGGTGCGAAACTGAACCACCACACGGGCCAAATCACACTCTCCCCGGAACTGACCGCGGAGGAAGGCAGCACCATCGAAGTACCCGTCACCGTCACCTACCCGGACGAGAGTACGCAGGACATCATCGCTCGTTTCCAGGTGCTCGCGCCACAATTCGCCGAGACGCAGAAGTTCGAGTACGAACGCCGCGAAGCCTTCGCAGGCGAAACCATCACGGTGCACCTCACCGAGCCTTTCGACCCGGCCTCCGATCCGGAGTTTGCTATCGCGACGAAGGCCTCGAAGTACCAGGGCTGGGACCTCTTTATCGACCCCACCACCGGCACCATCACCGCCACCGCGCCAGCGCAGGACGCGAAGCCGCTCAACGTCGAGGTCGTGGCGCGCTACTCGGACGGCTCCCACAAAACAGTCGTAGCCGTACTCGGCGTGCGTGACGCGAAGCCGCAGGCATACACGTCCAACCTGGGCTTCGAGGACGCCGTCGTCGGCGAGGACGGTTCCGTCACCATCACCCCCACCGGCGACCTCCAAGCCGGCGTCACCTTCGAACCGGAAGGCGCGGCAGCCCTCGGCGGCGTTGCAGGCCTGCGCGTGGACGTCGACGAGAAAACCGGACAGATCAAAGTCTCCCTGCCGAAGGACGCCAAGCCCGGCCAAAGCTACGACCTCGGCGTGCGCATCAACTTCCCCGACGGCGGCTCGAAAGTAGTGCGGCTCAACGTCGCACGCGACTCGCAAGCCCACCGCGAGGAAGCATCCTGGACCCCAATCGGCGTCCCCGTCGGCGCGGACGCCGTCACGCACGCACCGAAGGTCGCGCCGAAGGGCGCCACCTACGCCATCTCCGCCGACTTCGCCGCAGAGGGTTGGAAAGCCGCCATCGACGCCACCACCGGCGACCTCACCGTCGCGGCACCCGCAAACGCGCAGGTAGGGGACCGCGTCATCATCCCAATCGTGGTCAGCTTCGCGGATGGCTCCCAAAAGATCGTGGAAGCGCAGGCCACAGCCGTCACATCAATGGGCGGCGCGGTCTCCCACGCATACGAGCCGACACAAGTTCGCGCAGGCGAAACCACCACGCTCACCCCAACCCTGAAGGGCGCGCACTACTCGCTGCTCAACCCAGTCGGCGGGCTCGACACCCGTATCGACGCCACCACCGGCACGCTTACCGTCGGCGCCCGCCCGAACGCGGTGCCTGGCGTACGCGAAGTCCCGGTCCGCATCAGCTTCCCGGACGGCTCCACGACCATCGCGAACGCGCGCATCTCGGTGCTGACCAGCGACGGCAAACCGTCCCTTGCCGAGGCCACCCCCGCCTTCACCGACACCATCAAGGCGCACCCAGGCAAGGTCACCACCTACGTGGTGCCGAAGCCAGCCGGCGCCGCCGACAACGCGTTCGCCCTCGGCCAGCTGCCGAAAGGCCTCGCCGACTGGAAGATCGACATCGACGCCGCCACCGGCGCACTCACCATCACGCCACCCGCTGGCGCGAAACCTGGCCTCGTGCCAGTGCCAGTCGTGGTCAGCTTCGCGGACGGCTCCCAAGCCGACAGGCTCCTCCGAGTCGAGGTCGCAAACAGGCCGCAGGATGTGGCGAAGGGGTCGTCGACAAGTAGTGAAATCCCGACTGGGGCGAAAATTGCTGGATTCGTGCTCGGCCTCCTCGCCTTCCTCGGCGGGCTAGGCTACTCCCTGTACGAACACCGCGACTTCTTCCGCACCTTCCTAGCATTCCCAATCAACCAGCAGCGCTGAGAGGATAACGACAGTGACCGGCACCAATAACAAACTACGCATCGCAGCGGTACTCGCAAGCGTCAGCGTCGCAGCGGGCCTCGTCGTGGCCCCCCACGCAGACGCCGCAATCACCGAAGGCAGCTTCGCCATCGGCGTCAACCGCGACTCCGACAGCGGCAACCTCCGCGTCGACGTCAACAAAGCACGCGTGTCCTGGATGTACTTCAACCACCCAGAAAGCACCACGCGCCTGCTGCAGAACGCCTTCTACATCGACGGCGCCGTCAACGGGTCAACCATGAACTACGTCGGCAACGCCACCGAAGTCGTCGAAGCACGTCCAGTCGGCAACCATGACCGCGTCGTCCTGCGCCACACCGACCCCAACTCCGGTGTCGAAATGACCCGCACCTTCCTCGTCGGCAACGACTCCATCCAAGTCACCGTCCAACTCCGCAACACCACAGGCCAAGCCGCCAACATGCGCGTCGAAATGGCCAGCGGCATCATTGACCGCGACTTCCAAGTCACCGGCGTCCCCCGCGGCGACGGCTACCACGTCGACGTCAGCAACAGCTACAAACTCAACATCGACTTCATGGGCGCCACCCGCACCGGCAAAGGCCCCCAACGCTACGACGCCATCAACGGCGGCACAAGTGACGACGCCCACTTCGTCGCCGGCGTCTGGGAACAAGAAGTACCCGCCAACGGCACCCTACGCGCCACCACCGCCATGACCCTCGACGTCGCCCAAGGCACTATCGACACCGACGGCGACGGATTCCCCGACGAATGGGAAGAAAACGGCTTCACCGACGAAAACGGCAACAGCTTCCCACTCAACCAATGGGGCGCCGACCCCAAAAAGGTCGACCTCTTCCTCCAACTCAACTGGATGAAATCCGAATGGGAAACCAAAAAGTGCTCCGAACAGCGCAAATACGCGCCCACCGAGGAAGATTTCCGCAAATTCCTCGACTGCTCCGAAGCCAACACCAACGTGTACCGGCCATCCCGCCAAACCCTCAACGACCTCGTTGACGCCTTCGCCGAACAAAACATCAACCTGCACATCGACGCCGGCGAATACTACAACCCAATGCGCCTCACCAACCCACAAGGCGGCCCAACTGAGGACTTCACGCCGTACTACTTCGAAGGCAAAGTCCCCGGTATCAAACTGCTCGAAGACCGCGACCGCCTCCTCAAAGGCCGTCAAACCGTCTTCCGCGTCGGCCTCATCGGCGACCAACAAACCCGAAGCAACTTCTCCTCAGGCAACGCACTGATCGGGGACGGCGCATTCTACGTCGCAAAGAACCGCATGATGACCTCGCAAGACCAACTGCGAAACACCATCCTGCACGAATTCGGTCACAACCTCGGCCTCACCCACTCCGGGCCACTCGCCGACACCAGCCGACCCATCTCCGACTACGTCCCCGGCTACCTCTCAGTCATGAACTACCTCTACCAGTTCACCGACTTCCGCTACTCCAACGAGCGCTCTCGCCCGCAGGGCAAGCTGCCCGAAGCCTGCAAAACCGTCCAGTGCTACACCGGCGACTACGACATCGAACCCGACTGGCCCAACCTCGCCTTCATCGGCGGCCAAATCGGACGCGCCCACGGCACCACTGGCACCCCCGGCCACGACCATGACCACGAGCACGAACACGCCAACGACGAACCAACCGTCCGCGAACTCGAGGTCTACTCCGCCGAATTCAACAACGGCAAAGCCGGCCTGCGCGTCCGCACCGAAGAAGGCGCCGACAACATGATCATCGCCAACCGGACCGACTCCAAGGTCAGCATGGAGATCGCTAACCTTGGCATCGACATCCACAAATTCCGTCTCCAAGCCACCTACCCCGGAGGCCGATACGAGCAGGAATACACCATCGAAGGCGCCCTCAGCGACGAATCCAAACTGCCGATCACCGTCCCCATCACCAACACCGCCGGCTACACAGGCTCCACCATGCCGGTCACCTTCCGGGTGTTCAACCAAGACAACGACATCGTCGCCGACGACACCATCGAGTTCTCCGTCCTCAACTACAACGGCGAAGACACCGCGAAGCTCATCAAGGAGCTCCGCAAAAAGAACTCCGACCTGCTCAACCGGGCAGAACAGACCGTAGGCAAGGCGGAAGGCGGCGCCGGGCCACGCCCAACCAAGCCGCTAGCCACCCAAGCCAACGCCGTCATCCCGACCCGCGCCGGCCAAGCACCAGTGACCTCACTGAACGCCGCGCCAAGCGGGACCTACGACGCACCTTCGCCGGCAACCTCGCGCCCTAGCGAACCGTCGGGGCGCCCAACCGCCCACCCAGCTCCTTCGACAGCCCAGCAGCAGAACCCAGGTAAGGGTGGGGAAACCGGCGGCCTGTCCGGCGGCGCGATCGCCGGCATCGTCGTTGGCCTGCTCGCCTTGATCGGTATTCTGGGCGCTGCCGCAGTTGGCATGGGAGGATTCTAAGCTCCTACCTGCAATTCCCCCAGGTCTTAGGGATCCCAGCCCGCGACCTGGGGGAATTTCTTTGTGGGTCGGGAGTGGGCAGTGACAAAAGACGCAACGCTAAAAGTGCTGGACATTCAAAAGCGCAGTTCGTAAAAGGGCTATAGGAATAGGGGTGCGTCTTTTGTCACTGGCGCCTTGAGTGAGCGCACCACATTTCGCCACTCAAGCCCGGCGACCTAGAGGAATGCAAAACCCGCCCGCCGAAACCCTGGAATCTGGTGCGCGTTCCTCGAGGTAAACCTAGAACCACGTCACGGGGCGGATCTTGTTGGCCATGTCGACCAAGTCAAAGCGGTGTTGGAGGTAGGGCGCCACCCTAGCCAGAGCGCGCAGGGTCCTGGCGAGTTCGTTTTGGAGTTCGTGGGCGGTGAACTTCGTGTCGAGGATGGGGGAGGGGTCGGGTTGGTGGCCGTCGAGGGTGTAGGTGAGGGCGGCGCGGAGGATGAAGACTTTGATTTGGAGGTAGCGGGGTTCGGTGTTGGGGATGCGCTGGAGGCGCAGGGCAGCGTTGCGGATGCGGTCTTCGGTGGGGTCGGTGACGAGGCTGAGGATGGATGTGAGTTGGGCGAGCCGGTTGTGTCGAGAGGCGACGGGGACGCGGTCCAGGGCGGCGGCGGCAAGTTCCGGTTGGTTTTCGTGCATGAGTTGGCGGGCCAGGCCGAAGGCGGAGGAAACAGTGGTGGGGTTGGTGCTCCAGACGAGGGCGTAGAGGCGGATGGCGTGGAAGCGGAGCATGGCGGGGTTGGTGGTGACCATGGACCAGTCGGCGGCGAGCAGCCCGCCGTCAACGAGGTGCTCGAAGACGGAGTTGGGGAGTTCATCGAGGTGGCGGTCCATGCCGGCGGCGCCGCGGGCCACGCTGGGTTCCAATAGCGCGGTGTCGTGGAGGTCGGCGGATTGGAGAAGGAGTTCGGCGACGGCGGCGAGTGCGAGTTTGGAGGCGGATTCGCCGGGCAGGATTTGCAGGACGCGGGAGAAGGCGACTTGGGCGTCGGTGAAATTGCTGGTCAGGAGGTTGGTGATGGCGGTGTACCAGTGGTAGCGCCAGTTCTTCCGCAGTCGCTCGTCAAGGGAGTTGAGCCAGGTGCCCGCCTGGGTGGTGAAGCCGAGGTCGAGGAGGGTGCGGGCGACGGCGAAGGGGATTTCGATGGAGTCGGGGTGGCGGTCTTCGGCGAGGGCTTGGCGCAGCGCGGCGAGGGTTTCGGAGGGTTCGGAGTAGGTGGTGCTTTGGAGGGTGGCGGCGCCGGGGTCGGTGGCGTCGACAAGTGGGACGGGGAGGGCGATGTTGACTTCTTGGGGTGTGATGGTGACGGTGCGGGTGATGCCGTCGATGAGTTGGTCGGTGCGGAAGACGACGTGTTTGGTGCCGAAGGTGCGTCGTTGCGGGGAGAAGAGTGAGTGTTGGGCGGGGAAGGTGCGGCCGTCGCGGATGGCGAGTATTTCGCGCAGGACGCCGAGGAGTTGGGCTTCGAGTTGGGGGATGGAGTCGAAGCGGTCGTCGCGGTTGGGGGCGCAGCAGCGGGCGATGAGGCGGTAGAGGGAGATGTAGCGGCGGAAGAGGGGTTCGGTGGTGGGGGTGGGGATGTCGGCGTCATGGGGGAGGTTGATGATGAGGGCGGCGAGGGTGCGGCCGATGGTGTAGATGTCGGATTGGACGGAGGGGCCGTCGGTAGATACTTCGGGGGCTTGGTAGCCTTTGGTGCCGTAGATGAAGCCGTAGGAGCCGATGCCTGAGACCGCGCCGAGGTCGATGAGTTTGACCTGGTCTTCGGTGACGATGATGTTGTCGGGCTTCAGGTCGTTGTAGACGACGCCGCGCGAGTGCAGGTAGTCGAGGGCTGGCAGCACTTCGAGGATGTAGGCGATCGCGATGTCAACCTCACACCTGCTTATCGACGGCCCACCAACGTACTCCATGACGATGAACCCGCCGGGCACGCGCGGGTCGTCGATGAAGTTGAAAATCTTGACGATGCCGGGGTGGGTGATGTCGGCGAGGAACTCGCGCTCGGCGACGGCGGCGGCCTCCTCGTCCTTGTTGCGGGCCGAGTGTAGCCCCTTGAGCACGACATGGCGTCCGGAGACGAAGTGGTCGGTGGCGAGGTAAATCCAGCCCATGCCGCCGTGTGCGATGGTGCCGAGGACTTCGTACTGCTCGGCGACCATGTCGCCGGGCTTGAGGGCGGGGGCGGGCACGCCCTCGAAGGTGGAGGGGTCCCGAAGGGCGTCGGTGGGGTTGGTGGGGTGGACCCAGGGCAGTTCGACCATGCCGTCGGCGACGGTGCGGGTTTCGCGCTTCGTGCCGCGCAGCTCGCGGAAACGGTCGAGGGCGCGGCGTCGCGAGCGTTGCGAGGTATCCTCCTGCTGCTTCTCCTTCCTCAGCGCCTCGAGGTCGTCGAGGAGGGCGGACATGGAGTCGTCGTATTCGAAGAGGTCGTCATCGTCGTCGTCGGCGAAGGGGTCGAAGGCGACGGCTTCGGTGCCTGGGTCATTCGTGCTCATTGGGTTCCTCCCGGTACATCAGCGGTGGGGGGTAGGGGTCTGTGGTGGAATCCGACAGCCACTCCTGGAACATGCGGTGCCAGGTGCCGTCGGTGCGGATGCGTTCGATGGTCGCGTTGACCTGGCGCACCACCGAATCGTTGCCGAGCGGGATGCCGACGGCGTAGTACTGGGTCGCCAGCGCGTCCGGCAGGATGTCGGTGTGGGGGTCCTGGGCGATCATGCCGGCGAGGATGGCGTCGTCGGCGATGATGGCGTCGGCCTGGAACTGCTGGGTGGCCATGAGGCAGTCGGACCAGGAGCGGGTGCGCAGCACCGGCGACTGCGGCGCGAGCGTGCGCACGATGTTGAGCAGGGTGGTGCCGTCGACGACGCACACGGTGCGCTCGGGCAGATCATCCATGCTGGTGATCCCCCGATCGTTCGGGGCCAGCATCCTGACCTGCGACTTCAAGTACGGGGTGGAGAACGCCACCTTGGCGGCGCGCTCCGGGGTAATCGACATCGTCCTGATCACAATGTCCACCCGGCCCTCCTGCAGCAGCTCCGCGCGGGATGCCGAGTCCACGAAGCGGAAGTCCACCGCCTCGGGGTCCCCCAACAGGTCGCGAGCGATCTCCTGCGCCAGCTCAACCTCAAACCCGCGCAGCTCGCCGCGCACCATATCGCGGTAGGACAGCAGGTACTGGGACTGCTCCACGCCCACGATCAGGCGGCCGCGCTCCCGGATCCGCCCCAGGGCCGGATCATCTTCCGGTGCGGCCTCGCGCGGGCGCAGCGAGCCCTCCCAGTCCAGGCCGTGCGGCACAAATTTCGCCGAGGGCGGCTTGCCAGCCCCGTCCAACAGCGCGCCGGGCGGCAGCGGGATCGGCTCGTGCGCCGTGGACGCCGTACCGGTCGGCAGCTCTTCCAGCGAGGACCTCGGAGCACACCCAGCCAGGCCCGCCGCCACCGCGAGCGCCACCAACAACGACCCAGCCCTGCGCATCATACGTACTCCCTGAATCGACGTTGCACCCCGAACCACATGCAGATCACGGCCAGCAGCGACAGCAGCGCCACCACCGTCGACACCAGCCGTGTCGCGTCCAGGGAGGTGTGGATGTAGTTGCGCATCTCGGCCCGCGACCCCTCGATCAGGGTCACCATGTTCGCGTCCAGCTCCATGTACGCGGTAGAAGCGCTCGGGTGGTCGGGACTATCGACCATCAGCACGTCAACGGCGCGCTCAAAGCGGCCGGCGTCCAGCGTCGAGACCAGCTCGCCGTGCGCCTGCGACCACTGCTCCAGCGCCATTCTTGCCGACGTCACCTCCGGAGCCTCCGACGCCCTATCCAACGCGGAGCCCACCGTCTTGTACGTGGACTCGAATGACTCCGTCGACTCCGCAATGGACTGGCGGCGCAACAACGTCATCGTCTCATCGGTGCGGGTCTCCTGGGCGCGGATGCGGGCGTCGGTAAGCTGGCGCCACGGCGCGGCTGCCTGCTCAAACCCGACGACGCCTGAGCGCCACGACACAAAATTCGAACCCGCGACCCACGCGAGCGCCACCACCATCGCCGCCGTCGCCGCCACGAACCCCTTGTTCCAGCGGCGGCGGAACGTGCGCCACAGCCACCACTGCGCACCCGCCAGCAGCAACAGCGCCGCCACCAGGCCCGAAAGCGGCACCCACTGCGGCGCGTTCAGGCGCACCATCTCCACCGCCACCTGGCGCTGCGTCAGCGCGAACAACGTATTCGCCGACGTAATCATCCGCTCGCGCATCATGCCGGACGCCTCCGACATGTAGGACACGCCCACCGGGTTGCCGAGGCGCTGGTTCACCTTCGCACGCTCCATAAACGCCACGTACAGCGGCAGGTCGCGCTGGATGGATCGCACCAGGGATTGGATGCGCTCTTGGTCCTCCGGCCGCGTCAACTCCGAGGCGCCCTCGTAAATGTCGCTCGCCGCGATCACCGCCTGATCTATCGACGCCAAATACGCCTTCACCTCATTCGGCGTCATCAACCCTGTTTGCACGAAGCCCGTCGTGGCCACCGTGTCCGCCTGCGACAACGACGTGAGCAGGACGTGGGCGGAGTGACTCATCGGCTCCGTCGTCTGTACCAGCACGTCCAGCGCGTGCTGGCGCTTACTCATCGACTGGCTCTGCGCGAACCCAATCGCGCCCACCGCCACCGTCAACACCAGCATCATCGCCAGCATCTTGCCCGGCGTGGTGATCGCGAAGTCCGCCAACCTGCGCAGCGCACGGATCGGACCACTCGACGCGCGCTGCTGCGGATGCAGCGCAAGATCATCCAACCAGGCGTCGCTGGGCGGTGGCGTCGTGACAGTCATTCCTCAACCATAACCACCATGCCCTGCCTATTTCTAGGAAACGACCTACAGTGGAACACATGCAAGGAGACGGCAACGGATGGGTCGAAGGCCCCAACGGACAAAAAATGTGGGGCAAACACGGCGCCGCAGGACTCTTCCTGCAGGCCACACACAACGGCGAGACCGTCGTGCTCATGCAACACCGCGCCCCCTGGACCGCCCAAGGCGACACATGGGGCATCCCCGGCGGCGCCCGCGACTCACACGAAACAGCCTCCCAAGCAGCACTCAGGGAAACAGCAGAAGAATGCGGCATCGATGGGGGCGAAGTGGACGTCGAAAAGGAATTAGTGACGTCCGGCCCCGCACCCAGCGGCTGGACCTACACCACCGTCCTCGCCCGCGTGCGCTCCGGCGAGCCACTGGAGACCACCGCCAACGAAGAAAGCGTCGAACTGCGTTGGGTTCCCCTGAAAAAACTCGAAGAACTCCCCCTGCACCCGGGGCTGCGTGCCGCACTGCCAAACATTCTCAGGCATACTGTTTCGCATGATTGAAGTCCAAAACCTGTCGAAGGCCTACGGCCCCGTCCGCGCCGTCGACGACATCAGCTTCCGCGTCAAACCGGGAGTTGTCACCGGATTCCTCGGCCCCAACGGCGCCGGCAAATCCACCACCATGCGCATGATCGTCGGCCTGGATAAGCCCACGTCAGGCAGCTGCCTTATCGACGGCACCAGCTACCGCAACCTCAAACAGCCCGCCCGAAAAGTCGGCGCCCTCCTCGACGCCAAAGGAGTCCACCCCAACCGCTCCGCCCGCGTGTCGCTGCTGTGGCAGGCACAGGCCTCCGGCATCCCCGCCTCCCGCGTCGACGAAGTCCTCTCCCTCGTCGGCCTCACCGACGTCGCCGGCAAGAAGGTCGGCGGGTTCTCCCTCGGCATGGGGCAACGCCTCGGCATCGCCGCCGCGCTGCTCGGCGACCCCGAATACCTCATCCTCGACGAACCCGTCAACGGCCTCGACCCCGAAGGCATCCGCTGGGTCCGCTCCCTCCTGCGCGCGCTCGCGCAGGAAGGCCGCACCATCCTGGTGTCCTCCCACCTGCTGGCCGAAATGGCACAGACCGCCGACCACCTCATCGTGATCGGCAAAGGCAAACTCGTCGCCGACACCTCCGTCCACGACTTCATCAAAGCCCACTCTGGCTCCAGCGTCGTAGTGCGCGCTTTGGGGGACGGGCTAGGGGCGTTGCGGGCGGCCGTAGAAGCAGGCGCGCCGGGCGCCACCATCCGCCCAGGCACCGACACCGACGGCCGACCCAACCTCACCATCAACGACGCCACCCCCGAAACCATCGGGCGCATCGCCTTCGAAGCCGGCGTCATCCTCACCGAACTCAGCGAACACCACGCATCCCTCGAGGACGCCTACATCCAATCCACCGAAGGCACCGAACAGTTCGCATCCCGCTTCGAACACTCAGTGCAGGAGGGCAAGTAACCATGAACCTCATACTTTCCGAGTGGACCAAACTCCGCAGCACCCGCTCCTTCTGGTGGACCAGCGCCGCCATGACCATCGTCGCCGGCATCTACGGCGCACTCTTCGGCTGGCTCGCCAACTCCTCCGGCATGCCCTACGCACCCCTGACCGTCGTCTCGACCGTCTCCATGACCATCGGGATCGTCGTCATCGTGCAGGCCGCCATGACCGTCACCACCGAATACCGATTCGGCATCCCCGCCACCAACTTCCGACTCACACCGCAACGCTGGCAAGTCGCCCTGGCGAAACTGTGCGTCGGCGTGGTCGGGGTGATGATCGGGACCTTGGTGGCCGTAGTTGTCGCGTTCGTCCTCGCCGACCTCACCACCGCCATCCCCGCCGGATGGACCACCAACTCAGCCACCCAGCGAGCCCTGTGGGCAGTACCGCTCGGCATGGCCCTGCTTACCCTGTTCACTCAGGGGGTCGGCTGGATCGTCCGCAACACCTCCGCCGCCATCGTCATCGGCCTGTCCATGATGCTCCTCCTGGAAACCATCGTCGGCTTCATCCCCAAATACGGCCAAGACGTAGCCAAGTTTCTGCCCTTCAACAACCTCATCGCCTTCATGATGAACCAACCCACCCAACACTGGGAACTGGGCGCCTCCCTCGGCATCTTCGCCGTCTGGGCCGTGGCGCTGTGGGTCATCGGCGTCATCCTGACCGAGGCGCGGGACGCCTAGTTTCGCTGCCAGTGACAAAAGACGCAATCTTGTAAAAGTATACCTTTATTCCAGCTGGTCAGAAAAGGGCTATGTTTATAAGGTTGCGTCTTTTGTCACTGCTTACATCTGGTCAAGTAATTCTTCCATCCGCGGCACCACCTCATGGAACGTAGCGGCGGCAAACCTGACCACGGTCCAGCCCTCCAACGCCAGATCCAAGTTGATCCGTGCATCCTTCTGGCGTTGGTCATACTCCCAATGATGCTGGCCGTCGTACATGATCCCGATTTTGAGCGGTTCGATGGCGAAGTCGCACGTCGTCACGAGGCGGCGACCTCTATATACCGGAACTTGCTCACTCAGCTTCAGCCGACGCCTCTTGGTCATTGTGTGGAGCAGTAGGCGTAGCTCAGTCTCGCGAGGAGAGTCGGCGAGCTTGCTAGACAGGCGAATTATCCTGTTGAGCCACCGCTTTTCCACTCGCCATTGTGCGGCTTGGCGCAGGGATGATGTCGAAACGTTGAGGTGCCTGCGAACGCAATCCACTAGCTGCACTGCTTGTGCAAGGAGAGGGGCGAACCCCTCGGGCGTGGTGACGGCGGGTGAATGCTCACCGTTCTTCAGCATTTGGAGTGCCTGAACTGTAGCGTGCGCGGGAGCCGCAGCGTAGATGGTCTGCCCGAAGTGGTGCACTGTTGTGAGCGCGATTCCTGCGGCTCCTCTGCGTTTGAGCCCGGGCGTTGTGGGGGTGGGAGCGCGATTCCTACTGGTGGGGGCGATGAAAGTGATGGGGGCCGTGTCTGTGAGGTAGGGCAGCCGGTAAAGCGCGAGTGCAGAGTAGCCGCTCGCGATGTGGTGGGGCCACTGCTCTGCATAGTCGAGGATTTGCTGGAGTGTGTGTGGCTGTGGTGTTGATCTGTAATCCATAGCGGTTAGACGTGTTGGGAAAGCTTTTGGTTTCCTGGTTTGCTCAAATTCTTGAGAGCTAGTGACAAAGGACGCAACCTTGAAGGGCTAGTACTCTTGTGACCTGGGGGTATGGAGGTGGCCATTTTTGAAGGTGCGTCCTTTGTCACTCGCAGAGTTTGGTGGGGAACTTTTTCACCCCACTAGCCACACCCGTCACATAAGAAAATGAGCAGAACGTTCCGAAGGTTTATGCAAAACAGTTGATGGCGACTACTCTGGGAGTGAGATTGGCTTTTGCTGCAGAAAGGATGCGTTGTGGCGGAAAAGTGCGGCTGGGCGGCAGGTGAGGCTCGTCGGGCGGGTTCGTGTGCGCGGGCTCGGTTGCGGAGGGGCGTTGTTGTCGCTACGGCGGCGTTGCTTGTGGCGCCGTTGGTGCAGGTCGCGGGGGTGGGGGGCTCGGTGGGCTTGTCGTCGGAGGCGCATGCTGAGGAAGCGGGTATTGCGTCGACGAATCCGCTCAAGTACAAGGAACTGAGGGTGCAGCCGGGGAAGGTTTCCCGCAGTGAGTTGGAGTCGGGGGACCTGTCGACGGTTGCTGAAATCCGCGAGCTTCCTAACGCGATTACGTTTAATGGGCGTTGGTGGTACCCGTCGCATAATAATTTTGTTGGTGGCGGCGAAAAGAAGAGGGAGGGTGAGCGCCATCAGGTGAGTGTGAGGGCACCGGAGATTGGGTTTATCTCCACCTTCTATGAGGATGCGGTGTTGTCGGGGGAGGATTCGATTTATAAGTTCAATCCTCAAAAGTTTTTGGATGCGCAGTCGAAGGTCCATGAACTGACGTACAGCATCGGGTTTAAGGACGGCTCGGTGCAGAAAAATGCGGTGTTGCCGCTAAGGTTGGTGGGTCTCGACGGCCGCCTCGCCAATGATCTGGGTGGGGATTTTGATGGCGACGGTGTGACGAACGGCGAGGAGGCGAGGTCGGGGGCGAACCCGTTCGACGCCAGGGATAAGGGCAAAGCGAAGAAGCCGTTGCCGAAGCTTCCGCAGACCACGACGCCAACACCAGCACCGTCCCCGGCGCCATCGCCGACACAGGCTCCCGCTCCTACGGTGAGCAGCGAGCAGCCGAAGCCGCCGGCAGTCCCGACCTCGACGAGCGCAAAGCCAACGGTGTCGTACAAGGCGGACAAGTACGACCCGTACCCAGGTGAGCTGCTGATCCGGCTGAAGCCGGGCGAGGAGTACCGGACGGGGAAGCCGTTTGGTGGCACTGCGGTCAGCGGGAGCACGATTCGGTATACGGGCAAGCCGGGCGCGGCGGTGGAGCACGCCTTCATTGATGTGTCGGATGCAAACCGGTTTGTAGTGAAAGCGAAGGGCCTGGACACGTTCGCTGAGGCCTATGATCGCGAGTTTGGGAACTCGAAGCCGGAGTTTGAGAAGGCGGCGAAGTGGTTCCAGGATACGTTCATCACGTCGCAGCGTGTGGAAGTTGATTACGACGACAATTCGACTGACGTGGTGGAATTCTTCATCGGGATTGTGGGCATGGACGGGCGTGCGTTTGCTATCGCCTCTGCCGATTTTGATGAGGACGGCGTCAGCAACGCGGACGAGTTGCGATTTGGGACGAACCCATTTTCGCCGGGTAGTAAGCCTCACGAGAAGCCGAGGTTCTCGGTGACGTCGAAGAGCGTGAAGCCTGGCGAGGCGTATGAGTTTGTGCCGTCCGAGCCGCTCGACCCGGACACGAAGTTTGTCTTCGAAGGGGATTACCAGGTGTCGCTGACACCGGATGGCAACGTTCGGGTTGTTGGTAGCAGTGACAAGCGGAACCACAAGTTCGAGATCACGGTGAAGGATCCGCTCTACGGCGACGTGGCAACGCTCCACGTGGAATCGGATTTCACGGAGGACTGGACGCCGATCAGCGTGCGGGCAGGGTCATCGTTTGAGACGAACGTGATGACCAAAGAGGACGTCGAAGACGGCGTGACGATCGCCTCCGTGGAGGACGCCGTCCCTGAGTGGATGAAGATCGGCCCGGATGGTGAGGTGTTTCTGAACCCTCCGCGCTCCGAGAGCGCTACGAAGGGGACACGCACCTACTGGGTCACCCTGTCGACGGGGAAGCGGCGAGTGATCAGGGTCAACGTGCTCGATCCGACGCCGTACGCCGAGGAGTACAAGCTGCAGTATCCGGATGTTTTCGTGCGTTTGGGTGAGTCGGCGCGCAGCCACATCCCGCTCGCAACGGTGACGCAGGGCACCGCGGAGTTCTACAACCAGCCGGTCCCGGAAGATGCGCAAGTATCGTTTGCTATTCACGAGGGTGAGAACGCGAGCGTCGTGGAGCAGGCGGGAACGGCTAAGGACGGCGAACAGCCAGGCATGGTCACGTTCAGTGCTACTGGCGACAACCTGAAGGCCGGGGACGTCGTACGTGTCATGGTGAAGGCGACGTTTGGGGCTGATAAGTCCACCCAGTACGTCCCGGTGTACTTCAACATTCTTGACCGCAAGATTGCAGGGCGCTACAACCACACCTACGAGACCGGCCGCGAAGTGCTGCCGGGGACGCCGATTGTGCTGCACCGGACGGACGTCGGCAATGTGCCTGAAGGTACCGACTTCCTGTTTTTCGAAGACAAGAAGAAGAACCAAAACCTTGCGGGCTGGAACGTGACCGTCAACCGCGATACCGGCAACTTGGTGGTGCGCGCGCCCCAGAACGGTGCACGGCCGCTGGACGCCGTGGTGACGGTGTCCTACCCGGACGGAAGCTCCACCGACGTGCCGTTCCACGTCGGCGTGAAGCACAGCAATCCGGACGTTGACGTGTACGAGCCGAAATATGTGCCCGAAACACTCATCGGTGGTTCCCGCACGTCCTACGAGATGCTGACCCCGGTGCCACCAAACACGACGTTCTCGATTGAGGAGAACGCTGGGGTGGATGTGAGCGTCGATACGAAGACGGGCCGCATTACAGCGGTGCTGCCGAAGGACGCGCCGGGCGGCGCCACCTACAACGTGCGTGTGCGTGTGAAGTACCCCGACGGCTCCGACGAGGTCATCACCGCGGAACTGCGCAAGAAGGCCACGGCCGACGACGAGCGCCCCCGTTGGAGCGACATCTACGTCATGGCCGGCGAGCTCGCCTCCACGCCGCAGGGCCAGAAGCTTCCCCCTGAGACCACGTTTGGTGTCGACGCCAGCTTCGCCCCCAAGGGGTGGCAGGTGCACGTCGACAAGTATTCGGGGACGTTGCAGGTGTTGCCGGATGCTTCGGTGCAGCCGAAGTCGAGGATTGAGGTGCCTGTTGTGGTGACGTTCAAGGACGGCTCGCAGCGCACGGTGAAGGTGCCTGCCGTTGTGCGTGCGCCGCGGCACACCCCGGCGCCACCGACGACCGAGGCCCCGACGTCCACACCGACACCAGCCCCGAGCACCCCGGCACCGAAACCGGCGCCGGCACCTACCCCTGAGACTAGGACTTCGGCGGCCGGGTGGGTTATCGTCATACTCGGTTCGCTTGGGTTCTTGGTAGGTGGCGCGTTGCTCGCTTTACAAGAATTTCCAGTTATTCAATCGAATGTCCATAAGTTCATGCGTGACCTGGGCTTGAGGAGGTAAAGGGTGCGTTTCCACAACAAGGCAATTGCAGGCGCTGTGACGCTCGCGCTCGGGCTGAGCGCAGTGACGGCGGTGCCCGCCGTAGCGTCCCCAACCACCTCGCTTGGCGACGCCAGCTTCACCCAAGTCCACATCCGGAAGAGCTACCACGAGGCAACACTGACCTACCTGAACCCGAAATCCATCGCGGGCAAGCTGGAGAGCCAGCTTGGTGTGATCGGTTGGGCCGGCGGCCGAGTGGTGGCCCCGATCGCGAAGAACACGACTGAGACGTCCCCCGAGGACGGCGTGACTGTCCTCGAGCACACCGACCCGCAGCGCAAGGTCACCATGAAGCGCACCTTCACGGTCAAGGGCGACGAAATCCACGTTGTTACCGAGCTGACCAACAACGCCGATGAGGCCCGCGAGCTCGCGATCCGCATGTACAACTACGCCAAGCCGCTGAAGGGCACCATGAGCGCCGCGCAGTTCGGGGACGGTCTACGCGGCGAGGACAAGTCCACCTACATCGTGGACGCCACCTTCCCTGGTGCGACCGCGCTCGCCGCCGCCCAGGAACCGGGCCAGCTCCCGGCGTGGGACGCCTCTGAAACACTTTCGCTCCCCGGGCGTGGTGAGGTTCTCAGCGGTACCTGGCTCCAGAACGTTGAGCTTGGTGCGACACTGACCGCCGAAATGAATCTCAAGGTCACCACCCAGTTCGCCGCCTTGGACTCGGACGGCGACGGCCTGCTCGACATCTGGGAAATGCAGGGTGCGAATGTGAACGGCGTCGATATGCCGTTGCACCGCTGGGGCGCCGACCCCAACAAGAAGGACATCTTCCTCCAGATGAACTGGATGAAGTCCGAATGGGAAACCAAAGGCTGCCAAGAAGCAGCCCGCTTCGCCGTAGACCCCGAAGGCTTCGCCCGCTACGACGCCTGCTCGAAGATGAACACCAACGTGTACCGCCCATCAGGGCTCATCCTCGACCAAATGGTGAAAAAGTTCGCCGAGCACGGCTACAACCTGCACATCGACGCAGGCAAAGGCTACTCCAAGAACTTCGACGCCCGCGACGACGAATACCGCGGCGGCCCAGTACTGGACTACAAGGACCACTACTTCAACTCGCCCGAAACGTCCGGGTCGGAGCTGATCACGTCGTCAGTTGAGCTGCTCAAAGAGCGCGAAGGTATTTTCCGCTCCGGCGTCATCGGCGACCTTATGGACGCCCCTTCCGCCAACGGCTCCGTCAACTACGCTACCGGCCGCGCCCTCATCGGCGGCACCAGCTTCTACGTGTCCAAAAACGCGCGCATGGGTGCCGAAGATAAAGTGCGCAACACCATCATGCACGAACTCGGCCATAACCTTGGCCTCAACCACAACGGCATGCTGTGGGTCGACGGCAAACGTCAATCCGTTTACGAATGGACCAAGTACGGCGACTGGCTCGACGGCCGACCAAGCCCAATGAACTACGCCTACCAGTTCGTTACTTTCAGCTACACCGATAAGGAAATGAGCGGCGTCCAAAAGGAGCCACACCCAGGCTGTGCAGGTGACCCTGACTGCTACGTCGGTGAATGGACCGTCCCATCCGAATGGGACAACCTCAACGTCAAAGCCGGCGGCATCGGCGACGTCTCCGTCAAACCCGTCGACCCCGACAACAACGAGGACAAGGACACCGAGCAAAAGCACGACATCGAACGCGATGCCCGCGAACTCGACGCCGCCGCCGCGCACAAAAACGACGGCAAAGCCGACTTCTACATGGCCGACGTCAACAGCATCGCCACCGTGCGCACCGACAATAAGGTGGTCGGCACCATCGGCAACCGTGGATACAACGACCACGAATTCACCGTACGAACCTTCTACGGCAAAGATCTCTCCCGTCTCGCCCCCGTCCAAAAAGTGAAGGTCAAGGGCATCGGCGACGCCAAGGAAGCCGGGCCGCAGTCCCGCAAGGAAATCCAGATCCCAATCCTGGACACCCAACGCCTCTACGGCTCCTACGTGCCGGTCTTCATCCAGATCGAAAACGAGTCCGGCGAAGTCGTCTTCAGCGAACTCTTCGACATCAGCCTCCTCGACTACACCGAAGAAGAACTCCGCCAAGTCAGCAACCAGCTCGGTGACTCCGTGTTGGGGCAGCGCGCATCGGCGCTGCTCTCCCAAGGTAAGCTCGGCAACTACCAGGACGCCAACCGTCGCGACGTCGCCGACACCAAGGAACTGAAGAAGCCCACCCGCCCGTCGACTTCCCCAGCTCCCTCGCCGACCTCCAAGGCACCAGCGCCGACAACTACCTCGGCACCGGCGGCCCCAACCACGCAGGACCCCAAAGTCACTGGCGACAAGGGCCTCGACGAGAAGACCCGCAACACGATCCTGATTGTCGTCGGCGTGCTGCTCGGCCTCATTGGTCTAGGCGGCGCGGCTGCCGCCGTGATGGCGAACATGTAGGGCGCCGGAAGGTTCGAGTGACAAAAGACGCAGTCGATTTTGCGCGACCTGGGCTTTTGCCGGGTTTTCAGATGGGGATTGCGTCCTTTGTCACTGCCAGTGAACTATTGCAGCGCCGAGGTCAGCTTCATCACGTTGTCGATGTAGCGGCGGTACCACGGCCGCGTGTTCCAGCGCTCCAGCGTGAGCTCCCGCGTCACCGACAGGTACGTGTCTGCGAGTTGGTTGAGGTTGCGGAGGAGGGGGCCGTCGCAAATTAAGAGTGAGCTTTCGTAGTTGAGTGAGAAACTACGAATATCCATGTTGGAGGACCCGAGGACGCCGACGGCGGCGCCGGGCTCCTGTGATGCGGGGTCGACGAGCAGGAACTTGGTGTGCAGGACGTAGGGGGCTGGGAACTCCCAGATGCGCACGCCGGCTTCGAGAAGTTGTTGGTAGTACGAGGATTGGGCGTGCTGCACCATGAACTGGTCCGCCTTTTCACCGACGAGCAGGTCCACGCGGACGCCGCGGTAGCAGGCGGTCGTGATGGCCGCGAGCAGTGAGTCCTCGGGGACGAAGTAGGGGGAGCAGAGCACGAGGTGTTCTTTGGCGTGGTGGATGAGGGTGTTAAACATCCGCAGGTTCGGTTCGGCCTGGTAGCCCGGTCCCGAGGGGATGAGCTGGACCAGGTTCGCGTTTGCGGCGGCGCCGAGGTCCAAGGGGGCGGTGAGCTCGATGGGTTCGCCGGATTCGGAGTACCAGTCCACGGCGAAGAGCGCCTCGATGGAAGTGACGATGGGCCCTTGGAGCTCCACGAAGGCGTCGACCCATTGGCGTCCGGCGGCGCGGTGTTGGCGGGTGAGGTAGGTGCGGTCGATGAGGTTCATGGAGCCCATCATGGCGGTGTGGCCGTCGATAATGATGAGTTTGCGGTGGTTGCGCAGGTCGGGGCGGCGGAATCGGCCCCTAAGCAGGCTCAGCGGAAGCATGAGGTGCCAGTGGACGCCGGCGTCGGTCAGTCGGCGTTTCAGCGCTCGGAAGCCGGGGTATTTCATGGAGCCGATGTGGTCGAACAGGAGGCGGACGTGGACGCCTCGGGCCACAGCGCGCTCGAGGGCTTCGAAGACGACGGCGGTAGTGTTGTCCCAGGCCACCGCGTAGATCTCGATGTCGACGTAGTCTTCCGCCTTATCGACGAGCTCCGCGATCCGCACCATCGTCTTTTCGTAATCCGCCCACATGGCGACCGCGCTGCCGTGTACGGCGGGGAAGCCGGTCAGGGTGCGGTTCAGCGTGATCATCGAGGTCACCTCCGGCACCGTTTCCTCGGTGGCGGGGATGTCGGGGATGTCGGAGTAGACGTCGTTGAGGACGGTGCGCGCTTCCTTCTGGATGCGGTGGCGCCGCTGCGAGACGTACTTGGACCCCATCAGCAAGTACAACGGCAGGCCCACAAATGGGAGCAACAGAATGAGCAGCAGCCAAGCGTTCGCGCTCGACGGCTTGCGGTTCGACGGCACCACGCCGATCATGACGAACTTGATGGCGTAGTCGATGCCCATGGCGATGAGCTGCCACAGGGAGAGGCCACTGAACAGGGACAACATGGCTACCGTACCTGGTCGAGTGCGATGTCGGTGGTGTCGTAATCAGCGATGACGGGCGCATGATCCGATGCGCCCTTGCCGTCGCGTTCCGTCACGTCCACCCAGGCCTGCTGCAGGCGGTGGGCGAGAGGGGGCGTCGCTAAGTGGAAGTCGATGAGCATGCCTTCGTTCTTCGGGAAGCGCATGGACTTGTAGTCCCAGAACGAGTACGGGTCCGCGTGTCGGATCTCCTCCAGACCGGCCTCCAGCAGCATCTGGAACGCTGCGCGCTCCGGCTCCGTGACGTGCGTTTTGCCCTCGAACCAGGCGATGTCCCACACGTCCTCATCGCGCGGCGCGATGTTGAAATCGCCGGTGAACAGCTGCAACGCCTGCGGGTCCACGGTCTCGCGCAGGGAGTAGAGGAACTCCAGCTTGTAGTTGTAGTGCGGGTCGCCGATTGCGCGACCGTTCGGCACGTACAAACTCCAGATATCGACGCCCCCACAGCTCGCCCCGACCGCCCGGGCCTCCACAACCGGCTCGCCCTTCTTCGCAAAGGCGGGCTGGCGCTCAAAGTGCGTGCGCACGTTCTCCAGACCCACCCGCGACGCGATAGCCACGCCGTTCCACTGGTTGTAGCCCACGTGCGCGACGTCGTAGCCCGCCGCCTCAAACGTGGAGTAGGGGAAGGTGGCGTCCTTCGTCTTCGTTTCCTGCATGGCCAACACATCAACGTCGTTGCGGTCGAGGAAAGCGGCGATCCGCTCCGCCCGCGTACGTACAGAATTCACGTTCCAAGTGGCGATGCGCATGCCAATACCCTAGCGCAGACGCAGGACACGCCGCCGATGGTGGTCATCGCCCACGATCTCCTCCGGGCCGACCTCCCACATGTCCGGATGTCGCGCCGCGTGCTTCTCCGCCGCCTTACCGATGCGCTCCGGCACCAACAGGCGCACGGGCAGCGAGTGGGCGTCGTAAAACTCCTTGAGCTCGGTGAGTGGCAGCGGCGCGAGTGCTGCCGACGGGCCCAACGGCACCGCCGTATTCTCCCGCGGGTCAGCGGCGCCCGCACGGGCCAGCCACCCCTCAACCCACTCCTGCACCGGCGCCGGGTTCGCCTCCGCGAGCTCCACCTCTTTTCGACGAATCTCCGAATTCCGAACCGTTCTCGGCGCCAACGAACGCACCGCCACCGGCTCCGTGATGGTCACCTCGCGCCCATCGCGGCGGCGCACCCGCAACGGGTCCAGGCCCACGACCTCCCCGAGCGCCTCATTGACCCCGGACTCCGTGCGGTAGCGGACCGTCACCCGGCCCCCAACAGCGGGCGCTTCCTGGCGAAACATCTTGCGTCTTTTGGTGCCTTAGTGTCCGAACGGGTCTTCGTCCGTGCCCGGCAGCCACGTGTTGCCCGGCTCCGTCCACCCATTCGCCTTAATCGCGCGCTTCGCCTCCCGCTTATAGCGGCCGGTCAGCACGTCCGTGTACACGAAGCCGTCCAAGTGGCCGACCTCATGCTGCAGGCAACGCGCGAAGAACCCAGTGCCCTCAATCTCAATCTCGTTGCCGTGCTCATCCAAACCCGTGACCTTCGCCCAGTCCGCACGCCCGGTGGGGAAGCCCTCGCCGGGAACGGACAGGCAGCCTTCGTCGTCCTCGCCGTCATCGCGAGGCATGGTCTTCGGGATCTCGCTCGTCTCCAGCACCGGATTGATCACGGTGCCGCGGCGCATCGTGTCGCCGTCCGGGCAGTGGTACACGAACAGGCGCAACGGCACACCAATCTGGTTCGCAGCCAGGCCCACGCCGTTCGCGGCATCCATGGTTTCGTGCATGTCCGCAATGAGTTCCTGCAGCTCCTCGACCGGCTGTTCCACCGGCTTCGTCGGGTTGTGCAGGACAGGGTCGCCATAAATAACGATCGGTCGAATGGTCATGGCTACCATAATAGGCATGCCTGAGCAGCTTTCAGATTCGGACCGCGCCATCCTCACCTTCGAGGCCCACGCCCCGCGCGCCATCGGCGCCAAAGAAGAAGCCATCACCACGCAGCTCGGGCTCACACCGGTTCGCTACTACCAAAAACTCAACCTCCTTCTCGACGACCCCTCCGCCCTCTCCGAATTCCCCCAACTCGTACGCCGCCTGCAGCGCCTCCGCGACCGGTGAGCTGGCCGCCCGTTTGGCCAACGGTTTCGTTTCCCCAGGTCGCGGACCACCCCGGCTGAAAAAGTTCCCCGGCCCGGGAACCATTTTGCGTTTTCGGAGGCTTCGACGACCCTCAATACACGTTTCCCCAGTTCGTCTCGCCCTCTCGTTGAGATAGTTCCCCGGCCCGGGAACTACTTTGGGTTTGAGGCCGGTTCTCGTCGACCAACGCACCCGTTTTCCCAGGTCGTCGGCCACCCCGGCTGAAAAAGTTCCCCGCCGACCGCAAGGGGCACCACATTCGTTGTTTTCCCAGTATGGCGCCGTGGCGTTTCCCCAGGTCGCAAGGACTGTGGCAGGGAATTTGGTGTCACCCCAGCTGGGTCGAGTGACAAAAGACGCACCTCCTATTGGGCTAGCCATTCATGCCCGCTGGTCAGAAATGGGCTAGTTTTCTCTAGCTGCGTGATTTGTCACTGCGCTAAGCTCAGTAGTACCAAATTCGGTTGTCGACCCTAGTGTGAAACCAGGGATGTGGTGCGCGTGGGAAGATGTAAACGTCTGTAAAAACGTTTAGAGTGGCGCATGTGACTAATGTGAATCCTGAGAACGAGTACCAGGGCGCCCACCGCCGCGCCGACGAGGACGACTACGAGGAGGCAGCGGCGCCGGCGGCGGCGTTCCCGAAGCGGGGCGTCGCGATGATCCTGCTGGCCGTCGCAGCCCTTCTTTTGCTGTGGGGTATCTACGCCATGAACAAGGGCGACGGTCAGGACGCAGCCGCGCCAGGCACCACCGAAGCCACGACCGCCCAGGCCACCCAGGCGACAACGGCGATCACCGTCCCGGCGAGCCCATCCGAGCAGGCGAAGCCGGAAGAAACCCAGGCCACCGAGCAACAGCCAGCTCCAGCCACCAAGCCAGCCGAGCAGGAACAGTCAGCCCCCGCCCCGGGCGGCCTGGCACGTGAGCAGGCGCAGGTGTACGTCTACAACAACTCGGGCGTCCCGGACCTGGCCAACCGCACCGCCGGCGACCTCGCCACCCAGTACAACGTGGCGAACCGTTCCAACGACGCCGCCGTCATGAACATGCCGGAGCAGACCTACGGCGCGTTCCCGCAAACCTTCGTGTTCTTCAACCCGAACACCCCGGGCGCGGACGCCATCGCTGCAGAGTTGGCGCAGCGCATCGGAGGTACGCCTCGGGCGACGACGGATGTGCCGGCGAATACGAGTTTGCCGAGGGAGGCCGTCGAGAAGCCGGAGGCGATCACTGTCGTCCTTGCGGGAGAATAAAACCCCCGCGAGGCTCGCGCGTGACGTTTAGACTGGCTACCTATGGATCCATACCGCGAGTTCGCCCGTTCCCCCGAGCCGACACTGGGAGTGGAGTGGGAGATCTGCGTCGTTGATAAGGAGACGCGGGACCTGGTACCCCGCGCCCCCGAAATTATCGACGCCATCTCCGCCACCAACCCCAACGTCCACCTCGAGCGGGAATTCCTCCAAAACACGGTCGAGCTGGTTACGCCGGTGTGTAAGAATACAAAGGAGGCCGTCGATAAGCTGGCGGAGAGCCTGGCCGTCGTGCGCGCCGAAGCCGACGCCCGCGACCTCGACCTGTGGGCCAGCGGCGGCCACCCATTTTCCGACTTCCGCGAGCAAACCCTCAGCCCCAAAATTTCCTACAAGGAAATGATCAACCGCACCCAATACTGGGGCCAGCAAATGCTGCTGTGGGGCATCCACTGCCACGTCGGTATCAGCCACGAAGACCGCGTCTGGCCAATCATCAACGCGGTGATGACGCACTACCCGCACCTGCTGGCCATCTCCGCCTCGAGTCCGGGCTGGGACGGGCTCGACACGGGGTACGCCTCCAACCGCACCATGCTCTACCAGCAGCTTCCCACCGCCGGGATGCCGTACCAGTTTCAAAGCTGGGCCGAATGGGTCCAATTCATGGACGATCAGCGCACCTCCGGCGTCATCAACCACACCGGTTCCATGCACTTCGACGTCCGCCCCGCCGCCAAATGGGGCACCATCGAAGTCCGCATCAGCGACGCCACCTCCAACCTTCGCGAACTCGCCGCGGTCGTCGCGCTCACTCACTGCTTGGTCGTCTACTACGACCAACTTCTCGACGCCGACGAAGCCCTCCCCACGCTCCAGCCCTGGCACGTCGCCGAAAACAAGTGGCGCGGGGCCCGCTACGGCCTCGACGCATTAGTGATCACCAGCCGCGACACCGACGAACGCTGGCTCCGCGACGAGCTCGTCACGTTGGTGGATACCCTGCAGCCTGTGGCTGCGCAACTTGAGTGTGAGCGCGAGCTGAACCTGGTCCTCGAAATCATGCAGCGCGGCGCCGGCTACCAGCGGCAACGCCGCATCTACGAGATGACCGGCTCCTGGCACGACGTCGTCGCCACCACCTGCGCCGAGATGCAGGAAATGACCTGGGAGTAGGCTGCTTGGGCTTTTGGTGCAAGTAGGGGCTGGTTGATGCTTGATGGGGTAGAGTTGGCGTCGATAAGTGTTGAGAGGGGAACAGCATGGCAAACGTGAATGATGTGGCGAGATACATTTTGGAGCGTCAGGGGGAAAGCCTGAGCACTATGAAGCTGCAAAAACTTGTTTACTACGCACAGGCTTGGAGCTTGGTCTGGGACGAGAAGCCGCTGTTTAGCTCCCGTTTCGAGGCCTGGGCGAACGGCCCAGTGTGCCGCGAACTATACAACCAACACCGTGGGCACTTCACTGCGACCCCTGCAATGTTTCCCGGCGATGCTCACCGGCTCACAAACGATGAGCGGGAGACGATCGACACTGTGCTCGACGCCTATGGGCATCTCACTGGCCAACAGTTGAGCGACCTCGCGCATGGCGAGCGGCCCTGGCGGGAAGCCCGCGAAGGCGTTGCAGTGGGGGCACCTTCCACACATGAAGTGAGTCAGGAAGTCATGCAGGATTTCTACAGTTCGATGCAGTCGGCGTCTGCGGTGTAGTTCGCGTGGGTGGGGGAAAGCGTAGTAGGAAGAAGCTTGCGCGTCAGCAAAACAACTTCGGGGGTAAGCGCGTTCCGCACTTGTCGCCGGTGGCAGACGATAAAAGCGTGCCCAGTGAGGCGACACAAAGTGCCTGGCGGGAAATGCCTGTTCGGTGGACTGTCGCTGAATTGGACATCCCTCCTGGTGAGAGCTTGTGCCGATGGTCGCTGGAGGCCAAAGAGACGAAAGAGCTCTTGACATTTTTGGAGAGCATTTCACGAAAGACATGGAAAGAGTGCCTTGCTGAGACCGTCATGTCCGGCCGGAAGAAACGACCCCGGAACCATGACCAACACGTTTCGACCCTAAGTGTCGACGCCCAAAAGCGCATCCAAGCGCTGCCCTCTGCGGAGGAGCGCGTGTTTCGATTCCGCCTATCTGGTGAGACCCGATTATGGGGTTTCCGATCCGGTGACCTATTCCGGGTATTGTGGTACGACCCCGACCACGCTGTTTGCCCTGTAGAGAAGCGAAATACCTAGTGGGTCTGTATCGGGTCTGGAACTTGCGCACGACATTCCTGCGGAAATTCGCGTGACCTGGGATTTTGTGTGCGCGCCCAACGCGAGCTGAGCTGGCAGTGACAAAAGACGCACCCGAATAGATCTAGCACTTTCTCTACCAGCTACTATGAATGGCTATGTCAAATGGGGTTGCGTCTTTTGTCACTCGAGGCGGCAGCGGCAGCAGACCCTACTTCTTGGTGGGGTCGACGCGCTTGGGGTGGTAGGCGGCGGGGCGGTCGTTGCGACTGAGGGTGTCGGGCCCGCCGTAGAGGCCTTCGCGTCGGGCGACGCGGCCGAGGCGCTGGGCGGTGACGGGGTTGGTCATCAGGGCGAAGATGAGGAGGATGAGGATGACGCCGATGTCGTGAAGTTCGTGGGTGCCGACAGCCTCGCCGGTGCCGGCGAGGCCGCCTGCGGAGGGGTTCAGTAGCCGGATGATGGTGCCGATGATCATGAGGACCAACCCGGTGGTTTGGGGTTTGGTGATGGCGTGGATGCGCGCCATGGTGGATTGGAATCGGGCGGTGCCGATGGCGGCGGAGAACACCATGAAGGCGCCGGGGAGGATGAAGATGAGGGAGGCGGCGTCGAGGAAGAATGCGAGTGTCATTGGTGGGTCCTTCCTAAGAGTTGTCGCGTTTGCGGAAGCGGGCGACGGACAGGGAGGCGATGAAGCCGAGGAGCGCGATCACCATCATGACGTTGACGACGGTGGTGTCGAGCGTCCAGCAGATGTAGAGGGCGAGGACGCATTGGAGTGATGCGGTGATGGCGTCGTTGCCGAGGACGCGGTCCATGGAGTCGGGGCCGACGATGACTCGCCAGGCCAGCACGAGGAAGCCGATGGCGAGGAAGATGCCGGCGACGATGAGGAATGCGTTGTATACCTGGGGGTTCATGGGTTATCGCCTGCTTTCGAAGATGTCGATCATTTGGCGCTCCAGTTTGGCTACGTTGGCGATTTCGCGGTCGATGTCGGTTTGGTTGTCGGCGTGGAGGACGTGGATGGTCCATTCGCGGTTGGTGATGTCGATGTCCGAGACGCTGCCGCCTGGCTGCAGGTTGTAGGCGCAGGTGGCGAGGTAGAGGACCAGGTCGTCGGAGACGCGCATGGGCACACGAAGGATGGCGTTTTTGGGTGGGGCGGCGGGCCGCAGCGCGAGCCAGGAGACTTTGGCGGAGGCGACGATGAGGTCGGCGAACCACTGCAGCACGAACAGGAGCAGTTTGCCCCAGTGGATTTTGTTGCCGCTGCGTGGGATCGCCGGGAGGGGCAGCACGAGCACGATCAGTACGCCGAGTGCGAGCCCGGCGGCGACGTTACCCCAGGTCAGGTCGCCTTGCATGAGGACCCACATGAATGCGAGCCAGAGGACGAAGCCGCCGCGGAAGCGGTTTCGGATGCCGGTGAGGAGGTGGTTCATCGGTTTGCTCCTGTCGGTTCGGCGGTTGCGCTGGCGGGGAGGGGGACTCGTTCTGTCGTGACGACGTCCTCTCCGTCATCCGACCGCGCAGAAGATTTGCGGGCGAGCGCGTCTTTGCCGCCGCCGGAGTCGGTGGGTTGGCGGAAGGCGTCGAGGTCCCGGGTTGGGCTGGTGGGGTCGCCGGAGAGGACGGCGTGTTGGTAGATGCGTTGGTCGCTGGAGGATTCGGCGGCGCGATCGGTGATGGCGGAGATCGGGCCGGCGAGGAAGGTGATGGATACGGACGTTGCTACGAGTAGTGCGGTGGACAGGAGCATGCCGGCGGGGATGCGGCCGACGTCGGCGCGGTCGTCGACGGCGATGGTGTCGTGGCGTTCGGCGAGGGAGGCGGGCCGGGCCATAGCGACGGATTCGGGGGCGTCGGCGCGGTCGCGGAGGAAGCCTTTGGACCAGACGAGGATCATAGCGTAGAGCGTCAATAAGGAGGTGACGACGGCCCCTGCGATGAGCACCCAGGCGAGCCAGGAGCCGTCGGCTGCGCCGGCTTGGATGAGCATGACTTTGCCGAGGAACCCGGAGAACGGCGGGATGCCGCCCAGGTTGAGGGCTGGGATGAAGTAGAGCAGCGCGATCAGTGGCGCGGTGTAGAGCAGGGAGCCGAGGCGGCGCAGCTGCGCGGACCCGGCCTGGCGTTCGATGAGGCCGACGACCAGGAAGAGGGAGGTCTGCACCAGGATGTGGTGGACGGCGTAGAAGATGGCGCCGGACAGCCCGGCGATGGTGCCGAGCGCGATGCCGAAGATCATGTAGCCGATGTGGCTGACGAGGGTGAAGGAGAGGAGACGCTTGATGTCGTTCTGCGCGAGCGCTCCCATCACTCCGATGACCATGGTCAGCAGTGCGACCCACATGAGGAGGGTGTCGAGGGAGCCGTCGGTAAATATGGTGGTGCGCACGCGAATGATGGCGTAGACGCCGACCTTGGTCAACAGCCCGGCGAACACCGCGGTGACCAGGGAGGCGGCGGTGGGGTAGGAGTCGGGGAGCCAGGCGTCGAGGGGGAAGACGGCCGCTTTGATACCGAACGCGATGAGCAGCGTGGCGAAGATGGCGGCGCGGGTGCCGTCGGGAACTTCGGCCATGCGCTGGCCGACCTGCGCCATGTTCACTGTGCCGGTGGAGGAGTAGATCAGCGCCAGCGCGAAGAGGAACACCATGGAGGACGCCATGGACACCATCACGTAGCCGATGCCTGCGCGCACACGCCCCGGCGAGGCACCCAGGGTGAGCAGTACGTATGAGGCCACGAGGAAGACTTCGAAGCCGACGTACAGGTTGAACAGGTCGCCGGCGAGGAAGGACAGGTTCACACCCATGCATAGCAGCATGTAGACGGGGAGGAAGACGGCGACTGGGTCGTCGTCGCCGCCGTCGCGAAGCCCTTGGGAGATGCCGTACCACATGACGGCGAACAGCACGATGGAGGAGACGAACACCATGATGGTGGACAGCCGGTCCGCCACCAGCGTGATGCCGATGGGTGCTTCCCAGCCGCCCATCTGGACGGTCTGGATGCCGTGGACGTCCGCGATGATGATCATCGCACCCGAGATGACGGCCAGCGCGAACAGAGTCGTCAGCGCGATGGTGCGCTGCAGGGTGACGGCGCGCCCGGTGACCAGGATCAGCGCCGCCGCCAGCGCTGGCAGCAGCAGCGGCATGACGGTGAGGATCGGCATGGCGGGCAGTGCCCAGTGGGCGAACTCGAACAGGTTATTCGTCATCGTCGGCCTCCTTGACGGGGTCTTCGAAGGAGCGTGGGCCGAAGGCGTCGCCTTCGGAGCTCATGCGTCCGGTCTCTGGGTCGTCGGAGGCGTCGTGGTCGGGGGCCGCCGCCGGGGTCTTCGGGCGGGCGGCGATCGCGCGGTCTTCCTCGTCGCGCTCGATGATGTCGTCGGTGCGGTAGCGGTACTGGCGGTAGGCCAGGGCCAGCATGAACGCGACCATCGCCATCGAAATGACAATCGCGGTGAGGATCATCGCCTGCGCGAGCGGGTCGGCGGTGCGCTCGCCGAACAGGGTGGACATGCGCCCAATGATCGGTGGGGAGCCGGCCTGTCCGCCGGATTGCAGCAGCAGCAGGTTCGCGCCGTTGCCGAGCAGCAGCACACCCATGATCATGCGGGTCAGCGCCCTATCGAGCATCAGGTACACGCCGGTGGCCACGAGCACACCCGACCCAATGAGCAGGAACAGGTTCGCTTCCATTACTCGCTCCTTTCGCGGCCACGCGCGGTGGTGTGCACCGGCGCCCCAATTGTCGACGCCCGGCCCCGCCCCGCCGTCGCGTCACCGTCACCAGTGACCGCTTCTCGACGGCTCTCTCGCTCCAACCGTTTCGCCGCCTGCTCAGCGCGGCGTCGTTTATTCTTCTCCTGCAGCTCACGCGCGCGCTGGCGGGCGTACTGCTTGCGGTTGTCTTCCTCTTGGTCGAGGTAGCCGCCCATGGAGGTCAGGATGTGCAGGGTCAGGCCGACCACGATGAGGTACACACCGGCGTCGAACACGAGCGCCGAGGTGACGTCAAAGGAGCCGATGAGCGGCAGCGTGACCGTGGTGTAGCCGGACGTGAGTGGCGGGTTGCCGAACAACATCGGGACCACCGCCGCGGCGAAGGAGAACAACATGCCGGTGCCCAGCAGCTTCGCCGGGTCCACAGGTAGGGCCTCCTCGATTTCCTGGCGCCCGCCCGCGAGGTAGCGCAGCGTGAACGCCAGCGCCGCCACCAGCCCGCCGGCGAAGCCGCCGCCTGGCGCGTTGTGGCCGCCGAAGAAGAAGTACAGGGACAGCAGGATCATCGACGGGAACAGGATCCGCGTTGCGACGTCCACCATCAGCGAACGGTTCTGCGCCGTCTCCGAGTCCACGCCGCTGGCCAACCAGCGCGCCTTCGTAGTAGACAGCGTCGGGCGCCGGGAGGCGCGTCCGAACTTGCCAGTGCCGAAGATCAAGCTGGCCACACCCGTCGCCGCGATGACCAACACGATGATCTCGCCGAACGTATCGGCCGCGCGCAGGTCCACAAGCAGCACGTTCACCGTGTTGCGGCCGTGGCCGATGTCGTGCGCCAAGTCCGGCATGAACACCGAGATCGGGTCGGCGGTGCGCGCACTCATCGCGAACATGGCCACCACCACGACCGACACACCCGTGCCGATGGACAGCCAGGCACGCGCCCGGTTGTCCTCGTTGCGGGGTTCGACCTCCGTCGGCATCTTGCGAAGGATCAGCATGAACACCACCATCACGATGGTCTCCACCAGCGCCTGCGTCAGCGCCAGATCCGGCGCGCCGTGCAGAGCGAAGATCGTCGCCATGGCGTAGCCGGTCAGCCCCACCATCACCACGGCGGACAGGCGGTTGCGTTGGACCGTCGCAAAGACTGCCATGCAGACCATGATGAACACCACCAAGCCCTGCCATGGCGAATCCCACACGATCATCCGAATATCGTTCGAGCGGCCCAGCACCAGCGCCGCCAACGGCACCACGGCCAACACCGCAAAAATGACACCCAGATTGATCACCAGGGAACCGCGCTGCGTCGACGCCGTCAACCGCAGCGACGCCGTCCGCAGCTGCGCCAACAGGGCGTCCCACAGGTCGTCACCGTCGCCGAGCGCCGGCTTGCCCGTCTGCAGCGGCTTCAGCACCGCACGCTGCCAGAACATGACGACGCCCCCACCCACAATCACAGCCGTCAGCACCAGCGGGATCGTGATCCCGTGCCACAGCGCCAACTCCTCCTGCTCGCTGCCGGGGAAGCGCACGTCCAGGTACTCGTTGAACGCCGTCGACAGCAGCACCGGGAAGATGCCGCACACCACCGTCAGCGTGGTTAGCACCGTCGGCGAAATCCACAAGGTCGGGCCGATCGGGTGCATCTCGCGCACCGCCTCCGACTCGCCGTTGTTGTGTGCTGGCTTCGTCGCAAAGGCGGACCACCAGAAGTACAGCGAATACGCCATGGTCAAGATGGAACCGGCGACGATCGCCACCAGCGTCATGTAGCCCGGCATGCCGTGCAGCATCTCCTCGTTGAGCACCGCCTCCAGCGCCGACTCCTTCGCCACAAAACCGAAGAACGGCGGAATACCAGCCATCGACGCCGCCGACACCGCCGCCAAAAACGCCACAAACGGCTCCCGCTTCGCCAACCCCGAAAGCTCGTGGATGTCGCGGGTGCCCGTCGTGTGGTCAATCGCGCCGACAATCATGAATAGGGTGGCCTTGAACATGGAGTGCCCGAACGTGATCGCCAGGCCGGCCATCGTCGCCTCACGCGACCCAATGCCGATCACCGTCGTGATAAAGCCCAGCTGGGACACCGTGCCGTACGCCAAAATCAGCTTCAAGTCACGCTGCTTCAGCGCCAACCAGCCACCCAGAATCATGGTGAACACGCCCGTCGAAAGCACCACCAGGTGCCACGTACTCACCACCGCCAAATCCGGCGCCAAGCGCGCCACCAGGTAAATCCCGGCCTTCACCATCGCCGCCGAGTGCAAATACGCCGACACTGGCGTCGGCGCCGCCATCGCCCCCGGCAACCAAATATGCCACGGCGCCTGTGCCGACTTCGTCATCGCCCCCAACATAATCAGCACAATTGCCGTCGAAATCGCAGGCGTATTCTCAATATTCGCAAACTGGGAGACCTCGCTGAGCCGCCAAATGCCCGTCTTGTAGCCCAGCAAGTTAATACCGACGAGCATCGCCAGCCCGCCAAACGTCGTAATCATCAGCGCCTGAATCGCCGCCCGACGCGACGACGCCCGCTCACCGTAATAGCTGACCAGCATGTACGAGAGTATCGACGTCAACTCCCAAAACACGTACATCAGCAAGAAACTGTCCGAAATCACCAACCCGTACATCACGGAGGCGAACATGGTCAGCTCCCCGCCAAACTTGGCCAACCTGCGCGGATTCGAATCGAAGTAGCCCCAGCAGTACAACAAGACCAAGGAGCCGACGCCCAAAATAATCAAACTAAACAAGCCCGCCAGGGCGTCCAACCTGAAATCCAGGTTCAACTCCGCCGACGGCATCCACGGAATCCGGGCAACGATCTCCCCACCATCCACAAAGGCACCCTTTGCGAACAGGTACACCATCCACACGAACCCACCCAGCGGCACCAACGCAACCAGCGCAAACGCCGACCTACCGATCGTACGGATCAACAACGGCGCCGCCGCCGTCGCGACGAATAGCGCGACAAGTAGCGTCAACACAACCCGGGCCCTCCTTGTTCAGCTTCATCAGCTTCTTCAGCTTCGGCGCGCCACAGCAACGCAGCTGCCCACCATGCACCGTCGAAACTAGAAACAAGGCGCGTCATGATCAGTGGCGCGACCAACAAATTTTCACTGTACTCACAGGCCCGACATTTTGCGAACGGTTTTCGCCCTGGCCGTCCTGCCTGTCTGGCTCCCCGCGTGCGCCCGCGCCCCTTCCCTCATGCCGTTGAAAAAGTTCCCACGCCCGGGAACGATTTTGCGAGTGGGGCCGGTTCCGGTCGACTGTCGCTTTCGTTTCCCCAGGTCGCGACGTTTGTCTACGAAGATTGTTCCCGGGTTCACGCAGATCGCGGGAACTTTTTCGGGGTGACGGGTTCGTGCGCCGTGGCCTTCACGTGATCCTTGTTCGTATCGAGGTGTTAAAGGAGTGCGACGCTTCCAATCCCACGCTTTGAGCCCTCTGGGCTGGGTCGGTGAAGATCCAGGCGAGCAGTTTGATGGACAAACAGCACCAAAAACGGTATGGTTTGTCCATGGCAACGTATAGAGAGAAGCTACGGCAAATCGCTTTAGAAAACGATGGGTATGTCACTCCGGCCCTTGCCCGTGCACGGGGTGTGCCTGATGTTGAGTTGCGGAAGCTTGCGGCGCGAGGGGCCGTCGAAAAGCGGGAGCGTGGCGTTTATCGGGATCCGTACTATCCTGCCACCGACGAGTTTGATTTTCTCCGCGAAATTATTCTCACGCTAGGTGCTGGCGTGCATGCATGTGGAGAAACCACATTGCAGGTTACCGGGATCGGTGAGCTCAATCCTAAGAATGTCTATCTAGCTTCGCCGCGTCGACACCGCCGGAAAGTGCCTCGAACATGGCGGATCAGGTCCGCTCCAGCGGACGCTCAGGTGAAGAAATATCACGGTATTCCGTCGCAGCCCGTCGCGGAGGCACTCGTGGAGGTTCGTCCGGCGGTTATGGCTGACCGTTGGGAGGCGATGGTGGAAGACGCCTACCAGGAAGGGTTCATCCGGGGCAAGCAGTATCGGGAGCTGAAGGGGCTGGTGGGATGAGTCGGCCGGTAAACATTGTGTCCCTGCGACAGAAGATCAGAAACATAGAAAACGATCAGGCGCGTGAGACACAGCGACAGAACGTGATGGCGCTTGTTGTAGTTGCACAGATGCTTCCACAGGGAGTGATCAAAGGCGGAAGTGCGATGGCTGTTCGCTACGGCAGTGGAGCTCGTGCCACAAAGGATCTCGATGCCGCGCGACAGCAGGACGAAGCCCACTTCTTGGATGAACTGGAGTGCAAACTTGAAGTGGGATGGCAAGGCTTTACTGGGAGAGTGAAGCAGGTGAAGAAGCCCAGCCCCGCAGGGGTTCCGCCACAGTATGTGATGACTCCTTTTGATATCAAGCTCCAGTACGAAGGGAAGGACTGGAAGACCGTGAGGTTTGAGGTGGCGCATAACGAGCTACACGTTGCGGACTCTGCGGATAAGCAGATTTCGGATGAGCTCTCGTCGTTGTTCACGGACCTGGGGTTTGACGCACCGGACCCTGTACCGGTTATGAAGCCTGAACACCAAATTGCACAGAAAATACATGCGGCTACATTTCCTAATAGTCAGCGAGCGCATGATCTCGTAGATCTGCAGATACTCGTGGCTAATGAAGAAATTGACTACAGCAGAACAAAAGAGCTGTGCGAGCAAACGTTCAAGTACAGAGGCGATCACTCATGGCCGCCCGAATTTGTTAGGGGCGAGGACTGGGACGGTGTTTATACGGCCGCGGTGGAGAACATGACGCTTCCTGGAGTCGAAATATTAGACTTAGATGACGCTATCCGTTGGGGTAATGACCTGGTCAAAAGGATAGATTGCAGTTAGGGGTACCGAATTGATTGCTTCCAACGTGGATCTCGCGGATCTTGCGCGAAACACTTCGCACCATGTGTTCGGCTTGGGGCTGCATGAGCGCAAGGTGATCATCGACGACGGCGAGCCGGTAGCCGTCATCATGTCTGCGGGCGAGTTTGAGCGGCTCGAAGCGGAGCGGCAGGACGCCCTGGACCTGGCGCTCGCGCTCACACGAATGCTGGCCGACAGCGGCAAGCGCATCAGCCTCCAGGATGTCCTGGCTGAGTTCGGTATTGACCCGTCGGAGCTTTAGACGCACTAGCTTTTCGACGCCCTCTCCGCCCCAGCCAGCCGAAACCCAGCCGAAACCCAGCCGAAACGCCGGCTACTTCCCGTACTGCTGCAGGAAGAGCGCTTCGGCCACCGCGATGCGTTCGATTTCGGTGGGGTCGACGGATTCGTCGACGCCGTGGATGCCGCACTGCGGTTCTTCGACGCCGTAGAGGGCGATGGCGGCGTCGGGGAAGTGGTTCTGCAGCGTGATGGTGAGTGGGATGGAGCCGCCGGAGCCGATGAGGGCGAGGTCGGCGCCGTCGTAGGCGGTTTGGAGGCAGTCGCCGAATAGGGCGATGGCGGGGTGGTTGGGGTCGGTGGCGAATGGTTCGTTGACGCCGGAGATTTCGACGGTGACGTGGGCGCCGTTGGGGGTGTGGGCGTGGATGTGCTCCTTGACGGCGTTGGCGATGGCGGCGGCGTCGGTGCCTGCGGGGACGCGGAGGTTGTATTGGGCTTCGGCGCGGTGGTTGACGGCGTTGACGGCGTCGGCGACGGGGGTGGAGGTGAAGCCGATCATGGTGATGGCGGGGCGGGCCCAGACCATGTCGGCGGGGTTGTCGTCGGGGGTGCCGTTGAGGGTGACGCCGTCGAGGACGCCGGCGTCGGTGGCGAAGGTGTCGGCTGGGTAGGGTTGGCCGTTCCAGGTGGCGGTGCAGTCGATGCCGTCGATGGTGGTGCGGCCGGTGTCGTCGAAGAGGGAGTCGGTGATGCGGACCAGGGCGTGGGCGGCGTCGGGGGCTGCGCCGCCGAAGGAGCCGGAGTGGACGGCGCCTTCCAGCGTTTCGACGGTCACGTTGATCTGGGCGCCGCCGCGCAGGGAGGTGGTGAGCGTTGGGACGCCGACGGCGGCGTTGCCCGAGTCGGCGATCATGATGGCGTCGGCGCTGAACAGGTCGGGGTGGGCGTCGATAAGTTTGCCGAGGCCGTCGTCGCCACCGAGCTCCTCGGAGCCTTCGACTACAACTTTGATGCCGAGGTCGGTGCCGCCGTTGGCCTGGATGAGGCGGAGTGCTTCGAGGTGCATGGCGAGGTTGCCTTTGCAGTCGGCGGCGCCGCGGCCGTACCAGCGGCCGTCGCGTTCGGTGAGGGTGAAGGGGTCGCTGGTCCAGGCGTCGGGGTTGTTGGCGGGCACGACGTCGTAGTGGGAGTAGAGGAGGACGGTGGGGGCGTCGCCGACGGCTGGTTTGGTGGCGATGATGGTGTCAGCATTATCGACGGTCGCGTGGCGGGTCACGTCCAGTCCGAGGGCTTCGAGCGCGTTCACGGTCCAGGCGCAGGTGGCTTCATGCTGGTCGGCGAGCTCAGGCGTGGAGTGTGGGGAGTTGAAGCTGACGAGGGCGGAGAGGTCGTCGAAAATGCGGTCACGGTTTGGGGTAAAAGCTGTTTGTGTCATGTGGTCGAAAGTACCACTAAGGCGAGGAGTACAATCCTTTCCGTTCGTTTTTATGCCTATATATTGAAAGGTCTTGCAATGGCCTCGACGATGCGTGAGTTGACGCTGCGCGGGATCATCATTGGTGGCTTGATCACCTTGGTGTTTACTGCTGCGAATGTGTATTTGGGGTTGAAGGTCGGGTTGACTTTTGCCACGTCCATTCCGGCGGCGGTGATTTCCATGGCGGTGCTGCGGAAGTTTGCTGGGCACAATGTGCGTGAGAACAACATTGTGCAGACGATTGCGTCGGCGGCGGGTACGCTTTCGGCGATTATTTTCGTCCTTCCGGGCTTGGTGATGGTCGGCTACTGGCAGGGTTTCCCCTTCTGGACGACCGCCCTGGTCTGTGCCCTGGGTGGCACGTTGGGCGTGATGTATTCGATTCCGTTGCGTCGCGCGCTGGTGACTGGTTCGGATTTGCCGTACCCGGAGGGTGTCGCGGCGGCGGAGGTGCTGCGCGTCGGCGACGGGGATAATGGTGGTTCGGAGCGTGATCACGCGGAGAACTCTGAGGGTCTGCGCGTGATTATTCTTGGTGCGGTTGCGTCGGCGTTCTATTCCTTATTGACGGCCATGAAGGCGGCGGCCAGCGAGGTTGCTGGGTTCTTCCGTGTTGGTGGGGGCGGCACGATGATGGGTGGCTCGTTGTCCTTGGCGCTGCTGGGCGTGGGGCACTTGGTGGGCTTGCCGGTGGGGATTGCGATGCTGGTCGGCGTCGTGATTTCCTTTGCAATCCTGCTGCCGATGAAGTCGGCGGCCCATATGGGCGACGGCCTGGAGCTTGCCGAGGTTGTCTCCACGACGTTCGCGGACGAGATCCGCTTTATCGGTGTGGGCACGATGGCGGTGGCGGCGCTGTGGACGCTGATCAAGATCGCGAAGCCGATTGCGACGGGTATTGCTTCGTCGTTGGCGGCGTCGAAAAAGAGGCACGAGGGCGTGGCCGTCGATGTGACGGAGCGTGACATCCCGTTCCCGATCGTGGCGGTTGTGATTGTGGCGTCGATGCTGCCGATTGGCCTGCTGCTGTGGAACTTCGTGCGCGGCACCGACATTCACGAGCACGCGCTGTCGCTGACCATGATCTCGGTGCTGTTCATCCTGGTCATTGGCCTGATTGTGGCGTCGGTGTGTGGCTATATGGCGGGGTTGATTGGGGCGTCGAACTCCCCGATTTCCTCGATTGGCATTATTGCGGTGCTCTCGTGCGCGCTGCTGATCGGTGCGTTCATGGCGGGCACGGACGCGAATGCGAGCTCGCTGGTGGCGTACACGCTGTTTACGGCGGCGATTGTGTTTGGCATCGCCACGATTTCGAACGATAATTTGCAGGACCTCAAGACGGGCCAGCTCGTGGGTGCGACGCCGTGGAAGCAGCAGGTGGCGCTGATTATTGGTGTGCTGTTCGGCTCGGTGGTCATCCCGCCGATCCTGCAGGTGATGCTCACCGGCTTCGGCTTCCAGGGCATGGAGGGCGCAGGCCCGGACGCGCTCGCGGCTCCGCAGGCGGCGCTGATGTCCTCGGTGGCGAACGGCATTTTCAACAGCTCGCTTGATTGGGGCTTGATCCTGCTGGGCGCGGGCATCGGCGTTGTGCTCATCATTATCGACGAGACCCTCACCCGCACCACGGGCAAGTACAGCTTGCCGCCGCTGGCTGTGGGCATGGGCATGTACCTGCCAGTGGCGGTGACGGTCATCGTGCCGATCGGAGGGCTGATCGGATACATCTATAACCGTTGGGCGCAGGTGCAGCGCCACCCGGACTTCGCGCGCCGGATGGGCACGCTGGTGGCCACGGGCATGATCGTGGGCGAGTCTCTGTTCGGCGTGCTCAACGCGGCGCTGATCGCGGGCGCGGCGGGGGAGAGCCCGCTGGAGGTGTTCACGGAGCAGTCCTGGACGCCGTGGTTTAGTACGGCCCTGTTCGTTGTGTTGGTGTGGTTCGTGTACTCGAAGACGCGCTCCAAGGTCACCTCGGTTGCCGAAGATGGTTCCTTGCACTCGGCGGGCGAGAGTGCTAAAACTGTGTCTTAGCACTCGAGGCAATTGAGTGCTAACGCGGGTGAGGTTGGCCACGCGCCAACCGTGCCGTCGCGGGCGCCTGCACTTTACGACGAATACAAGGAGAAAACTTACATGGCTAAGATGATCGCATTCGACGAGGAAGCACGCCGCAGCCTGGAAAACGGCCTGAACACACTAGCCGACGCCGTCAAGGTCACCCTTGGGCCGAAGGGGCGCAACGTCGTCCTGGAGAAGTCCTGGGGCGCACCAACCATTACCAACGACGGCGTCACCATCGCCCGCGAGATTGACCTCGAGGACCCATACGAAAAGATCGGCGCCGAGCTGGTCAAGGAAGTAGCCAAGAAGACTGACGACGTCGCCGGCGACGGCACCACCACCGCAACCGTCCTGGCACAGGCGTTGGTCCGCGAGGGCCTGCGCAACGTCGCAGCTGGCTCCAACCCGATGGGCATCAAGCGCGGCATCCAGGCAGCGACCGAGAAGGTGTCCAAGTACCTGCTGGATAACGCGAAGGAAGTAGAGACCCAGGAGCAGATCGCCTCCACGGCTGGCATTTCGGCCTCCGACCCGGAGATCGGCAAGAAGATCGCTGAGGCGATGTACGCCGTCGGCAACGGTGCGGTAAACAAGGAATCCGTCATCACCGTTGAGGAGTCCAACACCTTCGGCGTTGACCTCGAAGTCACCGAGGGCATGCGCTTTGACAAGGGCTTCATCTCCGCATACTTCGCCACCGACATGGAGCGCGGCGAAGCCGTCCTGGAAGACCCATACATCCTGCTGGTCTCCTCCAAGATCTCCAACGTCAAGGACCTCGTCCCGCTGCTGGAGCAGGTCATGCAGTCCGGCAAACCACTGCTGATCATCGCCGAGGACGTCGAGGGCGAAGCCCTCTCTACCCTCGTTGTGAACAAGATCCGCGGCACCTTCAAGTCCGTCGCCGTCAAGGCACCGGGCTTCGGCGACCGCCGCAAGGCAATGCTGCAGGACCTCGCCATCCTCACCGGCGGCCAGGTCATCTCCGAGGAGGTCGGCCTCTCCCTGGAGACCGCAGAGCTGGGCCTGCTGGGTCAGGCACGCAAGGTTGTCGTGACCAAGGACGAGACCACCATCGTCCAGGGCGCCGGCGACCAGGCACAGATCGACGGCCGCGTCAAGCAGATCCGCGCCGAAATCGAGCACTCCGACTCCGACTATGACCGCGAGAAGCTGCAGGAACGCCTGGCCAAACTGGCCGGCGGCGTCGCAGTGATCAAGGTCGGCGCGGCCACCGAAGTTGAGCTCAAGGAGCAGAAGCTGCGCATCGAGGACGCCGTCCGCAACGCGAAGGCAGCCGTCGAGGAAGGTATCGTCGCCGGCGGTGGCGTCGCCCTCCTGCAGGCCGCCCGCGAGCTTGTCGACGACCTCGGGTTCGAAGGCGACGAAGCAACCGGTGTGAAGATCGTCCGCGAGGCGCTTTCCGCACCGCTGAAGCAGATCGCTCTGAACGCTGGTCTGGAGCCAGGCGTTGTCGCCGACAAGGTTGCCAACCTGCCTGACGGCCAGGGCCTGAACGCCTCCAACGGCGAGTACGTGGACATGATGGAAGCCGGCATTAACGACCCGGCAAAGGTGACGCGCTCCGCACTGCAGAACGCTGCCTCCATCGCGGCCCTGTTCCTGACCACTGAGGCCGTCGTTGCCGACAAGCCTGAGCCAGCCGGTGCAGCCGGTGGCATGGACCCAGACGCCATGGCAGGCATGATGTAAAACGCTAGCTTCCGGCTGGCTGTATCTCGGGCGCCCCGCTTTCGCGGTGGGGTGGCCCGGGATTTTTGCTTCTTTGCTTGGGCGGGATGTGTTCACAAAACCTTGCTAGAGATTTTGTGAACAGATTTGCGTGTGGTTCGGCATCGGTTTTGCGTTGGCCAGCGTTGGTCGACCGGAAGAGGTCGACTGGAATGATTGTGGCAGCAAAAGGCCCCGGAGGGAGCAGGCCTGAAACCGCGCCTGCAGCAGCCTGCGAAGTATGAGGAAATTCTTAGAGTTTTAGCGGAGAAGCTAGGCATGAATGTCTAGCAATAATGGCCGGTTGGTTACATAAGCAATGGTCAACGAATAAAACCGATTTGCTCAGCGAAAATAGGAGAATATGTCGACTGAGAAACCTTGAGATTCGTTCAAATCCGCCTGGACAAAGCGGGGGGGGGGTGATTAGATTCAATGTGTTCCCAAAGTTGGGCCACTGACGTGTGCGCAAGAGACCTAACTTCTTGAAGCGCGCTGAGGGGCCCGAGCAACCTCTTTTGGAAGGAAACCAAATGGCAATTGCCCTCAAGAAAACCGCCGCGATCGCAATCGCTGCAGGCCTGACCTTCGCCGGTTCCGCCGGCATCGCGGCGCAGGACGCGATGGCGCAGGACGCAGCACAGGCGGCGCACACATCGAATGTGACTGGTGCCGGTATCGATAGCAACAAGACGCTGTCGCTGACACTGCACAAGAAGAAGCTTTCCAGCACTGAGCAGCCAGGAGCGCAGGCAAACGGCCAGGAAATGCAGGGTGTTCCTGGATCCGGGCTTGATGGAGTTGAGTACAAGCTTGATTTGATCAAGTCCTTGAATACGGACCAGGACTGGCAGGAAGCTGCAAAGACCTACAAGGACAACAAGACTGCAGATATTCTGAAGATCACGCCGGAAAAGGCCGACGTAGCAACTGGTACGACCGCTAACGGTGGCGATGTCAAGTTCGAGAATCTCAAGCGTGGTCTGTACCGCGTCGTCGAGACCAAGGCACCTGCTGGTGTCGTCCCTGGTGCACCGTTCTTGGTTTACGTGCCGATGACGAACCAGGATGGCACCGACTGGATCTACGACGTTCATGCTTACCCGAAGAACACCGAAAACACGGTGACGAAGGAAGTCAAGGATGAGTGGGCCAACGTTGGTGATGAATACACCTACACCCTGACCACGGGTGTGCCTACTGGCACGCTGACGAAGTACATCGTGCGAGATGTACTCAATGAGAAGCTGGAAGCTCCGAAGCCAGAGAACGTGACTGTCGAAGGTTACACGGTCAATGCAGATTACCAGGTCAACATTGACGGCCAGAAGGTGGAAGTGAAGTTCACTGCTGAAGGTTTGAAGAAGCTGCAAGCAGGAGTCCCAGTAAAGACGACCATCAAGACCAAGACCAAGGAAGCTGTCCAGCACATTCCGAACGAAGGCACCTTGATTTACAATAACGGCAGCTCGGAGCACGACACTGAGCAGCCAACGAATAAGGTGCACAGCTACTGGGGCAACCTGAAGGTCACGAAGACCAACGAGGAGAAGAAGCCGCTGCCGGGCGCGGAATTCGCGCTTGTTGGTTGCAAGGCTGAAGGCGGAAAGCTTGTCGAGCTCGAGGGCGGCAACCGTAACGCAATGTCCAGCACCGCCGACAAGGTAACCAACGTCTTCAAGACTGGTGATGACGGTACGGTGACGATTTCCGGCATCCACGTCGAGGACTTCGAGAACAACAGTGAAGCAGATCCTAAGACTGACTTCTGCTTGAAGGAGACGAAGGCTCCTGCAGGTTACATCGCGAACGACGCTCTTATTCCTTTTGAGCTGAAGCGCGGTGACGTAAACCCGGATACCAAGGCGCCGGTGAAGACCATCGAAGCTGCGGTTGAAGTCAAGAACCAGAAGTCCCCGAACACCCTCCCATCCACCGGTGGCATGGGTATTTTGATCGTGGCCCTGGCGGGTCTCGCGATCATCGGCGGCGGTGTCTACACGGCACGTCGTAACTCCCGCACCGCGTAATCCGTACGTGATGTAGGAGCCCCCTGCGGGAAGCCCCGCAGGGGATGGCCGGTCGGCGGGACGGCTTGAAACTCCCGCCCCAGTTTTGGAAGAAGGGGACGTCGATAAGACGTGCCAAATGAAAGGAAGACGCGGTGGCAACAGAGGTGAAGGCGAAGCATCGGCGGGAGCCGGGGCAACAGTCGTTCTTCAAGCGTATGGCGCTGCCGGTCATCCTGGTGCTGGTGGGCATTGCGGTGCTCATGTATCCGGTCATTGCGACGCAGTGGAACAACCGGGTGCAGGAGCAGGTAGCGAAGCTCTACGAGGAAGAGCTGCAACAAACACCAGTCGAAGAAGTAAATACGGCATTCGAAGCCGCGAAGGCGTACAACGAGGCGCACACCGACGGGCCGATCCTCGACCCGTGGCTCGCCCGCATCAGCGAGGACAACGCTGATTACAAGGAGTACGAGCGTCAGCTGGAGGGTGTGTCGGCGATGTCGCAGATTGCGATTCCGGCGATTGACCTGCGCCTGCCCGTTTTCCACGGCACGGCGGAGGACACCCTGCAGAAGGGCCTTGGCCACCTGTACGGGTCGGCGCTTCCCACAGGTGGCAAGGGGTTCCACTCGGTCATCACGGGTCACACAGGCTTAACGACGTCCACCCTGTTCGACAACCTTTCCGACATTAAAGTCGGCGACGCCATCTACGTCTCCACGTTCGGCGAGCGCATGAAGTACAAGGTGTACGACATCGAAGTTGTGCTGCCGGATGAGACCGACAGCCTGCGCGCCGACCCGGAGCGCGACCTGCTGACGTTGATCACTTGTACGCCGTACGGCATCAATACGCACCGGTTGCTCGTCCACGCGGAGCGAGTACCCATGGACCCAGACGAGGCCAGCGTCCTCGACGACTCCACCTCCACCCTGCAGTGGTGGATGTGGGCGCTCGGCGGGGTGTCCCTGCTGATCCTGCTGGCGCTGATCTGGTGGGTGTACCGCGAAAAGAAGAAGAGCGACCGTTCCGGCGCTGTGAACGAGGAGGTTCTGTCCTAATGCGCTTGTCCCAACTATTGGCAGCGTGTGGTGCAGCCACGATGCTCGCCGCGGGTGCGTTGACGCCCGCGGTGGCTGATGTGCGCCCAATTAGCGGCAATGATGCGAAGCTGGACCCGGCGAGCATCGATAAGAATAAGCCGATCCAGCTCCTGCTGAAGAAGCAGGGCACCAACCCATACGACCAGGTCCCGGCCGGCCAGAAGCCTCCAGCCATCGCCGGCGCCAAGTTCACCTTGTCGAAGGTGCGGGGCATCGACATCACGACGCAACAGGGCAGCAACGTGGCAAAGAAAACCACGCTTGACGACGCCCGCACGCGCGGCCTCGACGTCATCGAAACGAAGGCGACGAACCAGCGCGGCGAAGTCCTTTTCGACAACCTCACGCCGGGCCTGTACCTGGTGGAGGAGTCCGCCCCGGACACGAAGTACGAGTACCACCTGAGCAGCCCAAAGCTGCTCATCCTCCCACTTCCTGACGAGCGCGGCATCCGCTACGAGTACGAGAACGTCCTCGTGATGAAGTGGGACAAGAGCTACGGCACCCCACCACCGTGGGAGCCTTCGGAGCCACCATCAACCACGCCAACAAAGCCCGGTCACACGGTGACCACGACGAAGACGACGACGTCGACACCTCCTCGGGTGAGCACCACTATCCGGACGACGTACACCACGACTCCACCGAATGGCACACCGACAACGGTGACGACCACGGTGCCGTCGACAATCGTGACAACGAAACCGAACGGCGTGGTCACCACCGTCACCCACCCCCGCGCCGTCCCCGAGAAAGAGCGCGGGTCGCTGGCGTCCACAGGTGCGAACGTGCTGTGGGCCGCGGGACTTGGCGGACTGTTAATTGTGCTGGGATTGTTCCTGGCGCGGCGAAGCAAGAACGAGACACGGTAAAGCGGAAGTAGGGAAAGAAAGATGCGAAACTTTATCAAACCTGCAGGATCTCCTGCTCGGCACCGTGCCCGTGGCCTCGCCGCTGTGTTTGCTTCGGTGGCACTCGCCGCTGGCCTGGGCGCGTACCCGGCCGTGCATGCGGAGGAGACCACGACGGTCTCCGACATCCCCACCGACGACGCCGGTCTGCCCACCTACTCGTGGATGGACGACGGCACCCCGTCGTCCTCCGCCACGCCTTCGGCGCCTGCCGCTGCCTCTGCATCTGCTTCGAAACCAGCAGAGGCCCCGGCTACCGCGAACTCCGTGACCGTCGAGCGCAAGGGCGACGTTGACCGCATCGTGGTCAACGACCCCGAGGGCGAGGCATGGGAGTTCGGCGGCAAGGCGTCGAAGGAAAACATCTTCGCGCTGCAGCGCGCGGGCAAAGGCGAGATTAAGGAAGTCCTGTCCGTCACCGCTGACGGCCGCAAGCTCGAGCCTTACGACTACGGCTTCGTGAACTCCGCTGACGGCGGCTTTGTGGCGTTCAACCTGAACGCCCTGCACACCATCCCGCCACAGGTCGTTGAGATCGAGGTCCGCGCGACCGACGCCGGTGAGTACGCGATCGCCGAGAGCGCCGAAGTGCCGTCCGAGGCGCAGCTTACCGCGTCCGGTTATGGGAAGGGGCGCCCGGCGGAGGAGGCTCCGGATCAGTTAGTGGGGCAGAACCGTGACGTCGCGACTATTCCCGGCTGGCCTGACAAAGAGCTTTCTGCGAAGCAAGATTTCAGCTATAGGTATGTGAATGGAAATCCAGAAATTTCATTTACGGCTACAGGCGATAAGCCTGCATACCGGTTGACTCGTTTTGCGGTCAAAAAACAGAGAAACGACTCAAACACTAAGAGCGTTGAAGGCCCTGTACGGATTCGTGTCACTCGAGCAGATCAAACTGTTGTCAGTAGAGAAGTCACTTTTCGGACGGTTGGTCAAAAGGAAAACGCCGATTTCGCAAACCAGCGGTTTTGGAACAAAAATAATCTGGGTAAGTCCTTTGACACGGAGTTCCGGCTCGTTCCCGAAATTACGGATATTGAATTCCAGCCTGGTGACACGGTCACTATGAACCTGATTGGTCCACCAAATGGGTGGTACGCTGCACAGATTTGGGGCCAGGAGCTAGAAAAGCCGACCGTGAAACCCGATAAATTGGTTCAGTTTTCCGGGCATGGTGGCGTTCAACTCACGGATCCTAGTTTTAACGCAGAAGGGCCACACTTTGAGGCCTCTACTACTGTTGAGTCTCGCATCAAATTCAAAGAAGCCATTGTAAAAATCAAAGCTCCAAGCAGCTCGTTTGATTGGAAGTACTTTCACTTTGATGCGAACCTCATTGAACCCGGAGTGAAATTTAAGCTCGAGAAGCTTCCAGGCAATAACGACGGCGACAACGTCTTGTTCAAAGTCGTCCCGATGAAGGATGGAAAAGTCGTCGACTCTGTGCTTGTTGAGAAAGGCTCGAACTTTATAGTTTCAGGAAGCTACTTCAACAACCCGATAACAATTGACGGTATGGTCGACATTTATGGCGAGCCTGTAAAGACACAGACAGACACGGGGAAAATCGAGTTTCCGGCCGATTTCGACCGTCGGGATTTGCCCGATCCTGTACCAAACCCAGTTCTGCCGAAAAAATGTGGACTCAAAATCGCGATTGTCGCAGACCGCTCAGCATCGGTGAAATTCCGTAAGGATCTTCCGTACGACCAGGCGAAGAAACGCCGAGGCCCTGACGAAGATTACATCCTTCCCGCGATGTCTGTCGTTGAAGCACTGAACGGCACTCTTACAGAGGTGGGTTTGTACGAGTTTGGTACCGGCGCGAGAGAAGTTATGCCTTCCACAAGCTTGAGTACGCAGGCAGGGTTCGAACGCGCAAAGAATGCCATTGAAGGCTGGAAGTATTGGCCAGACGGCAGCCCGTCGACAAACTGGGAAGCCGGTTTGAAACAGGTGAAAGGCAAGGGGTACGACCTTGTCTACTTCATCACTGATGGTATGCCTACATTCGACGACCTAGGTTGGCAGGCTAACAAACCTGGTGGAGGCCAGTACGTCCAAAAGACTTCTTTGAGGCTTGCGATCGAGAGAGCCAACGAGATTAAGAACGAAGGTACCCGCATTGAGCCACTGCTCGTGAATGTTAAAATGCGCAATGGTCAAACGGTTGATGAAGAGCTCGTTTTGCGAGATATTTTGCGTACCACTCAGCCTAATTTGAACAAATACATCTGGTGGTACCAGGAGACACTGTCTGATGCACAGAAGAAGAAGCTATCCGCCTACCAGTACCCTAACGATGACTCCTATCCGAACTTCAAGACGGCCATCGAACACGGCGCCTTCAAGATCATTAACGACCGACAATCCCCGTACGATTGGAAGAAAAATGTGAAGGACTGGGCCCTAGGAACCCTCAACTTCCAGCAAACCGCCGAGTACATATCCTGGACCGGTGTCCCAAAGAAGTATGACACCTATACTGATCTCGCGGGCGCATTGAAGAAGGTCGTAGATGAGCAAAAGACCTATTGCGAAGGTGAGCTGATCGTCCAAAAGCAAACCTACGACGAAAACGGGAAACTGCTAGACGAGGCTGCACCAGGATGGCGATTCAACGCGAGCGACGCTGCTGCGCAGAACATCTTGAAGAACGGCTACAGGATTCTCAATAACCCGGACTTGGGGAACCCAACCGGCGCGGTCAGTTCGTCCTCGCAGCTGACTGCCCGCGAGACGGTCGATGCTCCGAATAAGACAGTCAAAGGCGAAGCCGCTTGGCGAATCGTCTCAAACTCGAAGACCAGTCTGAAAGTCAACGAACAATCCCAACCCGGGTTTACGTTGATGCCCCAAGACGGTAAAAACGCGGTCTGTACGCAAACGATTGGTTTTAAGGAACCTGGCAAAGATAACCCTGGATACTTTGAATCCGTAGCCGAAGTCGTTAACGATGGTGAAAACGGGTTCATCGTCAAGGCTGAGCCATACGCATCTGTTCGCTGTGTCGTTGCCAACCGTAAGTCCGAAACTGGCCTCGACTTGCAGCTAGAGAAAGTGGATGCTGACGGAGTCACAGGAAGCCTAAGCGGCGCCGAGTTCAACCTGTCCTGGATTGAAGACGGGCAGGTGAAGAATCACCCCCTTACTGGAGGAACCGCGACATACTCTGTTGAGAAGCTCATGCGACCCGGCATCGAATACACACTTACAGAGACCAGGGCGCCACAAGCCAATGGTGCGCAGTACGCTCTTCTAGTTCAGCCGCTCAAATTCAAAATTGAGAGCGCCGCAAACGGTGGCTATCAGATTCAATACTTCGACGGAGTGAACTACTCTAACTCTCTCCCAGCGGAGGTTACCGAAGGCAAGGTGTTTGCTGGAAACTCCCGTCCAGTGATCTCGCTGAAGGTCGCCAACGTAAGGCAGGGCAATTTGCCCAAGACGGGTGGCATCGGGCTTTTCGCTCCGACTGTTGCGGGCTTCTTAGTGATAGGACTAGGTGCTGCGATGGGGACTCGGAGGCAGCGAGACTAGGGTGTGGCCATGCAACCTGGTCGGCACGTCTTTCGATCTAGCGATAGCCGACCGAGGTTGTCGGCCGTGAGGTGAGGCTATTTGGTACGTGTAGTCAGCAAATTAAAGGGGCCCCAGCCCCTACCGATAAACCCACACTAACGACACCGACCAAACAATCAACAAACCATTGGGGTATCCCAGACTAACTCTGCGTGAGCAAAGATGGCGTTGTACGCGTATGCGGCTTCGGTCTCTACATTGATTTGAGGTTTAAAAACCGCAGGCACTACTCCACAGTCACAGTCGATAATGTTACGGAGCTCTACACGACCCATGATGGTGAATTCCGTTTCAGCGTGTCCCTGCCGATCACGTTGAGCCGCCGCCCGCCAGGTGGTCAGATCAACATCAACCTCGTCGAAGGAATGAAACATCGCCAACCACCGCGGATGAACCCGAAACTATCCAAGCCCCGGCCGAAACGCAGGCTGCAACCGTAAGTCGCTAGTAGTGCCTAAGAACACCATGGATTCCGTGTCCAAGAAGCCGCCGGACTCCGTGTCCAAAAACCCTATGGACAAAACATTGTTAGACTGCTATGGGAAAACTAATTTGTTGCGATCTTCACCCTAGGATTTTCTAGTAAGGAGAACTCATGGTACAGATCATTGCTTCATCGATTGTAGCTATTGCAGCGCTGATAGGTGCAGTTTGAAGTAGTTATTTGACCTCGTCCATGGCGGAAGAGAGTCGAAAACGCGGTCAGAAGGCTGAAGAAGAGAGACGTGAGCGCGAGTACCTTAGGTTAGATCAGGAGCTGCACGATAAGCTTTTACGCGAAGATTATGCTAGGCAAAGGCATGCTGTGGCCAAGTGTGTCCGTGAACTTCGTAGCGAAGCATCCGTAACAAGACATAGGGTCAAAGACAGGGTTCGGAAGTTTGACGAGCAGGCCGTCAATAGCGATAACGGAAGTTCAAATTTGGCTAACGATTTAGTCGGGATATGGGAAGATTATTATACTGGCTGCTTTTTATCGGTTCGCGAACTTGAACTCGAGGTCACGCATCCTGCGCTAGGAAAGTGTATCAACGAATTAACTTCCGCTTACGCCGCAACCATACGTTATCACAATGAAATGAGCGTTCTTGGTACGCAAGAATATGGCAAAACGATATCGTCTCATTCCCCGCTTACCGGCCCACTGCAAAAAGCCTTAAACAAATTAGGGGACGAAGCTATTGCTAATCTCCATGTGCCGATTGAAATTCTTGATCCGCAGAAAAGCACGTCACTCGAAAAGGTTCGCGTTCGTTAGAGCCGAGGTTAACTGTTGTGACCGGCTATTTGATAACAGTGTCGTGATTATCCGGTAGGACCACAGTGAGTATCTGGTCGCACTGGATATCCCTTCACATACATACTTTCGGTAGCCGCACTACACAGATGTGGCATCAGCTGGAAGGAGTTCGCTCATGACGGATTACCGCGCGATAATGAGGTTGCTGAATAAGCAGCATTTTTAACGCAGAATAGAACATCAGTTCGGGTGCTCGCACCGTGCAGCCGCACGCGCGAACCACACGCGGTTCCACTACGAACCTGTGGGTTGTCACAGTTGAACAGATCGCAGCTCTGGCAGACAACGAATTTGAGAAGTTGTTTGTTGACAAACAAAGTACCGGGCAAGGTGGATTCGTCCCGATCGACTTCGATAAAGTCTTCAAAGTCCGAACAGGACATACAATGAAGCGTCCTGGGTTTAGTTCCTACCTCAGGTCCCCTCCTGCCGTTGAACTCGTGAACTTCCCACGTCACCCGGTATAACACCGGGTAGGAAGGACTGACGCGATGACGGTAGTCATGCCTGCCACCAGCTCCGCGTCGGAGGAGCTCACCACAGAACAAAAACGCGAGATCATCATGACCTACGCACAGATACCCTACGGAGGCAAAAAGAAATACCTTGTCAAAATCGGCATCACCTACAAGGTTGGGCAGCGCATGCTTGATGCTTGACCCGGATCGGTACCAACTACCCGGAATAGGCCGATACCGCGTTACTGGAACACCGGTACCAACAAACCGCATCCGACACACAGGCGGCTGAAGATTACGCCAATGCTCTTGAGGCTCAACTGCGCAAGGAGTCGAGTAGTCCAGGAAACCTTACGCCAGGTGGGGGTCTCGATTTTGCCGAACCGGAACGAAATAGGAGTGGAACAAACACAACTCTTCGTTCACTTGGGATAATCCCATATTCCGTTGGGTTCATCTGTATTTTTGTGATGCTCCTGCAGGTGCTCATTTTGCACTACGATGACGAAGATGAGGGGAAGGAGAAACTCAAATGACGACGCGCTATCCGCAGCGACGTAAAGACAAAGCGCAAATTTCGTCAGTCGACCCTGAAATTGTTGCTGCCCTTTTGGAAGCTGCCGAAACTTCACGTCACCGTACAGATGAATTCATGGCACGTCGCTACTCTGAGGATCGTTCGAAAAATAGGTTTTGGAAATCGTATTTCCTGAAGAAGCGCGCATAGCATTTTCGAGCAACAACGTAGTGAGGAAGTAGCCACCGCGGGGATGGCGGGTACCCCACGAAACGTCGCGCTGTTTTTGCCGATAACATCCTCCGGGCAGCTCCGATGTAGCCGTTGCGTCTGTCAGTAATTCAGGTCCTTACCGAGGTTGGTGCTGGGCGCCGGCCGGTGACGTGTGCTATCCAGTCTCAGACCTCGGGTGTGGTCATGCCTTCGCGGTGTTTGGTGATCACGGACTCGCGGATGAAAGCTCCAGGATCACAACCACTTTGTTCAGCGAGCGACTCCAATTTCCGTATCTCTGTGCTGGAGGTTTCTAGGCCGTAGATGGCGTCGTCAATGAGGCAGACTCATGCGTGGGGTGACTTGTGCTGCATAGCCGTGCTTGCAGCTGTGAACCTCGGCTGAAAGTTCGGCCTCTAGCTCGGACCGGGAAAACCCTAAAAGCTCGATGACTTCGTCGAGGCCTGTGCGGTTGCCTTTGTCGCTGGCGACGCGAACCAGCGCCAGCGTTGCGTCCTGAAGCGTTTCTCGGTCGCGGAAAAGCCGTTCTATCTCGCAAGCGTCAACGACTTCGGTGACAAATTTTCCGTGATGCGAACAGGCAACCTGCGTGTGTTCCTCGGCAGGCGAAACGGGTCCAGTGATGCTACACCGGGACGATTCAATAGACGTGTTCAGAAAAGTGTATAGAAATCAGTGGAGTTGCAGGCGGGTACGATCGCGTGACAGGGCTTTGGCTGGCTTCGGACTGAGGCGTGAGGAGACATGAATCTCACGAAAAGGCGATTATCCCTAGGCATTAGCTTTAAAAACGGATTCTCTGAGGTGTCAAAAAGCTCTGGAGCCTACGCGGCTCCAGGCGACAACGCTCCGGTAACCGGCCCGTCGCCACGCCAGCATTTCCTCTTTTGCCATCATTAGTCATAGACGTGACCCACTAATAACAGCGTGATAGAGCTCCACATGCGAAACTAGGCAAAAAGAAAACCCGCCTCCGAGGAGAACGGGGAAACTATGTATCGGATTTTACACGATTGAAAAGGTTTGTCGAGACCGCACCGACACGAGGAACTGTTGTATCGACGACAGTGATTGGCATTTGCGGCCGGGCGAAAAATCTGGCCTAAGGTGGGCATGCCAATCAACATGGCTTGGGGTGTTCGGTATTGCCGAACGTTCGCTAATGCCGAACGCTTTTTAGCTGGGGTGAGAGATCGTCGTGGCGGTGGGGTGGAAGCGAAAGCCGTAACGATCCGTGCTCAGCGAACTTTCAGAATTACGGGACCGTGAAACAATGGTCCGAGTGTCGCTTTTATACAGGAAACTCAAAGAAACGGTAGAAGAATAGTTCACGCTGAAACGTATAAACGTGTTTGCTCAGCTTAAGTAGTATTTATGATTTTGGGGGGATGTGTTGGGAGAACTTACTTGAAAGTTTGTAGCCGCGTTATGCATGTAAGGTACACGTGCCGGGTGCCCCTAATGTGAGGTGAATCATTCCCAAAGCCTTGACGTGAGCTAAAAATATGTGCAGAATAAGCGATTAAGACATCCCGCCAGGGGGTCGAGAATATAAACCAGACAGTCGGGCATGTGTCCGTCGTGTCATGACCTGTAAGGGGTAAGTATGGATCTCGCCGTCATCGTCGACGCGCTGAAGGACTTCAACACCTTCGCATCTGCAATCGTTAAGTTGTTCCGCGCTGTTCCTGATGTGCTTCTGCAGTTCGGTGGTCTTGGTGATAAGGCTAAGGACTTTACCGGGGCTACCCAGGTTCCTTCCAAGAAGTAATTAACCGACAACAACAACCTTTGCGAAGATAAGGAGTCTAACATGCAGGCACTCGAGAACTGGAAGTTCCTCTCGTCTGATGGTCACGTAGCAGGCGCTCTGCTCTCAATCCTGGGCAAGCTCGGCGACATCGCTGACGCTGTAGTGAAGCTTATCGGTCTGGTTTCCTAAGACCCCCTGATACAAACCCCGCCACAAAACGTGGCGGGGTTTTCCTTTTGGGAGGGCGTGGGAAAACGGGGGTGGCGTCGATAAATAAAAAACAACAAACAGCGCCGATACGGGGGCAATGGGGTTAAGCTAAATACATGGCTGACCACAAGGATGACGAACTCCCAATGATCGACCTCGCCGCCGTAGAAGGCTGGATCGTCGACGACACTGATGAAGATGACCCGGCGCTGCTCATGCCGGACGGGACGCCAATCGAAACCTGGCGCGAAAACTACCCCTACGAAGAACGCCTCAGCAGGCACGAATACGAAGAGCAAAAGCGTGCCCTCCAGATCGAGCTGCTGAAGTGGCAGAACTGGACCAAAGACACAGGTCAGCGCCACATCATTATCTTCGAAGGTCGTGACGCAGCCGGTAAAGGCGGCACCATCAAGCGCTTCAACGAGCACCTCAACCCACGTGGTGCGCGCACCGTCGCCCTGGAAAAGCCCAGCCCGCGCGAATCCACATCCTGGTACTTCCAGCGCTACATCCAACACTTCCCAGCCGCCGGCGAAATCGTGTTCTTCGACCGCTCCTGGTACAACCGCTCCGGCGTTGAGCGCGTCATGGGCTTCTGCACCGAATCCCAACACGCCGAGTTCCTCCGCGAAGTGCCGATGCTGGAGAACATGATCCTGGGCTCCGGCATCTCCCTGACCAAGTTCTGGTTCTCCGTGACCCAGAAAGAGCAGCGTACCCGCTTCGCCATCCGGCAGGTAGACCCGGTGCGCCAGTGGAAACTGTCGCCGATGGACCTCGCATCCCTGGACAAGTGGGACGACTACACCAACGCCAAGGAAGAACAGTTCCGCTACACGGACACCGACGAGTCGCCGTGGATCACCATCAAGTCGAACGATAAGAAGCGCGCCCGCCTCAACGCGATGCGCTACATCCTGAGCAAGTTCGAATACACGAACAAGGATCATGATGTGGTGGGGACGCCGGATCCGCTGATCGTGAAGCGGGGTCGTGATCAGATTGGGGACTAGGGTGTAAGCCTATCTAGGAGGCGGCAACGGAAGAGTGGGACTTTCCGTTGCTGCTTTTCTGTTGGGGCGCTTGGGCCTGTGAGTCGGCTGGGCACCACGATGTGCGAGAGGGGATTTGCGGGGGTTACGCGTGATGTCTTTTAAGGCTCTTAAGGTCCAATTCTTGGGGTAGGGACAGTCATCACGAGCGGAGTCGGGATTTTGTGAATAGAATTGCAGATGGGAGTAATGCCCCCTTGTCCCCCTTAAACCAAGCATTGGGTCGGGCTTTTGATGAAGATCAAACGGGGTAGGCCATCTGTTAAGCACGCTCACGCTTTTAACAAAACACTGCAGCGGGCGGCTCCTGCGCGGAGTAGCTGTGGGGTATATGCCTGAAACGGGCAGACGGGTGGCTGAAGCGGCTGACAGTGAGGCGCCTCAAACGAGCGCAACTGTGTTGGTCTGACACCAAAATCCGCCGTGGGAAGAACAGGGAATTTGGTGTATGGGTTGGGGGCGAGTGACAAAGCACGCAGCGTTAAACATCTGGCATATTTATAACCTGGCAGTTTGAATGGCTGGACCAAAATAGTATGCGTCTTTTGTTACTCCACCTCGCTCACGGGGCACCAAATTCCGGCACAGGCCCTAGCTGTCAGCCCCTGGACGTCAGGTCCAACCCGGGCTTTCCTTATTGGCCTGGCCGAAAGCTAGGGGGAGGTGGCGATCTTGGTGCACAGCCAACACACAGCTGCATTGCGCCCACCACAAAAGTGAACGCACACCCCTATTAGCCTGCAGTTTCTTAAGGCTCTGTAAGTATTGCTGTCCCGCTGGTGGGGACGATATGATTGTGTCTTTCATCAATGGAAGCTAGGGCAGCAAAAGGCGGTTTCATGACAACAGTGGGTTGGCCAGTGTTTGGCGAACCGCCTCGGCTGCGACGAGCCACAGCGGCAGTAATAGTGTCCATGCTGTTCGCACTGGTGACGGTGCTCGGAGGGCCCTCGAGCGGGGCGCAGGCGGCGAGTGCTAACGACCGTGTCAACATTGGGGACTGCTCCTTCCGTAAAGCCGATGGGGACGCCAAGAAGTGGGCGAACCAGATGTGCTGGATTGATGCGTCGGATATGGCGAAGCCGGGGACGCACAATGTGACGAAGCATTTTGGGGATTACACCCTGACGTACACGGTCACGGTGGAGGCCTCGGATACGGGGACTGGGTCGAATAAGGGGAGCTTATCGGCGGGGCAGCAGCCGCCGTGGAACCGGGCGGCGTTCGGTAATCAGATTGCGGGCCAGTCGTTCTTCGTTGCGGAGGCGGGTGCCACTGCGAATGACATCTTTAAGACGGAGAAGAACCGCTTCGTTCGGTTGTCGTTTCGGGATGTGAAGTTTACGTACCGGGGGCAGCCGCTGCCGTCGTTTCGCATGATGGTTGCGGATGCTGAGTCCACAGGTAGTGTGCTCGGCGGTGAGATGATCAGTGTGGACATCTCGAATTCCGGTGGCACGGGCACGGTCAATCCACCAATTAAGCTGACGCCGAAGGGCAGCCTTGAGGCGTGTCGGAAGAAGTATGGGGCGGGCGTCGAGAGGAATCAGTGGCAGTGGGCCAACATGGGCGGCAAGAAGCGCGACTTCATCTGCGATAACCAGTCTGGCGGTACCTACGGCACGTTCCTTGTTGGGTTGGATTCGCCGACGGCGTTTGAGATTGGCATTGCGTCGAACTCTGGCGGCAACGCGAGGAACCCGGACCCGCGCGGCAACCAGGCGTTCGCGATGGCGATTGCGCTCAACCGCATCTCTACCCAGGCAGGCAAGGAACTGGGCACCGCGGACATCACAGCGCAGCAGGCGTTCACAGGCGACTCAGACAAGCCTGTGACCAGGATTTTCACCCAGGATGGGCAGCATCGTAACTGGATTGAACCCATTGGCGGGTCGAGTACTACGCCGGTGTTGCGCCGCCTGAACGCGGAGGGTGTGCCGGAAGATACTGTTGGGTTGCAGTCGACGATGAGTGGCAAGGAGCTGGCGTTTCGTCGGTACTCGCCGGAGTGGACCTGTAGCGCGATTTCCGCCGATGGCGATACGGACACCTTCATCTACGAGCCTGGGGCCAACGCCGGGGGCGCGCCTGCGCGTCTGACTCACAACGGCGCGCCGCTGTCCCGGGCCGAGGCGGAACGCCTCGGCATCTGGTTCAGGGAGAACCGCGCTGCGGGCAGCGCGGAGGTGCAGTTCGCGAACAAGCAAAACCGCGAAATCAACTGCAACGTGCACTGGAAGTCCCGTTTCGCACCGGCATCGCTGGAGCTGAACAAGCGGGTCACCGGCACGGCGAGCAACTACGCGGAGCTTGCGGGCAAGAAGTTCACCATCGCATATGCGTGCACGGCCCCGGAGGGGTTCCAGGCCGCGTACCCGGACGTGAAGTTGAGCGGGTCCCGCGAGGTCACACCCGGCAGCCCCCAGCTTGTCGACGGCCTCCCAGCCGGCGCCACGTGCACCCTGAAAGAAACCGCGCCTCCGGCGGTCTCCGGCGCTGACCTGGACCTGCAGTGGGATGGTGGGCAGCATGGTGCTGCGAATCAAGGGGGCGTCGAGAAGAAGGTGACGCTGACTGACAAACTTCCTGTTGAGGCAGACAATCAGTACACCGCGCGGACCGCGACGCTGCAGCTGCGCCACGTGGTGCAGGGCCCGGCGGCGACGCCTGCGCTGCAGAATCAAGCGTTTACGTTCGAGCTCAGCTGCCCGGCAACGAACGCGCCGGCGCACAGGGTGACCGTGCGCGGTGACGCCCCGGCAACCCTGGACAACGTGCCGCGCGGACAGGATTGCGTGCTGCGCCCCGTCGAAGGACTCACGGTGGAGCAGCAGAAATACCTCACCCTGACCAGCAGGGACGCCACCGGTGCGACCCAGCAGCAGGACGGGCTGGCGCTCCGGCTGCCAGCAGATGGCACGCAGCCGACGGTGCCCGTGGAGATACGCAGCACCTACGACTACCGCACCGAACAGGTAGAGGTCCACCAGGTGCTGACCGGCCCGGCGGCGACGCTCCCAGCCGTGACGCGACAGAGCTTTAGCGCCACCTACGCCTGCACCACCCCCGACGCCACCAAGCGCGAAGGCACCGTCACCTTGCTGGACGGGCACGCCCTGATCAGGGATATCCCGGTCGGGTCCACCTGCACGCTGAGCCCGCAGGCGCCCGCCCCTGAGGGCGGCGCGGATCAAGGCTACGAGCTGCAGAGCACATCCGTGGAGCCACAGACGCTCACCGTCGGCGACGGCAAGGCGGAGGCGTTCACTATCAACCGCGCTTACGACTACAAGTACGGCACCGCACAGCTTGCCAAGGCGGTCACCGCGAACGGCGTGCGCGGCCTGCCAGCGAATTACACGTTCAACTTCGCGTGCGGTAGCCGCAACGTGGTCACCGACGGGCAGGTCACGGCGGTCAAGCTCGAGGGCACCGCAACGGTCGCGCCCGGCGCGCCGGTCACGCTGAAGGTGGGGGACCCGCGTGTCGACGACGGCCCCGGCGCCACCATGCGTGTGCCCTACGGCAACACCTGTACCTTCACCGAAGAGCGCCCGCAGCTGCCCGGCGGCGTGAACTGGGACACCGACGTGGACAACGCGACGCTCACCATCACCGGCCCGACCAACACGGCCACGGTGAACAACACGTTCACGCCCGCCGGCAACGGGCTGACCATCACGCAGCGCTACACCGGGGAGCAGGCGCTGTACCCGAAGGTGGGCGTCGATTATCAATTGACGTGCGGTGCGTTCCAGTCGTCCTTCCAGCTTGTCGACGGCGCCCAGCGCTCCTTCACCGCCGCCGAGATTCCCGCGGGCACCCAGTGCACCCTGGAGCGACGCACCCCACTGGAGACCGAGCGCACCAACAGCCAGGGCGTGCGCTACCCAATCACGCACACGACGGTGGGCCACTACGCGCCGGGCGGTGAGCAGTCCACGGAGCTGGCGCCGGGCGTGGCATTCACGGTCGGGGAGCGCGCTACCTTGGCGATGGAGGACGAGTTCGCCTACCAGCGGGCCACTATCACAGGCGTGAAGAAGGTCCAGTTCGATCCGGCGACGAAGCACCTGATCGCGCCTGCGAAGCGGGAGGCGTGGCTGCAGAGGGAGTATCCGGCGTCGCTACGCTGTGTGCTGCCGGACGGCACGCCGGGGGCGTCGCTGCAGGCGTCGGTGCGCAACGGCGTGGTGATTACCCAGGATGACCTGGTGGTTGGCAGCAGCTGTACCGTCGCCGAGAACCCGCTGACCCCGGAGCCGGGCATCCACATGGCGGCCACCACCAACGTTGATGGGCAGGCGGGCAACACGTTTACTATCGCGAAGGCGGGTAACAAGGTGGAGTTCGTGAACACCTTCTCCCGCCGCGTCACCGACGCCACGGTGCAGACGAGCGTGGTGCTGCCGGGGACGGCGCGCCAGGACTATGAGGCCGCGGGCAACACACTCGACGCGGTGCTGCCCGCCCACCCGGTGACGGTGGTGTGCCGCGATGGCGACGCCGAACTGCTGCGCCGCAGCGCCACCGTGGACGGTGAGGGCACGGTTACCGTGACTGGAGTGCCGGTTGGCGCGGCCTGCACCGTGGAGCTCGGCGCGTATGCGTCGCTGCACCTCAAGGCGGACACGCAGGACGGCCCGCTGCAAGCGACGGTGCTGCCGGACGCGGTGGACTGGTCGGTGAGCCGGGGTGATGCGACGCTGGCGACGGGCAAGCCACTCGAGCAGCCCGGTACGGCGGCGCTGTCTCCGGCATTCGTGGTGGAGGAAGACGCCGCACAGAACGCAGTGCGTGCGACGAGTCGCTATGCCTACCAGACCGCGCCGCTGACGCTGCGCAAAGACATCGAGGGCAATCCCTCGGACATGCGACTGCTCAACGAGGCGAATACGATGCGCTTCGCGCTGCAGTGCCGGGCGCTCGGCACCGAACTCACCGACGTCCCCGGCGTGCCCCTGCAGCTGACACCGGGTGACTTCACCGCGGTCGACGGTGGGCTGCGCTACGTCTCTGCCGGAGGTGTGGACTCGGCTGTGCCCGTCGGCGCGCACTGCAGCCTGCGCGAAATCGCGATGGAGAACGTGCCCGCGCAACTTCGCGTAACCACCGCGCAGCCGAGCGCCGAAGCGGACGTCACCGCCGACGGCGCACAGCTGCACCTGGTGAACCAGGTGAGCCGCCGCACCACGAACCTGCAGGTGGCGATGCGCCAAACTGGCTACCTCGACGGCGCGGACCCCGCCGGTTACACCGGCCAGCTGGTGTGCAAGGACGGCGACGCCACCCTGGCCACCCGCCCGGTTCAGTTCACGCTGGCCGACGTCCCTGAGCGCCCACTGCCTGGTGCGGACGCCGTGCCCGTGACCGGGCTTCGCACCTTCGAGGTGCCTGCGGGTACCTCCTGCGCCTTGACCATGGATGCTTCCGGTGCGCTGAGTGCCCGCGGCGAGGTGGAGGTTGCCGCTGGTGACCGTCGCCCCTACCTGGGGTTCGCTGCCTGGGAGCGAGGCGTGTACAAGGGACCCACAGCCACGGTTGACGAGGTCGCACCGCAGGACGTGCGTGCCAAGGAGTACGAGTACTCCGTGGCCGTCCCCGCGGGCGCGCCGGATGCTGCAGCCGCAGAGGACCCTGCCGTGGTGGTTGGCGTGCAGGCGCACCACCCGCGCGCCACGGTGGACGTGGCCTTCACCAAGCGGGCCGCGGGCGCCCCGGAGGCCGACGGCGTCTATAAGTTCACCGCGAACTGCGGCGACGGCGCCCGCGATCCCTTCGATCTGAGCAGTGGTCACACCCACGTGCTGTGGGGCGTGCCCGTGAACAGCGAGTGCACCGTGGAGGAACAACAGGCGGAAGGCACATACACGTTCGCGCTGACCTCCCAGGGCGCCAAGCTGGGGGAGGGTTACCCCACTGAGCTGGACAGGCCATCGGTCGGGTTCAAGGTGCTCGCCCCAGAGGCCGCTGATACCGCCCGCGCCGGGAAGGCCTGGGCCGCCACCGCGATGAACAAGTTCGCCAGCGTGGCCCTGGACAAGCACATCGCGGGCACCCCGCTGTCCGGCGTCACCAGTGTTGCCGATACCGCCTTGCTGCCGGATCACGCCACCACCATGGACGTCACCTACGGGCTGACCAACACCGGCCAGTTCGACCTGTCCAACATGGTGCTGCGCGACCCAGCCCTGGCAGGGACGACGGTGCACACCCCCGACGGACCGCACACCATCGGCGAGCAGGGCACCATCCCCGCCGCCGCGTGCGAGGCGGCACGCGCGGCGCTGGCGCCCGGCCAGTCCGCAACCTGCACCGTCACGGTGGACATCCCCGCGGAGGGAACGTTCCGCCACCGCGGCACCGCAACGCTGCAGGCAGCCACGGGCGCCCTCGGGGTGGTCAGCGCCGAATCCACGTACGGGGCCCTGCGGGTGCCGTCGACTATCGGCTGGTTGTTGCCCGATACCGGCAGCACTACACTCGTGTGGATTCTGCTGCTTGGCCTGTTGCTCTTCGGCTTCAGTGCCCGCCGCTTCCTGACACAGACTTCAACCTCAACAACTCCAACAACAGAAAGTTAGACACCATGAAACACATCATTTCCCGCACAGCACTTGCAGTATCCACCGCGGCCGCAGTCGCGTTCGTAGGGCCGGTGGGCGCCTCCGTCGTGGCGACGCTGCCAGCTGCCGTCGCCCAGGCGCAGGTCGACGTCAACCACGACACGAAGCTGACGATCAAGAAGTACGAGGGCGAGCCGATCGGCGAGAACGGCACGCTTGACGGCATGAAGACCATTCCGAATGTCACCTTCAAGGTGGAGCGCATCCCCACCGCGCCGCTGAACACCGCGAAGGGCTGGGAAGACGTCGCCGCAGCCGGCGAGAAGAAGGTCACCGAGCTGCAGGCGGACCCGAACTTTACGGCGAAGGAGGTCGCAACGAACGCTGACGGTGAGGCCGTGTTCACCGACCTCGGCGTGGGACTCTTCCGCGTCACCGAGCTGCGCGCCGAGGGGGCCAAGCACTCCGTGGCGACCCCGTTCCTGCTCACCCTCCCGGCATTCGAAAACGGCGCGGCGCAGTACGAGCGCACTATCAACCCGAAGAACCAGATCCTCGAGCCGAAGAAGTCTCTCATCAGCGAAAACACCACCCTGGGAGACAACGCGCGCTACCGTATCGACGCCCCCATCCCAGCCTTCGGCCCGAACCCGGAAGGTGACCAGCTGAGGGTCGTCGATACGCTGTCGTCGAACCTCAAGTGGAGCCAGGCCGAGCACCCCGTGAAGGTGCAGGTGCTGAAGTCCGCGGACGATGACGCCCCTGAGACGCTTGCCGTCGACACCCACTACACCGTGGCCGATGCAGGGGACAACACCGTCACCGTGGAGTTCACCGAGGCCGGTCTGAAGAAGCTGCGCGAGCTGCGCGCCGCCAACCCCGGCCTGACCGTGCGCACCGAGTTCGACGCAAAGCTGATCAAGCTGCCCGAGAACGGCACGATCGACAACACCGCGCAGGTGTACTACTCCAACGACGACAAGCCGCACAACACCACCCCAACCGACGACCCGAACGACGGCGCCACGACGCTGAACTTCGCCAAGGTTGAGGTGACCAAGCTGCTGAACAAGCAGGCCAAAGACGGCGACAAGAACGGCGCCGGCGCCGAGTTCCAGATCTTCACCTGCACCAAGCAGGACGACGGCTCCTGGAAGGTCGACGAAGGCACCGCTGCCCAGCGCGTCGTCATCGGCGGCAAGGTGGAGACCACGCTGAATGCCGACGAGACCGTCGCCGAAGGCAAGGAGCACGCCGGTGCCGCCCTGGCGAAGGCTGAGGGTCTCAACCGGATCAAGAAGAACAACACGTTCGCCGACTACTGTGCCGTAGAAACCAAGGGCGTGTCCGGCTACCTGAACAACCCGGAGCCACAGCCACTCACCTACGACGAAGCCACGAAGACGCTCACCGGCAGCGTGAACAACGTGAAGGACAACCTGTTCGGCCGCCTGCCAGCAACCGGTGAGCGCACCATGCTCATCATCCTGGCGCTCGGCGTGGTCCTCTTCGGCGGCGGCGCTGCCTACCAGCTGCGCTCCCGCAAGGCATAAGTAGGGGAGCACACAGCGGTGAGAAACCCGGGGACTGCGATGGCGGTGGCGTTGGCCGTAACGGTCGGCGTTGCCGGCGTCGGCATGCCCGTTTCCGGCCCACCCGCTGCGGTGGCCGCGGCACCGGGGAGCGTCACGGTGGACCTGCGCGCCGCCGCAGGTGTCGACGGCCTGGACACCATCGGGGAGCGCACCGTCACCGCCTCCCGCATCACCACAGTGGACATGAGTACCCAGGCCGGGCGCGAATCCCTGGCCACTCTCGACGTGCCGCGGCTGCTGCGCACGCAGCCCGACGCGATCGTCGACGTCGCCACAGCGCGGACCAGCGGCGGGCGAGTCACCCTCGACGGCCTGCAGCCCGGCGCGTACCTCTTCACGCTCGGCGACAGTGAGGCGAAGGCTGCGTCGCACGTCTTCTTCGCGCCCTTCGTGGTGCCCGTGGCGGAAGGGTCCGCGCGCACCGTGGAGCCGAAAGCCCAGCATTTGAATGTGGTGCTCGAGGCCAATCGCCAGCGCGTCCACCCCGGCGAGGACGTCACGCTCACCGTGCGCGGCGTGGCGCCCAACCCGTCTGTCGACGGCACCATCGGCCACTACGAGCTCACCCTGACGCTCGCCGGAAACCTGGCGTTTGATGGGGACCCTACGGTGCGCGTCAATGGGGAGGCGCTCAGCCCAGGCGATGTCACTTTCCGCCGTGGGGGCAACCACCTGCGCGCAGTCCTGACCAAGTCGGGCCTGCAGAAACTCGCCCGTGCTCGCGCAACCGACGCCAGCACCACCGTCACGCTGGAGCAACGCGCCCGCGCCACCGCAGAAGGCACCGCAGGTGCCGACGCCACCCTCACCACCGACGGCATGGACCCCGAACGCAAGCACGTCACCGTGGAGGCCGCCCACGCCGACGTGCTCGTCGAGGCGCCCGCGCGGCCGGGCTCTTCCAAACCCGATCGCCGCTGGCTGTGGGGCCTGCTTGGCCTGCTACCGCTCGTGCCGCTGCTGCCGGGGCTGGCAGGCACGACACCGTCGGGCACGGCGCCTGCGGGCTCGCAGGGGACCCCGCCGGAGACACCTCGACCGGCTGATAAAGAACCCGGCCGCGACCAGACTCAGCCCTCGCAGGACGGCCCGCGCGGGCGCGTCGACCAAGTCCTCGCCTACACAGGCGCCAACGTCATCTGGCTCGCGCTGCTCGCTCTCGCCTTGATCGTTGTTGGATGGTTGCTGGCGCGTCGAAAAGAAGACGAGCAGGAACAGTGAGCAAGCCCACCCGCAAACGCGCCGGGAACCTCATCTCGCTCATCGGGCTGATCCTCGGCGCGCTCCTGCTGCTCTACCCAATCGTGGCTACACTCGCCACCAACGAGCAACTCCGCCGCCAAGCCGACGCCTACAGCGAACACACCACCAGCCTCAGCGCCGAAGAACGCGACGCCCAACTCGCCCGCGCCCGCGACTACAACCAACGCCTGCTGTCCACCGGCCCACACGCACGCCCACCCGCCCCCAACGACCCCGACATGCCCGACTACATGGCACAACTCAACCTGCCGGGCTCCGGGGGCATCATGGCGCGCATCCGCATCCCCGACATCGGCGTCGACCTGCCCGCCTACCACACCACCGCACCCCACGTCCTCTACGACGGTGCGGGCCACATGTTCGGCTCCACCCTCCCCGTCGGTGGCGACGGCACCAACGCCGTCATCACCGCCCACACCGGCATGGTTAACGCCGCCATGTTCGACGCCCTCCCCACCCTCAAAAACGGCCAAGACATCTACATAGATGTGATGGGGCAACGGCTGCGCTACCAAATGGTCGGCCGCGAAGTCGTGAAACCGGACCAATACCAGGCCGTACGCTACCAACCAGGCGAAGACCGCCTCACGCTCATCACCTGCACCCCATACGGACTCAACACCGACAGGCTGCTCGTCCATGCCATTCGCGTGCCCCTCGACCCCGACGCCCCCGAACCGCGCGTCACCGGCCTGGGCATCAGTCGGTGGATGATCCTCGTAGCCCTGATCGTGCTGGTGGTGTTGCTACTGATTCTGTGGCGCTGGTGGAAGCGTCGGCGGGAGGGGTAGCTGGGAGTGAGCTGGGCACCACGGTCCTCGGCGTCGGGTGGACGACCTGGGGAAATGCTGCGCGGGTCTGCCGAAAACCGGAAATTTGGGGCATAGCAACCGGTGTGAGTGACAAAAGCCGCACCCACAAACCTCTAGCGCTTTTCTAACCAGCCGGTATGAATGGCTAGTCCAAATCGAAGTGCGTCTTTTGTCACTCCGTCACTCAGGAAGGCCAAACAAAAACTACAAAATCGCCTGCGACAGCTTCCGCAGGTTCTTGAGCTGCTTGTGGTTGGCGGCGTCGAGGGCGCGTTCCTCGGCGGCGGCCACATCCTCCGCGAGTTTCGCTAGCGCCTTGCCGCCCTTCTTGGTGGCGGTCACGATTTGGCGGCGGCGGTCCTTCGGGTCGCGTTCGCGTTTGACCCACGCGTGTTTCTCCAGGCAGTCGATGAGGCGGACCATGTCGGAGGCGTCGATGGCAAGGAGTTCGGAGAGTTGCGACTGGGAGCGTGCCTGTTCGGAGACGCAGCTGAGCACCCAAAACTCGCGCATGGAGGAGTCGTGCTTCGCCAGGGTGCGCTCCACCTCATCTTTGGTGTGTCTGCGCACGCGCTCAATTTGGAATGAGGGCGAAGTGGTCAGCGCCTCTGGGAGTTCAATCGTGGCCATAAGTCCCAGAGTATCGGGCTGCTGGCCAGGAATGAAACCGTGCTACTCGGTGGGCAGTCCGTTGGCGATCCACTCCATGGTTCCGCCTTCGACGTTGATGGGTTCCCAGCCGTGGACCTGTTCGAGGTACTCGCATGCGCGCGACGAGCGCCCGCCGGAGCGGCAGATGACGTAGATGTCCTGGTCGGGGTCAATACGGTCGGTGAGGGTGGTCAGTTCGCTCAGTGGTAGGTTGGTGGCGCCTACGGCGTGGACTTCGGCGTACTCTTCGGGTTCGCGGACGTCGATGAGCTGGGCGTTTTCGGGGACTTTGTTGACGTTGATGGATTGCATGTGCGCGATTGTAGCGGAAGTGTCGGGTGCGTCGGCTACGATTTCCACTATGCGCACGCCTTCTCGAACTCGACCGCCTCAGTGGGTGTTTTGGGTGCGCCGGGTTGTGGCGTTGGTGCTGCTCGTGGTGCTCGTCTCGCTGCCGGTGAGGTGCAGCAAGGACGAGCCTGAGCCTGCGCCCGAGCCTCCCGCACCGGCTCCCGCAACGCTCGGCCAGTCGCAGCCGTTAGAGATGTTTATTCCCTCGGTGGGGCTTCGCGCGCAGTTCGAGGAGGGCCCGTGCCGTGTGCGCGCGGATGCCCTGGATCCGGCCACATTAGATAAGGCGTGCGTCTATACGGCGTCGGATAGGCCGTACTCACTGCCGGGTCCGGATGCTGAGGATTTGGTGGTCGTCGCTGGTCACACGGGTGCTGGGGTACACGGAGTCTTTGACCAGCTTTTCGACGGCTCCTCCGACCATCACACCATCCATGTCGGCGACATGCTGTACCTTCGCACCGCCGACTCGGAGGCGGCTGGCGGGAAGTGGCTGTCCTACCGCGCGACTGACCTGCACGACCCGGTAAAAGAGGTCATGGCCAGCGATGTTGATATTTGGGGTGATGGTCCGCGCCCGGGGCGCCTGCTCACGATCTCCTGTATCCAGCCGCGCAATATTTTGGCGGACTCGGTTCGCAATGCGGTGATTGGGTGGCAATTCGCGTCTGTGCTGGATGCGCCGCCGACCGATACGGGCGCGAAGTAACTGAAGTTTTTTGTGTAAACACTTGTGACTGGGGTGAACTGCGTCTACAGTGGGGCTAAACCATGAAGTAAGACTTGAGACTTCATGTTGAGCAAAGGAGCCCCTAATGAAGCGCAACACCGTTTTGGCCGCCGTCATGACCGGCGCGCTCGCAACCACCATCGTCCCCATGGCCCAGGCGCAGGACGTCCCGCTGCCAGCCGTGACCCACGACATCAACGGCGCCGAATACTTCCTCACCCAGGACGGCACCCACTACGTGCCGGACCGCAACCTGGTCAACATCGCGTTTGACCAGCTCTCGGCTGCTGACCGTGAGCGCGCAGTGGACGTGGCCAAGGCGGCTGCCGCCGGACTTATCGACGCCCCCTCCGCTCCCGAGGCAACCACCCCAGTCGAGCAGCCAGCCCCGACCGGCGACCACCAGGACGTCCCATTCACCGCCGAGGACATTGACCCGAACAACCCGGCACCAGCGGCAGCTGGCCTGATCGCGCTGCCGGCAGTGCTCGCGATCGGTGGTCTCACGTACTACCTCAACGCTGACGGCAAGACCTACGTCACCGACCTGGCGCGCATCAACGAGCCGCCAACCGACGCCGAGGTCAAGGACTCCAACGCGCTCCTCGCGGAGAACGCCGCTGAAGTCGCACGCCAGGGCCTGGCAACCTCGAAGGCTGCAGGTCAGGCGCCTGTCGAGGTGCAGCAGCAGTCTGCCCCGGTTCAGGCACCGGCAGAAGTCCCGGTTGCAGAGCAGCGCGGTATCGCAGCTGAGACCGGGTCCAACACCCTGGTTCGGGCGCTGTTTGCGTTGGTGGTGGCGTCGATAATTGGTGCGGCCGTCTTTGCGTACGGGCGCCGATACCTCATATAGTAATCCCTTGTGAAAACTCGACGTGTCCTTGCTGCAGTATGCTCTTTCTCCCTGATACTAGGGGGTACGACGCCCGCATCCGCGCACGACGATGTAAAGCCGGATGGCTCTGAATGTCGGGCACTGAAGTCGCAGTTCAAGCGGGGGCAGAAGCTCGACATTACGCGCTTTACATTCCCGGGTGACCACAACACGGGCATCCGAAACAACACCCTCTACCTTTACGACACCACCGGCCACCGCGCCGACGTCAAGCGCGCCGCCGACCTGTGGGTCGAGGCCGTGCGCGCCCGCGGCGGTTATCTCGACATCAAGTTCATCGACCACAAAACGCCCGAGGCCGTCAGCGTAATTGTCGACCCGAACCTGCCGGTGCTCGGCCGAGTCACCGGCGGCGGGCCGACCCTCACTGTGCGGATCAGTCCAAGGATGTTCGGGCGGTACGTCGAGAACACCAGTCGCATCATGACCATCGCCCACGAAATGGGCCACGCGATGGCACTCGCGCACAGCTGCGACAACCTGCTCATGGTCTCCGGGTACTCCCGTAAGCCAGGCGTGGTGCCTCAACCCCTCGACGCCGAAATCCTCATCCTGCGCAACAACCTGCGCCAGAAGCCGACGCCGACCCCGTCGCCTTCGCCCTCGCCGTTGCCGCCGCTCGTGACCACGACGACCTCGACGACGCCCGAGCGCCCGAAGCCGACGCCCACGACCTCGACCACTTCGGTTACCTCGACGACGCCAACTACCTCGGCGCCGAGCCAGCCGTCCTTCCCAGACCTGCCGCCGCTGCCGATGCCGACCATTCCGAGCGTCCAGCCGATGCCGACACCGACCACGTCAAAGACTTCAACAACGTCTGCTACGCCAACGACGCCGAAGACTTCAGTGACCCCGAAGACTTCGACTTCGACAACTTCTGCGAAGCCTTCACCTTCTCCGTCGCCTTCGCCTAAGCCGAAGCCGACTCCGACTACGAGCACCAAACGCATTACCGTGCCGGAATATGTGGCACCACCGAAGCCAGCCACGGAAGCAGAGGGGCAGGGCATCGTCGACGACGCGGCAGCGGAATTCCTTGCTGCCCGCGACGCACTCATGAAGGCCACAAAGGTCGAGGATCGTCTCGTGGCTCAAGAGCGCTTTGAAAACGCCAAGCGTGCCCTCGCAGAAGCGCAGGACAACCTGGAAGAGCTGCGTGAACAGTTGAAGCGTAAGACGTCGACGACGTCCACCACTTCCGCCGCGAAGACAACTACGTCCACGTCGGCAGCCCCTACTACGTCCACCACTTCCGCGGCGCGGACAACGCCGACGGTGGGGCCGTCGACAAGTGGGGAGACCTCCACGTCATCGCCTCGCTGCTGCCCGAACTGCGGAGCCACAACACCGCAGTACGAAGCGCCGAGCTACGCGCCCGCCGTGAAACCGAAGAGCGTTGAGGAAGCCCGCGCGGCACTGGCGACCGCGAAACAGGAACACAAGATCGCGGAAGCGCTCATGAAAGCTGTGCGCCCCACCGGTTACGCACCAGAAATCAACAAGGCGCAAGCCGAACTCGACCGCACCTTCTTCCGCGTCGTCGAGGCGCAGGAAAACCTGGACGAGCTGCTGGCAAAGGAGCCGACGCCAACCACCACGGAGGTGCCTTCTTCTGCAGCGCCAACGTCGGTGACCACTTCGGTCGCGCCGGTTCCGATCACGCCAGAGGTATCGACGACCACTTCGCCAGAAGCTCCGAAGGTGTCCGCCCCGCGGACAACGACGCCAACTACCACGGTTGCTTCGTCGACGTCGGTTACTTCATCGAGCTCATCCGTTAAGTCTTCGACCTCGGAGGCGCCGGAAGTGTCCGCGCCGCGGACAACCGTAACCACGTCGGCTGCTCCGGCGATTACCTCGGTGGAACCTGAACCGTCGCCATCGACGACCGAGGCTGCTACCACGACCGAGGCTGCTACGACCACGCAGTCGACGACCGAGTCCGCCCCGCGGACAAGCACTTCCACAAGCACGACAACGAGTTTGACAACGAGCGCAAGCGTGAGCACAAGCGCGCCTTGGGCTAGCGCGCAGCCGTCGGCGGAGGAGGAGACTCCGAAGCCGGAGGTGGGGACGTCGACAAGTGAGGCTACACCTGAGCCTACCGTTCCGGCGCCTGCTACCTGCGCGAAGGATGGTTCTTCGAGTGGATCCTCCGAGAACTGTGAGGGCAGCTCGAAGGGCGGCATCATCGCGGCGATCTTGGTGCCACTGCTGGCGCTGTTGGGCGCGGCGGCGTTCTGGGCGAAGGATCACCTCAAGTTCTAGCCGCTCGTGGGGGCCAGTGACAAAGGACGCAATCCACTTTTCGTGACCTGGTCTTTTGCCAGGATAGGCGGACAGGATTGCGTCCTTTGTCACTGAGGGCGCTCAGAGGACACGAACCCAAGCAAAAAGCCGCCCAGGTAACACCCAGGCGGCTTCAAAGGCGGCAGACTACTTCTTGTAGTTTTCGATGGAGGCCTGCAGGATTTTCTCAGCCTCTGCCTTGTTGCCCCAGCCGGAGCCGGAGACTTCCTTGTTCGGCTCGAGGTCCTTGTAGTGGACGAAGAAGTGCTCGATTTCGTCCTTGAGGAACTGGGAGATGTCGTCGATGTCCTGGTAGTGGTCGTAGCGGACGTCGTCGATGACGCAGAGGAGTTTGTCGTCGCCGCCGGCTTCGTCGGTCATCTTGAAGACGCCGATTGGGCGTGCCTTGACGATGACGCCTGGGAAGACGGACTCGGGGAGGATGACGAGGGCGTCCATTGGGTCGCCGTCGTCGGCGAGGGTTTCGTCGATGAAGCCGTAGTCGAGTGGGTAGGCCATCGGGGTGAACAGGTAGCGGTCGAGGTAGACCTTGCCGGTCTCGTGGTCGAGTTCGTATTTGTTGCGGGAACCCTTGGGGATTTCGATGGTGACTTCGACAGCCATGTGCGCTCCTTTTGTAGTCGCGTTGATAATACCGGTACTTATCATACGGGGCTGCGTCGCCGTGTGGGTTTGGGCTACGCTTATGCGCCGTGAAGCTTTGGACTTGGATTGTTGGTGGGGTTGCGTTGGTCGCGGTGGGTGGCGCGGCTGGCTTTGGTGTGGCGACGCAGCAGGAGCTGGGCCGGATTGAGCACGCCCCGGTGTATCAGTTGCCGCAGGCGGAGCCGGTGTTGGTGCCGGCGGTGCCGCGCCCGGTGGATGTCGAGGCGCTGCAGGAGCGCCTGGCGCAGCTTGCGGAGGATCCGGCGTTGGGCACGTTCCATGCGCGCGTGTCGGATGGTTCGACGGGTGAGGTGTTGTTTGACAGGTTGGCGGGGGAGGCGTTGCGTCCGGCGTCAACGACGAAGATTTTGACGGCTGCGGCGGCGGTGTTGGAGTTGGGGGCGGATGACAGGATCGAGACGCGGGTGGTGAGTGGGGAGCAGCCAGGTTCGGTTGTGATCAAAGCGAATGGTGATGTGTGGCTTGACGCGGAGGCTGTCAACCAGCTCGCCGAGCAACTCGCATCAGAGCAGGTGACCGCCGTATTCATCGACACAAGCGCGTGGGAGGGCCAGCCGACGATGATGCCAGGCTGGGACCCCGTGGACATCGATGGCGGCTTCGTGGCGCCCTTGGAACCGGCGATGCTGTCGGGTGGTCGCCTGAACGGGGAGACGGAAGGCGATGTGCCGCGTTCGCATACTCCGGCGTTGGATGTGGCGCAGGCGCTCGCGGACCGCGTGGGCGCCGAGACGGTCGGCTTGGGCCCGGCCCTTGCGGAGGCGGAGACGCTGGCAAGCGTGGAGTCGCCAGATTTGGTGCAGCGCCTGCACATGATGATGAAGGAGTCCGACAACGTGTACGCGGAGGCGATCGGCAGGGAGGTGGCGGCCCACGTAGGTATCGACGCCCCCTCCGCCACCCTGCACGTCCTGGCGGAGCACGGCTTCGACACAGGCGGCATCACGCTGGTAGACAGCTCCGGCTTGTCGGTGGATAACCGGATCACTCCGCGCCTGCTGGACAGCATCTTGAGCGACGCCACTCAACACGAGCAGCTGCGCCCGATGCTGGACGCGCTGCCGATTGCGGCCGGCGACGGCACCCTGGCCACCCGCTACGGGGACCTGGCCGGGCGCGGCTGGGTGCGCGCGAAGACGGGCACCCTGGACGAGACGTCCGGGCTGGCGGGCACGGTGACTGCGGAAAGCGGCAACGTGTACACCTTCGCGCTGCTCTCGAACGATTCGGACATTCTGGAGGCACGACGGGCGATGGACACGTTCGCTTCGGCGCTGCGGGAGTTCTAGCCATGGAGCCGTTCTGGCCCCGGCGCAGCCCCCACTTTTTGGCGTGCCGCCGTGCGGTGCGCGGGTGGGTGGAGCCGGCGGTGATTGGGCTGTCGGGCGGTGCGGACTCGTTGGCGCTGGTGGCGGCTGCCGCGGCGGAGCGTTTGGATGTCACGGCGCTGGTGGTGGACCACGGGCTGCAGGAGGGATCGGCGGAGGTGGCCCGGCGTGCGGCGGAGCAGGCGCGGAACTTTGGGGTGCCCGCGGAAATCGCGACCATCCAGATCACACCAACGAGCAAGGGCACCGAGGCGGATGCCCGCCAGGCCCGCTACGTGGCCCTGTTCGACCACGCCGGCCCCGACCGGGACGTGTGGACGGCCCACACCGCCGACGACCAGGCCGAAACGCTACTGTTGGGGGCGCTGCGCGGCAACCCGGCGGGGATGTCCCCGCGCGCTGGTCGGCTGGTGCGCCCGCTGTTGCATGTCCGCCGCGCGGACACCGAAGGCGCCTGCGCCGAACTGGGCGCCACACCGTGGCAGGACCCGATGAATAAGGACGAGCGTTACCGGCGGGTGGCGCTGCGCACCCGAGTGATTCCGCTGTTGGAGGAGATCGTCGGCGGGGAGGTTGTCCCGGCCCTGGCGGGGGCGGCGGACCGGATCGCGGAGGCGGCGGCGCAGCTCCAACGCATCACCCCGGCAACAAGCACAGACTCAGGCACCCTGGACTGCGCGGAGCTCGCCAGCTTGACGCCGGTGGTGAGGAGGGCAGTGGTGGCGGAGTGGGTCGTCGAAAAGCGGGGAGAGGTCAAGGGTGCCCACCTTGCGGCGATTGAAGCCCTGGTGACGAACTGGCGGGGGCAGGGCGCGGTGCAGCTCGGCGGGGGAGTGCGGGTCGAGCGGCGCGACGGAAAGCTCGTGTTCGCGTAAATGGTTGTCCAAGGTGGCGTGAAAGTGGCAAGATGATGAACTGATGCCAACCGAGACGGTCTTGAGAAAGGGCACCCGATGACCGAGCTGTATGACAAGAAGGATTTCAACGTTGCGCCACACCGCTACGGAGACGACGTAGAGGCGGTGTTGATCCCTGAGGAAGACCTACAGCAGCGCATCCAAGAGCTGGCTGACATGGTCTCCGAGAAGTACCGCGACTCCGAGCAGGACCTGGTGCTCGTGTGCGTGCTCAAGGGCGCGGTGTTCTTCTTGACGGACTTCGCCCGCAAGCTCTCCATCCCGTGCGAGATGGAGTTCATGGCGGTGTCCTCCTACGGCAGCTCCACCACGTCTTCGGGCGTGGTGCGCATTCTGAAGGACCTGGACAAGGAGATCGAAGGCCGCGACGTGCTCGTGGTCGAGGACATCATCGACTCCGGCCTGACCCTGTCATGGCTGCTGAAGAACCTGTCGGGGCGCAACCCGAAGAGTCTCGAGGTGATCACGCTGCTGCGGAAGCCGGAGGTCCAGAAGGCCAAGATTGATCTTCTCGACGTCGGCTTCGACATCCCCAACGAGTTCGTTATCGGCTACGGCCTGGACTACGCCGAGCGCTACCGCGACCTGCCGTACGTGGGCACGTTGCACCCTCGCGTCTACTCCGACGCGCCTGAGGACATCTAATACACACAGAAGAGCTGTATGACCAAGAATAAAAACGTGTTGCGGTGGGGCCTGATTGGCGCCACCGTGCTTATTGTTTTGTACCTGCTCACCCTCATCGGGGATGACACCCGCGGCTACCAGCGGGTGGATACGTCGATCGCGATGGAGCAGCTGCAGAACAAGAACGCCAAGGAAGTTCAGATCGACGACCGCGAGCAGCGCGTCCGCATTGACCTGCGGGAGCCGATCAAGGTTGACGAGCGCGAGGGCGTCGAGCAGATCAGCGCGCAGTACCCGGCGCGTACCACGCCGGAGATTTTTGGCGCGGTGAAGGAAGCCGCCCCTGACAAGTACAAGACGAACGTGACGCAGGAGTCCTTCCTGATGTCGATGCTCGGCTTCATGCTGCCGATGGTGCTGATCTTCGGTCTGCTGTTCTTCTTCATGTACCGCATGCAGGCCGGCGGCGGCATGTTCGGGATTGGCTCGTCGAAGGCGAAGCAGCTGTCGAAGGACAATCCGACGAACACGTTCGCGGACGTCGCTGGTGCGGATGAGGCTGTCGATGAGCTGCAGGAGGTCGTGGACTTCCTCATCGACCCGAAGATTTACGAGTCGCTCGGCGCGAAGATTCCGCGCGGCGTACTGCTGTACGGTCCGCCCGGCACGGGTAAGACGCTGCTCGCCCGCGCGGTTGCGGGTGAGGCCGGGGTGCCGTTCTACACCATCTCCGGCTCCGACTTCGTCGAGATGTTCGTCGGCGTGGGCGCCTCGCGCGTGCGCGACCTGTTTAAGCAGGCGAGGGAGAACTCGCCCTGCATCATCTTTATCGACGAGATCGACGCTGTCGGCCGTCAGCGCGGCTCCGGTATGGGCGGCGGCCACGACGAGCGCGAGCAAACCCTCAACCAGTTGCTGGTGGAGATGGACGGCTTCGGCGACCGCGAGGGCATCATCCTGATCGCGGCGACGAACCGCCCGGACATCCTGGACCCGGCGCTGCTGCGCCCGGGCCGCTTCGACCGCCAGATCCCGGTGACCAACCCGGACATCGCGGGCCGCGCCCAGATTCTGAAGGTGCACGCGAAGGGCAAGCCGTTGTCCAAGGACGTCGACCTGGATGCGCTGGCGAAGCGCACCGCCGGTATGAGCGGTGCGGACCTGGCCAACGTGCTCAACGAGGCCGCGTTGCTCACCGCCCGCATCGGCGGCAACGTGATCACCCCGGACGCGCTGGAGGAGGCCACGGACCGCGTGATCGGCGGGCCGCGCCGCTCCTCGAAGGTGATTTCGGAGAAGGAGAAGAAGGTCACCGCCTACCACGAGGGTGGGCACACGCTCTCGGCGTGGGCGCTCAAAGACATCGAGCGCGTCTACAAGGTCACCATCCTCGCCCGCGGCCGCACCGGCGGGTTCGCCATGACGGCCGACGAGGACGACAAAGGCATGTACAACCGCGACGAGCTCTTCGCCCAGCTCGTCTTCGCCATGGGCGGGCGCTCCGCGGAGGAGCTCGTCTTCGGCGAGCCGACCACGGGTGCCTCCAACGACATCGAGCAGGCCACCAAGATTGCGCGCGCGATGGTCACCGAGTACGGCATGACCTCGGCGCTGGGCACGGTGAAGTACGGCCAGGCGCAGGGCGACGCCTTCTCCGGTATGGGGGCGGGCGCCAAGATGGAGTCCTCGCCGGAGGTTGCGGCCACGATCGATAGGGAGGTCCACAGGCTTATCGACGCCGCCCACGCCACCGCCTACGGCATCCTGGAGCAGTACCGCGACCAGCTCGACACCATGGTGTCCAAGCTGCTGGAGAAGGAAACGCTGCGCCGCCAGGACCTCGAAGCACTCCTCGAAGGCGTGGAGCCGCACCGTCCGGAGCTGCCGGCCTACGACATCCGCTTCGGCCGCCAGATCGGCCGCGAGCCCGTCAAGACTCCGGTTGAGCTGGCCGAAGAGCGTGGCGAGGAGCCACCGAAGCGCTTCTCCATCCTTGAGGCGTCGCGTGAGACGCGGGAGCGGCGTCGAAAAGAACGGGAGAAGGAGCACGGCGCTCCGCTGCCACCGCCGCCTGCGGGAGGTACCCCGACCTACGGCGGGCCGAAGCCGCCGAGCGACTGGACGTACCCGGGCGCGCCGAAGGCGAAACCTGAGCCCGCGCCAGCGCCTGAGCCTGCGCCGAAGCCTGAGCCGGATACGCACCCGGGCATGGACAACTACCGCCCGGACGAGGAGATCGGGTTCCGCCTGCCGGAGCACGAGCGGCCCGACCACCCGTCCGAGGAAGAAACCCAGCAGCTGCCACGACACAGGAGCAACGAGGATGACCAGTAAGTTCGACCGCGCCCGCGCCGAAGCCGCGGTGCGCGAACTCCTCATCGCCGTCGGCGAGGACCCAGACCGTGAGGGGCTGAGGGAAACCCCGGCGCGGGTCGCGAAGGCGTACGAGGAAGTGTTCGCGGGGCTGCACCAGGACCCGACCGAGGTACTCGAGAAGACGTTCGCGGAGGACTACCGCGAACTCGTGCTCGTGCGCGACATCCCGGTGTACTCCACGTGCGAGCACCACCTGGTGCCGTTCTTTGGCAAGGCGCACGTCGGCTACATCCCGGGCAAGGAGGGCAAGGTCACTGGGCTGTCGAAGCTGGCCCGCCTGGCCGATTTGTACGCGAAGCGGCCACAGGTGCAGGAGCGGTTGACGGCGCAGATTGCGGACGCGATCGTCGAGAAGCTGGGGGCTTCCGCCGTGATTGTGGTGCTGGAATGTGAGCACCTGTGCATGGCGATGCGGGGCATCCGCAAGCCTGGTGCCGTGACGACGACCTCCGCGGTGCGCGGTGGCTTCCAGAAGAACGCCGCCTCCCGCGCCGAGGTCCTGAGCCTGATAAGGAGCTAGGTATGGTTAGTGTGCAAGACCTCACTGCGCCGGGGCGCACGACGGTGATGGGCATCGTCAATGTCACGGAGGACTCCTTCTCGGATGGCGGGAAGTGGCTCGCAGTTGACGACGCCCTCTCGCACGCCCACGAGCTGGTCCGCCTGGGCGCGGACATCATTGACGTCGGCGCGGAGTCGACGAGGCCGGGCGCGACGCGCGTGCCCGCCGAGGTTGAAGCGGCGCGCGTGGTCCCGGTGATCCGGGCGCTGCACGAGGACGGCATTCGGACTTCCGTGGATACGATGCGCGCGGCCACCGCGGAGGCCGCCGCCGAGGCGGGCGTGGACCTCATCAACGACGTTTCCGGCGGGCTCGCGGACCCGGACATGTACGCCATGATGGCGCGCACGGACCTGCCGGTGTGCCTCATGCACTGGCGTGCCCAGCAGTTTGTGAACGCCTCCGGCGCCGCCGACCACGGCGGGGACGTGGTGGCCGACGTGCTCGGCGTCTTCGAGGAGCTGGTCGCCAACGCTACGGCGGCCGGGGTGCGGCCGGAGCAGATCACGCTGGACCCGGGCCTCGGCTTTGCCAAGACCCCGCAGGAGAACTGGCAGCTGCTCCAGGCCCTGCCAGCGCTCATGGACTGCGGCTACCCGCTGCTGGTGGGGGCCAGCCGTAAGCGCTTCCTCACCGGGGTGCGCGCCGCCCGCGGACTCGAGCACGGCCCGGTCGATGCGGACCCAGCCACCGCCGCCGTCACCGCCCTGTGCGCCCAGGCGGGCGCCTGGTGCGTGCGCGTGCACGAGGTGGCCGTTTCCCGCGACGCCGTGGACGTCGCCGCCGCGTGGAAGGCGGGCAACCTTGGCTGACCGCATTGAACTCAAAGGCCTGTCCGTCTACGCGCACCACGGCGTGCTGCCGCACGAGCGCGAGCACGGGCAGCGCTTCCTTTTGGACATCACCTGCTGGCTCGACTTCGCCGGCGCCGCCGCTTCTGACGACCTGACCCAGACGATGAACTACGCGGAGCTGGCCCAGCTGGCCAGCGACATCGCCTCGGGCACGCCGCGTCAGCTCATTGAGACGGTCGCGACCGAGATCGCGGAGGCCGCTATGGAGCGCTTCGATATTCTGCACGCGGTGGAGGTCACGCTGCACAAGCCACACGCGCCGATCCCGCTGCCATTCGAGGACGTCGCCGTGGTGGCGCGCCGCTCCCGCAAGCGGATGGGGGCCCGCTGATGCGCGCGGTGATTTCGGCAGGTTCGAACGTGGGGGCCTCGCGCGCCCACCTTGCGGCGGTTGCCGAAGAGTTTGACGCAGAACTCCTGGCAGCAAGCTCGATCTATGCCACCGCGCCCTGGGGTGGGGTGGAGCAGCCGGACTTTCTTAACCAGAGCTTCCTTATCGACGCCCCCTCCGGCCCGAACGCTCCACGTGCCCTCCTCGAGCGCTGCCAGCGCCTTGAGCAGGAGGCGAACCGCACCCGCGACGTGCGCTGGGGGCCGCGCACCCTGGACGTAGACATTGTCGACATCGAGGGCTACACCAGCGACGACCCTGAGCTGACGGTGCCGCACCCGCGCGCGCACCTGCGCGAGTTCGTGCTGGTTCCCTGGCTGGAAATCGACCCGGACGCCTCCCTGCACGGCCGCCCGGTGCGTGAGCTGCTCGCTGAGCTGGATCCGCAGGGGGTGCGCAAGCTGTGAAACGCACGCCGCTGGCCGGGGTTGTCGCCGCGTTCGGGTTCTGTACTGCCGCGGCGTTCATCGTCGTGCGTCGCCTGTTCGGCCTGCTTGAGTCGCTGAACATGGTGGTGCCGCTGAGCCTCTGGATCGTGGCCGCGGTCTGCTTCTACGTTGCGTTTATGGTGCGCAAGCGCCGCGAGGAGGGCAAAGTTGGTTTGGACCGCAGCCAGCTCAACCCGATGATGGCGGCGAACTTCATGCTGTTCGGCAAAGCCTGTACGTGGACAGGGGCGGTCAGCGGTGGACTGTACGCGGGGTGCCTGCTCTTCGTGCTTCCGCGGCTGCACGTACTGGCGGCGGCGACGCACGACGTGCCGCCCTTGGCGTCCGGAGCGCTGGGCGGTATCACGCTGGCAGTGGCCGGTGTGGTGCTGGAACGGGTGTGTGAGGTGTCGCCACCCTCAAGTGGAGAACAGGTTAGCTAAGGTAGTGGGCATGAAAAATACTTGGGTGATTGTTCCATTTGTGGCTGCGCTTGCAGGCACAGTGGTGATGTTGTTTACCAACTCCGCGAACATACTCAAGCTTTCGCTGATCCTGGCGCTGTGGGCGGCCGTCGCGGGCCTCATCGTGATCTACCGCCTGCGCCGCGACAACGAGGAGGCCACGCGCCTGCAGGAGGAGCGGGAGAAGACGTTCGCCGCCGAGCTCGAGGCTGCCCGCGCTGGCGCACCCTCGGGTGTCGACGCCCCCTCCGAGGAACTGCTGCACGACATCCAGGAGGAGCTGCGTTCTTTGCGCTCCACGATTGAGGAGATGAGCGGGCACGTCTTCGAGTACGAGCCCGCCGCCGTGCACGCCGCGGCGCGCCGGATCCAGGAGATCGAGTCCTTCACCCAGCCGACTTACGAGCCGTCCGACGACCGCCCAGCCGGGGCGCCGTCCTCCGACGCGATCGCCGGGCGCATCGGCAGCCAGCCGAGCCGGGAGACGCAAAACCCGTTGACGGCTCTGATCAGCGAGCACCAGGCGAAGCAGGAAGCCAAGCAACCAGAGCCGGAGCCAGCGCCTGAGCCTGAACCGGTTCCTGAGCCAGAACCAGAACCGGAACCGGCTCCTGAACCTGAGGCTGAGCACGGCCGCCACGAGCAGCCCACCGAAGTCATCCAAGCCGTGGAGACCCCACCCGAGCCGGAACCGCGCGCCGGGGGACGCCGCCGCCGTGACGCGGCGGGCCAGAACGCTGTTTCCGTCGCCGAGTTGCTGGCGCGTCGTAACAAATGAGCCCAACGCTGACCATCGCCGCCTGGCGCGGCCCCAGCGCGCTCAGTGAGCAGCTTGCGCGCGCCGGGCACCGCGTGACGTACCCGCGCGTGGCCGCGGACATCGCCCCCGCCGACCTGGTACTCCTCGAGGGCTCCGCTGACTTCATCGAACGCGCCGCCGCCGAGTGTGCGCCGTTCGTGCGCCCGAAGCAAATGTTCTGGCACACCAACCTGGACCACGGCGCCCAACTCCTCGACGAGGTGGAGGTCGCAGGGGCCGTCGTCATGTGCGCGCACAACATCGTGGACAACGTGTGGGTTACTTCCGCTGCCGACGAGCTGGGGGAGACCGTGATCGCGCTGGTGCTCGGGGAGCTCGGGCAGGTCGCCATGCCGATCACGGATGCGGACCGCCCACTGGTGGCCACCGCCCAGCATCTGCGCGCCTTGCAGCGCGTCGTCCAGGAAGACGCGCTTCGGCTGTTGCGGCAGGCCAATCCCAACTTCGAGGCGGTCGCTGACGCCTTCGACGGCGCCGAGCTGCCGCCGCTGCGCCCGCTCGACCGAGAGCCGGTTGGGGGAGAAGGGGTGCGTCGATTAGTAGAAGTATTGGAGCGCCGCGCGGCGCAGCAACGAGAGGAAGACCTGTGACCTTTGAACCTGGCAACGCGGTTGTCGTGCGTGACGAGCAGCTGCTGGCCACCTACGGGCGAGCGTTCCGCAAGATTGGCAAGACGATTGCGGTCGTGCCGCTGGGTGCCGACGTCCACGCCGGGCACATCGAGCTGATCCGGGCGGCGAAGTCGCTGCTCGGCGCGTACGTGTTCGTCACCTATTCGGGCGAGGAAGTACCAGAGACCTTCCGCAACGAGGGCGTCGACGTGGTCTTCCACGGCGAGCTGCGCACCGCCATTTCCGTACACACAGGGATGGAGCACCTCGACGACGCCGATGCCATGGCGCGCGACGTCGCCCGCATCCTCGCGGTGCTCAACGCCACCCACGCCACCGACCTGGTCATGGGGGAGAAGGACTTCGAACTGCTCGTGGCCACGCAGCTGGCCGTGGCTGGCCTGCGCATGGAGGTGAAGCTGCACAGCGTGCCCACCGTGCGCATGCCGAACGGGCTGGCGCTCTCGCTGCGCAACGAGCGCGTCGCCGAAGACGCCCACGACCAGGCGCTGGCCCTGTCCGCTGCCCTGACCGCCGGGGCACACGCCGCCGAGCACGGCGCCGAGACCGTCCTGGACACCGTGCGTGGCGTGCTCGAAGCCGCAGGGGTCGCTCCCGCCTACCTTGCCGTGCGCGATCTGGCCATGCGCGAGGCCCCTGCCCAGGGCGACGCCCGCCTGCTCGCCGCCATCGACCTGCCCGCCACCGACGGCGGCACGGTACGCCTCCACGACAACGTGGGTCTGCCGCTCGGCATCGGCTTCAAACACATCGAGGACTAGGACTGATACGGAGGAACGGCGAGTTATTCGCTACACTCTTTGGCATGCCTATAGACCTGATTGCTGGAATCCTGAACGAGCGCTTCGGCATGGACTTCACCCCGGAACAAGTCCAAGCCACAGGACGCACCGAAGACTCACAGCTCTTCGTCGCCAGCAATGATGCAGGCCAGGCCGTCGAAGTCGAGCTTTTCGACGCCGCCCAGCCCGAGGACCAACGCCGCGATATCGTCGGCCTGAACCGGGCGCTTGCCGCTTCGAACCACCCGGGTGCATTCCAGCCACGTAGCGCCGGCTACACCGACGACGGCCACCTCTATGTGCTCCGCGAGGCCCCCACCGGCGCCTCGCTGGCCCGCCTGATCGCCGACAAGCACGCCGACGGCGGCGTGTTCACCCCCGCCGAGGCCCGCGAACTGCTCATCGGCGTGGCGGAAGCCATCGACGACTACGACGCCCAGGGCCTCGGCGCGTTCGTCGCTCGCTCCGTGGACGCCTCCCGGATGCTCGTGCAGCCAGCCTGGTCGAGCGTCCCCGTCAAGCTCACGTTGGTCGGTCCGACGGTCACCGCCTCCGAGCACGCGGAGGAGCAGCACGCGGCGAACGTCGCAAGCTTTATCGAGCTCTTTAACTCCATGACCGGCCTCGACGTCGATGAAAACGCCGCGAAGGCCGCCACCGGCTGCGTCGGCTACCTCAACGCCGTCGCCGGCGAACCAGTCAACGAGTCTGAGGTATCCCCGGTCGCGCCGGGCGCTACCGACGGCTACCGTCAACCACCGCAGCCCTACCCATATGGGCCGACTGGCGAGTACGTCCGCCCGGAAGACGAGAAGAAGTTCAAGCTCTGGCCGTGGATCGCAGCCATCGTGGCGTTGCTGCTCATCGCTGCGGGCGCTATCTGGTATTGGATGGAGCACCGCGGTGAGGAATGGGTCGGCGTCGAAGCCGAGATCGCCGAGACCTACCCCGGCATCGTGTCCGACAAGGCCGGGCAGAAGGGCTGGCACGGCCTGATCTGCGAGTCCGCGACCCCGGACGAGGGCCAGGAAGGCAAGATTAGGTGCTCGGATGAGACGTTGGGGGTTTCCGTCGCAAAGTATGTGTCCTCTGATGCGCTCGATCGCGTCCTGCCGGACCCGAAGGAAGCCGTCGTGCTGGGCTCCGGCGAGTGCCTCATCTACGACTACCAGCTTCCCGACGCCACCCCGCCAGCCTTCGTGCTGACCCCGCGCACCGAGCGCGAGTACATGATTGTCATCAACGGCGACGACGCCGAGGCGCAGCGCCTCGACCTGCCTCTCTGTGCCCCAGTTGCTGACGAGGAGTAGCCTTAGCGGGCTATGAAATCAACGAACCCAGTACTGCTTATTGGAGTGCTGGTGGTCTCTGCGATGATGATGATCTTCAACGAGACCACCGTCGCTGTTGCCCTGCCCGCAATTATGGCGGATTTCGGCGTTCCCGCCGATACGGCCCAGTGGCTGATGACCGGCTTCCTGCTGACTATGTCCGTTGCGATCCCGGCCTCCGGCTTCGTCATCCAACGCCTGAGCACCCGCACCGTCTACTTTGCCTCGATGGCGTTATTCATCGTCGGCTGTGTCATGGCGGCCACCGCGCCCTCGTTCGCGGTGTTGCTCGCCGCGCGCGTGGTGCAGGCGCTCGGCACGGCGGCGATGTTGCCACTGCTCATGACGGTCACCGTCACGGTGGTCGCTCCGCAGCGCCGCGGCACGGTGATGGGGCTCAACGCGGTGGTGATGTCGGTCGCGCCCGCCCTCGGACCAACGCTCGCCGGCTTCGTGCTCGGCGCGTTTACCTGGCACCACATCTTCTGGGTGATGGTGCCGGTCCCCGCCGCCGCGGTGCTGCTCGCGGTGTTCGCCCTCCCGAACGTCGGCGAGCGCCACGACGCCCCACTCGACATCCTGTCGGTACTCCTTTCAGCACTCGCGTTCGGCGGCCTTGTCTACGGCTTATCGACGATCACCTCCCTGCTCACCGGCGCCTCCTGGAACCCTCTTGTGGCTCTGGTCATCGGCGCAGTCTTTCTCGCGCTGTTCGTGCGCAGGCAGCTGCGCCTGGCGCCAACCGGGCGCGCACTGCTTGACCTCAGCGTCTTTACCCATCGCAACTTCGCGTTCTCCGTCGTGGGTGTGTTCATCGCCTTCGGCATCCTGCTGGGCACCGTGAACATCCTGCCCGTCTACATGCAGGTCGGACTGGGGATTTCCACGGTGGCCACCGGCCTGATCCTGCTGCCCGGCGGCATCGCGCAGGGCATCGCGTCCCCAATCGCGGGGCGCTGCTACGACGCGTACGGGCCCCGGCCCTTGACCATCCCGGGTGCCGTGCTGATGCTGGCCTCCCAGTGGATCCTGGTCATGATCCTCGCCGACGACACCCCGCAGTGGCAGCTCGTCGCCGTGCTGATCCTGGTCAACGTAGCGATGTCCATGATCATGACCCCGCTGATGACCGTGTCGTTGTCCTCGCTGCCGTCGCAGCTCTACGCCCACGGGTCCGCGGCGCTCAACACGCTGCAGCAGCTCGGTGGAGCGGCCGGCACCGCGGTATTCATCGCCACGATGACGATGGGCACACAGGCCACCGGCAGTGCCTCCGACGGGACGGCGCGCGCCTTCATCGTTGGTGGCGTCGGCATGCTACTCGTCGTTGCGGCGGTGTGCTTCGTGGGAGCCAAGCCGAACACACGACTAATTGACCGAGGCTAACCCCAACCGACTAGGCTAAGTCAGCGTGAAGAATCAAACAACGCAGGACCTCTCCGAACAGCAACAGTTCCGTCGTGCGAAGCGCGAAAAGCTTCTCGCCGAAGGCCGCGACGCCTACCCAGTCGTCGTCGACCGCACAACCTCCTTGTACGAGCTGCGCCAGAAGTACCGCGCCGTGCCCGAAGGTGAGGGCGACGGCCAGTTCAACCTCGCGCCGGGCGAAGAAACCCAGGACGTCGTCGCCGTCGCGGGCCGCATTATGTTCCAGCGCAACACCGGCAAGCTGTGCTTCGCCACCCTCCAAGAGGGCGACGGCACCCAGCTGCAGGTCATGCTTTCCCTCGCGGAGGTAGGGGAGGAGGCACTCGCGTCCTGGAAGGCCGACACCGACCTCGGCGACATCGTCTCCGTCCGCGGCCGCGTCATCGCTTCCCGCCGCGGCGAGCTCTCCGTCCAGGCCCAGTCCTGGCACATGGCGTCCAAGGCACTGCGCCCACTTCCAGTCGCGTTTGCCGACATGAACGAGGAGCAGCGCGTCCGCCACCGCTACACCGACCTCATCATGCGCGAGGACGCCCGCAAGAACGCCATGACCCGCATCAAGGTCATCGCCGCTGTGCGTAAGTTCCTCACCGGCCACGACTTCGTCGAGGTCGAAACGCCGATGCTGCAGACCTTGCACGGCGGCGCCGCGGCCCGCCCGTTCATTACCCGCTCTAACGCGCTCGATATGGACCTCTACCTGCGCATCGCGCCAGAGCTCTACCTCAAGCGGTGCGTCGTCGGCGGCATCGACCGCGTCTTCGAGCTCAACCGCAACTTCCGCAACGAGGGCGTCGACTCCTCCCACTCGCCAGAGTTCACCATGCTCGAAACCTACCAAGCATGGGGCACCTACAAGGACGGCGCGAAGACCATGCAGGAACTCGTGCAGTTCTGCGCCAAGGAAGTCTTCGGCTCCACCACCGTCACCCTCGCCGACGGCACCGAGTACGACCTCGGCGGCGAGTGGAAAGTCATGGAGATGTACCCCTCCCTCAACGAGGCGCTGCAGGAGAAATTCCCAGGCCAGCCGGAAGTCACCATCGAATCCTCCGTGGAGGAACTCAAGGGCATCGCCGACGTCATCGGCCTGAAAGTGCCGAAGGATGAGGGCTGGCTACACGGCAAGCTCGTCGAGGAGATCTGGGAGCACCTCTGCTCCGACCAGCTCTACGAACCAACATTCGTGATCAACTTCCCAGTCGAGACGTCCCCACTGACCCGCGACCACCGCGAGCTGCCCGGCGTCACCGAGAAGTTCGACCTCTACGTCCGCGGCTTCGAGCTGGCCACCGGCTACTCCGAACTTGTCGACCCCGTCATCCAGCGCGAACGCTTCGAAGACCAAGCCCGCCTCGCCGCACACGGCGACGACGAAGCCATGGTCCTCGACGAGGACTTCCTCGCCGCCATGGAACAGGGCATGCCACCAACCGCCGGCTGCGGCATGGGCATCGACCGCCTGCTGATGGCCCTGACCGGCCTCGGCATCCGCGAAACCGTCCTCTTCCCACTGGTGAAGCCGGAGGCGTAGGGCTGGTTTCTTGTCGTTGAGCCCTGCCGGGCCCTCGGCCCCCTCTCGCACTTCCCCTCAGAAAAAGTTCCCGCGATTTCAGGAATAGCGGGAACTTTCTTCGTTGACAGCCGTCGCGACCTGGAGAAACGCGAGTGCCGGGCGACCAGAACCGGCCTCAAACGCAAAGAAGTTCCCGAGCGTGGGAACTTCTTCTCGTGCCTTGAATACAGAGGACCATAAGAATGTGCGACCCGTGTTGATGGGGGTTGACCCAAACACAGGTCCTCAGCCACGGAGCTGAGGACAACCGCCTGAAGTTTTACTTCAGTGGGATTCCATTGGCGTCGGTGTCGTAGCCTCCGCCGCCGACGAGGACCATGATCATCTCGATGACGCACCACACCCATAGTGCGAGGAAGATCGGGGTGGAAACGATCCAGCCGACGAACGGGATCAGGCTGAAGAGGCTGCCGGTCAGGAAGAGCCCCACTTTGGTGACGCCGCGGACGTTCTGCCCAAGGTAGAAGTTGCCGATACCAAACGACCCCAGGAAGAAGAACAACGCCGCCGCGAGGAACTTGTTCTTTTGGGGCACGGCGCGCCCGTAGGCCATCTGCATCTGCTGCATTTGGGGCGTTTGTGCAGGTGCGAACTGCTGCATCTGCGGTTGCCCGTACGGTGATCCCTGCCCGAACTGCCCAGCCTGCCCGAATTGCCCGTACTGCCCGAACCCCTGGAATTGGCTGGTTGGTTGCGAGATTGGGAGGCCATCTTTGTCGTACATGGGCTGCTGGTTGTTCATGTGCTTCCTCTATTCAAAGCAGTCGGGAAAGGATTATTCCGTAGTGTAGTTCATTCGTGTCCCTGTGTATCGGTATGATGCGCAGAGTTAGGCAGCAAAGTTAGTCAGCAGTGATGGGCGTAAGGCGATGCGATGGTGAAGCAGGTTTCGTTGTGGGTGTGGGTGCTCGTTGGTGTGCTCGCGGCTGCGAGTGGGCTCAGTGAGGTCTTTGGCAGTGCGGCGCGCGGTGAGTTGCTGGACGTCGGCGTGTTTCGCGACGCCGGCAACGCCCTGACCAGCGGCGCCGACCTGTATGACGATTTCCCGACGCGCAGCGGGTTCCGCTTCATCTACCCGCCGTTCGCGGCCTTACTGTTTGTGCCGCTGACGTGGATGCCTGAGCCAGTGATGGACGTGGTGTGGACGTTGGCGACGATGGCGTGCGTGGCGCTCATTTCGTGGTTGGCGCTGCGCAAGCTAGACGTGAAGGTCACGCCGCTGGTGCTGGTGGGGGTGATTGCGTGGTCCTTGGCGATTGATCCGCTGCAGGCGAATTTCTTCTTCGGCCAGATTAACGTGTTTTTGTTCGCGCTGGTCGTGGTGGATGTGCTGGGCTTGTTGCCGCGGCAGTTGCGCGGTGTCGGTGTGGGGATTGCGGCTGGGATTAAGATCACGCCGGCGGCGTTCGCGATTTTGTTCTTGGTGAAGAAAGATTGGGCGTCGGTGGCGCGTGCGGCCGGGACGTTCGTGGGCACGATTCTGATTGGTGTGCTGATGCGTCCGGCGGAGACCTGGTACTACTTCACCGACGAGTTCTTCAACACCGACCGCGGCGGCAACGCGATGTACCCGCCGAACCAGGCGCTGTCCGGCCTGTTCGCGCGTGCGGGGCTGGAGGCCCCGACCGGCGTCATCTTCTTGGTGTTCGCGCTGCTCACGGGCTTGGGTGCGTGGTACCTGCTGCGCCGGGGGTTGGACGTGCATGCGCTGTTCTTCGTCGCGCTGGGTATCAGCGTGGGGGGACCCTACGCGGTGTCGCACCACTTCTCCTGCGTGATGTTGGCGGTCCCGCTCATTTTCGCGGCGGTGCCGTCGGTGTGGAAGCTCGCGCACGTGCTCTACGTCGCGGTGCTGTTTGTGCCGTCGTATCAGCTCTACCCGGAGGTTGATGCCTACAGCTTCTCGACGCCCCTTTGGTACATGGGCAACTTGATCGGGTTGGCGTCGCTGGCGATGTGGGCAGCGCTGCTGCTGGAGCGTTGGTTCCCAGCTGAGAGCAAGCTTATTGCACACCAAAACGTTCCGGCATATAGTGGAACGTAATACCAACCACAGGGTTGTTACCTGCCGGGTTCGGCGGGGCAAGACCTGGGGCGTTTTCGCGTCCCGGGTCTTTTTTCATCCCTGGTTCTTTGAAGAAAAGGAGTGAACATGGCAACCAAGCAGGCCGGCTTGCAGGAGCAGGCGGCGGATATCCTTGCGGGGATTGGCGGTGCGGACAACATTGCGTCCTTTACGCACTGCGCGACCCGTTTGCGTTTTGAGCTCAACGACGCCTCCCTGGCTGACAAGGAGCGTCTTGAGGCGAACCCGAAGGTGATGGGTGCGGTGCCGCAGGGCGGGTCGCACTACCAGGTGATTGTTGGCGGGGACGTCGCGACGGTGTACAACGCGATGAACAACCTGCCTGAGATGCAGTCGCGTGGCAGCCAAAGCAACGATGACGTGAAGGCGGCCCAGCGCGCGAAAGCGCAGGGCAAGGTGCCGTGGATGGACGCGTTCTTCGAGTACCTCTCGGATTCCTTTAGGCCGATTCTGGGTGTGTTGCTTGGGGCGTCGTTAATTATTGCGTTTGCTGCAGTGATGGACGCCCTGGGATTTGTTGACTTCCGTGCGGAGGTCAAGACTCCGGGTTGGCAGTTCGTCGACGCGATGTGGCGCTCGGTGTTCTACTTCCTGCCGGTGATGGTTGCGTACAACGCGGGCAAGAAGCTCAACATTGAGCCGTGGGTGCCTGCCGCCGTCATCTTGGCGCTGTTCACCCCTGAGTTCATGGGGCTGGCGGACCACCCGGATGCCGTGACTGAGGTCAACAACCTGCTCGGCACTGAGGTCAGCCGCGTGACCGTGATGGGCTTGCCGATGGTGCTGCCTGACTACGGCGGCAACGTGTTTGTGCCGCTGATCATGGCGGTCGTGGCGGCCCTGGTGTACAAGGGTTTCCAGAAGATTATTCCGTCCGCGGTCCACATGGTGTTCGTGCCGTTCCTCACCCTGCTGGTGATGATCCCGGTCACCGCGATCGTGATTGGCCCGCTCGGCTACGCGCTCGGCGCATGGATTGGTGTTGGCCTGGCGTGGCTGAACGGCAACGCGCCGTTCGTGTTCGCCATCCTGATTCCGATGCTGTACCCGTTCCTGGTTCCGCTCGGCCTGCACTGGCCACTCAACGCCCTCATGCTGGTCAACATCCAGACCCTGGGCTACGACTTCATCCAGGGCCCAATGGGTGCTTGGAACTTCGCCTGCTTCGGTGCAACCGCGGCTGTGTTCGCGCTCTCTCTGCGCGATAAGGACCCGGTCATGCGCCAGACCTCCGGTTCGGCGCTGGCAGCTGGTCTGTTCGGTGGTATTTCGGAACCGTCCCTCTACGGCATCCACCTGCGCTACAAGAGGATCTACCCGCGCATGCTGGTGGGTTGCTTCACCGGTGGCCTGACCATCGCTATCCTGGGCACCCCGTTCGGTGGTGTGCAGACCAACGCGTTCGTGTTCACCTCGCTGCTGACCACCGTGGTCTTCAGCCCAATCTGGGTCTACGTCATCGCGATTGCGGTTGCGTTCTTTACCTCCTTCTTCGTCATCTACTTCACCGATTACCGCACCCCGGAAGAGCGTGAAGAAGCCCTGGCTCGCGCACGCGCGGCACAGGAAGAAAAGGAGCAGAAGGAAGCTCCGGCAGTTGCGGCAGCAACTCCGGCGGCTGCTGCCGCGCCAGCCGCCGCAGCAGCAGAGGCCGAGGCTGAGGCATCTGCGACCCCTGCAGCGGACACCCGCGAGGTCAACGCGCCGATCGCCGGCAAGGTTGTCCCGATGGATCAGATCCAGGACGCCGCGTTCGCATCCGGTGCGCTCGGCCAGGCGGTTGGTGTGTTGCCGGAAGGTGGCGTCGAGAAGGTCGTGGCGCCGGTTGCCGGCAAGGTGATCTCTGTCGCGAAGACGGGCCACGCCTACGGCATCAAGACTGACGACGGCGTCGAGGTTCTCGTCCACATCGGTATTGACACCGTCAAGCTGAAGGGCGAAGGGTTCACCCCGCTCGTGGAGAAGAAGCAGCGCGTCGAGATCGGCGACGCCCTTGCGGACGTCGACTTCGGCGCAATCGCAGGTCACGGCGTGGACACCACGGTGATTATGACCGTGGTCAACTCCAAGTCGCTGGCTGCTGTGGAAGATATCGCCACTGGTGAGGCCGTGGTCGGCCAGCCACTGTTGGGGGTAACCAAGTAGGGTCGAGTGCATGCAAATACTCCGCATCTTTAACAACAACGTCGTCCTGGCCCGTCGCGGGTCTGAGGACGTTGTGGTGACCGGTCGGGGCGTCGCCTTCGGGGCAAAGAAGGGCGACCTCATCGACGAGTCGAAGGTGCAGCGAGTATTTGTCCCGGCGGATGGTCGCGACCCGGACCACTCCGGCGAGATGATCGCTGGTTTTCCCGCCGAGGATGTCCACCGGGTGACTGCAGCGTTGGAGGCAGTTGGTGCCACGCCCGGCATCACGCTGGTCACCGCGGTGACGGACCACATTATTAATGCGTTAGAGCGCGCCTCGCGGGGCGAGAACATCGCGTACCCGCTGCGCGCCGAGGTCCAGTACCTTTACCCAGCAGAGTACGAGCAAGGCGAGCGCCTGCTGGAGCGCATCAACGAACTTTTCGACGCCACCCTGCCCGCCACCGAAGCCACCGCGCTTGCGATGCACCTGGTCAACGCCGGATTCAACACTGGCGATCTGGCGCATACGTACCGGATGACGGGGCTCATTCAGCAGATGATGCAGATCATTGCGGCTGAGTTTGGGGTGGAGTTCGAAGCTGCGTCGATAAATGTGGCCCGGTTCATTACTCACATTCGTTATCTTTTTGTTCGTCTTGAGCAGGGGAAACAACTCGAGCGCGGAAATTCTCCGCTGGCGCGTGAGTTGACGCGCAGTTACCCGCGGGAAGTTGAGTGCGCCCGAAAAGTGGCCGCTGTTGTGGAGCTTCGCTTCGATACAGCGTTGACAGAAGATGAAATTGCGTACCTTGCTCTGCACATTGCGCGCCTCAGCGCGTACCATCAAATGTAATACCATTAGCTTGATTGCTGAAAGGACACACTCATGACTGACCGCACCGTCTTGTATGGGATCGGGGTTTCCTCAGGTACCGCCTCTGGCCCGGTCGCAGTTGTTACACCCGCCGTTGGTATCGACGAGCACGAACAACCATGCACCGACCCAGACGCTGACGGCGAGCGTGTCGTTGCGGTCCTGGAAGAGGTCTCCGCGTCCCTGACGGCGCGTGCAGCGCACGCGAACTCCGAAACGTCCAAGGCTGTCCTTGAGGCAACTGCTGCCTTGGCGAAGGACCGTGGCCTGGTGCGCGGCATTAAGAAGGAGCTGAAGAAGGGCAGCGGCGTGACCAAGGCGGTCCACGACGCGGTGGAGGCCTACGCGGCGAAGTTCCGCAAGCTCGGCGGCTACATGGCTGAGCGCGTTACCGACCTGTACGACATCCGCGACCGCACCACCGCGCGCCTGCGCGGGCTGCCGGAGCCGGGCGTTCCAGCGCTGACCGAGCCGTCCGTGCTCGTCGCGAACGACCTTGCGCCTGCTGAGACGGCGACGCTGGACCCCGAGTTGGTCCTCGGCATCGTGACGGAGGCTGGCGGTGCGACCTCGCACACGGCGATTCTCGCCGCGCAGCTCGGGATTCCGGCAGCAGTGCAGGTCAAGGGCATTAGCGAAGCGCTTGTCGACGCCCCAGCGATCGCTCTCGACGGCGGCGTCGGTGAAGTGATCGTCTCTCCGAACGAGTCGGACGTCGCCGAGCTCGAGGAGCGCTCCCGCCGCCGCGCCGCAGCCCTGGCGGGCTCCTCCGGCGAGGGTGCCACCCGCGACGGCTACCGCGTGAAGCTGCTGGCCAACATCGGCACCGCGGACGACGCCGCGAAGGCTTCCGGCTACGACCTGGAAGGCTCCGGCCTGTTCCGTACCGAGTTCCTCTTCCTGGATCGCGACTCCGCCCCGAGTGTCGACGAGCAGACCGAAACCTACACCAAGGTGTTGCGCGCATTCGGTGACCGCCGCGTCGTCGTGCGCACCCTGGACGCCGGCGCCGACAAGCCGCTATCCTTCGCCGACCTCGGCGAGGAGGAGAACCCGGCGCTGGGACGTCGTGGCCTGCGCCTGTCGATGGCCCGCGAAGACCTCCTCGACGACCAGCTCAAGGCGCTGGCCGCCGCACACAAGACCGTCCCGGAGGCCGAGCTGTGGGTCATGGCCCCAATGGTGGCCACGGTAGAGGAGACCCGCTGGTTCACCGAGCGCGCACGCGCCCACGGCCTGCCGAAGGTCGGCGTGATGGTAGAGACCCCAGCGGCCGCAATCCGCTCCTCCCACATCCTGGACATCGCCGACTTCGCATCCATCGGCACCAATGACCTGTCGCAGTACACCATGGCCGCCGACCGCATGGAGGGCGAGCTCGCAGAGCTGCTCACTCCGTGGCAGCCGGCAACGCTGGCCATGATCCGCGAGACCTGCCGCGGCGGCGAAGCCACCGGCAAGTCCATCGGCGTCTGCGGCGAGGCAGGCGGCGACCCACTCATGGCGCTCGTCCTCGTCGGCCTGGGCGTGAGCTCCCTGTCCATGGCGCCGGGCAAGGTGAACGCGGTGCGCGCCGCACTGCGCCTGCACGACCGCGACACTTGTCGCCAGATGGCCAACTTTGCCGTCGACGCCCCGACTGCGAAGGAGGCACGCGAGAACGTGCTCAAGATCGCGGATCCGGTGCTGCGCGACTTGCTCTAAACTGCCCGGTTGGGGCCGGAGAAGGCGTCGAAAAGCCTCTGTTCGCTACGAGCGAACATCCGGTCTGAGCTGGTGCGATGGCCCCTGAAGCCATGAAATGACGCCCTCGGCGGGACGATGTGTCCGTCGGGGGCGTTATGGTTGGTGACAACTCTTTAAAAACCATTATTAGTAAGGGGTCAGCCAGTTGTTTGAGAGGTTTACCGATAGGGCCCGCCGCGTCATCGTCTTAGCCCAGGAGGAGGCGCGCGAGCTGAACCATAACTTCATGGGTACCGAGCACATCCTGCTCGGCCTTATCAAGGAGGGCGAAGGCGTCGCAGCAAAGGCGCTCGAGTCCATGGGTATCAATCTTGACGACGTCCGCTCCGAAGTCATCGAGATCATCGGGCATGGCACGCAGCCGGTCACTGACCAGATCCCATTTACCCCGCGCGCCAAGAAGGTGCTGGAGCTCTCGCTGCGCGAGGGCCTGCAGATGGGGCACAAGTACATCGGCACCGAGTTCCTGCTGCTCGGCCTCATCCGCGAGGGTGATGGCGTCGCAGCCCAGGTACTGATCAAACTTGGCGCCGATCTGCCGCGCGTGCGCCAGCAGGTGATCCAGCTGCTCTCCGGCTACGAGGGCGGCGAAGCGCAGAACCCGGAGACCCCGCAGGGCGGCGGACCGGGCTTCGCAGGCGCCGGACAGGGCCCCGGCATCATGGGCGGGCCACGCCCAGGCCAGCAGGGCGAGCGTTCCAACTCGCTCGTGCTCGACCAGTTCGGCCGCAACCTCACCGCCGCAGCCCGCGAGGGCAAGCTCGACCCAGTGGTCGGCCGCGACAAGGAAATCGAGCGCATCATGCAGGTGCTCTCGCGCCGCACCAAGAACAACCCAGTGCTTATTGGTGAGCCGGGCGTCGGCAAGACTGCCGTCGTGGAGGGCCTCGCGCTCGACATCGCGAACGGCAACGTCCCCGAAACGCTGAAGGACAAGCAGGTCTACTCCCTGGACCTCGGCTCCCTGGTTGCCGGTTCGCGCTACCGCGGTGACTTCGAGGAACGCCTGAAGAAGGTCCTCAAGGAGATCAACCAGCGCGGCGACATCATCCTGTTCATCGACGAGATCCACACCCTCGTCGGCGCCGGCGCTGCCGAAGGCGCCATCGACGCAGCCTCGCTGCTCAAGCCGAAGCTGGCACGTGGCGAACTCCAGACCATCGGCGCGACCACGCTCGACGAATACCGCAAGCACATCGAGAAGGACGCCGCCCTCGAGCGCCGCTTCCAGCCCGTCCAGGTCGACGAGCCCTCCGTCGAGGACACCGTCACCATCCTGCGCGGCCTGCGCGACCGCTACGAGGCGCACCACCGCGTCTCCTACACCGACGACGCCCTCAAGGCCGCCGCCACCCTGGCGGACCGCTACATCAACGACCGCTTCCTGCCGGACAAGGCCGTCGACCTCCTCGACGAGGCAGGCGCCCGCATGCGCATCAAGCGCATGACCGCCCCTTCCGAACTCCGCGAAGTCGACGAGCGTATCGCCGACGTCCGCCGCGAGAAGGAAGCGGCCATCGACGCCCAGGACTTCGAGAAGGCAGCGGGCCTGCGCGACACCGAACGCAAGCTCGGCGAAGAGCGCAAGGAGAAGGAAAAGAAGTGGCGCTCCGACGACCTCGAGGAAATCGCCGAGGTCGGCGAAGACCAGATTGCCGACGTGCTCGCGCACTGGACCGGCATCCCCGTGTTCAAGCTCACCGAGTCCGAGTCCTCGCGCCTGCTCAACATGGAGGCCGAGCTGCACAAGCGCATCATCGGCCAGGACGAAGCTGTCCGCGCCCTGTCGCGCTCCATCCGACGCACCCGCGCCGGGCTCAAGGACCCGAAGCGCCCATCCGGCTCCTTCATCTTCGCCGGCCCGTCCGGTGTCGGTAAGACGGAGCTGTCCAAGGCGCTTGCCGAGTTCCTCTTCGGCGACGAAGACTCCCTCATCCAGGTCGACATGGGCGAGTTCCACGACCGCTTCACCGCCTCCCGACTCTTCGGCGCCCCTCCGGGATACGTCGGCTACGAGGAAGGCGGCCAGCTCACCGAGAAGGTGCGCCGCAAGCCGTTCTCCGTGGTCCTCTTCGACGAGATCGAGAAGGCACACAAGGAGATTTACAACACGCTGCTCCAAGTCCTCGAAGAAGGCCACGTCACCGACGGCCAGGGACGCATGGTGGACTTCAAGAACACCGTGCTCATCTTCACCTCCAACCTGGGCACCGGCGACATCTCCAAGCCAGTCGGCCTCGGCTTCACCGGCAGCACCGCCACCGACGCCGACGCCCAGTACGAGCGCATGAAGAACAAGGTCCACGACGAGCTGAAGAAGCACTTCCGACCAGAGTTCCTCAACCGCATTGACGAAATCGTCGTCTTCCGCCAGCTGTCCCAGGAAGAAATCGTGCAGATGGTGGACCTGCTCATCAGCCGGGTGGACACCAACCTGGCTGCGCAGGACATGGGCATCGAGCTCACCGAGAAGGCCAAGAACCTCCTGGCCATCCGCGGCTTCGACCCAGTCCTCGGCGCGCGCCCACTGCGTCGCACCATCCAGCGCGAGATCGAAGACATGCTCTCGGAGAAGATCCTGTTCGGCGAGATCGGCGCCGGCGAGATCATCACCGTCGACGTCGAAGGCTGGGATGGGGACATCGAAGCCGCCCGCAACACCCGCGGCAAGGCTGCGCCGGAGGCAACCTTCACCTTCACCCCGCGCCCACGCCCGCTGCCAGCGGAAACGTTCGGCGAGGACGCTGCGTCCGAGGAACCTGAGGAGCAGGCCGTTCGGGACATCGCCCCTTCGGAGGGCACCCCTGAGACCGAGGCCTCCCAGTTCCCAGATGAGCGCACAGAGTCCGGCCCTGAGCCTGACTCTGGCTCGGACTCCGATGGTCGGGGCTCTGAACCGGTCTAATCAGTAGGTTGGAAAGCCGCACCCTGGTGGTGCGGCTTTCTTGTTGCCTTCTCCAGGTGTCTTTGGAACTGGGCTAGTGACAAAAGACGCAAAGCTATATATCTAGCACTTTTTTGAACTGCGGGAATGTAAGGTGTGCGTTTTGAGATTGCGTCTTTTGTCACTCACCTCCATCCAGAGGCACCAAATTCCATCACGGGCGATCGGCGACCAGGGGAAATGCAAAACGCGCTCCAGAAATCATGGAATTAGGTGTGCCCAGACCAAGGCCGGGTTCGGCAGGCCGGAGCCGACCAGCCAGGTGCCCAAACCTACAGCGCTGAGCACAGCGAAGATGCCGAACAGGATGGCGTTCGCCACTGGCCCGGTGTACTGGTAGTTCGAGGCGGTGTTGATGGAGGAATCGTCGGGGATGTTGCAGGTCGGGGTGAAGGCTGGACCATTTGGGTCGAACCGTTCATCGAGCCAGGTGATGACGTTGGAAGTCTCGAGGACGATCGGTAGGGCGTGGCCGGCCCCGGCGAGGTTGGCGAAGGGGGTGGCGGAGGACCCGGAGGCAAGCGGCATGGACCGGGTGCCCGGGATGCCGACGCTGCGGTACTCGACGGGTGAGCCGAGTGCACAGTAGTCCCGCGCGAGCTGGGTCGCCTGTGGGGCGGGGACCATGTCGTCATCGGGGTTGGTGAGCACCAGGGTCGGGACTTTAGTGGGGACGCGGCCGAGCTTGTTCTGTTCCAGGCGGGCACGCAGCACGGGGTTGTCGTGGGCGAGTTCGGCCAGGTTAACGCCGCGTTTCGTGTAGGCCTTGAACTCTTTGGGGGCGATGCGCATTGCGTCGAAAAGGCAGGCTTTCGACAATGCGTCGAGGGTGCGGACGCCTTCTTCGTTGAGTTCGGCGTAGAGCGCTTCGCGGAAGTCGGGGTAGGTGGAGGAGTAGGAGACGGCGGCGAAACCGGCGACTGGGGTGATCAGGGTCCCGCGGGACTGTTCGAGCACGGCCAGCGGGTCGACGGGTGGGGCGCCGACGAAGGCGGCGACGACGTTGAGCTCGGGGGCGTAGTCGGCGACAAGCTCGGCTGCTGCGGCGGATGCGCCGCCGCCTTGGGAATAGCCCCAGAAGGCGACTTTTTCACCGTCGTGGGCGGCGTAGCGGGCGGCGTCGATGACGGCGTGGCCTTGGTCGACGCGGTTGAGATACGTGTGCGTACCTGGGGTGCCGAGCCCGACGTAGTCGGTGACGATGACGCGGTAGCCGGCGTCGACAAGCATGTGGGCCATTGGGCGCTCGTAGTCGACGCTGAAGGAGGGCCCAGAGTCGGAGGACATGAGCGAGGTGTTCTTGCTGGGTGCGCAGTGGTCGGCCATGCCACGGGTGCCGGGCGCGATGACGACGAGCCCTTTCGCGTTGTCCCTGTCGTAGAGGGTGGCGGTGACTGGCGCGCGTGTGCCGGACTCGGTGGTGGTTGCGTAGCGCACGACTTTCGGCGCGGGGCGGAAGGCGGATTTGATGGCGGAGGAGCCCACCTCGGCGACGGAGCTCAGCGGGTCGAGTGAGCTAGCGGCGGCGGAGGGGGCAAGTGGGGCGGCGAGTGCGAGGGCGCACACGGCGGAGATCACAGGGCGATGCAGCATGATGAAAAATACTAATCGACGCCACTTCGCAGCACACAGCGCTTAGGGCAGCAGCATGAGGCTGACGGCCATGACCGCCATGCCGCTCATGACGCCGTAGACGCTGTAGTGGTGGTGCCCGGTGGCGATCGCGTTCGGCAGTAGCTTGTCGAAGCTGATGAACACCATGATTCCGGCGATCACCGCGAAGGAGTATCCCATCGTGGTCGGCCCCATAAAGGGCGCGAGGATGAGGTACCCGACGAGCGCTCCGAGTGGTTCCGCAAGCCCTGAGAGGGTGGCCCACCCGGCGGCCCACCAACGTCGGCCGGTGGCTTCGCGCAGCGGGACTGCCACGGCGACGCCTTCTGGGATGTTGTGCAGGGCGATGGCGACGGCGATAGGAATGGCCAGGTACGGGTCGGCGAGCGCGGACATGAAGGTGGCGAAGCCTTCGGGGAAGTTGTGCAGCGCAATCGCCACGCCGGTGATGACGCCCGCGCGCCGCATGGCTTGGGCGCGTTTGTCCTCGTCGCCCTGGATGCTTTCGTGCGGGTTGATGTCGTGCGGTACCAGCTTGTCGATTACCGCGATCAGCGCCACCCCGCCGAAGAATCCGAGGATCGCGCGCCCCTGGTCGAGCGACTCGATACCTGCGGGAAGGAGTTCCGCAAGCGAGATGTAGACCATCACGCCCGCGGAGAACCCCAGGCTACCGGCGAGGAACCTGTCACTAATGTTGGATTTGAGCGCAACAACAATTCCGCCGATGCCGGTGGAGATGCCGGCCAGCAGGGTCATCGCGAAGGCGACCAAAACGCTCGAACTCATGCGGACAGTCTATGTGTAGTCTGAGCGCATGGGAATTTATTATCGCAAGAAGCACAAGGTGAGTAAGAACTCGTGGCTAAACTTCTCCAAGTCTGGTGCTTCGGCTTCCACGAAGGTCGGCCCTGTCACGTTCAACTCGCGCGGTGGCGTGTGGGTGAAGCTGCCCGGTGGGTTCAACTACCGCGGCAGGTGGAAGTAACCGGCGTCGTCTTGGACGGCGAGGCCGTCCTCAAGCAGTGAAAATAGGGCGCGGGAGCGTTGCGCCGCATCGGGCCACACCACGTCGATGTCGCGTTGCGGTACGGGTGCCGACGCCCCTCGCAACACCCGCATGATCTTGCCGCGCACCTGCCGGTCGGTGCCGGCGAAGCGCTGCGTCTTCTTCTTGCGCTGCTCCTCCGGGTTCGGCTCGGGCTTACCCGCGGCGACCCACGCGCAGTGGCTGACCGGGCACGCCCCGCAGTCCGGGTTGGTAGCGGTGCATACTAGGGCGCCGAGCTCCATCAGGCCGACCGAAAAGGTCGGGCCGTCCCATTCCGAATCATCGGCGGGCAGCAGCGCCGCCACCTCCTGAAGCTCCGCTTTGCGCGGGTGCGCTACGGGCCTACCGCGCTCGGCGCGCGCGACTACCCGGCGCACGTTCGTGTCCACCACCGGCACGTTTTCCCCGTAGGCGAAGCAGGCCACTGCGCGTGCCGTGTAATCGCCGATGACGGGCAGCGCCAGCAGGTCGTCGACGTTGCGGGGGACGTGGCCGTTGTGAAGCTCGGTGATCGCTCGCGCGCACTCGAGTAGGCGCAGCGCGCGACGCGGGTAGCCGAGGCTGCCCCAGGCGCGCAGTACCTCGTCGGCGCCGGCGGCGGCGAAGGCCTCCGGAGTGGGCCAGCGCCGCATCCACTCCTCCCAGATGGGGGCGACGCGCGCCACCTGCGTCTGGTGGCTCATCACTTCGCTGAGCAGCACGCCCCACGGGCTTGTGCCTGGTGCGCGCCACGGAAGCTCGCGCGCGTTGGCGCGGTACCACGGGATAATTTCGCTGGGTTGGAGGTTTGTTCGAATTTTGGCCACATCCTCAGTCATCTCTGCCAAAATATAGCCTATGAGTACAGCAAAGACGCCTCGTGAGGTGTGGGAACTCCTCAAGGCAGGAAATGAACGATTCGTTGCAAGCCAGGAGATGCACCCGCACCGGGACCGTCTCTGGCGCGAACAGCTTCGCGACGGCCAGCACCCCATCGCCGCCGTCGTCGCTTGCTCGGACTCGCGCGTCCCAGTTGAGCTGCTTTTCGACGTCGGCTTCGGTGACATTTTCGTCATCCGCACAGCGGGCGGTTGCGTCGACGCCGCGGTGTCTGCCTCCGTCGAGTACGCGGTGGAAGGGCTGAACGTGCCGCTGGTGATGTTCCTGTCGCATGAGTCTTGTGGCGCGGTCGGCACGGCGCTGCACGCGGTGGAGACCGCCGAGATCCCTGACGGCCTGGTCCGCGTGTTCGTTGAGAAGATCGTGCCGTCGGTGCTCGAGGCGCCGTCGCGCGACCCGAAGGATGTGGAGGTCACGCACGCGAACCTGAGCGCCCAGCACCTCATCGAGCGGGTGCCTGTGCTCGCCGAGCGCCTTGCCAACGGCACCCTCGGCGTGGTGGCGGCACGCTACCAACTTGCCGATGGCGAGGTTCACCCGACCATGGAAACCTTCGGTATAGAGTAAGGGGCATGACTAACCAGCATCCGCTTCCACCCGAGATCTACCGGCGCCGCCGAGTCGCGGCGCTCGTTGCATTGTTGGTGATCGTGGTGTTCCTGGTGTGGGGGTTGAGCGCCCTTGCCCGCTCAGGCGGCGACGCTGACGTATCGACGTCCACTTCGCCCACCACCACGCCTGTCACGGAGCCGACGGTGCCGGAGCCGGGCGCTGCGACGCCGAGCGAGTCCGAGACGGCGAAGGAGAGCGCATCCGGTGAGCCGACGTCGCCGACTGAGCAAACGGAGCACACGGAGGCGGCCCCGTCCGGCACCTGTGAGCTGAAGGATTTGCGTGTGGTGGCGTCGACAAACCAGCCGTCGTACGCGGTGGGGGAGCAGCCGGTGTTCTACATGGAGGTGCAGAACCCGACGGATGCAGACTGCGTCATTGACTTGGACGCCAACATCATGCGCTTTGAGGTCTACGACATGGCCACGAATCAGCGGGTATGGTCCGACATCGACTGCTTCGACCCCGTTTTTGCTGGCCAGGAGACGTTCCCGCGCGACTCCAAGCGCGGATTTGAAGCCCGCTGGTCGGGCACTAGCTCCCAGCCCAACGTGTGCACCGACCGCCAGCCGGTGCCGGCCGGGTCCTACTACCTGCACACCGTGATCGGCGATAACGCCTCCGACGCGGTCCCGTTCAACCTGACCTAGCTTTGAGGCCGTGAGGCCTTTAGCTCAAGCGGCGCAGCCCTTCGTAGATGTGGCGCGCCCACAGGCTGGTCACGTGGTCTGCGGAGCTTAAGTCTTCGGGCTGCGCCTCCAAGATGGCGGGCAGCGTGCCGAAGACGGCCACGATCTGATCCATCAAGAACTTCTGCACACGAGGCACGCGCGCAAGCGCCCGGTAGCCGCGCGGGGTAAGCGCCTGCACCAGGTTCTCCTCGTTCGCGGGCAGCCCCAGCTGGCGGGCCAGCGCGGTCGTGTTCAGCAGCTCCGAATCCGGCAGGTTGTCCAGGGCTTCGAGCGCCTGGTGGACCTGCTCGTCCGTGGGGACGGTGGTCGTCGCGATGTAGTCGCGCACCAGCATCTCTACGTCGTGGGCGTTGTTGCCCTCCAGCTCGGAGAGCTGCAGGCTGAGCTGGCGGGCGTCGACGCCCAACTCCACGATGCTCAGCTCCAGGTCGGTGACGGCGCGCTCAAGCATCAGCTGGCGCTGTAGCACGTTGAGCACGTCGGCGACGGTGGCGTAGTTGTTCATCTCCGCCACGAACAGGCGGTGGTTCGACATGTCGAGGCGCTGGCGGTAGCGCTCCACGGTGGACAGTGCCTGGTTCGCCCGGCCCATCAGCACCGCGGGCTCCTCAAGGCGGTGACGACGCCCACCCGCGTACACCGTCACCGTATTCATCGACGCCGACACCGAAATCACCGGCCTCCCCGTCTGCAGCGCGGTGCGCTCTGCGGAGCGGTGGCGGGTGCCCGACTCGCTGGTGGGGAAGTGAGGGCTGGGCACGAGCTGCACGTTGGCGCGGGTGATACGGGAGCCGTCGGCGGAAAGGACGACGGCGCCGTCCATCTTGCACAGTTCGCGTAGCAGCGGTGGCTGGAAGGGGACGTCGAAGGCGATGCCGCCGTCGCAAATCTCGACGACCTCCGTGCCGTCGCCGAGGACGATGAGGCCACCAGTATGGCCGCGTTGGATCCGCTCGAGGCCGTCGCGAAGTGCGGTGCCGGGGGCGAGGCGCTCGAGGGCGGCGCGCATCGTGTCATCACTCATGCTGTGCAAGTGTAGCGATAGCCTGGCCAACCGTGGACACCTGCTCAATGCGCAGGCCCGGGACCTGCAGGGACTCGCCAGCGGGCACGATAGCGTGCTCGTACCCCAGGCGTGCCGCCTCCTGGAGCCGACGTCCCAGGTTCGGCACCCGCCGGATCTCGCCGGCTAGGCCGACCTCCCCGATCACCACCGTCTTCGGTGGCAGCGGCGTCTCGTGCAGGCTCGACCACGTAGCCAGCGCTACCGCCAGGTCGGTGGCGGTCTCCGTGATGCGCACCCCGCCCACGGTTGCTACGTAGGCGTCCTTATCGTTCGTGCGCTGCCCACAGCGCGCCTGCAGGACCGCCAGCACCATCGGCACGCGGTTGCCGTCCAGGCCCGTGACCACGCGCCGGGGCGACTTGTTCACCGGGTCCACGGTGAGCGCCTGCACCTCCGCGAGCATCGGGCGCACCCCGTCCATCGCGACGGTCACCGCGGAGCCATCCGGGGTGCGGCCGCGGTGGGAGAGGAACAGCCCGGACGGGTCCGGCACCTCCCGGATGCCCTCGGCGGTCTGCTCGAAGCAGCCGACCTCATCGGTCGCACCGAAGCGGTTCTTGATGCCGCGCAGCATGCGCAGGCTCGATTGCCGGTCGCCCTCGAAGTTGAGCACCACGTCCACAAGGTGTTCCAGCACGCGCGGGCCCGCGACGTTGCCGTCCTTGGTCACGTGTCCTACCAGTAGGATCGGCAGGTGGGTCGTCTTCGCTAGCGTGGTCAGCGCGGCCGTTACCGCGCGGGACTGTGCGACGCCTCCCGGCACGCCCTCCACACCGGGGGCGTGCATCGTCTGCACCGAGTCCACGATGAGCAGCGAGGGCTTGATCTGCTCCACGTGCCCAAACACGATGTCCAGGTTGGACTCGGCCGCCAGGTAGAGGCGCTCACGCAGGGCGCCGGTACGCTCCGCACGCCCGCGGACCTGCCCAGCCGACTCCTCGGCGGTGACGTAGAGCGCCTTGCGTCCGTCGATCGCCGCCCAGCGCGAGGCTACCTCAAGCAGCAGCGTCGACTTACCGACGCCTGGCTCGCCAGCCATGAGCACCACCGACCCAGGCACCACGCCGTTGCCCAGCACCCGGTCGAGTTCGCCGATGCCGGAGCGCACCGTCTTGGTCGCGGCGGCGTCGATAGTCGTGATTGGGCGCGCAGGCGTCTGCGGTGTGAGCGCAGCAGCACGCGGCGCGCTTGAGACCCCCGTCGCGCGGGTGGCGGAAACCACCGGCGTGGATTCTTGCAATGTCCCCCAAGAGCCGCATTCAGGGCAGCGGCCGAGCCACTTAGGAGAGGAGTATCCACACTCAGAACAGGTGTGGATTACCCGAGGCTTCTTCGCCATAGAGCCTTACTTGTTCAGCTCGCGGTGGACCTGGCCGGAAGGCAGCAGCGGCGCGGAGACCGGGGCGTCTACCTCGAGGGTGCCGGTATCGAACGTAAAGGTCACAGGCACGGTGCCGCCGTATGCGAAGCTGTCGTTCGGCAGGGCGGTGCGGATGTACTCGATGCAGTTCTTGCCGTCATCCTGTGGCATGCGGTCGAGGCCTGCAGCGGAATCGCCGACGAGCACGCAGTTGTACGCGATCTCCTTCGAGGACTCGATGCTGACCGGGGTGCCGTCGACGGAAACGGAGCGCAGCGAGTGCGACGTCATCGACGTGTCCTGGTTCAGGGCGCTGAACTTCACTGCGGCGGAGCCGGACTCATCGAGGACGATGGTGACGTCCTGTACAGCCAGCTCGCCGTTCTCGGTTTCGACGTGGGCGCCGTCAACTGCAGCCACCTGGTCAGAGGTCTGAGTGATTTGGCCTGCGGAGCATCCGGCCATGAGCAGTGCGGTTGCGAGTGCGAAAACCGGCTTCAGGGACTTCACGTGGGTGTCCTCCATCGTTCTTGTTTCACATATATGTTTCTCCGCACAACCCTAGCGCCTGGACCTAGACTTTTCACAGTTTCATCACACGTACCAGGCCCAGGCTGTACGGGTGGGGTTAAACTTTAGTTGAGTTCGGCGCATCGCGGGTGCGCGTCCCCATAACGGCCCGTAATGGTAGGGTGGTGGGGTTACTGAGCCGGTTGTCGTCCTCAAGGAGTGTTCATGGAATTCAAAGTCGGAGAAGTGGTTGTCTATCCGCATCATGGTGCGGCACGCATCGCCGACATCGAGCAGCGCGAAATTGGCGGAGAAACGCTCGACTTTCTCGTACTGCAAATCCTCCAGTCGGACCTTGAGGTCCGTGTTCCGGTAAAGAATACCGAGCTTGTCGGTGTCCGTGACGTCGTCGGTAAGGAGGGCCTGGAGAAGGTCTTCTCGGTGCTGCGTGAGACCGACGTCGAGGAGGCCGGCAACTGGTCTCGCCGCTACAAGGCGAACCAGGAGCGCCTCGCATCCGGCGACATTAATAAGGTGGCGGAGGTTGTCCGCGACCTGTGGCGCCGTGACCAGGGCAAGGGCCTGTCAGCTGGTGAGAAGCGCATGCTGGGCAAGGCGCGCCAGATCCTCGTCGGTGAGCTCGCGCTGGCGGAGCCGGTCGACGAGAAGAAGGTCGAGGAGCTGGAAGAGGGCGTCCGCAAGATCATCGAGGAGCAGGTCAAGGCCGGTATTTCCTTCGCGCCTGACGTGGTGGTTGAGGACGAGGATGACATCGACCTGGATGACCTCAGCTTCGACGACGATGAGGACGACGAGAAGTAGCGGGACTCACAACATGTCTCGCAGGGTAGTGGCCGTCGTCGCCGCGGCAGGCAAGGGCACGCGGCTCGGGGCGAGCGTGCCGAAGGCGTTTGTGCCACTGCGCGGCCGCAGCCTGCTGGAGCGCTCGGTGACCGCGATGGAGACCGCCGAGGTCGTGGACTCGATCATCGTGGTGGTCAGCCCCGAGATGGAGGAAATTGCGCGCACTACGCTGCGAGGCCACGACGTCCGCTTCGTGCACGGGGGCGCGGAGCGCGCCGATTCTATCTACGAGGGCCTCAAAGCGATCGAGCACGAGGATGCCTGCGTGCTTATTCACGACGCCGCCCGGGCGCTGACCCCGCCCGGCATGATTGCGCGCGTCGCCCGCGCGGTGCTCGAGGGTGCTGACGCGGTGGTGCCGGTGCTGCCCGTCGTCGATACCATCAAGGAGATCGATACGGCTGGGCGCGTCGTCGGCACCCCGGACCGCTCCACGCTGCGGGCGGTGCAGACGCCGCAAGGTTTCGACCTGCGTTCGCTGCTTGCCGCGAACCGTGCCTACTTCGAGGGGGCACCGGACTTCGTCGCCACGGATGATGCGAGCCTGATGGAGTGGTTCGGCGTGGACGTGCACACGGTGCAGGGGGACCCGATGGCGTTTAAGATCACCACGCCGATCGACATGCGCCTGGCGCAGAGCATCACGGACGAGGCGGAGCCAACCATCTTTGAGGTGCCGTCGGGGAGCACGCGGTAGGCTTGCGCGCATGACGTCGCACACAGATTTTCCACAGTTCAGGGTCGGTACTGCGTTTGATGCGCACCAGATCGAGGCCGGGAAACCGTGCTGGATCGCGGGCATCCTCCACGAGGGGCAGGACGGGTGCGAGGGGCACTCGGACGGCGACGTTGTCAGCCACGCGGTGGTGGACGCCGTGCTTTCGGCGACCGGGCTGGGCGACCTGGGTTCCTTCGTCGGCGTCGGCAGGCCGGAGTACGACGGGGTACAGGGCACGCAGCTGCTCAAGGAGCTGCGGGAGCTGCTCAAACAGCACGGTCACCAGGTGGTCAACGTGTCGGTGCAGATGATCGGCCAGACCCCGAAGATGGGCCCGGTGCGCGAGGAGGCGCAGCGCGTGCTTTCGGAGGCGCTCGGCGCCCCGGTGTCGGTGTCGGCGACCACGACGGACCACATGGGTTTCACCGGTTCGGGTGAAGGGCGCGCTGCCGTCGCTACTGCGCTGGTTGCACTAAGCTAAGGGCCGTGACTGCCGAGACCCAACAGATTTTTGACACCGCGACGCGCACGCTGCGTCCGTTCCGCCCGCTGCGTGAGGGCCACGTTTCCATCTACTTGTGCGGGGCCACGCCACAGTCCGCCCCGCATATCGGGCACTTGCGCTCGGGGGTGGCGTTCGACATTGTGCGCCGCTGGTTCGCAGCCAAGGGCTACGACGTCGCGTTCGTGCGCAACGTCACCGACATCGATGACAAGATCCTGACCAAGGCCGCCGAGCACGATCGCCCCTGGTGGGAGTGGGTCAGCATGTATGAGCGCGAGTTCACCCGCGCCTACAACACCCTCGGCGTGTTGCCGCCGTCCGTCGAGCCGCGCGCCACGGGGCACGTCACCCAGATGGTCGACTACATGCAGCGGCTTATCGACGCCGGCTTCGCCTACGCCTCCGAGGGCTCCGTCTACTTCGACGTGGCTGCCTGGACGAAGGCGAGCGACGACTACGGTTCCCTGTCTGGCAACCGTGTCGAAGAGATGAACCAGGGCGAGAGCGATGTGCACGGCAAGCGTGGCAGCCACGACTTCGCGTTGTGGAAGGCCGCCAAGCCTGGTGAGCCGAGCTGGCCGACCCCGTGGGGCGACGGCCGCCCCGGCTGGCACTTGGAGTGCTCCGCCATGTCCACCTGGTACCTGGGCCCCGAGTTCGACATCCACGGCGGTGGCCTGGACCTGCAGTTCCCGCACCACGAGAACGAGCAGGCGCAGTCGCACGCCGCGGGCGACGGCTTCGCCCAGTACTGGATGCACAACCACTGGGTGACCATGGCGGGTGAGAAGATGTCGAAGTCGCTGGGTAACGTGCTGAGCATCGACAACATGCTGGACGCGGTGCGCCCGGTGGAGCTGCGCTACTACCTGGGTTCCGCACATTACCGCAGCGTGCTGGAGTACTCGCCGGAGGCGCTGCAGGAGGCCGCGGCGGGGTACCGCCGCATCGAGGACTTCGTGCACCGGGCCGGCACGCCCGACCCGAGCGCCTGGACCGAAGGCTTCGCCGAGGCGCTTGACGACGACTTCTCCGTCCCCCGCGCGCTCGCTGAGATCCACAACGTGGTCCGCGAAGGCAACAAGGCGCTCGCCGCGCACGACACCGCCAAGGCAGGCGAATTGGCTGGCCAGGTGCGTGCGATGGCCGCGGTGTTGGGTGTGGACCCCGGTGTGTGGGACGATGGGGCGTCGAAAAATAATGGAGTAACTGAGGCACTTGATGTGCTGGTCGGCGCCGAGCTTGAGCGCCGTGCCACCGCGCGTGCCGAGAAGGACTGGGCCGCGGCCGATGCCGTGCGTGACCGCCTTGCCGCCGCAGGCATCGAGGTCACCGACACCGCCGACGGTGCGCAGTGGCAACTGAAGGAGAACTAATGGCCAAGCCATACCACCGCCCCGATAAGCAGAAGAAGAACAAGAAGACCGCCACGAAGGGCTCGGGCGGGCAGCGTCGCCGCGGCCTGCGCGGGAAGGGCGCGACCCCGAAGGCCGAGGACCGCGTCTACCACGCGGCGCACAAGCGCAAGCTGGAGCGCAAGCGCCGCGACCAGGGCCGCCACGAGCGCGAGCTGCCGGACATGGTGGTGGGGCGCAACCCCGTCGTGGAGTGCCTGCACGCGAAGGTCCCGGCCGAGGCGCTGTTCGTGGCGCGCGGCACCGGGCACGATGACCGCCTCAGCGAGGCCGTCACCCTGGCGAACTCCCGAAACATCCCGGTGCAGGAGGTGGACCGCCACGACCTGGACACGATGACCGGCAACGGCATGCACCAAGGCATCGGTCTGAAGATCCAGCCGTACAAGTACGCCGACGTCTTCGACCTGATCGCGGGTGTGGCGGACCGCGGGGAGACCGGCATGTTCGTCATCCTGGACAACATCACCGACCCGCGCAACCTTGGTGCGGTGATCCGCTCGACGGCCGCGTTCGGCGGTCACGGCGTAATCATCCCGGAGCGTCGCTCCGCGCAGGTGACTGGCGTAGCGTGGCGTACCTCGGCGGGCACGGCGGCGCGCCTGCCCGTCGCGCGGGTGACGAACGTGACCCGCACCGTCAAGCAGTTCAAGGACAACGGCTACATGGTCGTAGGCCTCGACGCGGGCGGCGAGCACACCCTGGACACCTTCGAGGGTGCTACCGACCCGGTGGTCATCGTTGTCGGCTCGGAGGGCAAGGGCATCTCCAGGCTCGTTAGGGAGAACTGCGACGTGATCATGTCCATCCCCACCACCGAGTGGGTTGAGTCCCTGAACGCCTCCGTCGCGGCTGGCGTGGTGCTCAGCGAGTTCGCGCGTCAGCGCCGCGTGAAGTAGCCCACCACCCGGCAGATGAGGTAGATGGCGAAGGACACGAACGCCACCATCACACTCACCGGCAGGCCGGGCGCCAGGGAGAGCAACATGCCGCCCACGGCGGCCAGCTCCGCAAAGCACACCGACCACGCCACCGCCGCCGCGGGACGCGCCGTAATGGCCACCGCGGACGCGCCGGGCGTGATCAGCAGCGCCATCACCAGCAGCACGCCCACGATCTGGACGGTCTGGGCGGCCGCCATACCGAGCAGGATGGCGAACAGCGTGGCCAGCACCTTCACGCGCACCCCGCTGGCGGCCGCCATCTCTGGGTCCACGGAGGCGAACAGCAGCGGCCGCCACAGCACCATCACCGCCACCACGACCAGCAGCGTGGTGGCCGTGAGCACCCCGAGGTTTTCCTTGCTCACCCCAACGATCTGACCTGTCAGCAGCGCCATCGCGGTAGTTGAGTTGCCGGGGTAGAGGTGGATGCACAGCACGGAAATGCCCATCCCGAAGCTCATCACCACGCCGACGGAGGAGTCGGTGTCGCTGCGAAGCCCCAGCAGGACGAGCACGATCGCCGCCACAATTGAGCCGACGACGGCCCCCAGGCTCAGATTCAACCCCGTCACGAGGGCAATCGCGGCGCCCATCAACGCCAGCTCAGAGGTGGCGTGCACCGCGAATGACATTTTCCGCATCACGATCAGCGGCGCAATCACCCCGGAGAGCACGCCCAGCATCGCGCAGGTGATCAGCGCAATGATCACGAAATCGAACCCGAGCAGGTACTGCGTCTGTTCCAGCATTTACAGGATCACCGTCTTCCCACCTACGCGCACGACCTCCACCGGGGCGCCGTACAGTTCGCTGAGGACCTCGGAGCGCAGCACCTCGTCGGCACTGCCGACCACGTGCCCGTTCGGCCCCAGGTAGAGTACCTTGTCCACGATGTCGATTACCGGGTCGATGGAGTGCGTCACCATCACCACCGCGACCTTCGCGGCGTGCAGCCGGGAAACGAAGTCGCGCTGCCGTGCCACGTCCAGGGATAGCAGGGGCTCGTCGGCAAGGATGAGGTCGGGCTGCTTCGCAAAGGCCTGCGCCTGCCGCACCAGCTGTTGCTGGCCGCCCGACAGGGTGCCCACGCGGGCGTCGGCAAGGTGGAGCGCACCAACACTGTCCAACAGCGTATCGACGTCCCCCTTCCTCGGACGACGCAGCGGCCGGTGCTCAAGCGAGAGCGACACCAGATCGCGCACCCGCACTGGTAGCTCGGGCGCGAACATGCGCTGCTGCGGGATAAACCCGATGTTCTTCGGCGCCGAAATCGTGCCCGAGCTGAGCTTCCGCGTACCCAGGATCGTGCCGAGCAGCGTGGACTTGCCGCTGCCGTTCGGGCCCAGCACAGCAACAAATTCCCCCGCGGCGACATCAAGGTTGATGTCGTGCCACAGGGGATCGCAGGAGGCGTTGGTCAGGTGCAGCATTAGAGCTTGTCAAGCGCCTTTGCAAAGTAGTCGAAGAAGTTCTCGCCGTTCGGCGGGGTCTCGTAGATATCGACGACCTTCACGTTGTTGGCCTTCGCCACCTCAACCAGCTTGTCCGAGACACCGTTCGGGCTCTGCGGGTTGTTAATCAGGATGTCAATCTCGCCGGCCTCCAGGGCCGCGATGAACTCCGCGAGCGCCGCCGAGGACGGCTCCGAGTGGTTCAGCGTAGCGTGGCGGAAGGACTCAGGCGTGACGTCCTCGAGCGCGGACTCCTCGATAATGGCGTCCGCGATTGGGTGCGTCTGCGCCACGCGGGCGGCCTTCAGACTGTCGAGCTTGCTCTGCAGCTGCGAGACCTTTGCGTCGAGGGAATCCGTGTTGCCGTCGGTGCGCTGCGCGAGGTCCGCGCCCACCTTCGCGATCGCCTCGGTGGAGTACCAGATGTGCTCGTTCTCCTCGTGGCCATGCTCGCCGTGGGCGTGGTCGTGCTCGTGCTCGTGCGCCTCCGCGAGCGGCAGCGCCGAGACCACGTTCGCGGCCTCGGCCGCCCCGTAGATGCGGGCATCGTAGGCGCCGCCGTTGGCCACCACGAGCACCGCCTTCGCTACCTGCGCGAGGTCGGCGGCCGTCGGCTCGTAGTCGTGCGGGTCCACCGAGGTGTTCGCGATGATCGCGGGGACGTCCTGGCCCGTGACCAAACTCGCGACGTCCGCCCACACCTGCGTGGTGGCCACGATCTGGCCGTCGTTCGACGCTGGCGCGTTGTCGGCTTCAGGCGCGTTGTCGGTGCTGCTGCAGGCGCTCAGCGCGAGCGTCGATGCTGCAAGGATGCCAATGAAACGTCGTGAAAACATGGGCGCCATTCTACGCGGTATTGAAAATGAATATCAACAACGTGCATCGGCGAGCTGCTTCAAAAACGCCGCCATCTCATCAACACCGGCGACGTCAACCCCCACCTTAATCCCCACATCCGCAGGTCCCAGCACCGCAAGCGCCGAGTCATCGGTGACGTCATCGCCCGCGAACAGCGTCGCAGCAAAGCGCTGCTTGTGGGCTCGCAGCCACGAGCCCTTCGACACGTCCACCGCGGAAAACTCCACCACGTTGTTGCCCGGCGTGACAGGGCGAGGCGTGTGAATCTTCAGCGCCTCCGCCAGCATGCGCTCACGCTCCGCCGCGTCCCCCACGGGCGCGACGTGCAGCACCCGCTGATACGGCTTGACCTCCACGTACGCCGGCGGAACCGCGATCGCCTCCAGCTGCTGCTCAATCGCATCCAGGTACGCGACATCCTCCGGCGTGAGCTCTGGGCCAGGCTCCGCGCCGTGCGAGCCCACCAACACCACCGGGTCGCGCAGCGGGAACACCCTGCGCAGGCCGTCCAGATGACGGCCTGACAGCATCGCAACCTCCGTGTCCGGGGCGCGCGACAGGCACTCAATCGCGTCCAGCGCCACCGGGTGCGGTTTTACCGCGTAGGGGTCCGGGTTCAGCTCGCTGATCGTGCCGTCGAAGTCGAGGCAGACAAGGAGCGAAGGGGCCGTCGACAAGTAGTCGATGGGGCTCACAGCATCATCACCCGCATGCTCGGCTCGTTCACGTCGTCGCCGTCGAGTGTGAGCACCTTCTCGGTGTCACTGACATTGTTGATGCGGAACGTGGCCTCCGGCACCACCAGCGACGCCAGCTGGTCGTGCGTGTAGCGGGCAGCACCCTCGCAGCCGGCCGTGTCTGCGAATGTGATTGCGTTGATAGTCAGTGTGTCTTCAGCGACCGTGACGTCGCCTTCAATCTTGCCGCAACCCGTCGTACCGGTCAGCTCCGAACCGTCGATGCTCACATTCGCCCGATCAGGCAAATCACCCGGCGTGTCCGGCGACGTATACACCGCAACGACCTGCCACACCGGCGGCGTCGGCGAACACGCCACCAAGCCCAGCGCCGCACCTGTAACGACCAGCCGTTTCATCGCGCAACCTCCCGCAGAAACTCCGCGGCCCACCGGTGCACATCGTGCCCCAGCACCCGCGCGTACATCCGCCGCATCCTCTCCGGATCCGGGTCGAGTGCCTCCCGCATCGCCCGAAGTATCGACGCCCCCTCGAACGGATTACACAAATAGGCATCGTGCAGCTCCACCGCCGCACCGGCGAACTCGGACAGCACCAACGCACCATCGCCGTTCGGGTGGCAGGCCACATACTCCTTTGCCACCAGGTTCATGCCGTCCTTAAACGGCGTCACCAGCATCACATCCGCCGCCGCGTAGAAGGTACCCAGCTCCTGCTTGGACACACCCCGGTGCATATAATGGATCACCGGGCGGCCCACCGTACCAAAACGGCCATTAATCCGGCCCACCGCCTCTTCGACCTGGCGGCGGGTCTCGCGGTAGTGCTCGATGCGCTCGCGCGACGGGGTAGCAAGCTGGATCAGGGTGGCGTCGACACCCTCCTCAAGGAGCTGCTCAAACGCCAGCAAACGCTGCAAGATGCCTTTCGTGTAGTCCATGCGGTCGACCCCTAGCATCAGCGCCGCCGGACTCCCTACCGACGTCCGCAACTTCGCCACCGCCTCTGGCGAACCAACCTGCACCGCCGCCGGATCAATCGAGATCGGGAACGTGCCACTACGCGGGCTGTTGCCGTCGTCACCGACGAGCGCGCGGAAATTCCGCTCATCCGCCTCACGCTGGAACCCCACGAGGTCACAGCCGTTCAGGCCATCGATGAGTTCCTCGCGCCACGGAAGCTGGCGGAACAAGTCAGGGGAGGGGAAGGGGATATGCAGGAAGAACCCGATGGTCAGGTCCGGGCGCATCTCGCGTAGTAGCCCCGGCACTAGCTGCAGCTGGTAGTCCTGCACCCAGACCGTCGCCCCGTGCGCCGCCACCTCGGCAGTCGCGCGCGCAAAGCGGACGTTGACGTCGCTGTAACGCTGCCACCACTGCTCGTGGTACTGCGGCGGTACGATCAGGTCGTGGTAGAGCGGCCACAGCGTCGAGTTGGAGAAACCCTCGTAGAACTCCTCGTAGTCCTGGGCATCCAGCGTTACCGGGTGTAAGTCGATGCCGTCGAAAGTAAACGGCTCAACCGGTTCATCGACCGCGCCGGACCACCCCACCCAGCAACCAGCGCGCGCCCGCAACACCGGGGCGAGCGCGGCCACGAGCCCGCCGGGTGACGCCTTCCACCCGCCCTCGACGCGGTCGACAGGCAGGCGGTTAGCCACCACTACGAACTCATTCACAACTACGACTTCTTCTTTACGGTCTTCTTTTTCGTGGCCTTTTTCTTTGTTGCTTTCTTCTTGGTGGCCTTTTTCTTCGTGGCCTTCTTCTTAGAAGCCTTCTTCTTGGTGGCTTTCTTCTTCGTAGCCTTCTTCTTGGTCGCCTTCTTCGGCTCGTCCTCTTCCTCGGTGCCGAGGACTTCCTCCGCGTACTTCTTGTACACGAAGCCCTGCGGCTCGACACCGAGCATGGACATCAAGGTCACGCCATCAAAAAAGTCCTCGGCGTAGGTAGCAACAATCCTGCGAGCACCAGATGCTGTCTGCTCCTCAACGGCGTGGAGCGCCTCAGGCGAGGGGCGAGAGTCGGTGATCTTGGGTGGCACTACGGGTTCCTCCTTGTATGACGCGCATTACTAGCACAACGATTCTACGCCAATATTAGTGACGAAGCCCGCCAGGGGGCCTCCGTCGGCGGATCTGCTGGAACGTAAAGCGCCCAGCCCGCTTGAACGCGGCGTACGGAATGTAGTGCTGCGGGGCACGAAGGCGACGCGCCACCCACTCACCAAACACCACACCACCAGCCAGCGCCATGCAGGTCCCGACCGCCATGAACAGGTTGGTCAGCCCCACCACGATCTGCTCGTTCATCGTTGCGTACATGCCGCGGTACACACCCGAACCGGGCAGGAACGGGGTCACGCCGGCCACTGCCGTGATCACCGGGTTAATCAGGAAACGGCGGGCAATCAAACCACCGGCAAGCCCCACGACGAACGCCAGCGCGGCAGTCGCCATCAGCGCGCCGGAACCGAGCGGTATCAAAAACAGGTAATACATACTCGAACCGGCAGCCGCGGTAAACGCCGCGACCACCACCGCTGGGCGCTCCGCGAAACACGTCACCGCGAACGACGCCGACGCCAACGTACTCCCCGCAATACGCGCCGCCGCACCACTAAACGTCGGGGTGCCCAGCATAGTTTCCAACGGTGGTAGGCCTAAGCCCATCATCTCCCACACGTTCAAGCCGATCGCGACGCCAGCTACGATGCCGCCGGTAAACAACAGTGTCTGGAAGAAACGCGCCGAAGCCGTCACCGGCGAACCCGTCACCCCGTCCAGCAGCGACTGCACCAGCGTCAGACCAGCTAATAGGACGACGATGCCGACCGCGATCACCTGGCTCGGCACAATCGTCCTGCCGATCAACGGTGCGACCTCATAGAACAACGCCGCCGGGATCGTCGTTAAGAAACCGCCGATGGCACAGTGGAAGAAGTAGGGCAGCGAGTTGCGGGACAAAATCTTGTTGAAGCCCATGATCAGAAACGACGTCAGACCACCGATCACCGACATGAACAAGTCTCCACCCAGCAGAATCGCGACGGCCGCACCCATCACGAGCCAGCCCGCCAGGTAGCGCGTATTGCGCCACGGAATGGGGGAGTTATCGATGTTGTCGAGGATCTTCTCCGCAAGTTCCGGTGGCGTGGCACCCGAACGGATCGACCGAATCAGCCGGTCCGCCTCCTGCAACTTGTGGTAGTTCTCACTCATCATCGTGACCACGCGAAACACGTTGACCGGTGTGCGCTTATGCACCCCAATAATCGTGTTAATCATGATCGTGTTCACTGTGATGTCCACATGGCAGTAGTGCAGACCATACGACGACGTCACCGTGTGAATCTGCGCAATCGCGTCCGAAGACGTCGTGCCATTCGCGATCAGGATCTCCCCGATACGGGCAGCAATATTCATCACCCCGGCCACCTGCGCAGTATCCGTCAGGTCAATCGGGGCAAGCACGGACGGCGGCGGCGACGTTCGCGCCGCGTCAATCGTTGCCACATGTTGGCGCGACCCGCGGACAAACTCCCACAGCGAATTCAAGTTCACGTATTCGACCCTAGCAAGCCACCCCGACACGCCTAGAATGGCCACATGACCTGGCAACTCTATGACCAACTTATCGACGCCACCCCGTCCGCCATCACTGTCACCGACTTCGGCATCGCGCCCCACTGGGCATGGCTCCGCACCTCCGACGGGCACGTCGGCATCGCCGCGGTTTACCCGGGCGACGGCCGCCCCGTCCTCTCCGAATCCCCAATCGGCCGCCCCCTTCTCGACGCCGCCTCCATGCTCAAATCGTGGAACCTCGCCGAAGCCGGGGTCGGCCTCGCCGCCATCAACGCCTGGGTCAACCGCGACGCACCCCACTTCGCAGACGCCCCAGATGCCTTCGTGGCTTACGCCTCCCGCTACGCCGACAAACGTGTGGGCGTCGTCGGGCACTTCCCGGGCCTGGAGCGCACCCTCCGCGACGTCGCCGACCTCTACGTTTTCGAGCGCGTCCAACGCGCCGGCGACTACCCCGACTCCGCCTTCGAATACCTCGCCCCAGACCTGGACGCAGTGTTCATCACCGCCTCGGCCCTCGTGAACAAAACGATGCCACGCCTCTTGGAGCTCGCCTCCGGGCTGGACACCATCATCGTCGGCCCATCAACCCCCATGACACCCGCCCTTTTCGACGCCGGCGCCACCACCCTTTCCGGCTTCATCCCCATTGACCCGGCCGGTCTCGTCGGCACGCTGAAGGGCATTGGTGGAGGTAGGAAGTGGGATTTCGGTAAACGAGTGAACGTTAGTGTAGACTCTTCAGCGCTGCTAGAGTGGCGCAATCGGTAGCGCAACGCACTTGTAATGCGTAGGTTGCGAGTTCAAGTCTCGTCTCTAGCTCTGGAAACACCCCCTACCTGGGACGTACCTAACGCCGGGTAGGGGGTGTTTGCGTCGGGGTGCCTGACTGACCCGAAAAGTTCCCCGACTCAGTGCTATCGCCGGAACTATTTTCATTGGCAGGCGTAGTGACCTGGTGAAACGCGGCTGCCGACCGACGGGAACCACTCCAAAGCGCAAAATAGTTCCCCGCGTCGGGAACTATTTTGGCAGCGGCCGGGCCGGCACGCAGAACCACACCCTCCCGGCGGACTATCCCGGTTTTACTCACCCACGTGCAGGGGGTGTACAGGAAACGTTCAGAGAAACGGCGTTAGATAGAGGCAGTTATGTTCGCGGGTATGGAAGCCATTCGTGGCGCCGCCGCGCTTCCGAAGACAGTAAAGAACAGCAAGAGGGAGCGTGGAATGCCCTGGTCTATGAAGGAGTGAACTGTACATGTCTGAGGCTACGAAGCCTGTAAAGGTGCTCGTTGTTGATGATGAGCCGAATATCGTTGAGTTGTTGACGGTTTCTTTGAAGTTCCAGGGCTTTGAGGTTGAGAGTGCGGGGTCTGGCCAGGAGGCGCTGGAGAAGGTGAAGGACTTCCGTCCGGACGCGTTCATTCTTGACGTGATGATGCCGGGGATGGATGGTTTTGAGCTGTTGGGCAAGCTGCGTAGCGAGGGCATTGATGGCCCGGTGCTGTTCTTGACTGCGAAGGACGCGGTGGAGGACCGGATCCACGGCCTGACTATTGGTGCTGATGATTATGTGACGAAGCCCTTCTCTTTGGAGGAGGTTATTACTCGTCTGCGTGTGATTTTGCGTCGCGGGAAGGTGACGGAGGACGCGGATGAGGATACGACGCTGCGTTACGCCGATCTGACGTTGAATGATGAGACGCATGAGGTGACGAAGGCTGGCGAGATTATTGAGTTGTCGCCGACGGAGTTCAACTTGCTGCGCTACTTGATGCTGAATGCTGAGGTGGTGCTGTCGAAGGCGAAGATTCTGGATAATGTGTGGCACTACGACTTTGGTGGCGACGGCAACGTGGTGGAGTCGTACATTTCGTATCTGCGGCGCAAGGTGGATAACGGTGAGGTGCCGTTGATTCATACGGTGCGTGGCGTCGGCTATGTGCTGCGTACACCTCGTAAGTAAGGCGTAGGTGACCGATGAGTAGGCGTCGGCTTCGTGCGCTTGCGTACTCGAGGACGAAGCCGCTGCAGAAGCAGTTGGTGGCGTTGGTGTTGGCGATTGCCACGCTGGCGCTGGTGGTGAGTTTCTCGGCGGTGTACTTGTTCATGCGTAGCATTCTGTATCAGCGTGTCGACGACCAGCTCAGCGAGGGGTTGGACACGTGGGTTGGGCAGGCGACGTGGGTGCCGTCGTCGGGTGCGCCGAGCGATTTTTATCAGGAGACGTGGTATCCGCAGTTCCAGACGTCGTGGAGTCCAGTGTATGAGGATAGCCCACCGGATCTGTCGAGGGTGCGGCAGCCGAATAAGGCGTACACGGTGCCGTCGATAGGTGAGACGCCGGGTGTGAAGTGGCGTGCGATGTCACGCGAGACGCCTGACCATAACGTGAAGTATGTGGCGAAGCAGCTTGATTCTGAGCAGCGCGTGTTGGGGTGGTTGGCGTTTGTCGAGACGACGTTTGGCCTCATTGCCGTGCTGGGGATTGCGTTCGCGGGGCGCACCTATATTCGTAAGGCGTTGGCCCCGTTGCGTGAAGTGGAGAATACTGCGCTTGCAATTGCCGACGGCGACACGAAGCGCCGGGTGCCGGTGTGGTCGAGGGAGACTGAAGTCGGCAAGTTGTCGTATGCGATGAACACGATGGTGCAGCAGCTGCAGGAGTCCGTGGAGGATGCGCAGCTGAAGGAGGAGCAGATGCGTCGCTTTGTGGGCGACGCCTCGCATGAGTTACGCACCCCGCTGACCAGCGTGCGCGGGTATGCGGAGCTCTACCGGAAGGGTATGGCGCCGGATGCGGACATGGTCATTGGCAAAATTGAGGAGGAGTCTGCCCGCATGCAGTTGCTGGTCGAGGACCTCCTCGCGCTGACCCGCGCGGAGGGCACTCGCCTGGATAAGCGCCAGGTGGATGTGTTGGAGATGGTGACTTCGGCGGTGAGCTCTGCGCAGGCGGCGTTCCCGGAGCGTTCGCTCACGATTGAGAACAACGCCACCTCGGTGCCGACGGTCAACGGTGACCCGTCGCGGCTGCACCAGGTGTTGCTGAACCTGATTGTCAATGCGTTCAAGCACGCGGGCAAGGACGCGTCGGTCACGGTGGCGTTGCGGGAGAACCTGGACCGCATCATCATTGAAGTGATCGACGACGGCTGCGGCATGGAGGAGAAGGACGCGGAGCACATCTTCGAGCGGTTCTACCGCGCGGACAACTCCAGGAACCGCGCCTCCGGCGGTGGTTCGGGGTTGGGGTTGGCGATCGCGAAGTCCCTCATCGAGCAACACGACGGCACCATTACCGTAAAAAGCGCGCTGGGTGAGGGCTCCACGTTCACCATTTCCCTCCCGATGGAGAAGAGCCCGAAGGTTTAAGCCTCGAGTGCTGCGCGCAGCTTCTCCGCGGCTTCGTCCATCTTGGCCGGGTCGGTTTCGTCCATCTTCATCACGGTGGACAGGTCGTAGCCGGACATGTCGTTGGCGGGGAAGACGTGGATGTGTGCGTGCGGCACTTCGAAGCCGGCGATGAGGTAGCCGGCGCGCTCGCTGCCAAATGCTTCGATGATGGCGTTGCCTACTCGTTGGGCAACGTCATTCATTTTTGCCCACAGCGCTGGCTCGATGTCGGTCCACTTATCGATCTCTTTGACGGGAACGACCAGCGTGTGGCCGTACGCGATCGGCTCGATGGTGAGGAACGCGGCGACGTCCTCGTCCTTGTACACGAAGCGGCCTGGAATTTCACCTTGAATAATCTTTGTAAACACAGTGCTCATAGCGCCTAGGTTACCGGTAAGTTAGTGGGCATGCGCATCCTTGTTATCGGTTCGGGCGGCCGCGAACACGCCCTGTTGAAAGGTCTTGCAGGACACGAGCTCACTGTCGCGCCGGGAAACGCCGGCATGGCATCACTTGCTGAGGTCAGGAGTGTCGACGTCGCTTCGCCTGAGTCGGTCGTCGAGCTGGCGAAAGACGTTGACGCTGAGCTTGTCGTGATTGGCCCTGAGGTGCCGTTGGTGGCGGGTGCGGTGGACGCGCTGCAGGCCGCGGGCATTCCAGCGTTTGGCCCGACGAAGGCCGCGGCGCAGCTGGAGGGGTCCAAGGCATTCGCGAAGGACGTCATGGCCGCTGCTGGTGTGGCGACGGCCCGCGCGCAGCGCGTGGAGCGCATCGAGGAGATCGACGATGCTCTTGAGGCGTTCGGCCCTCACTACGTGGTCAAGGATGATGGGCTGGCTGGCGGCAAGGGGGTCGTCGTTACGCTCGATGCTGCCGAGGCCCGCGCGCACGCTCGCGAGGTGATTGAGGCCGGCAACCCGGTGCTGTTCGAGTCCTTCCTGGAGGGCCCGGAGGTGTCACTGTTCTGCCTCGTAGACGGCGAGACCGTGGTGCCGTTGCTGCCGGCGCAGGATCACAAGCGCGCCTACGACAATGACGAGGGCCCGAACACTGGTGGGATGGGCGCGTACACGCCGCTTCCGTGGCTGCCGGAGGGTGGCGTAGACCGCATCGTGGACGAGATTGCGCGGCCGGTGGCGCGCGAGATGGTCGCCCGCGGCATCCCGTACCAGGGCCTGCTGTACGTCGGCGCCGCGTGGGGTCCGGAGGGCCCGTCGGTGGTGGAGTTCAACGCGCGCTTCGGCGACCCGGAGACTCAGCCGGTGCTCAGCCTGCTGCGTACCCCGCTTGTCGACGTCCTCTACGCCGTAGCAACGGGCAGCCTAGACACGCTGCCGGCGCTGGAGTGGGAGGACGGCTACGCTGCGACGGTGGTGCTGGCGGCGAAGGACTACCCGGAGCACCCCAAGACCGGGGACGTCATTGCAGGCGCCGACCTGGACAACCCCGACGTGGTGTTGCACGCAGGTACCGCGACCAAGGATGGGGAGTACGTCTCTGCTGGTGGGCGCGTGCTCAACGTGCTGGGTAAGGGCGTAACGCTGCAGGACGCGGTGGACGCTGCCTACCAGGCGATTGGGCAGATTTCGCTCGAGGGTTCCTTCTACCGCAAGGACATTGGGCGTCGCGCGATTGAGGGAGAAATCCGTATCTAGCGCGCGTGTCGGGACGTTGTGCGATAATCAGCGTCGTGGCTGAGAAACTGTTGAAACCGAACAATAGCAACGTCCTGTCGAACCGCTACGCGTCGCCGGAAATGGCGACGCTGTGGAGCGCAGAACACAAGATCATTCTGGAGCGTCAGCTCTGGATCGCCGTGATGAAGGCGCAGCGTGAGCTGGGAGTCGAGATTCCTGAGGAGGCGATCGCTGCGTACGAAGCGGTCGTCGACAAGGTGGACCTGGGCTCTATCGCTGAGCGTGAGAAGGTCACGCGACATGACGTGAAGGCGCGCATCGAGGAGTTCAATGCGCTTGCGGGTCACGAGCACATCCATAAGGGGATGACCAGCCGTGACCTGACGGAGAACGTCGAGCAGTTGCAGATTTACCGCTCGCTGGAGCTGATTCGGGACAAGTCCGTTGCGGTGCTCAAGGCGATCGGGAACCGGGCGGATCAGTACTCCACCCTGGTGATGGCGGGGCGTTCGCACAACGTTGCGGCGCAGGCCACCACGCTGGGCAAGCGTTTCGCGTCGGCGGCGGATGAGATGCTGGTGGCGGTTGAGCGTATTGAGACGCTGCTGGGGGCCTACCCGTTGCGCGGCATCAAGGGCCCGATGGGCACCGCGCAGGACATGCTCGACCTGATGGGTGGCGACGAGGCGAAGCTGCGCCAGCTGGAGCAGTCGGTGGCGCGCCACCTGGGCTTCGAGCGCACCTTTGACTCGGTGGGCCAGGTCTACCCGCGCTCCCTGGACTTCGACGCTATCTCGGCGATCGTGCAGCTGGGAGCGGGTCCGTCGTCGCTTGCGACCACGATCCGCCTGATGGCCGGCAACGAGACGGTCACGGAGGGCTTCAAGGAGGGCCAGGTCGGCTCTTCTGCGATGCCGCACAAGATGAACGCGCGTTCCTGCGAGCGTGTCGGTGGCTTCCAGGTCATCCTGCGAGGCTACCTCACCATGGTCGCTGACCTTGCGGGGCAGCAGTGGAATGAGGGCGACGTGTTCTGCTCCGTGGTGCGTCGTGTGGCCCTGCCGGACGCCTTCTTCGCGATCGACGGCCAGTTTGAGACATTTCTCACTGTGCTGGATGAGTTCGGCGCGTTCCCGGCGATGCTCAACCGTGAGCTGGACCGTTACCTGCCGTTCTTGGCCACGACGAGGATCTTGATGGCGTCGGTACGCGCGGGCGTGGGCCGTGAGACGGCGCACGAGATTATCAAGGAGCACGCGGTTGCGATGGCGCTTGATATGCGCGAAAATGGCGCTGAGCAAAACCTCATCGATCGCCTCGCCGCTGATGAGCGTCTTCCGCTCGACAAAGAGCAGCTGGAGGATGCGTTGGCTGACCGCCACGCGTTCATCGGTTCGGCGGAGTCGCAGGTCAGCAACGTGTGTGCTCGTATCCAACAGCTTATCGACGCCCACCCGGACGCCGCTGCGTACAAACCAGGGGAGATTCTGTAACCTTTATGTCCATGCGTCCAGAGCTTTCTGACTATACCCACCTGGCTGGCGGCAAGGTCCGCGAGATTTACGAGGTGGATGACGAAACATTATTGATGGTGGCGTCGGACCGTATTTCGGCGTTCGACTTCTCGTTGGAGCCGGCGATCCCGGACAAGGGCCGGATTCTGACTGCCACGTCCATGTTCTTCTTCGACCTGCTTTCGGGTGTGCGAAATCACCTGGCGGGCCCGATTGATGATCCCCGGATTCCGGAGGAGGTCCTCGGCCGCTCGTACGTGGTGAAGAAGCTGAAGATGATTCCATTCGAGTGCGTAGCTCGCGGTTACCTGACCGGTTCGGGCAAGAAGGAATACGACCGCACCGGCATGGTGTGTGGTGTGAAGCTGCCGGAGGGTCTGGTTGAGGCCTCGAAGCTGCCGGAGCCGATTTTCACCCCGGCGACGAAGGCCACGCAGGGTGATCACGACGAGAACGTCACGTTCGAGTACGTGGAGGAGAAAGTGGGCGCGAAGCTCGCTGCCCAGCTGCGTGACCTGACCTTGGAGGTGTACACGCGGGCCGCCGAGTATGCGGAGACCAAGGGCATCATCCTGGCTGACACGAAGCTTGAGTTTGGCCTCGATGAGGAGAGCAACCTGGTTCTGGCGGACGAGGTGCTCACGCCTGATTCGTCCCGCTATTGGCCGGCGGATACGTACGAGGAAGGCAAGGTGCAGCCGAGCTTCGATAAGCAGTACGTGCGCAACTGGCTGACTGGCCCGAAGTCCGGTTGGGACCCTGCGGAGAACACCCAGCCGCCGGAGTTGCCTGGTTCCGTGGTGGAGGCGACCCGCGATCGCTACATCGAGGCCTACGAGCGCCTCAGCGGCGAGAAGTTCAGCGACTGGCCGGGGGCGCGTGCCTAAGGTGTGAGGTTGCGCGTAGACTCGTCGCCTATGACGAATTTCAGCGCGCAACCGCCAGTGGCAGCACAACACCCTACGACTCGCGTGTTTCATGGACGCGAGTTCGTCGATAATTATGAGTGGCTCCGGGACAAGCAGTCCCCGGAGACCATCGCCTATTTGGAGGCGGAGAACGCGTATACCGCGGAGGTGACCGCCCCGTTTGCCCCGCTCGCGGAGCAGGTCTACCAGGAGATGAAGTCTCGCATCAAGGAGACTGACATGTCCGTGCCACAGCGCAACGGCGACTGGTGGTACTACGGCCGCACCATCGAGGGCAAGAGCTATGGCGTGTCCTGCCGCGTGCGAGTCGGCGACGACCCGTGGACGCCGCCGACGCTGCCGGAGGATGGCTCGCCGCTGCCGGGGGAGCAGGTGCTGCTTGACCTCAACGAGATGGCCGAGGGCCACGAGTTCTTCTCGCTCGGTGCGTCCGCGGTGTCTACGTCTGGGCGCTTGCTCGCCTTTTCGACGGACACCTCCGGCGACGAACGCTTTGACCTGCGCATGAAGGACCTGGAGACTGGCGAGCTGCTGCCGGATATCATCGAGGGCGCCTTTTACGGCGCGACGTGGGCGGGGGAGCAGTACCTGTTTTACCTGCGCGTTGACGACGCGTGGCGCCCGCATCAAGTGTGGCGCCACGAGGTGGGCACGGCGGCGTCGGAAGACGTGCTGGTCTACCAGGAGGACGATGAGCGCTTCAACCTTGGCGTGGGTGGAGACCGTGCGGAGCAGTTCCTGTACATCGTGGCCAGCTCGAAGCTGACCAGCGAGTGGCGCGCGGTGCCTCTGGATACGCCGACCGCTGACTTCGAGGTCCTGTGGCCGCGCAAGGAAGGCGTGGAGTACGACTTGGACTACGCGGAGCTCGCCGGGCGCGGGTACTGGGTGGTCACGCACAACGCGACCGGCCCTAACTTCGCTGTGGGTTCGTGCCCGGTGGCTGCGCGGGTGCCGCTCACAGAGCTGGAGACGCTTGTGGAGCACAGTGCGGATGTGCGCGTAGAGGGCGTCGATACGTATCGGGACTTACTCTTTTGTGCCTACCGCTCCGGGGGCATCAGCAGGCTTGCGGTGGCACCCGTGGAGGGAGGAAGCTTCGGCGCGCTGCGCGAGCTCGAATTCGACGAGGAGCTCTACACCGTGGGATTGGGCGGCAACCCTGAGTGGGATGCGCCGGTGGTGCGGCTGACGTATACCTCCTTTACACAGCCTGCCCAGCTGTTCGACTACCGGGTGGACACTCGCGAGCTGACGCTGCTGAAGCAGCAGGAGGTGCTCGGGGGCTACGATGCCGCCGACTACGTCGCCAGCCGCATGTGGGCCACCGCCGACGACGGCACCCAGGTGCCGATCTCGGTGGTGCACCGTGCGGACCTGGATATGGCTCATCCGCACCCGACGCTGCTCTACGCCTATGGTTCCTACGAGTCTTCGGTGGACCCGGGCTTTTCCGTGGCGCGACTGTCGCTGCTGGACCGCGGCATGGTGTGGGCGTGCGCGCACGTGCGCGGTGGCGGCGAGATGGGCCGTGGCTGGTACGACAACGGCAAGATGCTGACGAAGAAGAACACGTTCACCGACTTCATCGCGTGCGCCGACGAACTCGTGCGCGCCGGGGTGAGTTCCTACGACTCGCTCGTGGCCGAAGGCGGCTCGGCAGGCGGTATGCTGATGGGCGCGATTGCGAACATGGCGCCGGAGAAGTTCGCGGGAATCCAGGCGATCGTGCCGTTCGTGGACCCGCTGACCTCAGTCCTCATGCCGGAGCTGCCACTGACCGTGGTGGAGTGGGAGGAGTGGGGCGACCCGTACCACGACCCGGAGGTGTACGACTACATGGCCTCCTACGCCCCGTACGAGAACATCACCGCTCAGCACTACCCGGATATTCTGGCGGTGACCAGCCTGAACGACACGCGTGTGCTCTACGTGGAGCCCGCGAAGTGGGTGGCGAAGCTGCGTGAGGTTGCCACGGGCGGGGAGATCCTGCTCAAGACGGAGATGTCCGCCGGTCACGGCGGTGTGTCCGGCCGGTATGAGAAATGGAAGCAGACCGCGTTCGAGTACGCCTGGACGCTCGTGCACTCGGGGGCTTGCACTGTCTAACAGCCCCAAAAGAAAGGACTCCCGCGGGCGAGATCCGTTCGTTATACTGTCTTCGTCGTAATGACCTCCGAGACACAAAGGATTCTCATGGCAAAAGTCGTGGTAAATGTCATGCCGAAGGCTGAAATTTTGGATCCGCAGGGCCAAGCTGTCCTGCGCGCGCTTGGCAGAATCGGGGTGAACGGTGTCGAGGACGTACGTCAGGGCAAGCGCTTTGAAATCGAAGTTGACGACACCGTGTCCGACGATGAGCTCAAGCGCGTCGCCGAAACCCTCCTGGCAAATATGGTGATTGAAGACTTCGAGGTTGTTCGATGACGGCAACCATCGGTGTAATCACGTTCCCAGGCACGCTCGACGACGTCGACGCGTTGCGTGCCGTCCGCCTGGCTGGCGCACAGCCGAAGTCGCTGTGGCACGCTGATGAAGATTTGACGGGTGTTGACGCCGTCGTGGTCCCCGGTGGGTTCTCCTACGGGGACTATTTGCGTTCCGGCGCCATCGCCGCACAGGCCCCAATGATGGGCGCTGTGGTGGAGGCTGCGAAGAAGGGCATGCCGGTGCTGGGCATCTGCAACGGTTTCCAGATCCTCACCGAGGCCGGCCTGCTGCCAGGCGCGCTGACCCGTAACCAGCACCTGAACTTCCACTGCGTGGACACCTACCTTGAGGTGGCGAACGCGGAGACCGCGTGGACCAACCGCTTCAGCGAGGGGGACAAGATCCTCGTACCGGCGAAGCACGGCGAGGGCCGCTTCCAGGCGTCCGCAGAGACCATCGAGCAGCTGGAGAAGGAAGGCCGCGTGGTGTTCCGCTACACGGATAACTTCAACGGCTCCATCAACGCCATTGCGGGCGTCACGAGCGAAAACGGTCGCATCGTGGGGCTCATGCCGCACCCGGAACACGCGATTGAGGCGCTCACGGGGCCGTCGACGGACGGGCTCGGGCTGTTCTTGTCCGCTATTTCTTCGATCGGAGCGTAGGGAAAACAATGACTGTACATAACGATACGGTGGAGCACGCCGCGCAGACTCCTGAGCTGGAGCAGCCCTACGCGGAGCTTGGCCTGAAGACCGACGAGTACGAAAAGATCAAGCACATCCTGGGTCGCCGCCCGACGGATGCGGAGCTGACGGTGTACTCCGTCATGTGGTCCGAGCACTGCTCGTACAAGTCCTCCAAGGTGCACCTGCGCTACTTCGGGGAGACGATGACAGAGGAAATGGCGTCGAAAATTCTGGCCGGTATCGGCGAGAATGCAGGCGTCGTCGACATCGGTGATGGCGACGCGGTGACCTTCCGCGTGGAGAGCCACAACCACCCATCCTTCGTGGAGCCCTACCAGGGTGCCGCGACCGGCGTGGGCGGCATCGTTCGCGACATCATGGCGATGGGCGCGCGCCCGATCGCGGTGATGGACCAGCTGCGCTTCGGCCCCGCCGACGCGCCGGACACCAAGCGTGTCCTGCCTGGCGTGGTGCACGGTGTGGGCGGCTACGGCAACTCGCTGGGCCTGCCAAACATCGGTGGCGAGACCGTCTTCGATGAGGCGTACGCGGGCAACCCGCTGGTCAACGCGCTGTGCGTGGGCACGCTGAAGGTCGACGACCTGAAGCTGGCGTTTGCGTCCGGCACGGGCAACAAGGTTGTGCTCTTCGGCTCCCGCACGGGCCTCGACGGCATCGGCGGCGTGTCGGTGCTGGGCTCGGCGACCTTCGAGGAAGGCGAGGAGCGCAAGCTTCCAGCAGTCCAGGTGGGTGATCCGTTCGCGGAGAAGGTGCTCATCGAGTGCTGTCTTGAGCTGTACAAGGCCGGCGTTGTCGTCGGTATTCAGGACCTTGGCGGCGGTGGCCTTGCGTGCGCGACCTCCGAGCTGGCGGCGGCAGGCGACGGAGGCATGACTGTTAACCTGGACAACGTGCCACTGCGCGCTGAAAACATGAGCGCGGCCGAGATCCTGGCTTCCGAGTCCCAGGAGCGTATGTGCGCCGTGGTGACCCCTGAGAACGTGGATCGCTTCATGGAGATCTGCGCGAAGTGGGAGGTCGGCGCGGCCGTGATCGGTGAGGTCACCGATGAGAAGGACCGCTACCTCGTCTACCACAAGGGCGAGCTGGTGCTGGACGCGCCGCCGTCATCGATCGACGAAGGGCCGGTTTACGACCGCCCGTACGCACGCCCTGAGTGGCTTGACGGCGTGCAGGCGAAGACGGACGTCGATACCTCGGAGGACCTGGAGGGCACCTGGCTGAAGATGGTTGCCTCCCCGGCGCTGTGCTCGCGTGACTTCATCACCCAGCAGTACGACCGCTACGTGCGCGGCAATACTGTGCAGGCCCAGTACTCGGATGCGGGCGTGTTGCGCATCAATGAGGAGACCTCGCGCGGCGTGGCTATCTCCACGGACGCGTCTGGGCGCTACACCTACCTGGACCCGAACATGGGCGTGCGCCTCGCGCTCGCAGAGGCGTACCGCAACGTCGTGGTCACCGGCGCGAAGCCGGTCGCGGTGACGAACTGCCTCAACTTCGGTTCCCCTGAGAACCCAGACGTGATGTGGCAGTTCCGCGAAGCCATCCACGGCCTCGCTGATGGCGCCGCCGAGATGGAGATCCCGGTCTCCGGCGGCAACGTCTCCTTCTACAATCAGACCGGCGAAACGCCGATCCTGCCGACCCCAGTCGTGGGTGTGCTCGGCGTGATCGAGGACGTCAACGATGCAATCCCGCACCGCCTGCCGAAGGGTGAGGGGCAGCAGACCCTGCTCGTGCTCGGTGACACGAAGGCTGAGTTCGGCGGTTCGGTGTGGCAGGGCATCTCCGGCCAGGGCTTGAGCGGCCTGCCGCCGCAGGTGGACCTCGCGAACGAGGAGCGCCTCGGCGAGTTGCTGCACGCGAACAAGGACATCCTCGCCGCGCACGACCTGTCGGAGGGTGGCTTGTCCCAGGCTGTCTTCGAGATGCTGCTTGGCTCCGGTAAGGGCGCTGAGCTGGATCTTTCGGCGGTCCACGAGGACGCGTTCACCGCGCTGTTCTCCGAGTCCGCGTCCCGTGTGCTCGTTGCGGTGGATCCATCGCTTGTCGACGCCACCATCGAGCGCGCAAACGCCACCGGCGTCCCAGCCCACGTGCTGGGTACGACGACCGACGACGGCCGCATCACCTTCGGTGAGCGTTCCGTCACGGTCGCCGCGTTGGCGGATGCGTGGGCGAACACGTTGCCGGCGCTCTTCGGCAACGCGACGGCCCCGAACGCAGCGCTGTAGCTAGCGCGATTTAGAGGTTATGCCGCCAGGTCATCACGGTGCCTGGCGGCGTTTCCATGCGCAGGCCCGTCGCCTCAACGCCGGGCTGGGAGGCGTCGTCGACGGAGAAGCTGACGAAAGTCTGGTTGTAGGTCTGGTTGGGGACGAGTTCTTGCGGGTTTCGCGGCAGGCCGGGGAGTTCAACGGTGTCGCAGAGCTGGGTGGCAAAGTTGCGCACGCGGTTCGCCGCCACGTTGTTGTTGCCGACGACGGTGATGTCGGGGCTGAGCACGGTTTCGTCGGGGCTGTCGCCTGTGGTGTTGCCGGTGTACACGTAGCTGATGTCGAAGCATCGCACCTGGGTCACGTCGGCGAGCGCGGTATCGGCGTTGGTGTAGTTGCTGACGCGGCTGCGCGCCTCCTGCCCTGAGATGACGCGGGGGTTCTCCACGCGGGCCCGGAAGTGGTACGCCCCGCCTTTATCACCGGGGAGGGTGATTGCGGCGGGTTGACGGAACTGCAGCACGGTGGACGTTTTCGGCTGGGGTGCGGCGCAGCCCGCCATCGACCCGGCGAGGCAGGCCCCAGCGGCCAGCGTCGCGACGCTTCGCCTCAGCATTGACACAGCCACTAGTCGACGCGCTGCTGCGCATCGTCTGGGCGCACCAGCGGCTCCGGCTCGTACTGCGCACGCAGGTCCTTGAGCGTCTGCGTGTGCTCCCAAAGGCGTTTGTCCTCGTCCGTGACTGGGGTGAACTTGCGGGCGGGAAGCGGGTTGCCGTCGATGTCGATGCCGATATAGGTCACCGTGGCGTGAATCGCGTTCTGCAGTGACTCGCGCCCGCCGCGCGGATCCCCGGATCGCACGAAGATCGAGGTGTGCATCGAGCGGGAATCCGTCCTGGTCAGGCGCGCCTCCACCTCGATGAGGTCGCCGATGTGGACCGGCTTGTAGAAGCGGATGCCGCCCGCGTACACCGCGGCGGTGCGCTCCCCGGACCACTCCATAGTGCAGGCCATGCCCGCCTCGTCGATCCACTCCATGGCGGTGCCACCGTGGACGTCGCCGCCCCAGTTGATGTCCGTCGGCTTCGCAAGGAAGCGATGGATGGTGCGCGGTGCGGTCGAGTCGTCGGTGTAGGTCTGTTCCAGCATGGACGCCTCGATGGCCTTGCGTAGGTCGATGCGGGAGACGGCTGCGGCCTCCACGCGGCGCTCCTCGTCGTTGCTCGGCACGAACGTCGGGACCGGCGTCGGGCGCCCAGTTGCGTCCTTTGCCACGAAAATCACCAGGCAGTCGCACGCGCGGGTGAAAACACCTTCCCGCGGGTCTGCCGAGAGCACTTCGTTGACGATGTGCATGGAAGTGCGGCCAGTCATCGCGATCCGGGAGCGGACCTCCACAATGTGGCCCGACGGGATCGGTCGGGTGAAGTGGATGTGGCCGACGTAAGCGGTCACACAGTAGGTCGATGACCACTGCGCGGCACACGCATATGCCGCCTTGTCGATCCACTGCAACACACGGCCACCGGAGACACCCTGGGCGCCCGCGTGGAGAACATCTGTTGGAGCCGCCATGAAACGCAGCGTGATGGAAGGAGACTTCATGGCACCACAGCATAATATGAAATCCATGGCACAGAGGAAGGCACAGAAGAAGACAGAGGTGGACCCGGCGGCGACACGAGCGGCCGTCCTGGCTATCAAGGACTGGCTGTTGGGCGAAGAGGGCGTCGACAAGCCCGGCAGGGCCCTGCTTGCCGACGCCGTGCGACGCACCGCCCGCACCCTCGCCCACGAAATGCCCGGGCACACAGTAGAGCTGCGAATACCCCCGTTTGTTGCCGTGCAATGCGTCGAAGGCCCCCGCCACACCCGCGGCACCCCGCCCAACGTCGTCGAAATGGACCCGACCACCTGGCTGCGAATCGCCACAGGTCGTGCCACTTTCGAGGAAGAAGTTCGCGCCGGGCGTATCGACGCCTCCGGCTCCCGAGCCCACGAAGTCCAAAAAGGGCTGCCCGTTCTACCCCTTCGCCCCTAAGCGTTGGTTAGAGTAGAGCACGTGCGAACCGAAGAGGAATACATCGGGGATGACACGCCGCGCGAAGAGTGCGGTGTGTTCGGCGTTTGGGCGCCCGGTGAAGACGTATCAAAACTGACATATTTCGGACTATTTGCCCTCCAGCACCGCGGCCAGGAAGGCGCGGGTATCGCTGTGGGCGACCACGAACAAGTGGTGGTGTTCAAAGACATCGGGCTGGTGAGCCAAATCTTTGACGAGCCGACGCTCGGCGCGCTGCAAGGCGACGTCGCCATCGGCCACACCCGTTACTCCACGGCGGGCAACAACTCGTGGGACAACGTGCAGCCGATGTACCGCGTTAGCCCCAACGGCACCGACGTCGCGCTGGCGCACAACGGTAACCTGACCAACTACGTCGAGTTGCAGCGCGAGGCCGTGGAACGCAAGCTCATCCCAGCCGACGGGGTAGAGGGCCAAGGCTCCTCCTCCGACACGGCAGTTGTCTCCGCCCTGCTCGCCGACGCCATCCGCGACGACGTCACCCTCCTGGACTCCGCGCGCCAACTCCTGCCGCGCGTCAAGGGAGCGTTCTGCTTCATGGTGACCGACGGCAAAACTCTCTACGCGGCCCGCGACCCACACGGCGTGCGCCCGCTGTGCCTCGGCCGCCTGGAACGCGGTTGGGTCGTCGCATCCGAAACGTGCGCCCTCGACATCGTGGGTGCCTCCTTCGTCCGGGACATCGAACCAGGCGAGCTCATCGCCATCGACGAGACCGGCGTCCACTCCGAACGCTTCGCCGACGCACCACACGCGCACTGCGTGTTCGAGTACGTCTACGTCGCCCGCCCCGACTCAGTTGTCGACGGCCAATCCGTCAACAGCGCCCGCATCGACATCGGGCGCCGCCTGGCCCGCGTCGCACCCGTCGACGCCGACCTGGTCATGCCGGTCCCAGAGTCCGGCACCCCGGCCGCCATCGGCTACGCCGAAGAATCCGGCATCCCGTTCAAGCAGGGCATGATGAAGAACGCCTACGTCGGCCGCACCTTCATCCAACCCTCCGACACGCTGCGCCAACTCGGCCTGCGCCTGAAGCTGAACCCGGTGCGCGAAGTCATCGAGGGCAAGAAGCTCGTCGTTGTCGACGACTCCATCGTGCGCGGCAACACCCAGCGCAAACTGATCCGGATGCTGCGCGAAGCCGGCGCCGCCGAAGTACACGTGCGCATCGCTTCACCACCGGTGAAGTGGCCGTGCTTCTACGGCATCGACTTCGCCAGCCCCGGCGAGCTCATCGCCAACCACGGGCGCGGCGGCAACGAAGAAGTCGTCGCCGAGTCCATCAGGACCATGGTGGGTGCGGACTCCCTGGCGTTCGTCACCACCGAGGACATGATCGCCTCCACCAACCAGCCAGCCTCCAACCTCTGCGCGGCCTGCTTCACGGGAGAGTACCCACTCGGCCTCCCGGAGGGTAACCACAACGCAGATCTTGTCCGTCGTCTTCAGAAAGGTGAAAACGCATCATGACCGACCACACCACCCCAGCAGACTCAGGCGTGTCCTACGAGGCCGCTGGTGTCTCCATCGAAGCCGGCGACAAGGCCGTCGAGCTGCTTGCTCCACTGGCGAAGCGCGCCACCCGCCCCGAGGTCCAAGGCGGCATCGGCGGTTTCGCCGGCCTGTTCGCCTTGGGCAAGTACAAGGAGCCGCTGCTCGCGGCCGGATCCGACGGCGTCGGTACCAAGCTGGCCGTCGCTCAGGCGATGGACAAGCACGACACCATCGGCATCGACCTGGTCGCCATGTGCGTCGACGACCTCGTCGTCTGTGGTGCCGAACCACTCTTCCTGCAGGACTACATCGCGATCGGCAAGGTCGTCCCCGAGAAGGTAGCCGACATTGTTTCCGGCATCGCCGAGGGCTGCGTCCAGGCTGGCTGCGCCCTTCTCGGCGGCGAGACCGCGGAGCACCCAGGCGTGATGAACGTCGACGACTACGACGTCTCCGCCACCGCCATCGGCGTCGTCGAAGCCTCCGAGCTCCTCGGCCCAGACAAAGTCCGCGAAGGAGACACCATCATCGCCATGGCGTCCTCCGGCCTGCACTCCAACGGATACTCCCTGGCCCGCTACGTATTGCTCGAGCGCGCCGGACTGCCACTCGACGGCCACATCGACGCCCTCGGCCGCACCCTCGGCGAGGAGCTCCTCGAACCAACCAAGATCTACGCCCTCGACTGCCTGGCACTTGCCAAGGAGTGCGACGTGCGCACCTTCTGCCACGTCACCGGCGGTGGCTTGGCAGGCAACATGGAGCGCATCATCCCTGAAGGCCTCGTTGCCGACATGGACCGTGCCACCTGGACCCCGGGCCCGATCTTCCAGACCATCCAGTCCGTCGGCGACGTCCCGGTCGAGGAGATGGAGAAGACCTTCAATATGGGCATCGGCATGGTTGCCGTCGTGGCGCCGGAGGATCGTGACCAGGCGCTGGCGTTGTTGAAGGATCGTGGCATCGACAGCTGGGTGCTCGGAGAGGTCCGAGCCGCCGAGGCCGGCGAGGATGCCCGCGCGGTGCTTCGCGGCCGGCACTCTTAGGAATTTGGTATCTCCTTAGTGGGACCAGTGACAAAGGACGCACCCCTTAATATCTGGTCCTTTTATGACCTGCGGATATGTCAGGGTACTGTTTGGGAATTGCGTCCTTTGTCACTCGTGTCCCTGTGTGTGCACCAAACCCCCACCCGCCCTGATTTCGACCTGGGGAAACCGGAATGTGGTGCAAGCGCCCCCTGTGACGGCTTAGAAGCACCAAAAGAACACCCGCGGCCCAGGTGGGCAGCAGGTGTTCTTTGTCAGTGTTGGACGTTTAGCGGCCTGAGGTGCCGTATGCATCCCAGTCGGCGTAATCGGCGTACTGGTCATCTACCTCGTAGTCGTCGTCCTCTTCCCAGCTCTTCTTTGGAGCTTTGCCTGCGAGCTCGCGTTGGAGCGACTCGAGGTCCATTTCAGGAGAGTTGTACTTCAGTTGGCGAGCAACCTTGGTCTGCTTTGCTTTGGCGCGTCCGCGACCCATTGCGTGACCCCCTTGAGGTGGTTCTTCTGGGCGGCTCCCGGGCAGGGAGCGGCCTCATGCTTTTCGATTCGTTAATTGTCCTGTAGGACATAATAGCGCGAACGTCCCAAAAATTCCCCTCCGCGGGGTGACCTGTGCGTTTGCCAGGCGAGTCCGAATCTGAGCCCGAATCTGGCCCTAGTTGCCGCGCAACCGTTGTTGTGCTTTGCGTCCGGCTTTCTCGCCTTCGTCGGTGGGGAGGGAATCGGGGTCAATGCGGGCGGCGACGCCATCGATGTCAAGGTCGACGTCGGTGCCCGCGTTGAGCGCGGACCGTTTCAGGCGGGCCAGTGCGATGGGGCCGTAGTCGGCGTCGTGGACGACGGTGCCCAGCGTGCCAACCGCGCGCCCGCTCACTCGGATGGTTGCGCCAGTTTCGGGTTCGGCGGGTGCGGAGCCGTCGAGTTGCAGCATGACCATCAGTCGGGGGGAGCGGCCGATGTTTTCCACGCGGGCGACGGTCTCTTGCCCGCGGTAGCAGCCTTTCTCCAGGTGGACGGCGGCGATGCGGTCGCCCCGGTTGATCAGTCGCGGGGCTTCGTGCGGGATGGTTTTTTCGTCGCAGTCGGCGCTGAGTTCGGGCTCGCCGGCCCGCACGCGCTCGGCGGTAAACGCCATGAGCCCGCCGAGCACGCCGCCGCGTTCCACCAGTGTATCGACAACCTCTTCGATCCGGGAGCGCTCAACCGCAATGTCGAAGCGCGCGTGGTCAGTCCACGGGGACACCCGCCGGGAAAATGCCGCGCCCTCGACTGACGCGAGGGCCTCCGTGGCGCCTTCGGGGCCAATCAGTGTGAGTATCGCCAGGTCGGTATCGGTGATGGTGACATCGGACCAGAACACCATCTTGCGCAGGAACGCGGTGAACGTTTCGTACTGTGCGGACGGCATGTCGAGGTAGAACGTGGTGCCGTCGTAGAAGACGTCAGCGTGGTGGAGGAGCCTGCCCTGCGCGTCGAGGTCGAGGGCGGAGGCTGCGAAGCCGGCGGGGGCGTCGACAAGTTTTTGTGAGAGGAGGTTGTTTAAGAACTCTGGTGCGTCGGGCCCCGCGACCGCGACGACGCGGCGCTGCGAGCGGTCGATGATGACGGGCTGGGCGTCCATGGCGCGCTGTTCGCCGAGTGGCTCCCCGTAATGCCAGGCAACTCCCTTCGCGTCGAGTGGCGTTGTGCCTGCAAACTCTGCGGCGCCGGGGCGTTGCAAAAGTGGAGAAGAGTTCAACACATCCACCATCGTACCGGGATACTATGAACGCATGGGTTCGTCGCACTTGTTACCAGCTCCAGTGATCTATCTCGTGGAACCGTTCGGCGGTTCTATTCGACGCCAAAACGCCAGCATGCCGCACGTGTTTTGGGATGACGCAGCCGTCACACGTGGCGACGGCATCTTCGAAACCATCCTGATCCGGAAGGGGGTGCCCGCCAACCTTGAGGCGCACATTGAGCGCTTCCGGCGCAGCGCCCGCACGCTCGACTTGCCGGACCCGGGGGTGGATCACTGGGTGAAGGCGACGAATGAGGCGGTGGCCGACTATGTGCGTGAGCGCGGCAGCGAGCCGGAGGACATCGACGCGCGCTGCGTGTGGACGATGACGCGCGGCCGCGAAACCACCGGCGTTCCCACGGCGTGGTTGACGGTGCGCCCCATCGACGAGACTGCGTTGAAGCAGCGCAAGAGCGGGGTGTCGGTGATGACGACGTCGCGCGGCTACTCGCTAGATACCGGAGAGCACGCGGTGCCGTGGATGCAGGTGGGGGCGAAGACATTGAACTATGCGGCGAACATGGCGGCGCTGCGCTGGGCGAAGAGCCACGGGCACGACGACGTGATCTACATCGATCCCACCACGGAGCGCGTGCTGGAGGGCGCGAACTCGACGGTGATCGTGGTGAAGAAGGGTGGGCGAATCCGCACACCGAAGCCGGGGCCGGGCATCCTACCTGGTACGACGCAGGCCGCGCTGTTCGAGTACGCCTCGGAGCGCGGCTGGAAGTGCAAGCAGAAAGATATCTACTTAAATGAGCTGTTCAAGGCGGAGTCGGTGTGGCTGGTGAGCTCCACGAGGATGGCGACGAGGGTGAAGCGCCTGAATGACAAAAAGCTCCCGGCCCCCGAGAACGCTCGGGAGATCCAGGAGCTGGTGCAGCAGGCGCTCGACGCGAGGCTCGCCCTGTAAAAGCCTGTAAAACTAGCGCTTAGCCGGCGACGCGCTTGAGCTCGGCGGACATGTAGGGGACCATCTCGCCGTCGACGGCGCGTTCGTCAACCCAGCCGAGGTTGTTGTTCGGCAGCAGGCCGTAGACGCGCTTGCCCGGGCCGTGGTTCTCCGGGCCGGTTTCCGTAACGATGGTGGATGCGCTGGTCAGCTGCCATGCGCGCTCGTTGAGCAGCGTGCCGTACATGATCTCGGTGAGCCCGCGGGAGTTGGTGAGGGTGACCTCGATTTCGTCCTTCAGGGAAATGCGCCAGAAGCCGACCTCGCGCTGGTCGGCGCCGGTTGGTTTGCCGTCCTTGTCCAGGCGCCAGATGCGGGACTCGAAGCGCAGGTAGTTCTCGCCGTCGTGGGAGATGACCAGCTGCTGGCCGAAGGCGTATTCGTCGCCGTTATCGTTGGCTTGGCCTTCGCCGTGCCACACGCCGACCAGTGGCAGGAGCGCTAAGAGTCCGTCGTGCAGGTTGGGGCCTTCACGCAGGTTCGCCGTGTCCGCTGGAAGGGGCATCTCATCAAACCCGAGGGCGGGGATGTTGCGGTGCGCGGTCGCCTTCGACTGCTCAGCGGCGAGGTTGACTGCTTCGTTTCCGTTTAGTTTTTCACTCATGCGTACCAGGCTACAGCGTCCTACACCAGAGGTGCGAGGTCGGCAGCTTCGACGACGGTGTTGATGCGGTCGCGGGAAAACTCGATGGAGCCGCCGGAGAGTTGCACGTTGTCGGCCTGGCCGCCTAACGGCAGGTCACGGGTGTCCCTGTCCAGGGTGTATGCGTCGAGGACGCGGTCGGTGAGCTCGGAGGGGACGTCGATAAGCTGGCTGGGCCGCATGCGGAACGTGGGCCCGTCGAGGCGCAGGGTGACGATGACTGTGGTGGGGGTGTCGGTGCCGGGGACGGTGCCGGTCATGCGGGCTTCGCTGGCGGTGCCGCCGGAGGGGGAGATGTCGTAGGGGTGCGCGATGTCGAGGTCGGTCATGCCGAGGAGCTGGCCGAATGCGACGCCGTCGAGGCGCACTGTGCGGCGCACGACGTCGGCCTGCGCGCCGGTCAGGTCTGCGCGGCGCAGTCGCTGCCCAGCGCCCGCGGGTAGTTCTAGGTTGATCAGCTCTACCCCGGCGTTGCCTACGCCGACGCCCTCCACTGGCACGTCCACGGAGTGCAGGCTCACGCGCGAGATGGTGCCAGTCACCGCGGCAAGTGCAACGGGGAAGCCGGAGATGTAGGCCTCGGGGGCGACTTCGAGCCCGTTGAGCTGCGCGGCCTGCCTCGACAGTGTGCGCTCCACGCCGGAGGCGAACAGGGTGTCGGCGGCACCACCAGCAAGCAGCACCGCAACGAGTCCGAACGCGATCGACCGTTTCTTCACGTCTCTAGTTGTACACACGCGCTAGCCTTGGGGCATGACGAACACTCACTTTCACCCCCACCCGCTCACGCTGCCCGAGCACCCGGAGACAGCACGACAGGTAGAGGCGATGCTGCAGCGCGTCGCGGACTACGACGGCATCGCCGCCTTTTCCGAGCAGTTCCTCAACGGGCTTCACGATGCCCGTCTCGGCCATAATCACCTGGTAGTCAGCCAAGGTGACGACGTTGTAGGAGTAGTAGGGTTCGCCCCGGACGGTTCGGCGGAGCTCGCGGTGGATCCGCAGTCGCGCGGGCAGGGGATGGGTCGCAGTCTTGTTGACGCCACCTTCGCCCACAACCCCGCCGCGGGCCTGTGGGCCCACGGCAACCTGCCTGACGCCCACGAGGTCGCGCTGCTGCTCGGGCTGCGCCCGGTGCGCGAGCTGCTGGTGATGCGGCTGGACGAGGTGCACGCCGGGCCGGTCGAGCTGCCCGAGGGATACGAGGCGTTCAACCTCACCGAGGCGAGCGCGAAGTGGGGCCGTGGGGCCGTCGAAAAGTCGTGGCTGGAGGCCAACAACCAGGCGTTTTCTTGGCACCCGGAGCAGGGCGGCTGGGATATCGAGCGCCTGCACCGCGCGATGGAGGCCGAATGGTTCGACCCGGCCGGTGTGTGGTTCCTGTACCGCGGAGAAGAGCTCGCGGGCTTTCACTGGACGAAGCGCCACGCGGACGGCACCGGCGAGGTTTATGTGGTCGGCTTGGCGGACGCCTTCCGTGGACACGGCCTGGGCGGTGTGCTGATGGAGCTGGGGCTTGCCCACCTCGCTGAGCAGGGCAGCTCAGCGGTAATCCTGTACGTCGAGGCAGACAACGCCCCGGCCGTGAAGCGCTACGAGGAGCTCGGGTTCACCGTCGCGGAGCGCCACGTCGTATATAAGGCACCGGGGGCAGCGACGGAGGATTAAATCCAACCGTCACGCAACATTCATGTGAAGTTCACGAATAGGGACCTTTTGTGTTCACCAACACGCTTTAGCGTTACTCCTCGAACATCAAAGGTCACTATTTCTTGGAAAGGAATTCCACGTGAATTTCAAAAATCAGCGTTCTGCAGCAGTATTCGGCGTCCTGGCGGTAGCGTCCGCCGCATTGGTTGCGTGTGGCAACGGGGCGGACAACGCGGCGGATACCTCTGCAACGGATACCCCCGGTTCTGATGCTGCAGTCGCAGGGGAGTACGAACTTTCCGGCGAAACGGGGCAGCTGCTGGCAGAGGGCGCGTCCTCGCAGCAGAACGCGATGGACTACTTCCGCACCGTGTACGAGTCGGAGGTTCCGGGCGCGACGCTGGCGTACAACCCGACCGGTTCCGGCGCTGGTGTGAAGCAGTTCCTGGATAAGCAGGTGGTCTTCGCTGGTTCCGACTCGCCACTGAAGGAAGAGGAAGTGGCGAAGGCGGCGGAGCGCTGCGGCGGCAACGAGACGTGGCACCTGCCGTTCGTGATTGGTCCTGTCGCGGTTGCGTACAACCTGGAGGGCGTCGATGAGCTGACGCTGAGCGTCGACAACATTGTGGAGATCTTCCAGGGCGTCATCAAGAACTGGAACGACCCGAAGATTGCGGAGTCGAACCCGGGCGTAGAGCTGCCGGACCAGAAGATCAACGTGGTGTACCGTGCGGACGAGTCGGGTACCTCGGATAACTTCCAGAAGTTCCTGATTGCGGCCTCGGATGGCAAGTGGGAGTCGAAGGGCAAGGCGTTCCCGACGGAGGTTGGCTCCGGCGCGAACGGCTCCACCGGTGTCGCTGACCAGGTGGCAAACACCCCAGGCGCGATCACCTACGTTGAGGCGGGCTTCGCGGACAAGATCGCCAAGGTCGACTTCGGCCACGGTGCGGTGGAGCTGAACTCCACAACGGTGGGCAACGCGCTTGCACACATGAAGTTCTCCTCGGAGGGCCACAACATGGTGGTGGATTCGGACGCGCTGTTCGCGTCGCAGGATGCGGATTCCTACCCGCTGATCCTGACCACCTACGAGATTGTGTGCTCGGCTGGCTACGATGCGGCAACTGCTGGCATGGTGCGTGACTTCCTGAACGTGGCGCTGGATTCGCAGGACAGCGAGCTGGAGTCCGAGGGCTTCATCCCGGTGTCGGGCGCGCACGCTGAGCGTCTCCGTGAGGCTATCAACGCGATTCAGTAACAATGGCTACAGCTCAAGTTGAGGCGCGCCCCCGGCGCCGAGCCGGGGACCGCGTCTTCGAGGGCGTATCGACGTCCTCTTCGGTTTTAATCACGCTCATCATTTCTGCGATTGGCGCATTCCTCCTACTGGAGGCGTTGCCACCGCTGCTGCGGAACGAGGGTGGCTTCCTCGGGTTCCTGACGTATTCGGGCCCGTGGGAGACGGCGAACCTGGACGCAATGCGTTTCGGTATCCCGAACTTGTTCTTCTCCACGGTGATGATCTCGCTCATCGCGCTGCTGATTGCGATGCCGGTCGCTCTGGGCGTGGCGCTGTTCCTCTCGAGCTTCGCGCCGAAGCGCATGGTGCGCCCGCTCGCGGTGCTGGTGGATTTGCTGGCGGCGGTGCCGTCGATCGTCTATGGCATCTGGGGCGCGAAAGTGCTGGGACCTGCACTGGGCAAATTTTATGAGTGGGTGCATTCCTGGGGAGGCGACTTCTTCCTCTTCGCGCACTACCAAAACTCGCCGTCGTTCGCGACGGGCCGAAACATCCTGACCGGTGGCATCGTGCTGGCCATCATGATCTTGCCGATCATCGCAGCCACCGCCCGCGAGATCTTCACGCAGACGCCGCGCGGTCTCATCGAGTCTGCGATGGCCTTGGGCGCGACGCGCTGGGACGTGGTTCGGATGACGGTGTTGCCGTTCGGCAAGTCCGGCTTCGTGGCTGGCTCCATGCTGGGTCTTGGCCGCGCGCTGGGCGAGACGATGGCGCTGTACATGGTGGTTTCCCCGGCACCGCTGTTCCGCGGCTCGCTCTTCGACGGCGGCACCACCTTCGCAACCGCTATTGCGAATGCATCGGCGGAGTTCAACAACCCGATTAGCGCTGGCGCCTACATCGCGGCGGGCTTGGTCCTGTTCGTGATTACGTTCGCGGTCAACGCTGCAGCGCGCGCGATTGTGAGGAGAAGTAAATGACAACAAAGCCTATGTCGCCATTTACCCCCGTGGCGAAGTCGCGCACGATCAAAAGCGCTGTGATGGGCACGCTCGTGGCTGCCACGATGGTGCTGGCGATGCTGCCGCTGCTGTGGCTGCTGGTCACGGTGGTCGGCCGCGGGTGGGACGCCATCAGCGACGTGTCCTGGTGGACCACCGACATGGTCGGTATCCGCGCCACCAAGGAGGGCGGCGGTGCGCTGCACGCGATTGTAGGAACGCTGGCGCAGACGTTGGTGGCGTCGATAATTGCGATCCCGATTGGCGTGGCCACAGCGATCTACCTGGTGGAGTATGACAAGGGCGGGAAGCTGGGCAAGCTGACCACGTTCATGGTGGACATCCTGTCAGGTGTGCCGTCGATTGTTGCCGCGCTGTTCATCTACGCGCTGTGGATCACGGTGCTGGGGCAGGCGCGCTCCGGTTTCGCGGTCGCGCTGTCGCTGATCCTGCTGATGCTGCCCGTGGTGGTGCGCAATACGGAGGAGATGCTGCGCGTGGTGCCGATGGATCTGCGTGAGGCGTCCTACGCCCTGGGCGTGCCGAAGTGGAAGACCATCGTGCGCGTTGTGGTGCCGACGGCCTTCTCCGGCATCACCACCGGCATCATGCTGGCGATTGCCCGCGTGATGGGCGAGTCTGCGCCGGTGCTGATCCTCGTCGGATCCACGCCGATCGTGAACTGGGCCGGCATGTTTGGTCAGCCGCAGTCCTCGCTGCCGCTGTTCATGCTGGACATGTGGAAGGCAGGCGGTACGGGTGCGGCCGCCGACAGGCTGTGGGGCTCGGCCCTCACACTGCTCATCATTGTTGTTGTGCTCAACGCGCTCGCGCGGTTGATTGCCGCGAAGTTTTCAGTGAAGAAATAAGGATTACGTGCAATATGTCGAAGCTTCAGATGCGTGACGTCAACATTTACTACGGTGATTTTCACGCGGTGCAGGACGTCACCATGGAGATTCCCGCGCAGGCAGTCACTGCGTTCATCGGCCCTTCGGGCTGTGGCAAGTCAACCGTGCTGCGCACGCTCAACCGCATGCACGAGGTGATCCCGGGCGCCTCCGTGCAGGGCGAGATTATTCTGGACGGCCACAATATTTACGGCAAGGACGTGGACCCGGTGTCGGTGCGAAGCACCGTCGGCATGGTGTTCCAGAAGGCCAACCCGTTCCCGACGATGTCCATCGAGGACAACGTCGTGGCGGGCCTGCGCTTGGCAGGGGTGAAGAACAAGAAGGAGCTCAAGGACGTCGCGGAGCGCTCCCTGCGCGCGGCGAACCTGTGGGACGAGGTCAAGGACCGCCTGGACAAGCCGGGTGGTGGCCTTTCAGGTGGTCAGCAGCAGCGCCTGTGCATTGCGAGGGCCATCGCGGTGCGCCCCGAGGTCTTGCTTATGGACGAGCCCTGCTCCGCCCTCGACCCGATCTCGACCTTGGCAGTGGAGGAACTCATCCACGAGCTGAAGGAGAACTACACCATCGTGATCGTCACGCACAATATGCAGCAGGCTGCGCGCGTGTCGGACAAGACGGCGTTCTTCTCCCTGGAAGCGACCGGTAAGCCAGGCCAGCTCATCGAGTTCGACGACACCACCACGATCTTCGAAAACCCGTCGCGGCAGGAAACCGAAGACTACATCGCTGGCCGCTTCGGCTAGTCGCTACTTCTTCGACCGGAACCGCCGCTCGATTGCTGTCAGCTTCGAGTGGCGGTCGAACGCGTCCTCGTCGCGCTGCTTCATGTACTCCTTCGGATTCAAACCCGTGACCAGGAAGACGACGCGCCCGGCGACGTTGACGCAGCGGTCCGCGTAGCGCTCGTAGTAGCGAGAGACAAGGGCCACGTCGACGGCCTCCCGCGCAGAGTGTTCCCAGGAGTCGGAGGTCGTAATAGCGTTGAGGTAGTCGTGGAGGTCGTCGACCCCTTCGTCGATCGCGTTGAGCTCCACGGCGACGTCCGGGTCCGGGTCGAGCAGCAGGTCATGCGTGATGTTGACCATTTCGTCTACACGCGCGGCCATCTCCGCGATCGGTGCGTGCTCCGTGTTCGGCAGTACGGGGTAGGGGTGGCGCAGCCGCGCCAGCTTCGCGATGTGCTTCGCCATCGCCCCCATCCGCGAGAAGTTCTCCACGATGTAGATCGAGGACAATACTTGGCGCAGATCCCCCGCCACCGGGTTCTCCAGGGCGAGCAAGCTCATGCTGCGCTCCTCGCAGCGCAGCGAGAGCTCCTTGAGCGGGTCGGACGCGTTGAGGGCATGCTCGGCGTCCTCAAGCGACTGCTCCAGCAGCGCCGTGGATGCCAACTGCATGACCTCGCGGACGGTATCGCACATCTGCAGCAGATCGCGGTTGAAGGCTTCAAGGTGTTCACGGTAGGCGGTACGCATGCTCGCCATAGTAATAGGTAAATGGGAGAGGCCTAGCGGCCTAGCCGCCGTTGTTTTCGATCTCGGCGCCCTCCGGCACGGTGGCGTCTTCCGGGTCGTCGAGCCATCCCTCTGGCAGGGCCACTTTGGAGGAGGAACCCTGGCGGCCGCGGGCGTCGTCAGCGTGTTCGGCGAGCTCCTCGGAGTCCGCAATGGTCGCCAGCAGCGCACCCAGTTGGTCAAGCGTTTCCACCCGAGCCAGGTCCTTGCGGAACTCGCCGCCAACCGGGAATCCGCGCAGGTACCAGCCGGTGTGCTTGCGGATGTCGCGGCAGGCCTGCCGCTCGCCGACGTGCTCCGCGAGCAGCTCCGCGTGGCGGGCGATGATGCCACTGACGTGCCCAAGCGTTGGCTCCGGCGGGATCGGCTCCCCGCGCAGTTGCGCACCAATTTGCGCGAACAGCCATGGCCTACCCAAGCACCCGCGGCCGACCTCCACACCGTGACAGCCGGTCTGCTCCATCATGTCGGTCGCATCCTTGGCAGCAAAGATGTCCCCGTTGCCGATAACCGGCAGCCCCGTGCCCCGCATGTGCTCCACCAGCCGAGCAATCTCGTCCCAGTGCGCCGCCCCGGAGTATCGCTCCGCAGCAGTGCGCGCGTGCAGCGCCACGGCTGCCGCACCTTCCTCGGCGGCGATCCGGCCAGCGTCCATGTGCGTGTGGTGGTCGTCGTCAATCCCGACGCGGAACTTCACCGTAATCGGCACCCCCGAACCTTCCGCCGCGCGGACGGCCGCAGCCACGATATTGCCGTACAGCCTGCGCTTATAGGGAATAGCGGAGCCGCCGCCGCGCCGAGTCACCTTCGGCACCGGGCAGCCGAAGTTCATGTCCACATGGTCGGCGATGTCCTCCTCGACGATCATGCGCACCGCCTCATAGGTGTAGGCGGGGTCCACGGTGTAGAGCTGCATCGAGCGCGGCTGCTCCACGTCGGCGAAGCTGATCATCTTGAGCGTCTTCTCGTTGCGCTCGACCATGGCGCGGGCGGTGATCATCTCGCAGACGTAGAGGCCTGAAGTGGTGCCGGTGAGCTCCTGCTCGATCTCGCGGCACAGCACGCGGAACGGCATGTTGGTCACGCCGGCCATCGGCGCGAGGAGGACGGGGGAGCTCAGCGCCAGGCCCCCGACGCTCAGATGTGGATTCATAGTGCCCCCATTGTTCCCGCCACTGCCTGCGCAGTCCAATTCGGAGGTCCACTTTGTTTGACGACGCCCGCTTTGTCCGACAGGGGTATCCGGTGAGGGTGACCTTTCTGGATGTTTCCGTAGATTCACACCGTTAGACCTAAGTCACAATTATGGTGGTGTGATATCTGAACCATCAACACGAAGTGAGGTTTTTAATGAGCGAGCGTATCGCGAGTGACAAGCTGCGCGCCAAGGTCATGACTGCAGAGGAAGCTGCCCAGTTCGTGAACCACGGAGATAAGGTTGGCATCTCTGGTTTTACCGGCGCCGGCTACCCCAAGGCGATGCCGGCTGCGATCGCGGCCAAGGCGACCGACGAGCACAACGCTGGCCGGGAGTACGCAATCGACCTGTTCACGGGCGCCTCCACGGCCCCGGAGTGCGACGGCGTGCTCGCAGAGGCAAATGCGCTGCGCTACCGAATGCCGTACCAGTCTGACCCGCAGATGCGTAACAAGATTAACGCCGGCGAGATGAAGTTCCAGGATATCCACCTGTCCCACTCCGGCATGATGGTTGAGCAGGGCTTCTTCGGCGACGTGGACGTCGCGATCGTCGAGGCCGTCCGTATCACTGAGGATGGCAACATCGTGCCGTCCTCCTCCGTTGGTAACTCGGTTGAGTACCTCAACGCGGCGAAGAAGATCATCATCGAGGTCAACGAGTGGCAGTCGCTCGACCTCGAGGGCATGCACGACATCTGGCTCGTGCCACCACTGCCGAACCGCATCCCGATCCCGATTACGAAGGCCGGCGACCGGATCGGTACCACCTACATCGAGATCGACCCGGAGAAGGTCGTCGCCGTCGTCAAGACCAATGCTGAGGACCGCAACGCGCCGTTCAAGGCCCCGGACGAGACCTCCGAGCGCATCGCCGCCAACTTCCTCGACTTTCTCGAGCACGAGGTGCGCCACGGCCGCCTCACCTACGACGGCTACGTCATGCAGTCCGGCGTGGGCAACGTCCCGAACGCCGTGATGGCAGGCCTGATGGACTCGAAGTTCGAGAACATCCAGGCATACACCGAAGTCATCCAGGACGGCATGGTCGACCTTATCGACGCCGGCAAGATGTCCGTCGCATCTGCAACGTCCTTCTCCCTGTCCCCCAAGTACGCGGACAAGATGAACGCGGAAGCCAAGCGCTACCGCGAGTCCATCATCCTGCGCCCGCAGCAGATCTCGAACCACCCAGAGGTCATCCGTCGCACTGGCCTGATCGCCTCCAACGGCATGATCGAGGCGGACATCTACGGCAACGCCAACTCCACGCACATCAATGGCTCCCGCATCATGAACGCGCTGGGCGGCTCGGGCGACTTCACCCGAAACGCTTACATCTCCTCGTTCATTTCTCCGGCGACCGCCAAGGATGGAGCGATTTCCTCCATCGTGCCGATGGTCTCCCACGTTGACCACACCGAGCACGACGCAATGGTCTTCATCACCGAGTTCGGCGTCGCTGACCTGCGCGGCCTCGCTCCGCGCGACCGCGTTGCAAAGATGATCGCGATCGCTCACCCCGACTACCGCCCACTGCTCGAGGAGTACGTGGAGCTGGCGTCGAAGAGCAAGTTCCAGCAGACGCCACACGATCTGCATCACGCCTTTGATTTCCACACCCGCATCATGGAAACCGGCACGATGAAGAAGTAGCGCCAGCTACGACACCGCGTCCGGGCCCGTCGGCGAGGCAGCAACCTCGATGCCGACGGGCCCGTCGACGTGTACGACCGCAATCACGGTGCGCTGCGGCAGTGCGCCAGGCAGCGGCTTGTGCAGCAGGACGTCGAGGAGGTGCTCCGCGGCGTCGATCGAGAGGTGCTCGGTTGGTTCGTCCAGCAGCAGGATGGGGGCGTCGCTGACCAGCGCGCGGGCGAGCAGGAGGCGGCGGCGTTGCCCGGAGGACAGTGAGTCCGCGCCGTTATCGAGCATGAAGTCCAGGGCGAACTCGAAGCCGGTCGTCTCCAGCGCCTCCGCCATGCGGGCGTCGCTGGCGTCGCCATTGGCAACCAGCAGGTTTTCACGCACCGTGGTTGCGAATACCCAGGCGTCCTCCGCGAACAGGCGAGCGCCTTCCGCGATAGCAGCTTTCCCGCCGGCCACAGGCAGCAGGCCGGCGAGCGTTTCCAGCATCGTGGTCTTGCCACAGCCGGATGGCCCGCGCACCAGCATCCGCTGCCCAGGGGCCAACTCGAAGTTCCACTCCTGGTCACCGTAGGCGGTGCGAAGCGCCTCCGCCCTGACCGCAACCCCGTCCGCGGGGTGGGGCAGGGGAGCGGCGCTGCGCTTCGTGACCTCGTCGGCGCGTTCCGCGACCTCGCGCAGGCGGTGGGCGCTACGCTTCGCCTGATCGGCGTGCACCGCGGCGCTCGCGAGTGGTCCGTGTGCCTCAAACGCGGCCAGCGGCAGCATCACCAGCATGCCCAACCACACCGGGTTGCCCGTATATGTCTCGACGGCCAACCACGTAATCAACAGCGCACAGATGCCCGTGGCCCACGCCTGGATCGCAGCTGCGGTGGCCTCCGGGCGCGTGGACTGCGCCCATGCCCTGCTCGCCTGCGCCGAAGCCACCGATGCCTGCTCGATCAGCGCGTCGCCCTTGCCGGCGACGGCGTACTCCACCCTGTCGTGCAGCACCGAATCGAGCTGCAGGGTAAAAGCATTCTCGGCTTCGACCAGGAAGGTGTTGCGCGAAGCGCGCGTCGCTAAGTAGGGTATGAGCAGGCCGGTAAGCGCGAACCCGCCCACCATCACTACCGCTGCCAGTGGGTGCAGCAACGCCGCACCGGCGACCGCCACCACCGTGAGCACGATCGCCACCCCGCGCGGGATGAGCGTGCGCACGATGAAATCCGTCACGCGCTCCGTATCCGCCACCAGCAGCGCCTGCCCCTCACCACGACCCACACGGCCGGTCGCAGCCTGGGCGTCGTACATGGTGGCACGCAGCGTCGTCAGCGCCCGCAGGCCCAGCTTGTGCGCCACCAACCTGTCGAGGTAGCGGAACACCGCCCGCGAAATACCCAGCGCACGCACAGCAGTCACCGCCACCGAGAGATCCAGCACCGGCGGCATCTCCCACGCGCGCGTAATCAGCCAGCCAGACAACACCGTCAGGCTCAGCGCCGCCAGCAACGTAATCGCCCCGGCGATGATTGGGCTGATCAGGTCACGGGGGCGCACCTGTGCGATGCGCAGCAAAAACTTCAAGTCACTCATACCTGTACCACCTGGTCCGCGGCGTCGAGAACCCGCTGGTCGTGGGAAACAACCAGCACCGCCGCGCCACGCCGCGCCAGCTCACGCATCCTTCGGATGACCTCCTCGACGAGTTCGGGTGATAGGTGCGCAGTCGGCTCGTCCAGAACGTACACGTCCGCATCCGCGGCGAAGGCGCGAGCAATGCCGACACGCTGCCGCTGGCCTGCGGAAATGCCGTCTCCATATGGGCCGACAGCGTGCGCCTCAGACACGCCCACCAGGTCTGCGTCCCCGTGCGCGCCAAACAGCGCCACGTTCGATCCCACGGTCCCAGGCTCCATCGCCGGGGTCGCAGGCAGATACGCCACCTTCTTTTCGACGCCCACTTCGCCCCCCACCATCTCATCCGGCAACTGGCCCAACACCGCCAACAGTGTGGTTGACTTACCGGAGCCGTTCGCGCCGGTCAGCACCGTGATCTGGCCGTGCGGGGCGTCGAAGGTGAGCCCATCCGGGCGGATTCCGTCTCGTCCGCGCACGCTGAGGTTGCGCACCCGCACACCGTCAGAGTCCGAGATGTAGGAGCCGGTGGTGGCGGAGGGGGCGTCGAGAAGCTCGAGGACACGCTCGGCAGCACTCAGACCGTCGGCCGCGGCGTGGTAACTCGCGCCGACCCTGCGGATCGGGGCGAACACCTCCGGGACAATGATGAGCACCGTCAGCCCAGCCAGCAGCGTGATGGAACCTGTCACCAGCCGCAAACCGATGCTCACTGCGACCAACGCCACCGACAACGTTGCGATGAACTCCAACGCAAACGAGGACAGGAACGCCAGGCGCAGCACCCCCATGGTGGAATCCGCGTGCTTGCGCCCCGTCTGGCGAATCTGCTGTGCAGGGCGCTGCGTGGCGTGCAGCGCGCGCAACGTTGGGGCACCGGCCAACAGATCCGACAACTGAGCACCCAGCCCAGCCGTCACCTCCAGTCGGCGCTGCGTATGATCCGCCGTCAACTTGCCGATCAGCACCATAAACGCGGGGATCAACGGCAGCGTGATCAGGCAAAAGACGCCCGAGAGCCAGTCGAAGTAGAAGATCACCGCGACCACGATTGGGGTGCCGATGGCCGTCGAAAAGAGGGCGGGGAGGAACTCCGTGAGATAAGGGCGGAAGTCCGTAATGCCGCGCGTGAGCACGTGACGCCACGTCGCCGAATCCTGCTCCACCGCGCGCGGGTCCTGCTTCGCCAACGCCCGCAGCGCCTTCGTCCGCAAGTCCTCTACAACGCCGCCGACCGCATCGGCGGACCAGCGCTGCGCTACCCACGACAACACGCCGTGGGCCACAACAACGCCAGCAAGCGCCAACAGCAACGAGGCACGCGGAACCGCGCGCTCCGTCACCGCCGACGCAGCAACAACCCCAATCAAAATACCCCGGGCCACCAGCAGCAACGTGTCTGCAGCTTGCGCAACGCCCGTGCGCACAATGAGTTGGCGCACGGGCGGAACGAGGCGAAGTAGCCGGGGGTCAACCGGCGAGGCCATAGCCTAAACCGACACCCTCTTCCGGAACGCCCAGTAGGTCCAAATCTGACCAGCCAGCACGATCGGGGTGAGGCACACAGCCGCCCACGTCATCACCTTCAGGGTGTATGGCGAGGAGGACGCGTTACGGATATCCCAACCAGCGAACACGTCGCTTGTCGACGGCATCACGTCCGGGAACAGCGAGCCGAACAGGACAATCGCGCAGCAGATGATGGCGAACGCCGTCATCCAAAACGCCAAGCCGTCCTTGTTGCCAACAATGCCAACCACGGAGACGATCAGGCCAACTGCAGCCAGGACTAGCGGGATCCAGGTCCAGCCAGCGCCCAGGGTCAGCTGTACCCACAGCAGGTAGGCCGCGCCGACCACGATCGCCGGGCCAGCCACGAACTTCTTCGCGAACTCGTGCATTTCAGCACGCAGCGGGTCATGCGACTTAAAACCGAGGAAGGTTGCACCGTGCAGCATGAACAGCAGTACGAACGCCACACCGCCCAGCAGGCCGAGCGGGTTCAGCAGCCCCAGGAACCCATCATGGAAGGAGTCCAGGCGGCCCTGCTCATTCAACGGGACACCAATCACGATGTTCGTGAACCCAACACCCCACAGCAGCGTAGGCAGATAGGAGCCGAACGCCGTGCCGGCGTCGCAAAGCCTGCGCCACTTGAGCGTGTCCACCTTGACGCGCCATTCCAAGCTCACGCCGCGGACAATCAAGCCCATAAGAATGAGCACAAGTGGCAGGTAGAAACCAGAGAACAGCGTGGCGTACCACTCAGGGAACGCCGCGAAAATCGCAGCACCACCCGTGATGAGCCACACCTCGTTACCGTCCCAGATCGGGCCGATCGTCCTGATTGCCGCCGTGCGACGACGATCATTCTCAATCTCATCGCCCTTCATGAACGGCAGCAACATACCAACGCCGAAGTCAAAGCCCTCCAACACGAAATAGCCGGTGAAGAAGACTCCGATGATCACAAACCAAAGCACTTGCAAGTCCATGATTTACAGCTCCTTGTTGTCCGCAGCGGATGTAGTTGCGCCGGACTCAGACTTGAAGCTCAGCGGCTCCAACTCGGTCTCGGCGTTTGGGCCGTAGAGCACGTCCTTGAGGCGCTTTGAGTCGCCCTCGTGGAGCCCAGGCTGATCCATGCCCTTGCGGACCTGACGCTGAATGAGCCATACCCACAGCACCGCACCGATGCCGTAGAGCACCGTGAACAGCACCATAGAGAGCAGCACCTGCCACGGCTGGTGGTCAGAGACACCGAAGTCAAGCAGCATGTGAATGTTCTGTTCCATCCCCGGGTGATCCCCACCCTGGAACGCAGGGTTCGGATGGACGATCCACGGCTGGCGGCCCATCTCAGTGAAGATCCAGCCCGAGATATTCGACAGCCACGGCGCCGGCAGCGCCACCAGGCACAGGGTACCCAGCCACTTAGCAGTAGGAACGCGCTTGCCGCGGGTCACCCACAGGCCGACAATCGCCATGACAACCGAAACCACGATGAAGAAGATCATCATGCGGAAGGACCAGTACGTCACGAACAGGTTCGGGGTGTAGTTGCCCGGACCGTACAGCGACTCGTAGTACTGCTGCAGATCCAGCACGCCCTTCAACTCAACGCCGGACAGCTTGCCCTGCGCCAGGAACGGCAACACAAACGGCAGGCCGATCAGCTGCGTTGCGGACTCGCAGTCGTTGTACGTCGAGATAGAGAGAACAGAGAAGTGCGGGTCCAGCTCAGTGTGGCACAGCGCCTCTGCCGACGCCATCTTCATCGGCTGCTGCGTAAACATCAGCTTGGCCAGCTCATCACCAGTCAGCGTGATCAGCACTGTCGCAGCCAAAATGACCCAGGCGCCGAAGCGGGTGCAGGAACGCCACACCGTCGCGGCGTCGCCATTCGGGTCGCCCTTGCGAGCCTCGCGGATCATCCACCAACCAGCGACGCCACACACCAATGTGCCGGCGAGCATCCAAGCGCCGAACACCGCGTGCGGGAACGCCCACAGCACAGTCGGGTTCGTGATCAGAGCCTTAAAGGAAGCGAGCTCAGCGCGGTTCGTCTCCGGGTTGAATACAGCGCCCACCGGGTGCTGCATAAACGAGTTTGCAGTAATAATCCAGAACGCCGAAATGTTTACGGCGATCGAAACAATCCAGATCGACGCAAGGTGTGCCCACTTCGGCAACCTGCCCCAACCGAAAATCCAGACGCCAAGGAAGACGGATTCAAAGAAGAACGCCGTCAGACCCTCGAAAGCGAGCGGTGCGCCAAACACGTCTCCAACGAACGAAGAGTATTCAGACCAGTTCAAACCGAACTGGAACTCCTGGACGATGCCTGTGACAACGCCCATCGCGAAGTTGATGAGGAAAATGTTTCCGAAGAAACGGGTCGCGCGGTACCAGCGCTCGTCGCCAGTCTTGTGCCAAATGCTTTGCATAATTGCAACCATCGGCGCGAGCCCCATGGTCAGTGGGACAAATAGGTAGTGATAGACCGTCGTAATGCCGAACTGCCATCTTGACAGATCGACTAAATCTAGCGGCATTGTGACTCCTTCAACGTGAACAACCAATAAAGGTTATGGTCATATATTTACAGTAGCAGCGGCCGAAAACCCGCAACTTGCTGGGGGTATGACCATATATGGGGGTAGCATTCCTGTGCTTCTTTTCGGAGGAGATGAGCGATTTCTGCACACCCTTTAGTTGTGCTAAGTTGTTCCGCACGGGCCTTTAGCTCAGTTGGTAGAGCTACGGACTTTTAATCCGCAGGTCGCGGGTTCGATCCCCGCAGGGCCCACATTCAGCGCCACACGACTCCGGTCGGTGGCGCTTTTTGTTACTACACTTTGCGGAATCTAGGCCGCGATCTCCTTGAAAACTCACGATGCGCTGGCGATTTGTGATGTTATTCCGCATCGGCTTATGATGGTCGGGCTGTTAACGCAGCGGGCCCCCATCGTCTAGAGGCCTAGGACTCCGCCCTTTCACGGCGGCAACACGGGTTCGAATCCCGTTGGGGGTACTTCAATCGTGAGGTTGAAATATAAAAGCATATGGCCCTGTGGCGCAGTTGGTTAGCGCGCCGCCCTGTCACGGCGGAGGTCGCGGGTTCAAGTCCCGTCAGGGTCGCCATTGTCCTCAGTCGCGACATAGTTGACAACTCAGTCGCGACATGGTGGACAAACCGGTGCCTTGGTTTTTATTTTTCCGAGGCACCGGTTTTGTGTTTAGGCCAGTGGAGGTTGGCCTTTTCGCCAGTATGGTTTTTGGTAATTGCGAGACGTGTCGATGTAGTGCTCGGTGATGATTTCGCCGGTCTCTTTTAGCGATGTGGTCACGTGGTTATCGGTGATGACCATCAGGATGTGTTTGC
>NZ_MLCQ01000028.1 GCF_001875725.1 Corynebacterium sp. NML140438 | reverse complement strand
GTCCCAGTCCCACGTCGGTGCAGCCTCATCCGCAAACGAATCCACACCCCACCCATCCAACTCAATCTCGGCAGCATCATCGCGATACCCCACCCGACCAGGCGCAAACACCCACTGCTCACCACTAGCAAACCGGAAATACAACGTCGGACCAGGCTTGACCACCCGAATAAACCCATCCGTGACCAACGAATGACACCTCGAGCACAACGGCACAAGATTTTCTATATCCGTCACACCTCCTTCGGCCCAATCCCGAATATGATGCATCTGCAAAAACCTGGTATGCCCACACCCCGGCACCGCACACTTGTGCCCCCACATCCCTAACAACACCTGCACCTGCTTGCTACTTGCCAAACGCCGTTTGCGCCCAAACTTGATCACCTGCCCGTCGGCGTCATAGAGCACACCCATCAAATCCCCATGATCTACCAAATTGGCAAGCCGTGTGGCGGGAGCGGCCATGTGATTCGGTAAAAACGCCCGCCCATCAGTCGTCATATGCACCATCACCTGCGCCGCCGGCGCCATCGTGGCATGTTTGGCAGCCCCAGTGCGCACCATATGCACCATCCCCATCAACGATTGCAGCATCAACCTCGCCGGCGGCAACCCAAACGTTGAACGCATCATCTGCACATCAGCCTCATCCATCGCATTGTCATCTGCATAGGCGTGCGCTCCTGCACGCAGTGCTGCCTGGAACGCGGCACCATCAGTAGTGTTCATGCAAAACCAGCCACGGATATATTGGCCGTCCTCACGGATATGCAACCCACATGCTTCGCCGGTGTCTGCAGGTTGGTGTTCGGTGGTGTCCGCCCCGGCAAGAGCGGTGACTAAGCCTTGGTAGCCGGAATGCGTCGCAATGTTGATTAACTCTTCCTGGTTGGCATACGTGGCGTAGTCAAGCATGTATCGCACGCTGGTGTAGTCGATGGCTCCCTCGCGAAGGGCGTTAAGGATGGTGGGAAAACCTGTGAGTTTGCGTGCGACGGCGGCGTATTCGTAGGCGCGGGTCCGTTTCATTTTTAGCACTCTGGCAAGCCATGCCCCGGTAGAAGCACAGCCGTAGTGCTCGGCGAGGTTGTGGGTGTCGAATTCGGCGATCGCGGTAAGTATTTCCGCGTGTGAGTATGCGAATAGGCGTGCGCT
>NZ_MLCQ01000027.1 GCF_001875725.1 Corynebacterium sp. NML140438 | reverse complement strand
ATGAGACCAGGAAGCAAGCTGACCGAAGAGCAGCGTGAACAGGCAGTGCAATTATTTGAACAAGGCATGGGCAGCTATATCACTGCCCGTAGCCTTGGTGTTTCACAAAGCGCGATCCAGTCGCTGTATAACCGGTTTCTGCTCCGTGGCAGACTATGCCTTGTGGAGAAACGAAACTACCCAAAATACACCTACGAGCTTCGTAAAGAAGTCGTGGACCGATTCAACGCGGGTGCCTCCAGGATGGAACTTGCAAGGGAGTACGGCCTGGCATCTGATGAAGTCGTCAAAGTATGGGTGAGAAAGTGGCGCAAAGGCGGCGACGAAGCACTGCATTCGCACCGACGTGGCCGGCCGAAAACCTCCAGCAAGAAGACGCAGGTCAGTGCTGATGAACAGCTTATAAGGGAAAATGAACGGTTGCGGGCGGAGAATGCCTATTTAAAAAAATTGCGGGACTTGAGGAATCAGGGACACGCCTGAAAGTACAGGCGATTGTCACCCTCAAGTCGCAGTACCGTCTTGCAGATCTCCTTGCTGCCGCGAAGATGGCTCGATCGACGTTTTTCTACCACCAGAAACGATTGACGCAACCTGATAAGCACGCGCAGTTAAAAGCTGCGATACACGCCGCGTTTCGGCGCAATCATGCTCGGTATGGTTACCGCCGTATCTGGCAGGACCTGCGCAATCATGGTTGGGTCGTCAACCATAAACTGGTGTATAAACTCATGGATCAAATGGGGCTGAAAGCCAAGGTCCGCCCACGGCGACGGTATGGTTCCTACGCTCGTGTTGAAAGCCGTATCGCTAAGAATGTCCTTGATCGCAATTTCACTCCTGATGCGCCGAATACGGCGTGGGTCAGTGATGTGACAGAGTTTCGAGTGGCAGGTCAGAAAGTGTATTTGTCGCCGATAATGGATCTGTATGATCGCAGCATCATTGCTCATAGTGTGGCAACAGCACCGACAACGGCGTTTACGGCCGCATCGCTGCAACAAGCCATCAGTCAGCAGCAGCCTGCGCCTGGTTGGATCATGCACACTGACCAAGGAGTGCAGTACCAGCACGCGTCGTGGCGCAACCTGATCGACAACAATGGTGGTATCCAATCAATGTCCAGGAGAGGTAATTGTTATGACAATGCCGTGATGGAAAACTTCTTTGGCCATTTGAAAGCCGAGATGTATCACGGCGAGAAGTTCGGGTCTGTCAA
>NZ_MLCQ01000022.1 GCF_001875725.1 Corynebacterium sp. NML140438 | reverse complement strand
TGAGGTGTCAACCACCACCCCAGGTTGTTTCCTCGGGCTAAGTGTCAACTATGTCGCGGCTGAGGTGTCAACCATCAGGAAGGTTCTCGCAGGCACGCCGTGTCAACTATGTCGTGACTTCGGACACTGTCGGGGACACAATTTTCTACGGGGGTTTCACGAAACTGTTCCAGTCTTTTCACGAAACCTCCTGCCGGCCGAAGGAAAACGGCCGCGAACACAAAAATGATCCGCTCCGCTCGGTCGGAGCGGTCATTTTTCTTTGTCTGAACGCCGTTTTGTGTGTCTGACTCGGCGTGTCGCTTGGGCTAGATTTGGCCTTTTGAATGCCGATTGAATGGGCGTAGTTGGTGTCGATAGCGTTGTCGTAGAGGGCTGGTCGTCCTGTTTCGTGGTCGGCTTGGTTCTCGTTGTGGGTCAGGGTTTGTATTTTGGCGAGTTGGTCCTGGCCCCAGTTGGACTGTCTGGCGATTTCTACGGGATCGTCGGGCAGTTCTGTTTTTAGATACAGCCATCACGCTTGCCGATGTTTTCTCGGCTCCGCTCACTACCATTGAGAACGGTGGGCACTTCCTGGGGAGTGACGGCTACCTCGACTTTCCGCAGTTGTGGCAGCACATTACGCAGTAGCTGCGCAATCTATGAGCCCTCTGTCATGGCTTTAAGCGCCGCAACGTGCTGTGCATAGGCTTCTGTTCCAGTCTGCGTCAACGCGACCCAGACGGCGTCTTTCGCGCGCGTGGAGCTATATTCGCGGGTGCGGCTGATATAGCCGCTGTCCTCAAGATGTTTCAACTGCTTGGAAAGCGTATCGGCAGGAAGCTCGGTGAGCTCTGCAAGCACGGCGTATTTCATCTGCCTGCCGCCGGTTGCGCCTGAATGGAACAGCGTGGCACAAATTTTAAGCCGGTTGATGGGGTGGATGACCGGATCCAGCTTTGCTGGGCGTAGTGAAGGATCCTTAGACATTGACGCCCTTTACGGCGGCGTTGCGGTTCTCATACAACATCCATGCCGTCGCTGTAGAGACAACGACGCCGCAGACAATCATCCACGGCCACGAATCCGGCGTCGGTGTTGTAGACATGATCATTGCACCGGGTAGCAATACTCGTGACCAGGTTGCGCGATCGTTGCTCGGACCCGTATTTGGATCGAGGCGCACGAATGGGTTTGCAATCTTATCCTTGAGGAGATAGCCCAGAACGAACGTCGGTACAAGAACCGCGAGGCCGTACCACCATGACAGCTTGGTTAGCGCGAGACCGCCGCCGACGCCAAGCGCCACTATCGCCACCGCCCACCAGCTCTGCGTCCACGTGGTGCGTTCTTGAACGTCGTGAATGATCTTAAGGTCGTCGCTCATTGTTCTTCCCCTAACGTCAACTTCACTTGCTTGCAACTAAGGCAAGTGTAACACTTGCTGTACATGCAAGTCTAATGCTTGCAAAGTATGCAAGTGAAGGACTGCGCATAGTGGGGATATAGCTACGCATGGGGTCTAACGAGGCTGGTGGTCTGCTACTGTGACATCTGGCCGACTTTTATTGACTGAGGCTCCACAGGCCTTACATCGCCATCGGGTAGTGCGTTTGCTGGTTGTTCCATTGCGTTTGGCATCACCGCCGCAGTAGCAGTATGGTCGGTTCTTTGGCATTGAGCCACCACACCACCGCCTACTACCACAGACTGGCTCGGCGTGTCTCACATTGTTGTGATTTGCGCGTAGCTGTCTTAGTGTGAGCCGTCGGCATCCGCAAGGGTGTCGACGGAGCTTGAGGACGTAAACGTCTGTTTAACGGTTGCTGAGGAGGTCACAGATCGTCCTGACTAGATGCATCAAAAAGCTAGCGACCACAATTGGTGGTCGCTAACTAAAGGTGTAGGCAAGTCTTCTGAAATTACCGTTGATTTCCACTCATATTATTCCTCAAGCGGTAAATGTCAGCGGCTAACCCTGAGGCGATAAGCATAGCGCTGGCTGCAAGAAAATTTCGGCTAAAAAGCACGGCGATTCCCGCAATTGCCATAATCACTGAAGATACGATGTATAGTTTATTTACATCCATTCATGCCTCCGCTTTTACTGTATCTCAGTTGAAACAGTATACAGAAACCCCGGCCACGCCGATTAGTTTAGCACTTAAGTCACGAAGCGCTGGTTGGAGAAGAAATTGCCTCTGACGAACTGAAGGAGCGTCACGCCTGGTATTGGCGGATCTCGCGCACGTCGCGGGTCACGAAGCGGAAGCCTATGAGCAACGACGAAATGCAAGCGCTGGCCGCTGAATGGGACGCGGGCAAGACGAAAACCGTGAGCGACCTGTTCCACTCGGAGGTGGTCTCGCTCGGCTTAGTGACCGCCTACGTCAACAAATTCGCTGAGCTCAACGACAAGTTGGAGAAGGAGCTCGAGCGGCATGAGAACGAGCGAGAAGAACGCGAAGCGAACGCCTAGCCCGGACAACGCAGAGCACAAGGAGAATGACCAAACCATGAAGAAGATCTACTACAGCGCCCATAACGTCCACCCACGAGCCGTGCTGGCAAGCCAGAACGAAAACGGCTCCTGGACTGTCGAGAACGAGGCCAAGACGGTTTCCGTCGCGTTAAACGAGGACGGCTTCCGTTACGCATACCGTGACGAGCCCCGTGACGGGGAGAACTGGCTCACCGACCACGAAGGCTTCGGCGGTGCCGAAGGAATTGCTCGCGCGATTGCGGGCGGCGCCGAGCCGCGTTGGCTCACAACGAAAGAAGAAGTTAAGCAGTGGGCAGACGAGCACCCCGATGCCTGGTTCCTCGACCTCAACATTCTCGGGGCGCTTAAGCTGGGGGACTTGCCGTGGGGCCACATGTCCAAGACTCCGCACGGGTTGCAGTCGGAGGAAAACGAACAGTGGGCACTGCCGCTCGTGGTGCTTGCTCCCGCCGAGGAAGCTGCTGGCCGGCACGGTTAGTAGTCATGTGTCGTGTAACCGGAGACGGAACCCGGTGTAATCGGGGTGTAACCGCGAACCTGATATAACTGGTCAGGAGGTTTCGTGAAAGCCCCTTTTGCTCTAAATTTGGTCGCTTTCCCAATAAAATAGGCCGCGGAGTCGGTCTTTTGCAACCAATTCCAGGGCTTTAGAGTTTTCGAACACGACTTCTGGATCGAAAGGCTTTCTTCTGCGAAAACCTTGCAGCCTGACGGGTTATGCGGCCACTGGCAGCGCATTCGGGAACGTGCCGGCCAGCGTATTCGTGCTGCAGCGCGGTCCTGGGTGTAGCGGGTGGTGTGGCGCTTCGGCTCGCCAGGCTCATGCTCGAACCACTCGCAGTCGGACGCGAGGAGCAGGACATTGACCGCGACACAACTCACTGCGGACGCCAGCAGTTGGCCGGCCCAGCCGCGCATGAGTCGGTTGGTTTGGTCGCCAATTCCCACGCGCGAGCGTTTGTGAGCTTGTCGTCACGCGACTCAATGGAGTTTCGCTGGCCGTAGACCTCTCCCCACTCTGGGTTCTTGTAAGCGGGTCCGTCCTGACTGAGCTTGGCACCGTCGGCTGCGGTGTTGTTAATGGTGCCAGAGGTCTGACGGCACACCTTCGGAGCTTGTTCCTTGGACGGTACTTCCTTCACTGCGAGCGGAATCTGCACCTTGGAAGTCGAGCTCTCTTTGGACCGCAGCACGAGCGGGCAAGCTAGCGAGGTGCCGTTGGCACGGACAAGGCACATACGGCGCTCAACACCGACGTTTGTGATACCTTTGTGAGGCAACTCAAAACGCTTGCGGAACTCAAGGGGGTGGAGGTAGACCTCCCGGTTTTTCGTCTCTTTGTACTCTGCGTGAATGTTGACGAGGTCTGAGAACGCCTTAATTCCCGGCAATCAGTCGCCTAAGGACGAGGACACGCAATACTCGGAGCGGGCTGACCTGGACCCGACCGAGGACAATTTGACGTTATAATTTTACGTCTACTCCTGATTGAAAGAGTTCCAACGTCGGTAGAGCGCGTTGAATAATCTCGCTGCAGAAAAGAATACGGTAAAAAGAAAAACCGAAGACAAGCAGAAGATTAAAATCGCTTCCACGAGGGTCCCCGGCTCACTCTGGAGCGATATAATGGTGGTCGCGATAGCTCCTAAGAGAGATGCGGTGATTACTTGCCAGAGAGGCCAAACCCCATTTTTCATAAGTATCCTACTCAGCTCTTAAGTAATCTGATACCACCTAATCATAAGCGCTAATACGGCATTACGAATGGGGACCTTTGCAGCGTTTGCGACAGGACGAAGCGCCGGCGGGACTGCCCCTGTGATACAGCCACCAATTAGCGCATCAACACGTGCTTCGGCTTCTAGTCTGTGACCATGCCTTATTTTACTAACCAGCTCGCCTACAGCCGCTCCTCCAGGAGCCCCTACGACGCAGCCACCAATTACAGCAATGAACGGCAGAATAGCGGCTGGAACCGCACGAACAGAAACCTCTTCCGAATCAGAATGTTGCTTCTGGATTGCTTCAACTTCACGAAGCGAAGGCATTATCTCAGCTTGAGCTTCCGGATCGCTCGGAAAAAGCGCCGCAGCTACGCCTTCCGGAGTAGATTCTTTCGAGGCATTGTCGAGAGCTTCATAAAACTCCGGCGGAAACCCTTCCACCCTTTCACCACAGATTGGGGCAGATTCTGAAATACTGTCAGCACTTGCAGCGGGTACTATGAACAAAGAGGACGTTGGAAGAACGGTAGCCATCAGGAAAGCAACCAGTTTTCTTCTGGCAGAACGAGTAGTTTTCTGCTTACTTTGCGAATTCAAGATGTAACTGCGGGACATAATAAGCCTTCCGGGTATTGCGATGCCTGTCATAGTTGAAATAACTTTGGCGTCAACTGTCTTGTTTTCATGAGACAATCGGAAAGAAATATCATCTAGGTGTTTTGTCTCCTTCTAACGCCGAAACTACCCGCGTTCCATCAATTGCTCTAGCCCTGTACACAAAATTGGAACGAAAGTGCCCACCTTTTCGGGGGTCAGCCTTTCACTGGTTTTCTGGGGAATAGAATCACAGCCAGCAAAAATCGAGAAACCACCCCGAGCACACGGCGGATTCAACGTCGGAGTCGTGGCCGGCTTACTCAGCTTGTCGGGCGGTGTGTCTGATGCTGTCGGCGTATGTCTACCTTCCTGGACAGCGCGGTTTTCCGTCTCGCGGACCGGGTCCAGCTACGAAACGGATGCCGGAGCGTGGCAGTGACTTTCCAGGTAAACGTGATGGCGTGGAGCATTTTGGATGTGGCCGTGGAATGTGGAACACCGGACGATATGGGGTTGGAGCAGCTGGAGGAGTTTTCCGAATCCCCGCACCACCCCCGCTGCCTGGTGATGGGGGTTTGTAATTTTTCGAGCGGGGCAGCCAACTCTCTTAAATTTGCTTAATGCTTCCCACTCAAAGGCTGTCGTGGCCCCTACCTGGCAACGATGGCATGCGAATTAGGGCTTCCTTGCAATCTTTTCTTGCTTGGTCCGCCGCAAAATCGACATTTTCCCATTTTTCAGCCGTCAAAATACGGATTCACCTGCAACAACTCTTTCTTGACTCTTTCTTGCTTCGACCATCATACGAGGATCATCAAGCACAAAACAGCAGCTACCACGTATTTTCCTTCTCTGCGCTCCCCTTGGCCAGATCCACGATCCATTGGAAATCATCACCAGAATCACTCCGGTCTGGATCGACCTTTACAAACGCCAGCGGGCGGGCCGAGGCCGGTCGGCGATTACGCATCTTCTCCAACGGTTCCGACATCGCAAACATCTCCCCTACACAAAATAGACAGCTCGGTATAGAGCGAGTTGAGTGTAGCACTCCAGCTTCGTCAGAGAGCGTTCACGCGTTAGAACTCCGGCGGAATCACAATCCAGGCCACAACATAAAGAATGATCAAAGGTACAAACGCCGTAACGAGTCCGATAAGCACGATACCGATTCGAACAAGTGCAGGATCGAGGCCAGCATACTCCGCGATTCCCCCGCAAACCCCGGCAATATATTTGTCCACCATGGAGCGCTGCAGGCGCTTTGGGCTAGGGTTTGGCTGGTACTGGGGTTGGTTCATTGGGAAGGACATAGCGCCTCGCTTTCCTTTTGGTTATCTACGGAGCTGGGAGTTGGCTTGAGCCCCAAGTACTCCTTGGAAGAACTTGGTCAGCGTCGGGATATCGTTGGGGTCGAGGTGGTCAAAGACGAGCCGCCGAACGCTTTCAACATGGCCTGGTGCCGCTGCCTCCAGACGACGCAAGCCGTCGTCAGTCAAGGTGACGAGAACACCCCTGGCATCACCAGGGCATTTCTGTTTCAACACCAGCCCGCGCTTCTCCATGCGGGTGACCTGGTGCGAAGTGCGAGAACGGTCCCACTCCAGAACCCAGCACAGATCGCGCAACCGCATGGTGTGTTCTTCAGCTTCAGACAGACTGACAAGCACCGAGAACTCTGGCGAAGAGAGATTGGAATCTGCCTGGAGGGTGTCGTCGAGAGCGCGGGAAATCTTCCGCGAAGTGGCAAGCATGAGCCGCCAGAGGTCCTGTTCGGCGTCGCTGAGCCAGTGTGGTGCGTCAGACATACCTCTCACTGTAGTAGATCCCCAATCATGTTCATAGCATCCATCAATTAGTCTTCAGTTGCTCAATTTCGTAACGGTTGTCGCTGGACACCCCGTCGTAACGGTTGGGATAGCAGGTCAGCACAATGACTTGAGCGTGCTTGCCCACCCTATTAAACAGTGCGTTCATCAGTTGCAGGCGGTGCGGGTCTGTTGCTCCAAGAGCGTCGTCAATGACCACAGGAACCGGGGAGGTGCCGTCACGTGCGACAAGCTCTGCTATCGCGAAGCGGGTCAGCAGTGCCAATTGTTCTTGCGCACCACCGGATAGCTCTTCGATCGGTAGTGACACACCCGCGACGTTTCGCCGAGTGATTTGTAGTTGGTCGTCCAGTTCGAATTCCACATCTCGGCCGAACAACGCCCCCGCATACCCTTCGAGCGCCGCAGCGAACGGTGCCGCATAGCGCGCATTCGCTTCTTCGCGGTAGCGCTGCAGTGTGTCGTATAAGAGTTTGGTTGCCTCGGCGCGACGCTTCGTGCGGTGGTATTCAGATTCGGCAGCATCGAGGGTTGCTTCAGCGCGGTCAACCTTTTCCGCAATGCCGGAGGCCATCTCGAAGTAGCTTTTCAGCTCTGCGATGCGCTTGTCGGCCGCTGTGTAGCGATCCTGCAGGTTCACTAAACGGGTCTGCGCGCTCTCGAGCAGTGCCTGTGCCATATCAACATTCGCGTCCTGTGCCGCCGCCGTCACTTCATCCAGCGTGGCACGGGCGGCGCTAAGGCTTTCTGCTGCGGCTTGCTGGGCCGCATCCAATTCTTCAAATGTGGCGTGTTCCTGGTCTGCGCGCAGCTCTTCTTTTGCGTTTTGCACAACTTCCTCGTGGGTCGAAAGTTTCGTCTCCAGAACCAGTAGCGCTTGTTGCGCTTTGCGTTCTCGGTGGGGCTCCAATGCGGCGGCAGCTACTTCTGCATCATGCTGTGCCGTCTGTAAGGCTGCTTCGGCGGATTCGAATTCCTGCTCCGCGACTTCTCGTTCCAACGCCGTGGGATCCTCGCCCAGGGTTGCTGCGTGTTCCGCGTGCAGTTTCTGCAACCGAACGTGGCGTTCCTGTAGCGCAGATAGGTCTCTGCCTGCGAGGATATCTTCTCGACGCCGCTTCGCCTCCTCCACGCGTTGGGCAAAGGATCGGTGCTCGTCGCGCTTCGCGCGCACTTCCGCAACGTCTTCACAACCGAGCTCCGCGAGCACCTCTTCAAGCGCACGTTCTGCGGCCTCCACAGCGTCGTGTTCACCCACACTGTTGGCACCTGCGCTGTACGTGAGATGGAATTCACCGAATTGGAAGGTGGTGGCGTCGAAAAGCTCGATGGTGCGTTCCCCATCAACGTGCGTGGGGGCGTCATCGTGGATGAACGTGGCGTCTTCGGCACGCACGGTCAGCTTTGCGGTCGCCGCAGCGCGGATGGTGCGTTGGATTTTCACCTCGCTTGCAGCTTCCTCAGCGCGAGTCACGTCCGCGTCGGTGATAGGTCGGACGGGTGATTCGGAAACAAGCTTTTGATATTCAGTCTGTGCGGACTCGATCTGGTCAAGCACTGCCTGCAATTCTGAAAGCTCCTGCTGGCACAGCGCGTACTCCCGCATGGCACGGGTACGACGTGCGTTCTCACGTGCTTTCGCCAGCTCGGTTTGGTGCCGCTTTAAGGCATCGGTGAGTGAGGCGATGGTTGCTGCTTCCTCATCGTTGGCTTGCTGCGCGAGAGCTCTCTCCTTCTCGAGCGCGACGTGTTGCTCACGTAACTGCGCAAGGCGCTGCTCAAGCTTTTTCCTGTTCTCCACGTCTTGTGCGGCGCGTTGTGCTGTAAGGTCCGCGTACTTCACAGCCTCCTGAGCTGCCTGGCGCTTGGAAACGACCTCTTCGGCGTATTTCGCGTCGATTTGTCGGGCTTCGAGATCCTGCTGCGCCTGGGGCAGCTCATCCTGAATCTGCTGCATTTGCTGCTGCAGCCGCTCCACTTCGACGACTTCCCCGTCAAACTTCCGCTTTTGCGCTACAAGTTCCTCGTGCTGTTGGCGCGCATCTTCGGCGGCTTTCCGGAGCTTGTCGTATTCGCCTCGCGGGCGACCCGTGGGTGTGAAGAACGCTGCATATTCGTCGCTGACACGCTGCATGAGCGCGGTGTCATCGTAAGCAGCTTCCTCTGCACTGAGTTCGGCATCCCCGTCAAGGGTCCGAACAACGCTTGGGATACCGGCTGCTCTGATCCCTGCCGCGAACTGCCCCTGTCGCAGGAAGAGTGTGGAGGCGAGCTCTTGGTCAAGGTTTTCTGAAAGGATCCGCGCAAGCTCGTCGTCGGCCTCGCGCCCGGTGTACTGGCGCAGCTGCGGGCGAGTGATGTTGAGCTCCGAGTACTTCCCTTTCCCCCACTGCTTCGCAATAGTGAAGCTGTAGTCCCCGACCGTCACCTCAAGCCGCACTGCAGGCGAAACGTCCCTCCCGATTGGAGTGAGCACACCAATTTTCTTCCCGCCGGCAGTGTGGCGTTCGTTGAGCACTGTCGTCAGCGCGTCAAGGATGGTGGATTTGCCTGCCTCGTTGTTGCCATGGATCACGATCACACCGGTATCTGGCAGGTCTCTGAGCTCTAATCGCTGAATTCCACGGAAGTTTTCAATGGTGATCGAATGGATGCGCATTTAGTTCACTTCCTTGGAGAATCGGAACAGAAGGTTCACTGCGTCACGGGCTGTCGCGGAGCCTGTGGCATTATCTTGCGCGGATGCCTGGGAGATCAGCTCCCGCATCGCTTCGGCCGCGTAACCGCTCAGCGGAAGGTTTTCGAGCTCTTCATCGCTGGGCGCCAAGTGCAAGCTCATGAGGCGCTCACGCTCATACAACGCGGCAAACACCGGCTCAAGCCGCCCTATCGCCTGCTCAAAGGTAGCCATCGCCGCAAGGCCAAGCGTGCCACGCACCGAATACTTCACCACCGTGCGGTCTTTGTGCTCGTAGCGTTCAAGCTGATCCACAATCTTTGCGACGTCCCCTTCGTCACTAACTTCCCAGTCCAGTGCCTCAAACGTCCATGCTCCTGTCTCAACTGGCTCGACGTTCACAGTGCAATCGTCTGCGGAGGACTTCGCAATCTCGACGACGAGGGCATTGCCGGAGTCAACCTCGCCGCCACCGGAGGGGCCGCCGGTGGCGAAGTCGTGGAAATCAGTGGTTTCCGGGCTGCCCGAGAACCATACACGGCCACTCGTGCCGAGCGACTGAGTGGAGTGCGTATCCCCCAACGCGACGTAATCGATCACCCCTGAGGCCAGCTTTTCCTCCAACAAATCCAAATCGATGAGCGCTTCGGCTTGTTCTTTCCCGTAGCCATCTACTTGGCCGTGCCCAACGAGGACGCGGATCGTATCCGTCGGCTCCAAGTCACGTACGGCACGGGCGCAGAGGTCCTCGGAGGCGTATCGGGCTTTCAGCGGTGCGCCGACGAGCTCGACACCGGGCGCCACCTCCACGGGGTCGAAGGAGTCCAGCACCTGAACGTTCTCCAAGTCCTCAGTCGCGTTGAAGATCGAGTCAGCCACCAGCGGGTCGTGGTTGCCCGGGAGCAGCAACACAGGTACCGGAAGACGCTTCAAAGCTTCGAGCGCTCTGCCCAACGTCGACTGTTCCAGCGCATTGTGTTCAAAGACATCGCCGGCGATCACGATGCAGGAAGCATCATGCTCCGTGGCGGCCTGCCCGAGGCGCTCGACGGCACGCAAGCGGGCGTCGTCAAACCTTGATTGAGCCTCGGCGCGCAGAAACTTCCGAGTCATGCCAAGCTGCAGGTCAGAGGAGTGGATAAATCGAAAAGTGTTCACATACTTACTACTACCAAACGGCCCGGACATTAGTCCTCAGTTTCAGTCAGGGCATAGAACAAATCTTCGATATCGGAAACCGCGCGAAGCTGATCGATATTCGTAAACGAGATCGTCTGCATGGCTTTATGCAGCATCGTGATGTCGGAATCTTCAATCATCGGGGCGACTTGGGGCGTGGGCAAATCTGGCAGCGTGCCGCCCTCCCAAAAGTCTGGCTCCGGGCTGGGCCCAGGTGAAGGGACCTCGCCTGGTGCATCCGGTTGCGCCGCCTCATGCTGCACGGTCGGTGGTGCCATGCCGGTCAAGCGTGCAATCGAGCTATCCCGAAGTTGCAGAATGAACTCGTGGTGCTCACTCATGCGCTGCGCGGCCTGATACCCCACGGCCACTATGTGTTTGCAGGCCACGACGGGGTCAGGGCAGCTACAGTACAGCCGAAACTCTTCGGGCCCGTTGGCGATCAGCGTGTCTAATGCCTCGTCGGTGTACACACCATTGCGTGCCTTCATCAGCGCGGCTGAATCGTGCGCAATGTCGGAAAGCAGCCCGCCGATGTCAGCAGCAGTGCGTCGCGGCAGCTCGATCACGGTGTGGAACGGTTCGATTTGTGAGCCCGTCACAACCGCATCAATTCCGCCTAACCGCGGATAGAGCTCGGCGACGTGACCTCCGTGGGCGTACGCAATGCCCCGCTTAATGCGACCGGCATCACTGTAGCGTACTACTGCTTCCCAGATTCTGCCGCCGGCTGCATTCCATGTCACGGGTACATCGCCATAACGGGAGCGAGTCTCCGCTGCTTGTTTCGCCTGCTTCTGCTCCGGCGAGCGTCGCCGTGCACCAAAGTTGGCGTAGATGACATTGTCTTCACGTGGCCGCTGTGTGCTCATAGGTTGCGCTCGTCTCCGTTGCCTCGATAGCTCATCAGTTGTGCAAGGTCGTCCGCGTCGAGTTCCGTGATCCAACCCTCGCCTTCACCAATCACGGCGCCCGCGAGGTGCATCTTGCCGTCCAAGATGTCCTGGATCGACTCCTCCATGGTTCCGCGCGTAATCATCTTGTACACGGTGACGTCTTTCTTCTGGCCAATGCGGAACGCGCGATCGGTCGCCTGGTTCTCCACGGCAGGGTTCCACCAGCGGTCGAGGTGGATCACCATCGATGCGGCAGTGAGGTTGAGCCCGGTGCCACCGGCTTTAAGGCTCAGCAGCATCGCTCGCGGACCGTTCGGTTCTTGGAAATGTGCCACCATTGCATCTCGCGCACTCTTTCCTACCCCGCCGTGGAGGAACGGGATGATCTCACCGAGGTAGTCACTCAAGAATGGTTGCAGAATGTCGCCAAATGCCTTGTACTGGGTAAAAATCAGTACGCGTTGGTCGCTACGCACGGCCTCACCGAGTAGCTCCACGAGGCGCGCGACTTTGCCAGACCTATGGTGGCCGTCGGCAAGCACTGGCGAGCCATCACCCAAGAAGTGTGCCGGGTGGTTACAGATCTGCTTGATGCGGGTAATCGTGGCAAGCACCAGGCCTTTACGCGCCATCCCCTTGCGTTCCTGCAGTTCACGCTGCATGCGGTCGACGAGTGCTGTGTAGAGCGCTGCTTGCTCAGCGGTCATGTCGACTGTCAGTACGTGTTCAGCCTTCTCCGGCAAATCATCAATAATCGCGGTGTCCGTCTTCAACCTGCGCAGGATGAACGGTGCGGTGAGGCGCTGCAGCCGCTCCCCCATCTCCTCGGCGAGGCCCTCGTCCCGGCGCGACTCAATCGCTCGAGCGAAGTGGTTACGGAAGAAAGATTGCGAACCAAGGATGCCTGGATTCACGAAGTCGAGGAGGCTGCGCAGCTCGGAGAGCTTATTTTCGATGGGGGTGCCTGTCAGCGCGATACGGTGGCGAGCTGGCAGCGCTCGCACGCTTTTCGACGCCCTCGTCCCCGCATTCTTAATCGCCTGCGCCTCATCGAGCACTACATGATCCCATTCGATAAGAGACAAATCGATGACATCGCGCGACGCGATCCCATAGGAAGTGATGGTGATGTCATGTTCCTTGATGGCATCCCGGAGTTCCTCGGCCTTGTACCTGGCACTGCCGTGGTGGACATATACGGAGAGGTGCGGGACGAACTTCGCCGCCTCACGGGCCCAGTTGCCCACCACTGAGGTCGGAGCAACAACGAGAGTTGGGCCGGTGCGCTGACCCCGTTCCTCTTCGACGGCAAGCAGCGTGAGCAGCTGGAGCGTCTTGCCGAGTCCCATGTCATCGGCAAGCACCGCGCCTAGATGGTTGCGAGACATGTAGTACAGCCAGTCCACGCCACGGCGTTGGTACTCGCGTAACTCTGCATGCACGGTCGTTGGGATGTCGACGCGCTCCGGCGCAGGTCGATCCATCCCACCAACCAGAGACGTAAACCACCGGGAACCGGTGAATTCGAGTGGCGACTCCGGCCCGCCCTCCAGCGCGAGCTGACGAAGCTCCTCCGCCGTCACCGCGCCGTGGTCCTCTGATGCTTCGAGTTTTTGGTACTCCTCCTCAAGTTGATCTGCGCGAGCAGCAAGGGTCTCCGCATCGTCTGCTCCCGCATCTGCTGCGAGCTGCGCCGTCATCCGTGCCTCTTCAGCTTCACGCTTTGCACGCGCAAGCGCGGTCCCATGAAGTTTTTCCATGTAGCGCTTCGTGCGCTCGAGGTGGCGCGTATCGGCAAGCACCCACTCACCGCGCAGTTTGATCAGACCGGACTTGGACTCGACGAGTCGTTGCATCTCATCGTCTGTCAGCTCAGTGCCACCGATGCTCACACGCCAGTCGTAATTGATCAGCTGGCCGAAGCCCAGCCTGGTCACCGCAGTTGCGTCGTACGGATTCTTCGCTTCCGAAAGGTGCAGCTTCGAGGTTGTCTCCGCGGTTGTCCAGGCACGCGGCAGCATCACCGCGTAGTTTGCGAGCCGTAGCTTGCTCACTTCAGTCTCTACGAACTGCACAATCTCTTCCGCCGACAGGTACACGTCCCAGTCCCCGTCAAGCGCGGAGCCCGGCGTCGTCGCCGCACGCCGGTGCGTTGCTGGATCAATCAGGTCGGAGACGTTGATGGCGTCGCGAAGCACGGAGTGCAACTGCTGCACGGTGTAGGCGTCGTACTCCGACAACCGGATAGGGCGGGGCGACTCGTCCCCAGAACGCACGTTCACCCGAATCGGCCACTGCGTGAGCGCCTCGTCGACCTCTTCATCTGGATCTGCGGGCTGCTCCACAATAAACACCAGCTGGAAGTTCGTCGCTGTAATCGATCCGTTCCACTGACTCATCTGGCGTGCGAATGCACTCGAGCCTCGCCGTAACGGCGTCCCGTTGAGCAGCGACTGCACAAAGTCGTGCCACGGGAAAGGGCGCTCGCCACGCAGCATCGAGGAGTTGCGTAGTTGGGTAGAGGCAATCCAGTGCACAAAGGTACGCGAGCAGTCCTCGTCAAGCCTTCTGTTGTTTTCCGTCAGCACGCCCGGCGCGGCCGCGATCATGTCTGCGAGCCAGCCGCGTTCCTCCACCCCGGTGCCCAGCTGCCACTGCGCGTACCACTGAAAATCCTGGGAGGGCACGTGGATGGACACTCTCCCAGCACGCACGAACCGCTCCAGGCCAAGGAACATCTGAATCAGCCACAGAAGGTCCGGGGCCACCGACGCCCGCTGCTGCTCAGTGAGCCCCTCCGGCGCCTCAGCGTCCGGATTCATGAGAAAGGACATTGCCTTAAGAAACTGCACGGCTTCATCGGGAGCGAATGCCGCCGTCGGCACCCGAAGCCGTAGAAGCTTCCCCTTCGGCGTGCGCAGAAGCACCTTGCCGCGGTGTCGAAACTTCACCCCTTCCAGCAGCGTGTGGACCGGTTCGGGGAAGGTCCCCTTCGGTACTTCATCAAGCGTGATGATCTTGTGGCCCGCCACCTGCTCGACCCAGACCTGCAGGCCAGAATCTGGCAGCCACAGCCCGTGAAGAAGGAATTTTGGCATGCCCACCCTTATACCATCCTTGATTTTGCTACATCGACTACGGTTTTAACGGTAATCTTTAAAACTCTACTCGCTTATCTTTTCTATTGCTTTAGGGAGGCAAACATGGCCGATAGCTTCTGGCTTGTCCTTGCCATCGTGTTGTATTTCGGAGTCATGGTTGCCATTGGGTTTTATTCGTGGATCCAGACGAGCAAGTATGACGACTACGTTCTTGGCGACCGTGGACTGCACCCGTTCGTGGCGGGCCTCTCCGCAGGCGCTTCAGATATGTCGGGGTGGCTGCTCATGGGGCTGCCTGGCGCATTGTTTGTCTCCGGCATGAGTGAGCTCTGGATCGTCATCGGGCTCCTGGTTGGTTCCTGGGCAAACTGGAAGTTCGTCGCCCCTCGCCTCCGGGCGTATACGGAGGTATCGAACAACTCGATTACCCTGCCTTCCTTCTTCGAGAACCGTACCCGAGACTCCTCGCACGTCCTGCGGTTCGTCGCAGCCGTGATCATTATTTTCTTCTTCACGTTCTACGTCTCCTCAGGCATGGTTTCGGGCGGCCGCTACTTCGAGTCCACCTTCCACGGTGACTACCTCACCGGCGTGCTCATCGTCGGTTCGATCACTGTCCTTTACACATTCATCGGTGGCTTCCTCGCTGTGAGCTATACCGACGTTGTCCAGGGCATCCTGATGTTCTTGGCGCTGGTCACGGTGCCGCTGATGGCGCTGATCTCGCTCGATACCCCCTCTGATATCTTCTCGTTCGCATCCCACCATGCCTACGGCCCGTGGGAGGCCGGCAACCCGGACTATTTCAACATGATCGCCGGTGTCTCGCTGGCAACGATCATCGGCAACCTGGCGTGGGGCTTCGGCTACATGGGACAGCCACACATCGTCACCCGCTTCATGGCGCTGCGCTCCCCTGCCGAGGCGACCAGCGCACGCAGGACCGGGATCAGCTGGGTCACCATCTGCTTCGCTGGTGCGGTATTCACCGCACTCGTCTCGACGGTCTTTTTCGCCGAAACACCGCACAGCGTGACTGACCAAAGCGGCTTCGAAACCATCTTCTTGGACCTGGCCCGCATCCTCTTCCACCCGCTGATCGCAGGCATCGTCCTGACCGCGGTGCTCGCGGCGATCATGTCCACCATGTCCTCCCAGCTACTGATCACGTCCTCCGCGCTCGTCGAGGATATCTACCGCGCCGTAGCGAAGCAGGCTCCAAGTCAGACCGCTCTGCTGGTCCTTTCGCGCACGATGGTGGTGCTGGTCGCCGCAATTGCGATGGTGCTGGCAATCAACCCATCGGATACGATCCTGGGCCTCGTCGCCTTCGCCTGGGCTGGTTTCGGTGCGAGCTTCGGCCCTGTGGTGATTGCTGCGCTGTACTGGCGTCGCCTCACCGCACCGGGCGCTATCGCAGGCATGCTCGTCGGTGCGATCACTGTGTTCGTGTGGGGCTCCTCCGACACGCTGTCCGGAATCATCTACGAAATCGTTCCGGGTATCGCGTTCGCCTCCATCGCACTCGTTATGGTCTCATTACTGACGAAGCCAAAGGAGGGCGTCGAGGACGAGTTCACGCGTGCACTCGCCGTGACAGACTTCGCACTCGCCACACCAGGCGCCACGTTCGCTGAGGCGCTTCAGGCTACTACGGGAACCGAGGGGACCTCGCGCGCGTCTAACTAACGTGCGTGTTTACCTGACTCTCCTTCTCATTCTGACCATCGCGTACGCCCCGTTTCCCACGGGGTTTTCGCGTATCGACGCCCCCACCGCCCACCAACGCATCACCATCGTGGGCTACAAGCGGGATAATTTTGGGCACGGTTGGCAGCGTCACGCCACCGGGTGCACGACTCGCGAGCACGCCATGGCCTACGCGTTCGAGCAACCACACTGCGAGGTGCCCTACCGACAGTGGGCACCGGTAGACGTCCTCGACCCGTATACACGCAAACGAATCAGCCCAAGCGATGTGGAGCTCGACCACCTTTTCCCGCTTTCCGCGGCCTGGGATATGGGCGCCCATGCCTGGACCGATGAGCAACGCCTCCAATTCGCGAACGATCCCCATAACCTCATCGTGACCTCACGCGACGCGAACCAGCAAAAATCAGACATGTTGCCGAGCGAATGGATGCCTTCGTCTGTCCCGCAACAGTGCGCGTACGCCCGCCAGCTCGCACGAGTAGCTACTATGTACGGCCTGCGTGTGAGCACCAGCGACCTCCGCACCATGCGACACGCCTGCCGGGGCTGGCGGGGCATCGCCGCCCGCTTCGCAGGAATCGGGATGTTCCCAACTGCCAATTCACCTAGGTGATAGTGGACGTATCAAGTACAGTGGTTGCCTATGACTACTCTGTTAACTTTTCTTCACGTCGCAGCGGCCATCCTGCTGCTGGGCCCAATCGTTGTGTCCACTTCGATGTTCCCCCGCCAGGCCGCCGAGGCGCATACGGGCGACACAGCTGCTGCGGGCCGAGCGTCAATCCTGTACCGCATTTCGCGCACCTACGGCATTGCGTCCTCGCTCGTTCCGCTGCTCGGCGTCGCAATCCTCTTCGGTGACTGGGCTGCGTACAAGACGAACTACTTCCTGCACACCTCTATCGTGTTGGCGGTTATCGCCTGGGCACTGTTGCTCTTTGTAGTCATCCCGACCCAGCGCAAGATGGTAGGCACGCTTGGCGAGCTGGAGCCAGCCGAAGCAGACCCGGCCGACGTCACCGCGAACTTTGAAAAGTCGAAGGCGAAGGCCTCCGCCTTCGCCGGTGTGTTTAACCTGCTGTGGTTCATCGTGTTGGTGCTGATGTTCTTGCCAGCACCAACCTTCTAAGCCACTAAAACTTTATCGACGACGCCAAGCTAAGCAGCGCCAACACGATCGGCACTACGATCGCGGCAATCTCACCTGGAGACATATCACTTGACCCCTCTGATTTGGATGAGGAGTCCCGCTCCGAACTCTTATCGGAGGACAACAGCCGGTCGTACAGGCCGGCTTCATTAATTCCGGCAGCCCCAAAAATCAGGTCCGACGCTTCGGACTGGCTGACCTTCTTCCCCTCAGCAATCGGGGCGGCCCACAGCCATTCTTTTCCCTTAATCTCGATGCCATTGATGCTGGCTGCACCAGCATTGCCAAACGCCGGGCCCGCTGACAGGACGCCTGCAAACTTCTTTGTGCCGTCCTGCTCTTCTACCCAGATTGGACCGCCCGAGTCCCCTGACCTTGGCGAGCGTACTGTGGCAGAGAACCCACCCCCACCACGCGCCGCGCGGTGGAACTCCCCGCACGTGACATCGTTCGTTCCCGTATGTGATGTTTCCCCGTGGAAGCACGTCTTCACACCACGTTTGATAGAAGTGATATCCGCTTTGATGTCACCTGAGTAGATGTTCTCCCCCATGGTGACACCGGGGTCCCACTCGATCCGGGCGAAGTCGTTCGAATACTGCTGGTCGTAGCCCGGTGAAAGGTGCAGGGTACCAATGTTCCCCGTGATGGGCCGGTCCGTTTTCCTGTCGTACAACGCTATCCGAGCCCCATCGCCTCCGCAGTGCGCTGCGGTGTAGCTGACACCAGTCTCGTGATCGTTAAATCCGAGCGTGCACAGACCACTGCCGGCGTAGATAGCGTCGCCCTGGGTAGGTTGGATTGGCGCCGCAGTAGCGCTTGGCGCAGCAATCGCTACCGCACACACGGTAACGGCCAGCACCGATGTGTATTTCTTTTTCAACATGCTCCCATACTGGCACAGTTCCACAGAAAAACTAGATGACTAGCTGTAATTCACGGCACCCGGCAAAAATCCGGCGAGTGCGCTAAACCCATCGGTCACAGCGCCACGAACCGCATCAGCAGCGGGCCCAACTGCCGAACCCGACGCTGGCATCACAAGGTTCTGCGCATACAGACCTAACAGCCGCGACTCAGCAACACGAGGCCCATCCGTGGTGTGTACCCCGACAACCAGGTCCCGCGAGCCCAACACTGGGAGTTTTTGCGCGACCCACTGTGAGGAAATCACCCCAACAAATCCGCGCCCGGGAATCCACAAGGGCCCGCCAGAGTCACCGGGGCGGGTCATCGGCGCTTCGACGAAGAACGTGTTGCCCTCTGCCCCACCGAAGCGACCACACGTTGGCGCTCCCGTCGATCGGTTCGAAGTTTGCCCGTAGTAGCACACGCGCTCGCCGACGGCGATGCTGTTCGGGTTCACCCACGTATCACCCGAGAAACGGTTGCCACCAATCTGCACCGGGGCATCCCACTGGATCGCGGCCCAGTCATTGCCGAGGCGGCCGTCGTACGCCTTCGAGCGATACAGCGTGCCCACCTGCGGCGAGGCAACCCGCGCGTTGTGGTCCACGATTCGCACCCGTGCGCCTTCAGGGCCACAGTGTGCAGCGACGAGGCTGCGCCTGCGTGAGGGCTCGTTGAAGCCAACAGTGCAATACCCGCCGCCTTCAACCATCACGGCTCCGCCCTGCTCGATGCGCTGCAGGTTTTGTGCAGATGCGGACGGCATATTCGTTACGACGCCCACTCCAAGGGCAAGCGCCCACCCCAGCGTGAGCAAACGGCGATTCAACTTCATGCCAGTGGAGTCTACTGCACAACCACGCAATGAAAAACGCACCTACCGAGCAACCATTGCTCGGCAGGTGCGCTCAGCTCCTAGGGAAACTAGTCCCAGTTGCGGTCGTTCCCGCGGCCACGGCCACGACCACCACGGCGGTCATCACGATCGTAGCCACCGCGACCACGACCACGGCCACGTCCGCCACGGCGGTCATCGCGATCGTATCCGCCACGGCCACGTCCGCCACGACCCCGCGGAGGTGCACCGTGATCGCGCTGGATATTGATCAGCTGGCCCGAGATACGGGTATCCGTCAACCGATCAAGCACTGCCCTATCAAGGTTCTTCGGCAGCTCAACCAGCGTGAAATCCCCACCGATCGTGATACGTCCAAAGTCCTTCGAGCTCAAGCCACCCTCGTTGGCAAGTGCGCCAACGATTGCGCCTGGGCGGACATGCTGGCGCTTACCAACATCCAGACGGTAGGTATCGAAGTTCTCCGAGTCGTGTTCGAAACGGCTGCGGCCCCCACGACGGTCATCGCGGTCGCGCCCGCGACCACGCCTCTCATCGCGGTTCCACTGGTCGCGGTCGCGGCGATCACGGCGGTCCTTCGGCGGCTCCTTCATCAGGAACTCGTCGCCAGCCAGGGCCTGCGTAGCCAAAGCGGCAGCGATGTCGTCCATCGGCACGTTGTTGGTGGCCGAGTACTCGCGGACCATCGACTTGAATACCTGCACATCGCTCGCTTCGAGCGACTCGGTGATGGAGTCCATGAACTTGGTCTTACGACTGTCGTTCACCTCGTCGACCGTCGGCAGGTCCATCTCCTCGATGGTCGCGTTGGTCACTCGTTCGATGGAACGCAGCATGCGACGCTCACGCGGCGTAACGAACAGGATCGCCTCACCGGTGCGGCCTGCGCGGCCGGTGCGGCCGATGCGGTGCACGTACGACTCGGTGTCGTTCGGGATGTCGTAGTTCAGCACGTGGCTGATGCGTTCGACGTCCAAGCCACGAGCGGCGACATCGGTAGCGACCAGGATGTCGAGGCGGCCGTCGCGAAGCTGATCGACGGTGCGCTCACGCTGCTGCTGAGCGATGTCACCGTTGATGGCAGCTGCGGAGAACCCGCGAGCACGCAGCTTCTCCGCGAGCTCCTCCGTCTCCTGCTTCGTGCGCACGAAGACAATCATGGCCTCGAATTCGGTGACTTCGAGGATTCGTGTGATCGCGTCGAGTTTGTTGCGGTGCGCCGTGAACAGGTAGCGCTGGGTGATGTTCGTGTTGGTGCGCGTCTTCGACTTGACCGTCACTTCGGTCGGATTGTCGAGGTAGTGCTTCGAGATGCGACGAATCGCGTTCGGCATCGTCGCCGAGAACAGTGCAACCTGCTTCTCTTCCGGCGTGTCCTCCAGGATGCGCTCCACGTCTTCCTGGAAGCCCATGTTCAGCATCTCGTCTGCCTCATCGAGCACGAGGAAGCGCAGGTTGGAAATGTCCAACGAGCCCTTCTCCAGGTGATCGATGACGCGGCCCGGTGTGCCCACGATGATCTGGGCGCCGCGGCGCAGGCCGGACAGCTGGATGCCGTAGGCCTGACCGCCGTAGATCGGCAGCACGGAGATGCCACCAAGGTGGTCTGCAAACGACTGGAAGGAATCCGATACCTGCAGCGCCAGCTCGCGGGTCGGCGCGAGGATGAGCGCCTGTGGGTAGCGCTCCTTGCGGTCAATTCGGGAAAGAATCGGCAACGCAAAGGCCGCGGTCTTACCGGTACCCGTCTGCGCGAGGCCGACCACATCGCGGCCTTCCATCAACAGCGGAATGGTTTCAGCCTGGATGGCGGATGGCTGCTCAAAGCCCACCTTCTTCACAGCATCCACGACTTCTTCGGGCAGGTTCAGGTTCTCGAACCCGTTCGCTGGCTCTTCAGCGGTCTCGTCTGCCTCTGTGACCTCGTCCACCTCGCTCCCAGCGAGGTCCGCCACGTCGCCACCGACGACATCGGCAAGGCTCAAGATCTGCTCAGTCTCATTAGTTTCGGCATTGGCTGCGTCCTGCGCAGCGCCGGTTTCCTCAGAAACTCCCGCATCCCTGGTGTCTTCACGTGCAGCATCCGCTGCGACATCCTGCGGGTTTTCCTGATTTTCCGACACATTCATATCCGGCTCTTTCTCGCCGCCGGTGGCGTTTTCGGAAGTGATCATTGTTTCCCCACAGTACGCCACCCTGCTGTGTTTTTCCTATTCGCCACCGGCAACGTCATACATGCCACAAGTCCGCCACCGTCTTCAGCGGGTCGCGCCTCGAGTGTCAGCTCCCCGTGGTGTGCTCGCGCGATCGTGTCCACCAGCGCCAGCCCAAGCCCATGTCCCCGGCGCGCCCCGGGAACTCGCGCATTCGCCCTACTGAAAGGCTCGACGAGCTGCCCGACTGTGGCCGGGTCCAACACATCACCACTGTTGACGACGCCCACTTCGACGCCATCGCCAGAATCGGTCTTGTGAGCATGAATTGAAACAGCCCCATCCGCGCCGTGGATGCGGGCGTTGTCGGTGAGGTTTTGGATCGCGTGGCGCAGCAGCACCTCGTCGCCGAGCACGTGGAGGTTTGGGGCGATGGTTGCGTCGATACCTGGCGTGTTCGCTGTGAGGGCGGTGATGAGTTGCGTAAGGTCAATGTCTTGCGCCTCGAGCACCTTGGCCTCGGCCTGACTGAAGTTCAGCAGCGAGGTGACCATTTCGGCGGATGATGCGTTGACAGTGCGTATGTCAAGGATGGCATCCCGTAATTCCTCCGCGGGGGCATCCTGGTCCAGAAGCGCGACATCAGCGATGGTTTGGATGGTCGCGATCGGGGTTTTCAGCTCGTGGGACGCATTCGAAGCAAAGCGTTGCCGTGCCCCAATGGAGTGGGCAAGGGATTCTAGCATCGAATCGAGTGCGTGCGCAAGGTCAGCAACATCGTCAGCGGGGCCTTCGTAGTCAAACCTCTGGTCAAGATCGCCGGCAGAGACCAAGCGCGCAGTCGCAGCGATGGTACGTACGGGCTTGAGCAACACACCCGCAACGAACCAACCGATGGCGCCGGCGAGAGCGGTCAGCACGCACAGAGCGACGAGCGAGGCACCGAGCATCACGTTGAGCACCTCGTGCGAGATAGGTACAGAGCCGTCGATGAACGCACCATCGACTCCGGGGCCTCCCCCGGCGCCTTCGATCACCGCTTGTACAGGCACTGGGGTTAAGCGCAGGTAAAGGTACACCACTGCGGTGAGGCTCAGCCCTGCAGTAAACACTGTCGCGACGAAGAGCCAGGACGTACGGGCGCGAAGTGACAGGCTCATTGGTAGGGCTCCTCAGCCACGTAATACCCAGCGCCCGGCATGGTCTGCACGATCCATGGCTGCCCCAGTTTCCGGCGCAGGTGAGAGATAGTAACGCGAATCGAGTTAGAGAACGGATCAGCGTTTGCATCCCAGGCCTCTTCCAGCAGCTGCTCTGCGGAAATAACGTCCCCCTGCGCGCGCATCAGCGTTGCCAGCACAGCAAATTCTTTCGGAGACAGCGCAATCGGCTGGTCGCCTCGACGAACCTGGCGGGTGCCTTTATCGAGCATGACGTCTCCGCAAGCGAGCACCGACGCTGGCTCGGGCGCTCCGCGACGCAGCAGCGCCTTGACCCGGGCTAACAGCTCGGGCAGTTCGAATGGTTTCGTCAGGTAATCGTCCGCCCCCACCTCAAACCCCTCGAGGCGGTCTTCAAGCGTTGCAGAGGCAGTCAGCATCAACACGCGCGTGTTCGGGAACGACTCGCGCACGGCGGCACACACATCGTCACCGTGTACCTCGGGAATATCGCGGTCGAGCACAACCACATCAATCGGCTGCGATTCCAGGCGTTCGAGCGCGGAGCGGCCGTCGTAACGCACATCGACAATCATGTCTTCGCGACGCAGTGCTTTGCCTAATGCATCAGCAAGCAGGGTTTCGTCCTCAACGACCAAAATCTTCGGCGGCGCAGCCATCACAACTGTCCCTTCCACGTTGGAGTTCTCTCATTCAGCTGTGATTCTAATTGGGGTTTCGTGCGGGGCTGCAATGTTAACGCTCTCGCAACATAGCGCTTCGTAGCATGAGCACCATGTCAAAGACTTCCACACCAGACTCACGCGTGAACGGCATTGATTACGCACGCGCAGTCGCGCTGGCCGCCATGATATTTGCGCACCTCACTCATTCGACTGGGGTCGCGGGACAACTACTTTATGGGTTTCCCGCAGCGACGTTCGCGTTCCTGGCAGGCATCTCGATGGAGCTGATGGCCCGCCGCGCCCAAGAAGTAGGTGGCGAAGCGGTCGCGCGCTGCCGCCATAGCTTTTACGTGCGCGGCACGCTACTCATCGTGCTGCATGTACTGCTGGTGCCGTTTGCTGGTGACATCGAGGTCGTGCTCTTAGTCTTTGGCATCTGCTACCTCTGCTTGGCGACGGTCCCCCACTGGCCAACCGCACGTTTAGGGTTACTGCTTGCGGGGCTGCTCGTAGCATCTGCTGCAACGGCTGCGCTCGGGCAAGTTGCCGCCCTGCCAGCAGCAGTCTTCGGGGCTCCCTACCCAGTCTTCTCGTGGGCCGCACTCATGGTCGCCGGCATGGTGGCGTGGCGCATTGTGCTGCACCATGCGTGGCGCCGTTGGGCTGCAGTCGGCGTCGCGGCCGTTGCGCTGCCTACTGTCATTGCGACCCGGCTACACCTGGACACGGCTGGTGCAAACCTGCTCGTCACCGCAATCGATCCGAACGGGCATACCGGAGGACTCATTTCAGTAATCGGCGAATGTGCCGTCGCTGCTGGCGTGACAGCCCTGTGCATTATCATCTCGCAGTTCGTGCCTTTCGGTTGTGACATGGGCCGAATGCCGCTGACCGTGTACTGTGCGCACGTCATCACTGCGAACGGACACAGCGGAGCAGTGTTTGCGGCAGCCACCGTGATAGTCGCATTCGCGTTCGCTGTACTGTGGCGCAGTTTCTTTACCCGCGGCCCACTTGAAGCAGCGATGCGCACCATCGTGACCCGCGCGACCCGTACCGATCTCCCCGCACTCAAACACTAAAGAAAAGGAAAACCGATGAAACTACATACTTCCACCCGCATTATTAGTTCCTGCGTCGCTGCTGTGCTCGTAGCACTCCCAGCAGCACCTGCTTTTGCAATGCAGTCCGATACGTTCGCAGAGCCATCAGCCGAGTCCAACGCAGTAGTCTCCGTCCGCACCGCCGACGACGATCCAGACACCGGCGTGTGCACCGGCACCGCAATTGCGTCGCATTGGGTGATTACCGCGCGCCACTGCATGGACCACCTTCCAAAAGCCGGTGGGTCCGTGCGTACTGGCCAGGGCGACGACCAAAAGTTTTTCGACGTCGATAAGTGGATGACCACCCCGAAGGGCGACATCGCACTGCTGCACACCAGCGAAGACCTCGGCCTTGATTCCTACCCCGATCTTTCCGACGACATCCCGGCCGCAGGCAGCGATGCCAAGTTCTACGGCTGGTCCTCTGATGGCTCTGGCGCAGGACGCACGCTTCCCTACGCGGAGGCAACCGTCGATGGCTCAACCCCAATGATCCTGTTCGAAGGCACCGACGGCGTCGAAGCCACCATGAAAGATGGGGCAGCGACGCAGCCTGGCGATTCTGGCGGCGCACTCTTCAGCGAGGGCAAAGTGGCGGCCATTGCGTCCGCGTCACTGTTTATGGATCCAGACAACCCAGAATCCGCTGAGGAGGGTGTGAGCCCAAAGGTCGCCTTCGCCCCCGTTTCTTCCCAAGCGGACTGGATCCGCGAGCAGATCTCCGCGACGGATGAATCCGCTGAAGCGACGAACGACGACAGCACCGAAGGTTCACAAACCTGGTTGCTCATCGCAGTAGGCGCAATCGCTGTGATTGCCCTAGCTGGCGCTGCGGTCGCCCGCTCACGGAAGCGCGATGGTGACACCGCAAAGTAGCGCTGACCGAAAAGGCGATAGAACTCACAGAAATACCTGTGAATAATTTACAGAGCAGCGTAATTAAACGTTATGATGTCTGCCATGACTTCCCGCTCGTCGAAGCCCAAGGGGCTTACACACCGCCATATTCACTTCATCGCCCTCGGGTCGGCAATCGGTACCGGCCTCTTCTACGGCTCGGCCGGCGCAATTCAGGCCGCCGGGCCGTCAGTACTGCTCGTGTACCTGTTCGGAGGGGCCGTCGTCTACTTCATGTTGCGCGCCCTGGGCGAGATGAGCGTGCAGCACCCAGTTCGTGGGTCATTTGCGGTGTACACCAGGGAGCACCTTGGCGGCCTGGGCGGATACATCACCGGGTGGATGTTCGCCTTCGAGATGATGATCGTCTGCCTCGCAGACTTGACCGCCATCGGCATTTATATGAAGTTCTGGTTCCCGGACACCCCGGCGTGGGTGTGGATTACCACAACGCTGCTGATTATCGGCGCGGCGAACCTCGCGTCCGTTCGCTGGTTCGGCGAGCTGGAGTTCGCATTTACCCTTATCAAAGTCGTTGCAGTGGTCGCCATGATCGTTGGCGGCGCTGCAATCCTGGCGTTCGGGTTGGGCACGAACCCCGAGGCGACCGGCATTTCTAACCTTTGGAACGACGGCGGCTTCTTCCCGAACGGCATCGAGGGCATGATCGCAGCGTTCATCCTCGTACTTTTCGCGTTCGGCGGCACCGAGATCATCGGCGTTGCCGGCACTGAGGCCGATGACCCAGACCGCTCGATCCCGAAGGCGGTCAACACCGTGCCACTGCGCATCCTGCTGTTCTATGTCCTGGCCATCCTGGTCATTCTTATGCTCAACCCATGGCGCGCAATGACCGGCGAAGAAAGCCCATTCGTTCAGATCTTTGACACGCTCGGCGTGAACTGGGCTGCCGCGCTACTCAACCTTGTTGTCATCACCGCCGCACTTTCTGCAATTAATGCAGACCTGTTCGGCACAGGGCGCGTCCTGACAGGCCTGGCCAAGGAAGGCCTCGCACCGAAGATGATGAAGCGCACCATCCGCGATATCCCAGTGATGACGACCATCACCCTGCTCCTGGTACTCGTCATCGGCGTTATTCTCAACGCTCGCTACCCGAACATTTTCGAAACTATCGCGGCGCTGGCGACTTTTGCCACCGTGTTTGTCTGGCTGATGATCCTGCTTGCACACGTTGCTTCCCGCCGAAATATGTCCGCCGCAGAGCGCGAAAACCTGAGCTTCCCGGTGCCGTTCTGGCCCTACGGTCAGTGGTTCGCGATCGTATTCATCCTGTTCACATTCGGCATCATGGTCTGGCTGCCGCAGTATCACATGGCGCTCGCCGTCGGTGTTGCGTTCCTGGTGATCATGACGGTGCTCTACTTCGTCACCGGACGCCCGAAGGCAGTCGCTCAAGCACACGTCACCTACGAGATGAAATAGCACATATTTTCGAATATAAATATCCAATGTCGGCCACGCACGCTATCCTATGGCTACATGTTCCAAGCTCTTAGCCAAAAGGAGACGCAATGCGCCTATCTACGGTAGCTTCCGACCCAACGTTGACCTCTATCGAGATCTGCGCTGGGGCCGGTGGCCAAGCACTTGGATTAGAACAGGCGGGGTTCCACCATTTGGCCGTTGTGGAAATCGATAATTGGGCAGCGGAAACGCTGCGCGCCAACCGCGGTAGCGACCACCCTCACCCTTGGCCAGTACATGAGATGGATGTCCATGACTTCGACGGCACCGTTTGGCGCGACCAGGTCGATCTCTTTGCAGGTGGCGTACCTTGCCCGCCCTTTTCAATTGCTGGAAAGCAGCTTGGCGCAGACGATGAGCGCGATTTGTTTCCCCAAGCCCTTCGCCTGGTAGAAGAAATCAACCCGAAGGCCGTGATGCTGGAAAACGTCCGTGGCCTCGGGCAAAAGCGGTTTGATGCGTATCGCAACGAGATCGTTAGTGAACTCGATCGCATGGGATACACCACCTACTGGTCACTCTTTCAATCCGCAGATTTCGGGGTCCCTCAGCTGCGTCCGCGCTTCATATTGGTGGCACTCAAGCATGAGTATGCTGAGTTTTTCGAGTGGCCAACTCCGAATATGCGCCACACTTCAGTTGGTAGCGCTCTTCGTCACCTCATGGGTGAAAACGGTTGGCCTGGAGCAGATGCCTGGGCTGAGCAGGCCAATACCGTGGCGCCGACTCTGGTTGGCGGGTCAAAGAAGCACGGGGGCCCAGATGTCGGCCCAACTCGAGCGAAAGCAGCTTGGAAGAAACTCGGTGTCCGAGGCACTTCGATCGCAGATAGTGCACCAGACCCTGATTTCCCCGTTGATGATCCTGATAATCTGCCACGCCTCACTGTCCGAATGGGCGGTGTCATTCAAGGTTTTCCGGAGAACTGGGACTGGCAAGGCGGGAAAACTGCTCAATGGCGCCAGGTCGGCAACGCATTTCCACCACCGGTCGCAGCTGCGATCGGAACCTCGATTAAGAAGGCACTACTTTCCTACGCTGCGACGACAAAAACTCCGAAAGTCTCACCGCAACTGACTCTTCCTACGCACGCATAAGGACCGCAAATGACCGACACCCATGAAGGTGACTTTTCGTACGAACTTGCCGAGCTTTTTCGCAGCAAGTTTCCCGACGGCGAAACGATGGGAAGAATTTTTCGCCAAACGTTCGACCAGGCCTTTGACGGTCAGCACACAGGCAGGTTCAGTCCTTCCCAGCTCAGCAAGACGGAGCTTGCCCACATCGGCTCGCTAGTCGAGATCAACATTCGACGCAGATTTGACGGCATCATCACTGATGGCGACAAGATGGATTTCAAGATCCTTGGCCAGGAAGTTGACTGCAAGTATTCAAAAAGCCCATATGGCTGGATGATCCCGATGGAGGCTGTCGGTCACCACGCAATGCTTTGCCACGCAGATGAAGCCACTTCGACTTTTCGGGTTGGCTTCATCAAGATTACCGATGACATCCTCACCGCTGGTGGTAACCGGGACCGCAAGCGCACCATCAAAGCAGCGGCGCGCAAAAATATCGAATGGGCATGGTTCGATCACCCATACCCAAGCAACGTACTGCTCCATGCGGATGCAGATACTGTTGCCTCAATAATGCATTTGGCGTCTGGACAGCAACGCCTCGACATGTTGTTCCGCTCGATCCAGCAGGTTCTCATTCCACGCGGCATTGTTTACACCGTCGCCCAGCAAAAAGACCCGATGAAGCGCATTCGATACAACGGCGGTTCCAGATCACGGCTCCAAGACGAAGGCATTCTCATCCTGGGGGATTACCGTCGCCACCAAGCAATCGCTGAGGCACTCCTGCTACCGATTTGCAGAGATGGTGACAGCCTTGCAGTACGAGTAGTACCTGCTGAACCAGATTTTGTAGGACCAGTCGTAGAGATTGAACGGCAGGCGTGGCGGATCGCGACCGAAGCCGACCCAGTACATCGAGCACCACGCCTCCCCTTCTAGATCCCCAACAGCCTACCGCCCGGTTATGCCCGGCTATTTCCGTTATCTTGGTTACATATTTCGATTGGTATTCCCATTGTCGAGGAAAATCTGCAATGATAGAGAGCGGAACATAGTTTTACTGGATTCAGGAGAGATCACATGACTATCACCAATCCGTCTACCCCGTCGAATAACATCACACCAGGCAACAAGATTGTCCTGATCGGTGCTGGTGATGTCGGCGTCGCGTTCGCATACGCCATTCTCAACCAGGGCATTTGCGACCACCTCGCCATTATCGACCTGAACGAGAAGAAGACGTGGGGTGAGGTCGAGGACCTCAACCACGCAATGCCGTACTCAGGCCACAACACCAAGATCACGGTCGGCACCTACGAGGACTGCCGCGACGCAGCGCTCATCGTCAACTGTGCAGGTGTTGCACAGCGCGACGGCGAAACCCGCCTTGAGCTCGTGGGCCGCAATGTGAAGATCTTCGAGTCCATCAACAAGGAAGTGATGGCCAACGGCTTCAACGGCATCTACCTGGTTGCAACCAACCCTGTCGATGTCCTGACCTACGCCACCTGGAAGCAGACCGGTCTTTCCTCCGCACAGGTCGTGGGTTCCGGCACCATTCTGGACACCGCACGCTGGCGCTGCAACCTCGGCAAGTACTTCGGTGTTTCCGCAAGCTCTGTCCACTCCTACATCATCGGTGAGCACGGCGACACCGAGCTGCCTGTCGTGGCATCCGGCTCCGTCGCTGGCGTTTCGCTGCGTCGTCGTCTGGAGAAGGAAGCAGAAACCGATCCGAAGATCTATGAGCGCATCGACGAGATGTTCGTCGCAACCCGCGATGCCGCCTACAAGATCATCGAAGCCAAGGGCTCCACGTCCTTCGGTATCGGTGCTGGCCTTGCCCGCATCACCCGCGCAATCCTGATGAACGAGGACGTCGTGCTGCCAGTCTCTGCTCACCTTGAAGGCCAGTACGGTCAGGACGACATCTACATCGGCACCCCTGCGGTCATCAACCGCAACGGTGTCCGCGAAGTTGTCGAGCTGCACCTCGAAGATAGCGAGAAGGAAAAGTTCGATCACTCCGCCAACACCCTTCGTGGCGTGATGGTCGAAGCTGGCCTCACCGAGGCGTAAGCTCTGCTTCTCCTTTTCAGCAGCGCCCACCGGTCACACTCCGGCGGGCGCTTTGTTTTGCACTAGTCCTCCGCCCGCAGGTGCCTTGTTGTCTCCAGCGCTCTGTCGCCGCGTGTGAGCGCATCGTAGGTGGCGCAGCAGGCGTCGAAAAGCTTGACGACGTCCCCTGCGTCCACACCCGTGGTGTCGAGAAGGAACGCGTTCGGGTCATCGTCTTCTTCTGCTGGCGCGAGTGTCGCCCATTGGCCATCAGCCTGGATATCACCGAGCGCGACTTGTGCGGCGAACAGAGCACCGCCGCCAACCCTGTCAGCCCCGATTTCTCCCAGCGGAGGGCACTTTCGCGTATCCACCGGAGTTAGCGTGTCTGGCGCTGTACAAACGGTGATCGCTACAGGGGTGTCATGCAGCACCACATCGGAGGCATCTTGGTCCAGGCAAAGGCCAGATTCAAGGACAACGATGTGCTCGAGCGCATCGAAGTACTCGGGGGAGCGCCGAGAAAACTCAGCAAGGTTTGTGAGAGGCCCCGTGCAGATTAAGCACAGGTCCTGCGTACCACGCTCGCATGCGTCTGCCCAGAGAAGATCCCAGTCGTTTGCGACGTACCGCTCCGGGACGTGAGCAGCGCCCAACCCGGCAGTATCCTGTGGTTGGTGGCCTGGTACATCACAGCCGGTTGCGACGGCAACTGCGGGAAGCCCGCACTTCGACAACACCCAGGCGGCATGTTGGGCGCATTGTTCGGCGGCAGCGGCACCGCTTGACGTTGTCACGCACTCCAGCTCGGCGCGCCCACTGTGGTGCGCGGCCACCACATACGCCAATGCAAGGGCGTCTTCGATTCCCGGGGTGCAGTCAACGATGATTCGCACGGTGCTCCTTTACGCGGCCGACTTGTGCAGAGTTTCCTTACCGTACATTGTCCACAGCAACAGAGCGATCACAGCCACCACGCCACATGCGCCGAACGCAGCAGCGAAACCAAACACCTCCGCTAGGAAACCAATCACTATCGGCGCAGCAATCTGCCCGGAATCCTGCACCATCTGGTAGGTAGAAATCACCTTGCCGCCCGAGCGATCGTTGCCGATGATGTCTGCCAGCGTCGCCTGTAATGAAGGACTCATCAGCCCACCGCCGACACCCGCGCAAACTGAGACTAGCAACAACACCCACACGCTCGTTGCCAAACCCAGCGAACCTGTAAACACTGCTGAGACTGTAAGACCTGCCAAGATACATGGTCGGCGCCCAATCCGGTCGGCCCATCGCCCAGAAAACTGCAGTGTGACGCCCGTGCCCAAGGCAAACGCAGTCAGCGCAAGCCCCGATGCCGCACCACCATTTGCGAAGATAGCCGCCGCGAACAGCGGGAGGACCGAAACGCGCGCGCCGAAGTTTACAAAACCATTCGTGAACGCCACAGCGAGCAACGCGCGGTACGTCGGCTGCTTCCAGGCCCCGCGAAGCGGCATGGGCGGGAGCTGTGCCCTCCGGGTTTCCGGTGCGTGCTTCCGCGACGTCGCAATCCACACAATGGCGGCTGCGAGTCCGACGCCAATTCCGTAGACCGCGAACGGGATCCGGTAGCCGAGAAAACTGAGACCTGCTCCGATAATCGGCCCGAAAATATTGCCCAGCAGAAATGACGACGCGTAGAGTGCATTGGCCCTGCCGCGTATCCCCGGAGGGACCTCACGGACGATGAGGGCCTGGGCAGAGAGCGTGAACATCGTCGAGCCAAAGCCAGCAATGAAGCGCAGCGCCAAAATATGCCAGTACTCTTGCGCAAATGCCACTGCAAACGTTGCAGTTGCCACGATGCTCAGCCCGGTAAGATACACCGGCCGCGATCCAAGCTTGTCCACCAGCACACCTGCACCCGGCGCGCCTAGTAATCGAGCCGCTGCAAACACTGAGATCACGGCTGCGGCTGCTGCCATCGATACGTTGAAGCTGGCTGCGAACTGCGGCAGCACCGGTGCAATAAACCCGTATCCAAGCGCGATGATAAACGCCGCGGTGCACAGCACCCAGATCACTGATGGAAGCTTCGGCGAGGTATCGCGCTGCAAAGTTTGTTTCGTCATACCAGCGACAACCCTAGTCTTTCTTGTCAGGACGTCCCACCGGCAATACAAATTAGCACTTGTGTTCGATGTTCTTGTGAATTCGTGCGTCTTCTGTCCACCGCCTCTCGTACGCTTCGAAGCATGTTCTACGAATCATCGATTGCCCAAGAAATCATGCACCGCTTCTACGACACTGTCCAGGTACTGAGCGCCACGGTGAAGCACCCGCGCTCACTCGCACGCCCAACTGGCTCATGGCGGCCTCCTGTCCTCTCTTTGCCACGGGTGATAGGCAAGGAGCACATCAACCTTGCGCTCACACGGAGGCGAGTCGGTCCCCGCGCCCAAGCAATGGTGCAGGGATACGGCGCATCAGCACGCCCTGCCTACATCATCGAAGCACGGTTCACTGCCCAGTCAGGCGCACCAGTAAACCCCGCAGTCGCTGAAGGTTGGATGCAAGCGCTCTACCCGGACGCGACGGAAGACATGCTCCACCTGTTGCCTCACCCGTACGCTGCAACATATGTCTGGCTTGTCGACGGCCACTTCCAACCCGTCCGCTCACCTTCCTCACTGTTCGCGGGGCTGAACGTGGCATAACCGGCTGACTTACCGGCCTGGTTCGTCATCCAGTGGAAGCAACTGGCTTTCCCATTCTTCTGCCTGGTCGGCAACCAGGTTGAGCACATCAAACAGCCGGTCAATATCGGTGAAGCTTCCCAAATCAAGCTCTTCGGGGTCCGAGTCTTCTTCGTCTGTCGGAACTACGAACTGCACATGCGCGGTTGCGGTGGCGTCGATAACTTCGACCTCCACATGCACCTCTGCTTCTTCGCCGACTTCGGCAACAACAAGCTGACTGTTTTCAGCATCAGGAAAAAACTCAAGTCCGGCGATGCGTTCATCAGCAGCTTCGAGCAAACTACGGAACACGGTCACAACCTCATCAGTAGCGATGTGTTCTGCGACCGCAGCGACTGCATCTTCAGCAGAAAAAATGACTTCGACCAGTGCGGCCTCGAAGTCCTCATCGTCTTCATCTACATCGGCAGCGGCGATATATACGTTTGCGGCCGGTAGTTGCTCGTCAATTACAACGAACTGGATTTCAATCTCGGGCGTGATAGGAACAAACATCGTGTCGTCGTGCACACGAGACTCAATACCTTCACGGTCTAAAGCCGCAGCAATGTCTTCAAGAAAGCTCACGAAGTATCCTCTGCTTTTCGTCATCGGGGTTGTCACCGGCGGACAATGCTAAGCCTACTGTTCCGCACCCACGATGCGCATCCACGCTTCACCGCCTTGCCAACTACGCATGTCAAAGTCTTCCCACGCCCGGCGTTGGTTGCGCTTTGGATCAAACACAATCGAAGGATGCTCATTAATGACCGCAGTGGCACGTCCGGGGTGGTCGTCGCCACGAAAGTCGTAGCGGGGCCAGTTTGGCTCGGGCGCTCCGGTATGGAAAAACGATCCCCAGTTGCGTTGCATGACATCGACTACCGCCTCGAATGCCACGGTGGAACCGAAACGATCAATCTTCGCTGAACGCGTGCCCTCCCTGTCCCCGAACACCGCCATCAGATCCGCTGTATGCATTGCACCAAGCCCGAGCCGTCGCATCGTCGCCGATGCGTATTCAAAGCGGTACATCCATGTCGGAGCTACCTTGCGATGCTCCCCTGCCGCGATCACAGATGGCCCCCAAAACACAGCATCGGCAAGGAACTCAGCGAAGTCCGTGCGCTGACTGACGTCGCTGTACGCCTGGATCACTGCTGTCGCGTTCTTCGCGTCGTACGCTTCCAGCAGACGGCGCGCAGCCCGCTGCCGTGCTTTCGTTCGCTGGTACAACGCTTTGGCAAAGCTGGCTTCGTCGGCGTTCGTCCCGATAATGAGTGGCACCGGCGCCTGCTTTCCTTCCCGGAACATATCTAGTGGATGCGCAGGCAAGGTCGTGCCGTCAACTGTTGGCATAAAGCTTAAGTTCAGCTCGCGCAGCTCACGGCTGGTCAGCAACATCGATTGCCCCACTTGGACCAGCTCTTTGGCGGATACCTCCCGAAGGTGCTCGAGGGTGGACAGCCGCGGCAGCCCCATGCCATCCAACAGTGTCGACGTCCACATCGCAGCCTGCGCTTTGGTGTGCACGGATGAAAGCGGAGTGGACTGGGCAATAGCCCGGTGAAACAACCCACGGGCCGCCGGCGCACACATCATATGGATCACGGATGCTGCGCCAGCTGACTCCCCCATAATGGTCACGTTGTTCGGATCGCCTCCGAATGCGGCGATATTTTTGTGAACCCACTGCAACGCCAGAATCTGGTCCAGGATTGCGGGGTTGGCGACGCAGTCCTCACCGATGCTGCGCAGATCCAAGTACCCGAGCACGCCAAGGCGAAAGTTGAGCGATACATAGACAATGTCAGTAGCCTTAGCCAGAAAGTGCCCCTGGAGCACTTTTTCATGGCTGGACCCACTCACGAATGAACCACCATGGAAGTAGACCACGACGGGGAGCACGTCGTCCGTATCTGGGCGCACGATGTCCGCGTGCAAACAGTCCTCAGTGCCGATCACGGTATCTTTCCACCCGAAGCTTGTCTGCATAGCGGGCGGACGGTAATTGGTCGTGGTAAGCACACCCGACCACGGAGGCGCAGGACGCGGAGCACGGAATCGGTTCTCGCCACTCGTGTCGGCCCCATAAGGCACCCCTCGCCAAGTACGGACCCCGGTTTGTGGGTCGATGGTGCCAGCAACGATCCCCGAGGTTGTCTGCACCCGAAGGTGCTCCTGTGGATGATGGCTGGTGGCATGCATGCCTTTAGCCTAGCCCGCAATGCTGACCATTCTCGTTGAACTTCCTAAGACGAGTACGATGAACGGCCGGACCAATAAATATAAGGAGAACACCACACCGCATGTTAGAAAAGTTCCGTAAAGACAAAGATGAAGCCACCGACGCTGACGAAATCGTCGAGATTATTGAGGACGCCCGCACTGAGGACTTGGGATCCCTCGAAGAGGAAGCCGGACCAGCCGGTCGCGCATTCATCGCTGCGGTAGACAAGGCCGTGCATCTTCAATCAGGCGCCATTCGGGCGTATGTTCACTGGCTGCGTCGCCAGCATCCCGAGCAAAGCCCCGCGGAGATCCAGCACACGATGGATAAGCACTTTAAAAACGCGGTCTCTGCAACCGGTGCTGGCGTGGGCGCTGCCGCAGCGGTCCCCGGCGTCGGTCTCATCGCCGGTGCTGCAGCTGTCGCTGGCGAATCCGTTGTGTTCCTCGACCTCGCCGCGTTTTACACGCTCGCCTCGATGTACGTGCGCGACGTCGACATTGACGACAAGGTACGGCGCCGCACCGGCGTGCTCACTGTAATGATGGGCGCCCAGGGAGTTGCGATCGTCGATGCGCTGCTTGGCGCCGACAAGGCCCAGCCGAAAGACTTGGCGTCGAAAAATGTGTTGACGCGTTTCGCAGGCCCTGGCCTCGCCGAGGCCAATGGCGTCCTTTCGCGCGTGGCAATGAAGTCGTTTACGAAGAGGTTCCGCCGCGCCTGGATTGGCAAGATGCTGCCACTCGGGCTTGGCGCGATCGCGGGCACCGCAGCGAATCGGAAGCTTGCGGACCGCCTTATGGACAATATCGCCGTCGCACTCGGCACCCCTCCTGCAAGCTTCCTGAGCCCACTTCCGGAAAAACCGGAAAAGGAAGAAGCTGGCTTGAGCGCGAATCCAAAGAACCTGCTGCGCTGGGTCCTCCAGCTCTTCGGCGACGAGGACAAGGTTGCCGATGCACGCGAGGCCGAGGCCCCGCAGGAAATTACGAAGTAACTTTGCCAATATGGTTCGCCCCGCCTCCCCCGTAACCGAGGCGGGAGCGACGCACTTCCAACCTTTGCCTACCCCCGGTAGCACCTCTGCTTTAGTTGGAGAACTACATCTCCTTCTCCCCACCACCGCGTCACCCAGACGCGGGATTCGCTCGACATCAGCGTCTGCAGATCCCTCACGGTGGCGAGGTGTTCGGACCACCCCGATCGGACACTTCCCGACAACTGCCACCACGAATGCTTCTCGACGCCCTCTCCGCACCGCACGCCAGACCATGATCAGACCTTGCCCTATTCGTCGCTTCGCAACAGCTTCACGCGCGCAGACAACGCGATGAGCGATCAATCTGGGTGCACTCCGAATACCGTTCAAGTACTTGTTAACGATTGAGGACGTATCATTGATGACGGTTCTCATGAGACCCTTCTCACTCAGAACGGAAGATATGCCCATTTGTGGGTTATCTACCGCTAAAGGGGGTAGATCTCACACGTACGAGGGCTTTTCGGGAATGTAAGGTAGCACTACCTAATCCCAGACAATTAAAGTCGTTGAAAAGTTACATACAACCCAAGAAGAGAGGCGAGCACCTGCCGTGAGCAGCGAAGATACGTTCGGCCAGAACGACTGGCTGGTTGAGGAGATGTTCCAGCAGTACAAACAGGATCCCAACTCCGTCGACGCGGAGTGGCGTGATCTTTTCGAGAAGAAGGGCACCCCATCGGCAGCGGCAAGCACCCCCGCGCCTAACCGTTCGTCGAAGACTGCATCAAGCGCTGGCAGCTCCACGAGCGCCCCTAGCCAGGACGGCCGCGAAACCCAGGTCGACCGTGCAGCAAACGAGGCAGCATCGAAGCGCGCGAAGAAGCCAGCTGCTTCCCCATTAGACAAGCTCGACAGTGTGAAGGTCGCCCCTGGAGAAGAACAGCTCAAGGGGGCATTCCGTGCTATCGCGAAGAACATGAACGAATCGCTTGAGGTTCCGACTGCCACCACAGTGCGTGACATGCCGGTCAAGCTCATGTTTGAAAACCGCACGTTGATTAACGAGCATCTCAAGCGCACCCGCGGCGGCAAGGTTTCGTTCACCCACATTCTTGGCTACGCCATTATTCAGTCCACCAAGCTGCACCCGGACATGAACAAGAGCTACAAGGAGGATGGCAAGAAGTCTTTCGCGGTACAACCGGATCACATCAACCTTGGCCTTGCGATTGACCTGCCGCAGAAGGACGGGTCTCGCTCGCTGGTTGTGGCAGCGATTAAGGAGTGCGAGAACAAGTCCTTCTCGGAGTTCGTCGCAAGCTATGAGGATATTGTTCGTCGCGCTCGTGACGGCAAACTCACGATGGACGACTTCTCCGGTGTGACGATCCAGCTAACCAACCCAGGCGGTATCGGTACCCGCCACTCGATTCCGCGCCTAACGAAGGGCCAGGGCACCATCGTTGGTGTTGGCGCAATGGATTACCCGGCAGAGTTCGCGGGCGCCAGTGAGGATCGCCTGGCGGAGCTGGGCGTCGGCAAGCTTGTGACGCTTACGTCCACGTACGACCACCGTGTTATCCAGGGGGCAGAGTCTGGCGAGTTCCTCCGCGACATTTCGCAGCTGCTGGTTGATGACAAGTTCTGGGACTCCATCTTTGAGTCCTTAGAGATCCCGTTCCACCCGATGCGCTGGGCGAAGGATCTGCCGAACTCCGGCGTAAACAAGGACACTCGCGTCATGCAGCTCATCGAGGCCTACCGCTCCCGCGGTCACCTCATCGCTGACACGAACCCGCTGCGCTGGCGCCAGCCAGGCCTGCAGCAGCCTGACTCTCGTGACCTGCTGATGGAAACCCACGGCCTGACGCTGTGGGACCTCGACCGCACTTTCCACGTTGGTGGATTCGGCGGCAAGGAAACCATGACGCTGCGTGAGGTGCTCTCCCGCCTGCGCGCCGCGTACACACTGCACGTGGGTGCCGAATACACGCATATTCTTGACCGTGACGAGCGCGAGTGGCTCCTCGAACGCATCGAGGCTGGTATGCCGAAGCCAACAAACCCTGAGCAGAAGTACATCCTGCAGAAGCTCAACGCCGCCGAGGCGTTCGAGAACTTCTTGCAGACGAAGTACCTCGGCCAGAAGCGCTTCTCCCTTGAGGGCGCAGAAACCCTTATCCCGCTGATGGATGCGGTGATCGATACTGCCGCGGGCCAGGGCCTCGACGAAGCCGTTATCGGCATGCCTCACCGTGGTCGCCTGAACGTGCTGTTTAATATCGTCGGTAAGCCTGTTGCCACCATCTTCAACGAGTTCGAAGGCAACATGCAGTCGGCGCAGCAGGGTGGCTCCGGTGACGTGAAGTACCACCTTGGCTTCGAAGGCAAGCACATCCAGATGTTCGGCGACGGCGAGATCAAGGTATCGCTGGCAGCCAACCCATCGCACCTTGAGGCTGTTGATCCGGTGCTCGTCGGTATCGCCCGCGCGAAGGCTGACACTCTGCGTGAAAACGGCGTCCGCGACGACAACCCTGTGGTGCCAATCATGCTTCACGGCGACGCAGCGTTTGCTGGCCTCGGCATTGTGCAGGAAACGCTGAACCTGTCCCGCCTGCCCGGCTACTCCGTCGGTGGCACGATCCACATCGTGGTCAACAACCAGATTGGCTTCACCACAACGCCAGATTCCGGTCGTTCTTCCTACTACGCAACCGACCTGGCGAAGGGCTTCAACTGCCCGGTGTTCCACGTCAACGGTGACGACCCTGAAGCAGCCGCATGGGTGGCGCACCTGGCAACTGAGTACCGTCGTGCCTTCGGCAAGGACGTCTTCATCGACCTCATCTGCTACCGTCTGCGTGGCCACAATGAGGCTGACGACCCAACCGTGACGCAACCAGTCATGTACGACCGCATCCACTCCCACGACTCGGTGCGTACCCGCTACACCAAGGACCTCATCGGTCGTGGCGACATCACACACGAAGAAGCCAAGATCGCGGCGCAGGACTTCCACGACCAGCTCGATGCAGTCTTCTCCGACGTGAAATCTGCGGAGGGCAGGCCAAGCGACCAGACCGGTATCACGCACTCGCAGGAACTGACGCGTGGCCTGGACACCTCGATCAGCGAAGAGACGTTCAAGCGTCTCGCAGATGCGTACGGCAAGCTGCCTGAGTCGTTTGAGCCGAATAAGCGTCTCAACAACGTGATTAAGAAGCGCGGTGGTTCATTCGAAAACGGCGATATCGACTGGGGATGGGGCGAACTGCTCGCCTTCGGTTCCCTTGCAGAGCAGGGCAAGTTTGTCCGCCTCGCAGGTGAGGATTCGCAGCGCGGTACGTTCACGCAGCGCCACGCAGTGCTCTACGACCCGAACGACGGCACCCCATACAACCCACTCGACGCGAATGCGGAAGCACAGGACAACGGTGGCCGCTTCGAGGTGTTCAACTCAGCACTGACTGAGTACGCCGGCATGGGGTTCGAGTACGGCTACACCCTCGGTAACAAGGACGCGGTCGTCGCATGGGAGGCGCAGTTCGGCGACTTCGCCAATGGTGCGCAGACCATCATCGACGAGTACCTGTCTTCCAGTGAGACCAAGTGGGGCGAGCTTTCCAGCATGATCGCACTGCTGCCTCACGGCTACGAGGGCCAGGGCCCTGACCACTCCTCTGCCCGCATCGAGCGTTTCCTCCAGCTTGTCGCTGAAGGCTCGATGACGATTGCCCAGCCGACCACGCCTGCGAACCACTTCCACCTGCTGCGCCGTCAGGCACTCGGTGATATGAAGCGCCCGCTCGTTGTCTTCACCCCGAAGTCGATGCTGCGCAACAAGGCCGCTGTCTCACAACCTGCGGACTTCATCGAGGTGGACAAGTTCCAGTCGGTGATCGACGATCCCGCGTTCGTTCAGCGCGGCAACGTCAAGATCGACGGTGCGGGCCACGACAAGGTCACGACGATCCTGCTGTGCTCGGGCAAGATCTACTACGAGCTGGAGAAGCATCGTACAAAGGATAAGCGCGACGACGTCGCCATCATCCGTATCGAGATGCTGCACCCAATCCCGTTCAACCGCATCCGGGACGCGTTCGAGAATTACCCGAACGTGAAGGAGATCCGCTGGGTGCAGGACGAGCCAGCAAACCAGGGCGCATGGCCGTTCTACAACGAGCACCTGCGCACGCTGATCCCTGAGATGCCTGAGATGGTCCGTGTCTCTCGCCGCATGCAGTCGACCACTGCGACCGGTGTGGCAAAGGTCCACCAGGAAGAGGAGAAGACTCTGCTGGATGAGGCGTTTGCGAAGTAGATAGCGCTACGAGCAACAGTCCCCCAACCGCTCACCGCGGTTGGGGGCACTTTATTTTTCTTAACGGTCCGGGATAGTCCCTTTTGAGGTTGGCTAGGGAGCGGTCGTCGGCTCGGCTTCCCCGCCGTTGGCGTCGGGGTTCTCAATGTTGATGCTTGCGTACTCGCGTAGCCAGTCCGCAGTCACGAAACGTGGCTGCTTCCCCTGTGCAACCTCTTCACTCATCTCCTCTAACTGGGTAGTACTGATCACACGCGTCATCGCGTTGATACGCCTGACTTCTTTGCGGGCGAACTTGGACTTGTGGAAGAGCGGAATGATGCTATTCGGAAGGTGCGCGAGTTCCACCTTCGATGCGCATCCCTGTGCTGGCGAAGGGTCTACCGTTTGAATGTTGCCAGGTAGCGCACCTGCAAGCCGATCAAACGTCGCTTCTGATGGGTCTTCACCTTCGAGACGATCGTGCGCAATGTCGCTCTCGAGCGCCTTCGCTCCGTGCGGATCCAGCGACCCCAAGAGGTCGCCTGAGCATGCCACCACCAGGTCGACGTCCTCTTCTTGCAGCAGCTCAGCCGCGTTTCGGTCGTAGACGTCATTCAATGGGACTACCCCGGCCGAGTGCCCCATCGCTTTGATGATTTCGTAGTAGATCTCCCCCAGCACCACCTGTTCAGGTTCCGAAGAATCAATCCCAATCTTAACGATGCTGCCACGCGATTCACCGTTGACGAACTTCACCGGTGAATCTGAATCATCAGCGCAACCAGTCAAACCGCCTACCAGGCTTGTTGCCAGCACTGTTGCGATCAACGTGCGGCTAGGACGCAGGGATACCATAAACACCTTCTTCGTAGTGCGCTCGAGTGAGCCGAGAAACAGAGCTAGTTTAGCGCGTAGCGTCGTCATTGGTCGCGTCGTCGTTCGCTATCTCGGTTGGCCGCGCTGTACCGTTTTGCGGGCGCATCGCGGCGATCATGTCACGCGCCCGCCGCGCCGAATCAGGCGCGCACAGCACATCGTATCGGCGTGCAACGATACTGGTCGCAGAGGCAAAGTCGCGCTTGCCACCCGTAAAGGCGTAGGCGATCGCGGCGAAGATCGCGCCGAACACACCGCCCATCGCTACGCATGAGACGAAGATGCCCCAACCGCCTTCTTCTGCGAACAAGGAAAAAATAATGCCGATGAACATGCCCATCCACAAGCCCGACAACGCACCTCCCCCGAGTACTTTGCCCCAGGTGAGTCGGCCAGTGATGCTTTCAACCTGCATTAAGTCCACGCCGACGATTGTGAGCTTTTCTACCGGGAACTCTTTGTCCGACAGAGTGTCAACTGCCTCCTGTGCTTCTTGGTAGGTAGTGAAGCTTCCCACTGGCCACCCCGTTGGTACCTCTCGTGCTACCAGGCGATTGTTGTTGAGTTGGGCCATGCCTCGTCACTCCTCTGCTCGTACGATCATCCAGCTTCTCTGACTATACTGAAGCCCGTTATGGCTAACGTAGAACTCATTTCAGAATCACAAGTCCGAGAAGCACTCGCCCGCGTTGACGACCCCGAGATTGGCAAGCCCATCACCGAGCTCGGCATGGTCGAGTCCGTACGTATCGACGGTCCCAACGTCACCGTCGGTATTTACCTCACCATCGCAGGCTGCCCAATGCGCGACACCATCGAAAACAACGTCCGCGCTGTCATTGAGGAAATCGACGGCGTAGAAAACGTGACGGTCACGCTGCACACTATGAGCGCGGAGCAACGCCGCGAAATGGCATCGAAGCTCCGTGCACAGCAGCCTGGCCCAGACATTCCGTTCGCCGACCCATCCTCGCGTACCCGGGTGTTCGCGGTGGCTTCGGGCAAAGGTGGCGTCGGCAAGTCCTCGATGACCGTGAACCTCGCTACCGCAATGGCGGCACAAGGCCTCAGCGTCGGAGTTGTCGACGCCGACATTTACGGGCACTCCGTACCGGGTCTCCTCGGCTCCTCGGACATGGGACCAACGGTGGTAGAAGAGATGATCATGCCTCCGATCGCACATGGCGTGCGCCACATCTCGGTAGGCCAGTTCGTGGAAGGCAATGCTCCAGTGGTGTGGCGTGGCCCGATGCTCACCCGCGCTATTCAGCAGTTCTTGTCCGACGTCTACTGGGGCGATCTGGACGTGCTCTTCCTCGACCTGCCACCGGGGACAGGTGACGTCGCGATCACGGTGGCGCAACTCATCCCAAATGCTGAGCTGCTCATCGTCACCACGCCGCAGGCTGCCGCAGCCGAGGTTGCTGAGCGCGCCGGCACAATCTCGCAGCAGACGGAGCAACGCATCGCGGGCGTGATTGAAAACATGGCAGGGATGGTCATGCCGGATGGCTCCGTCATGAACATCTTCGGTGAAGGTGGCGGCCAACAGGTTGCCGAGCGCCTCACTGCACTCACTGACAGCGATGTACCGCTGCTCGGTTCTATTCCGCTGGACCCGAAGTTGCGCGAAAACGGCGACGTAGGAACACCAGTCGTCACTGCTGACCCAGATTCTCCTGCTGCAACTGCTATCCAGGAGATCGTTGCCAAGCTGAAGATTCGCCGTGATTCACTTGCAGGCAAGTCCCTCAACCTTGGCGTCAAGCACACCGAGGACTAGAGAGGCGCTGCACCAAACTAAGTAACGTCAGCCCAGGAAAACCCCCCACCACTGGGCTGGCCACCATCCTCCGGTCCCTTCTTCGACGAAGGCTGCGGCGACTGCGACGGCTGTGGAGCTGCCGGCCGATCGTCTTCCATCATCTTGCGAGGGTCAAAGCTTTCCAGGAACTCCTCGTCATCCTCGAAGAACAGCTTCGCCATAGCACGCTTCGGCCCCATCGATGCGTACTGCGACACCGTATCGAGTGGTTTCCGAAGTTCCTCAAACTCTTCGAGTTCCCCGTTGAGTTCACGCTTCGCGTTATTAATTGCCTTGCGGGCAGCGTAAATCGCGGCCCGAACATCTTCGATAACGCTAGGAAGCCGCTCCGGTCCGATCACAATGAGGCCAATGATCAGGATGAAAAAGATTTCACCCCAGCCAATACTGGAAAACACGGATCACATCCTACTCTCGGTGTCGCAGCGCTCGGAGCGTGGCATCAACAGCAGCGACGAGGGGCGATCGCTCCTTTTGTTTCCGTTCTTCATCGCGTGCTGCATCCGACTGCATCTCGTTGCACAGCCCACTGAGCTTGGCCACCAACGAATCGGGTGCTCGCAAGTTGTCGTCGTTGCAGGCTTTCACACGTGCTGAGGCCCTTCGTTGTGCAAGGACGTCTTGGAAGCACTCCGGGCATTCCACCATGTGTTTCATGGCGCGACGAGCTGCGGAACGTGAGAGTTCTCCGTCTACGAAAGCAGCGATCGCTTCGGGGTTCAAATGCTCAGTGGAACAAAACGCTCGCACGGTAACGCTCCTTTCGCATCGATGGTCGGCGACTGCCTCGCGCCCTAGCGTAGCCGAATTAACTCTTCCGTGGCGACGTCGTGTCGTGCCTGCTCCTCGAGCGATTCCCGTAGTTGGGTACGACCACGGTGAATACGTGAACGAACGGTGCCCATCTTGACGCCGAGCGTCTCGCCAATTTCCTCATACGTCATGCCGACAACATCACAGAGCACGACTGCGACGCGAAAGTCTGGGCTGAGCTCGTCAAGCGCGTGCTGCAACGCGGGATCAAGGTGCGCGACGTTATACGCTTGCTCGGGCGTCATGTCCGTCCCCGGAACACGCTCATAGTCTTCCGGAAGTGCCTCCATCCGAATCTTCGTGCGGTGGCGCACCATATCGAGGAAGAGATTCGTGGTGATTCTGTGCAGCCATCCACCAAACGCACCGGGTTTGTAACTCTTCAGATTCCGAAATACCCGGATGAATGTCTCTTGGGTGAGATCTTCCGCGTCGTGCTGGTTGCCGGAAAGGCGGTATGCGAGGCGGTACACACTGTCAGCGTGTTCCGCGACAAGCTCCTCCCACGACGGCATCGCCCCTACCCCGGCATCGAATGCAGCCGTCCCGCGCAGGTCTTCGAGCGCGACAGAATCGTGGTGAGCGGCGACATTATCGGGTTGCATGCCTCATATTGTGGCAGATTGATATCGCATTCTCCAACGAAAAATCGTAAAGGTTACTGCATGCGCGTAGCGCACACGCTGTGAGCGCAGTTCCGGTTATGATGTTGGCTGTGAGTGCGACCGCTTTTGATCAGTTGACGAATTACATCCATCAGTCTTTCACTGATGACGAGCAGCAACAGTTTCCTGCTGCGTTCCGCGAGGCATTGAAATACGCCAGCGTCGAAGCGCAGGAAAACGGTGTGCGTGCGCCGTCTGTCATCGTCGGCACGCTGCTCTCTACACTCGCAGCCACCTGCCCGAGTGGTCAGTCTCAGGGAGCTGTCGCGATCACCCCGGCAGCCGGGGTTGTCGGCCTGCACCTGCTGCGCGGCCTGCCCGAGCGCGCTTCTCTTACCTGTATCGAGCCCGAAGTCACGTTGCAAACCGGGGCCAAAGAAGCCTTCCGCGCCGCCGAGTACCCGGCGTCCCGCACGCGTTTCCTGACAGCACGACCACTCGATGTGATGGGCAGGCTAGCAAACGAGGCGTACCACCTTGTGTACGCCGATGTTGCACCGATCGAGTTCACGGCGGTCATTGATGCCGCGTGGCCTCTCCTGAGCAAGGGCGGCACGCTCATTCTTGCTGACTCCTTGTTGGACGGCACCGTCAGCGATTCCACCCGCAGGGACCGTGAGACCGAAGCCGCCCGTGAAGCCGACCGGTACGTGAGTAGTCTCGCCGCTGACTATGGCGCACTCGTGGCTCGCCTGCCCCTCGATGGTGGCCTGACCATCGTCACCAAGCGCTAACGCAACGTACGCATAAGCAAGGCCCGCCCGGACTTTTCTTCGTTTCGGGCGGGCCTCCTCTGCGCAGCTATTCCTGCACCACCTGGTTCTTGCCGACGACCACTACGCCATTTTCCGAAACGGTGTAACGCTTGCGGTCCTTCTCAAGGTCCACGCCGATGATTTCGCCGTCGGCGACGTAGACATTCTTATCGAGGATGCAGTGGCGAACCACCGCCCCCTTACCGATGCGAACGCCCGGCATCAATACGGAGCCTTCAACTGTCGCACCTTCCTCGACTCGCACGTCGGTGGAGAGCACGGAGTTTCGTACCGTCGCGCCAGAGATAATCGATCCAGACGCCACCATCGACTCCTGTGCAATGCCGCCCACGACGAATTTCGCCGGGGGAAGATTACCGTCTTCGGTGGAGTGGATCGGCCACGTCGAGTTGTACAGGTTGAACACCGGGTACGAAGAAATAAGGTCCATGTGCGCCTCGTAGAAAGAGTCAATGGTACCGACATCGCGCCAGTAGCCCTTGTCACGTTCCGTAGCACCGGGTACATCGTTCTGGGAGAAGTCGTATACGTTTGCTTCACCCTTGCTCACGAAGTACGGGATGATGTCGCCACCCATATCGTGATCGGAGTCCTCGTTCTGTTCGTCCTCGAGTAGCGCTTGGATAAGCGGCTCGGTGGAGAACACGTAGTTGCCCATCGACGCAAACGTCATATCTGGATCGTCTGGGGTCCCTGGTGGGTCCGCAGGCTTTTCCAGGAACTCGGTAATCGTGCCGTCCTCTTCCGCCTGGATACAACCGAATGCTGTGGCCTCTGAGCGCGGAACGCGAATGCCCGCCACCGTTGCGGCCTTGCCGGACTTGATGTGGTTTTCCACCATCTGCGACGGATCCATCCGGTAGACGTGGTCAGCGCCGAAGACCAGCACATAATCCGGCTTGTCATCGTAAATGAGGTTGAGGGACTGCACAATTGCGTCTGCAGAGCCGTTGTACCAGCGCTTCCCACGACGCTGCTGGGCCGGCACCGATGCGATGTACTGCGGCGTTGGACCGGACACATTCCAGGCTGTCGCCACGTGTCGGTCCAACGAATGCGACTTGTACTGCGTCAACACAGCGATTCGCATGTACCCAGCGTTAACTAAGTTCGACAGAACAAAATCAATTAATCGATAGTTGCCTCCAAACGGGACAGCAGGTTTGGCACGGTCAGCGGTCAACGGGAACAAGCGCTTCCCTTCGCCTCCGGCAAGGACAATTGCAAGTACTCTAGGCTGGCTTCTCACGTCCTCGAGCCTATTGAAAAATCCGTGACCTTGCAGCGTTTTCCCTCCTAAAGTGGGCAGCGCTACATTTCGGGTTTCACTTCCCTGCACCGATGTCAATTCGTCACTATGCTCGTGCGGTATGAGAGTCGGAATGATGACCAAAGAGTATCCGCCTGAGATTTACGGTGGAGCCGGCGTGCACGTCACGGAACTCACGCGCTTTATGCGAGAGATCGTTGACGTCGACGTTCACTGCATGGGCACTCCCCGCGACATGAAAGATGTTTACGTCCACGGGGTCGACCCGGTACTTGCAGATGCCAATGGCGCCATCAAGACCCTGTCGACGGGCCTTCGGATCGCCCACGCTGCCAACAATGTGGACGTGGCCCACTCTCATACCTGGTACGCGGGTCTCGGTGGCCATCTCACGGGTCTCCTCTACGACGTCCCACACGTTGTTACTGCTCACTCCTTAGAGCCCGACCGGCCGTGGAAACGCGAGCAGCTCGGTGGAGGCTACAACGTTTCGTCGTGGAGCGAGAAGAACGCGTTTGAGAACGCTGATGCGGTGATCGCGGTTTCGGCTGGCATGAAGGAAGCAATCCTCCGTGTCTACCCGAGCATCTCTGCGGACAAGATCCACGTCGTGCTCAACGGCATCGACCCCGCAAAGTGGTACCCGACCGAGGGAACCGTCCTGACGGACCTTGGCGTCGACCCTTCCAAGCCGATCGTCGCATTCGTTGGACGCATCACTCGGCAGAAGGGCGTCGCGCACCTGCTGAAGGCCGCGTCACACTTCGACGAAGATGTTCAGCTCGTGCTGTGCGCGGGTGCACCGGATACTCCGGAGATTGCCGCGGAGACGAAGGGGCTCGTCGAAAAGCTGCAGTCCGAGCGCGACGGGGTGTTTTGGGTGCAAGACATGCTGCCAGCAGAGAAAATCCGCGAGGTATACTCCGCGGCCAATGTCTTTGTGTGCCCTTCCATCTACGAGCCATTGGGCATTGTGAACCTAGAAGCGATGGCGTGTGAGACCGCGGTCGTGGCATCCCGCGTCGGCGGCATCCCCGAGGTCGTCGTGGACGGCGAGACGGGCGTGCTGGTGGACTATGACAAGACGCAGCCCGGAGCCTTCGAACGCAACCTCGCCGAGGCAGTCAACCGCGTCGCCGGTGACAAGGATCTGTCACGCAGGCTAGGTCACGCTGGCTTGGCACGCGCCCGCAATGACTTCTCCTGGCAGACAATCGCACAAGACACTGTCAAGATCTACGAACAGCTCACGAAATAATGCAGGGGTGAACACCACTTAACGATGAGTACTTTCCGACCAGAACTTCACGTCACCGCAGACAGTGGCATCCTCGAGGGGCCAGCCGGTGTCATTTTCGATGGACGCGGAGGCGAAAACAACTGGCACATTTTCTACCAGTACCGCCCAACGCCGGACTCTCCAAGCCGTTGGGGCCACAACATTAGCGAGGGCGACCCGTTTAGCTGGGTTGAATGCAACGATGCGATCGTCCCGGCCGGTGGTGAATCAGCTGTCCGTGCAGGTGCTGTAGTTGGCGCGCCGGAAGGCATCTACCTGTACTTCACCTCAGCAACCGCTGCTGGCAACACCATCCAACTGGCCCATGCACCTGAGCTCGAGGGATTGGGCGACGAGCTCCTCGAAGATCGAAATGCTACACCTGGTGTGCAGCGACTTGGCGATATCGTTGAAGACACACCGGAATACAACAACTTCCGTTCGCCGTGTGTCGTTCCTGATTGGAAAAACGACGAACGCGAAGAGCACGACGGTTGGCTCATGCTCGCTGTGACTGGCAGCGTCGATTCCCCGAAGCCGGTAGTGCTTCGATCAGAGGACGGCATCGAGTGGCGCTTCGAAGGACCGCTCACATTTGACGGTGATCCCGGCATCGATCTCGATGAAACACTGGTCGCGCCACGCATTTGTCGGCTGCGCGACGAAGTGGACTCCAGGATCTATGATGTCTTCTTCTTTACTCTGGAGAGGGACGGTAAGGATCGCTCTGCCTATATCATTGGCAAGCTGGAGGACAACACGTTCCGAGTCACCACGCCTGCGCAGGCGCTCGATTTCGGCCATGATTTCACCCGCCCTCGCAACACCAACTACCTGCCGGTAGCGATGGACCCTTCGCAGCGATACCAAGGCACCTACCTCTTTGGTTTCATGACTCCGTCTGGCCGCCAAGGCTCCCCGACAAAGGAAGCAAACTGGGAGGCTGAAGGCTGGGCAAATACGCTCACCCTTCCCCGCTATGTCACGCTCCAGGACGGCCACCTCTACCAGGTGCCGGCGCCTGGGCTGCCCGAGGCGGTGAGCACCACTCGCGGCGCGCATCTCTGGACCGCCCTGTGCGAGATCCCTGATGGAGGCAGTGTCGTCGCGGAGATCATTGACGGAAATGGTGAGGTCGCCGCACGGGTCACTCACGGTGGTAACAAAATCACCGTTGATCGATTCGACGGCCAGGTAGCCGAAGCAGAGATCAGCGAGGACGAAGAGGACACCATCGCGGTCATCGTGGACGGCTCAACCCTCGAGGTCTACGCCGACGGCGGTGCAGTCGTCATGTCCTCACGCATCTGGCCGGAGAACGGGTCCATCGGCATCCGCTCGCGCGCGAAAGAAGGCGCCACCATTTTGAACGAATGGCGCCGCAGCCGATAACCGCTGTTTAGTTGGACGCCTTGCGCAGACGCACCAGCTGCGCATGCGCAGTCACGGTCATGTGATCTGGCAAGGCATCTAGGCGGCGCGCCAACTCGCCACGCTCGATATGGCGCGCGGACGGGCTCATGCCCACCTGTGCCGCGATGGATTCGCGGTCCAGGCGCATCGGAAAGACAAGCTCCTGTGGATCTTCAGCCAGCTCCAAATGCCCTTCCGCCTGCTCAACCAGGCGGTCCAGCTTGCCTGGTTCCACGCCTAATATACCAAGTGGCTCGCGTAGTTCGTCGAGGTGGCCCTGGTCCGCGATGAGCGCGATAACCTGTCCATCATCGGCCAGCACTCGAGCGAACTCCGCCGGGTTGCGTGGGGCGAACACCACCGTGATTGCGTGGACGCCCCCAGTGGCGATGGGCAGCTGCTGCCACACATCAGCAACGATCGAGCCAATGCGCGGGTGCGCTTTCGCTAAATACTTCGCTGCTGGAACCGAGATATCGAGCCCGACGCCGCGGGCGCCCAGCACGGAGTCAAGCGTATGCGAAAGGTAGTAGCCGGTCCCCGCACCGACCTCAAGAATCACGGGGTGATCTTCCTCTGGCGCGCTGAGGTCAAGCACATTTTCTACGTGCTCAGTCATCGCTTCAACAAATGGGGCGAAGTGCCCTTGCGACAAAAATGACTCGCGGGAGAGGATCATCTCCAACGAGTCACCGACATGTTGCAGGCCTTTCCCACTCGCCAACGTGACGTAGCCTTGCTTCGCCACATCGTAAGAGTGGCCGCTTTCGGAAACGAGGCGTGAAAACTCTTCTTCGCCACGAAGAGGAGTAAGGTCTACGGGATCTGCCAGCACATCAATTATGTCTTTGAGCATGCTGGGTATATTACCTTAAGTTTAGAAAATTCTTATCCTACGGCTTCGATCAGAAGATTACCGAGTTCAGCGGCCTCTTCCTTGCTCATCTCAATAACCAGACGGCCACCTCCGTCGGACGGAATCCTCATGACGATCTTCCGGCTTTCCTCAGCGGCTTCCATTGGTCCATTACCGGTGCGCGGCTTCATTGCTGCCATCTGTCGCTTCTCCTTCAGTCAAAACGTTTGTATCCAATACTACGCTGTTTTCGGTCAGCTGACTGATAGCAGGCGCAAACCCGTACTTCTCTCCGAGCGCTGTGAGCAGGTCATCAACCTGGTCCATCCGGTAGCCTCGGTGCACTACTTCAAGGTGTACATCGCCAATGTTGCCCTCTTCAACGGCGAGACGGTTCGCGGACTTCACGTCCTCGGTCTCCATCATCGGGGGCAGCTGTTCACCACGCCCAAACAGTTGTGCAAAGAGCAAAAAGCCAAGCACGCAAAAAATGGCGATGGCGATAATCAGGATGATCCAAGAAAGCATGTCATCATACTAGCGTTCAGCGCGCGGAATTTCGCACCAGGGCGGTCGTTGAACTGTCTTCAGCCCTGAGTCAGCCTGACCTAGCGCCAACGCTCGATCAATGATTGTCGAGGCCACCACCTCTGCCATTGGCCCCAACTCCGCCATAGGGCGGTTGCGGTGTACCCGGCTCCCGAGGTCCACCTCCGCTATTGCAGTACGGCCGTACCTGGCATAAGTATCGATAAGCAGACCAGACTCGACGCCGTAACCGGCAACGAACGGCAGCTGCAACGCCGTGTCTCGCCGAATCGCGTATTCGCCGGACAGTGGCTGACTGATATCGCCCAGATCTGGGAAAAACCTACGCAGGAGCGGTTTTGCGGTGAGCTCAGTGACTCGCCCGCCTCCCGTTGGATTCCCGTGTAGCGCGCGCACGTAGCGGGCTTTCACGAGGTGTACCTCCGGGTTCTGGAGAGGTTTCGCGAGGGCGTCAATCCACCACGGATGTAGGGAGGTGACGTCAGCGTCGACAAATACAACGTGCGCGCCTCGCGCTGCCTTCACTCCTCGCCACAAGGCTTCACCCTTGCCTTCCTGCGGCTCAAGGGGGCTCACTTCACGCCAGTTGACCACCCTAGCCCCCGCGCGTGCCGCGATCGTTGCTGTGCCATCAGTTGAATCTGAGTCGATGACGAGGACCTCGCCGCCGCAAAGGACCGCGTTGGATGCACGGCAGCGCTGCACGACCTGCCCGACGGTAGCGGCCTCGTTGAGGGCCGGAATGACAACACTGACGCGCACTAGGCAAGCCCCCGCACAGTATTGAGTGGCGCCATGTTGCCTTGGATGGCGGCGGTCATCCGGATGACGTCGAGGGTCTCGGCGACTTCGTGGACGCGAAACGCCGCGACGCCTCGCGCCGCGGACCACGCCGTGGCGGCGAGCGTCCCAGCGACGCGCTCTCCGACTGCGCGGTCGAGCGTTTCGCCGACGAAGTCCTTGTTGCTCAGCGCCATCAAGACGGGCCACCCTGTGGCAACGAGCTCATCGACGCGGCGTAGCAGTTCGAGGCCGTGGAACGTGTTTTTGCCGAAGTCGTGGGTCGGGTCGATCATCACGAGTTTCTCAGGCACGCCGCAAGCGACTGCCCGTTCGGCTAACGCGGTAGTCTCACGGATGACATCGGCAACGACGTCGTCGTAATGCACACGGTGCGGGCGAGTCCGTGGTACTGCACCACCAGTATGAGAGCACACGTATCCCACACGGTGTGCTCCGGCGACCTCGACAAGCTCTGGGTCGTAGCCTGCCCAGGTGTCGTTAATGAGGTCAGCGCCGGCACCGATTGCGGTCTCAGCGACATCGGCGCGCCAGGTATCGACGCTGATGCGGACGGACGGGTGGCGCTGCCGAATACCCTGGATGACCGGCACTACCCGCTCGATCTCTTCTGCGGGGTCAACCTCATCCCCGGGGCCTGCTTTCACCCCGCCGACATCAACGATCGACGCACCTTGCGCAATCACGGTATCCGCACGGTCGAGCGCTTGCTCGATCGCAAACGTCGCGCCTTTGTCGTAGAACGAATCGGGCGTCCGGTTGATGATGGCCATCACCTCTGCGATGCGGCGGTGCATGTTTTAGACGTCCTCGTTGTCGGTATCTCGTAGTCGAGCGTCCGTCATCACCTTGTGCGCGTGCACGATGTGCGCGATGGCGTCGTCGACGGAGTCGGTAACGTAAAACAGGGATTCGTCGCCTGGCGAGATCAAACCGCGGCCCAGCAGCTGCTGTTCAATCCAGGCAACCAACCCAGACCAGAATTCGGAGCCCATCAGGACGATCGGGAAGTTCGTCACCTTTTGCGTCTGCACCATCACGAGTGTTTCAAACAGCTCGTCCATCGTTCCGTACCCACCTGGCAGTGCGATGAACGCCTGCGAGTACTTCAAGAACATCGTCTTGCGGGCAAAGAAGTATCGGAAGTTCAGGCCGAGGTCGACCCAATCGTTGAGGTTTTGCTCAAACGGCAGTTCAATACCGAGTCCAACCGAGATCCCGTCAGCGTCGTGGGCACCGCGGTTCGGGCCTTCCATCAAGCCTGGGCCTCCGCCGGTAATCACCGCGTAACCCGCCTCGACCAGCGCTTTGCCCACTTCACACGACAGCGAATATTCTTCAGTCCCCTCGTTGAGTCGCGCGGAACCAAACACCGTCACGGCTTTCGGCAGATCGCTTAGCGCATCAAAGCCCGCTACAAACTCGGACTGGATCCGCATCACGCGCCACGGGTCCGCATGCTTCCAGTCGTGGTCACTGTAGCCCAAGGATTCCAAGAGGCGCCGGTCGTGCGTCGTCGGTTGTTCGGCGTCTTCGCTGCGCAGCATGATCGGCCCACGGAGCTTTCGGCCTTTATCCGGACGTGGGGACTTGTGGGGTGCCATGGTTCCTTCCTTCCTCGGTGCACGCTGGGTTCGGCGTTGGATTCGACTCTGCCAAAAACTCCTGCGGGAGGCCAACGGACCCCCGGCTTTTCGGCCGAGTCCAACACATTGCGTCTGTACGTTTAAGATGACAAGCATGTTACAAGGAGCGCAGGCCACAGGTATTGCCAATATTTCTCTGGACGGGACGGTACTCGACACCTGGTACCCCTCACCCTCAATTATCGACGACCCCTCCGGCCTCACCTCCGGGTCCCGACGGGTGAGCGCACACGAGCTCGGCGATGCGTTTTTAAGCCTGGTCGGTATGGACTCTGACCGCCTGGTCGAACATGTGCCGGTGCGCACCACAATCGCGGACCTTTCCCAACCTCCGGTGGATGCCCACGACGTATACCTCCGGCTCCACCTGCTCTCCCACCGTCTGGTACGTCCTTTCGAAGTTAACATGGAAGACTGCCTCGAACATCTCGAACCGGTGGTGTGGACGAATAAGGGCCCGTGCTTGGCCGATAACTTCGAGTTCGTGCGAACTCGCCTGCGTAGCAGGGGCAACATCCACGTCTACGGCATCGAGCGACTCCCCCGTATGGTCGACTACGTCGTGCCAACAGGTGTCTCAATCTCCGAGGCGGAGCGCGTGCGCCTCGGAGCCTACTTGGCTCCGGGAACGACCGTGGTCCGCGAAGGCTACGTCTCGCACAACTCCGGCGCGCTTGGTCCGGCGAAAATTGAAGGACGGCTTTCTTCTGCTGTCACGGTTGGCGAGGGCACCGAGGTTGCGTTGTCGGCAGTGTTGATGGCCATGCGCGGCAGTGGGCATAACCGGGTTCCGTTGCGAGTGGGCCGCAATTGCGTACTTCACCCCGCATCGGGTGTACTCGGGGTAGATCTCGGGGACAACTGTGAGATCGGTGTCAATGTGATGCTGGAGCCGTCGACAATTATCTACGACACAAGAAATGAGACACATATTCCAGCAAGTGAGATTGCTGGTCAGAGTGATATCACCATCAGCCAGGAGCCCGCGAGCACAACGCCGGTACTCCGCGCACGAAACAGTTAACGCTCAACTTTTGCGGGCCGAGTTGGCCCGCCACGCAACGACACGTCGATAAATGATAGGCATGAAGCCACATGAGTGTTTAAGGTAATTGCCATGTCTTTGAAAGCTTCTTCGGTTGTTGCCCCCACTCGGGCGTCGACATCCCTACAGCGCGGACTCAAGACCCGGCACCTCACCATGATGGGCCTCGGCTCAGCAATTGGTGCCGGGCTCTTTCTCGGCACTGGTGTGGGTATCGCCGCAGCAGGCCCCGCCGTCATTATTGCCTACATGATCGCGGGCGCAATCACCGTCTGCATCATGCAGATGCTCGCGGAGATGGTTGCCGCTCGCCCGTCCTCCGGAACGTTTTCCACCTACGCGGAGCAAGCCTTCGGCCCGTGGGCCGGCTTTGCTATCGGCTGGCTGTACTGGTTCATGATGATCATGATCATGGCGGTCGAGATCACCGGTGCTTCCGCCATCATCGCTTCCTGGCTGTCTGTTTCTCCGTGGATCCCAGCCCTGACAGCAATTGTTATTTTCACGGCGATCAACTTTGCCGCGGTGCGAAACCTCGGCGAATTCGAGTTCTGGTTCGCGTTGATTAAGGTCACCGTAATTTGTCTCTTCCTCGCCCTCGGCGTAGCGCTGTGGCTGGGGCTATTGCCAGGAACGTCGTTCGTCGGCACAACCAACATTGCCGAGTTCGGGTTCATGCCGAACGGCTGGGGTGGCGTCGCTACGGCGCTGCTCGCGGTTGCGTTCGCGTTCGGCGGCATCGAACTCGTCACAATCGCCGCCGCCGAATCAGAAGATCCAGAGGTCGCAGTACATTCCGCGATCCGCTCCATTATTTGGCGCATCGGCATCTTCTACATTGGCTCCGTCTTGCTTATCGTCCTGCTGCTGCCGTATGAGGACATCGGTGGGGCGAACAACGCCTCCGAGTCCCCATTCACCGCAGTACTGCACCTGGCGAACATCCCGGGCGCGGTAGGGATCATGGAGGCCGTCATCGTCATTGCGTTGCTCTCCGCGTGCAACACGCAGATCTACGGCTCCTCAAGGTTCCTGCACAACCTCGCCCTGCGTGGTGACGCTCCCGAAGCTTTCGCACGCACCGACCACCGTGGCGTACCGATGCGTGCCGTGATCCTCTCCGTGTTCTTCGGCTTCGTGGCTGTCGCACTGCAGTACTGGAACCCGCCGGGACTGCTCGCATTCCTGCTCAACGCCGTCGGCGGCTGCCTGATCGTGCTGTGGTTTGCCATCACTTTCTCCTTCCTGCGCATCCACCCGCAGCTGGTGAAGGGAGACGAAATCACGCACGTCCGCATGTGGGCGCCAGGCGTGCTGCCGTGGGCAACCGTTGTCCTGGCGGGAGCCATCGTGGTGCTCATGCTGACCAACCCTGACGGTCGCTTCCAAATGTTCGCGGTAGCAGTTGTCGTGGGCATCATTTCAATCGCTGGCGTCCTCTGGACCCGCACCGACACTTTCCAACAGCGCGCTAAGGACGCCGCCGAGAGGAACATTCGATGACTACACAACACAACGCTGAAACAGACGACGCCACGCTGGGGACCGGCCTCAAATCGCGTCACCTAACCCTGATGGGTTTGGGCATGGCGGTAGGCGCTGGTCTCTTCCTCGGAGTGGGCGTCGGCATCCGAGCCGCAGGCCCCGCCATCTTGGTCGCGTACGCGATCGCAGGCCTGATTGTTATCTCGGTTATGCGTATGCTCGGCGAGATGGCTGCAGCCCGCCCATCCTCCGGCTCGTTCGCAACGTATGGGCGCCAGGCGTTCGGCCACTGGGCAGGCTTCCTGTTGGGCTGGCTCTACTGGTTCCTCCTCATCATGGTTGGTGGCGCCGAGATCACCGGCGCAGCCGCAATCATGTCCGGCTGGTTTGATGTCCCACAATGGGTTCCGGCGCTGGTCACGGTGGTATTCTTCGCCGTCATCAACCTCGCGCAGGTGAAGGGCTTCGGTGAGTTTGAGTACTGGTTCGCCATGATCAAAGTGGCCGTCATTCTCCTCTTCTTGGTCATCGGCGCTGCGCTTTTCCTTGGCATTCTCCCGGGCCACGACTTCGTCGGCTTGGACAATGTTCGGGAGTCAGGCTTCATGCCGAACGGCTTCGCCGGCGTCGCCGCTGGGCTGCTCGCCGTGGCGTTCGCTTTCGGCGGTATCGAGGTTGTCACCATCGCGGCGGCGGAGTCGGAGAACCCCGCACAGGCCGTCAAGCGCGCAGTCAACTCCATTATCTGGCGCATCGCGCTGTTCTACATCGGAAGCATCATCGTCATCATCTTGCTGATCCCAAACGCAGAGATCGACGGCGCCGACTCCGCGGCGGACTCACCATTCACGCAGGTGCTCAGCATGGCGAACATTCCTGGCGTCGTCGGCTTCATGGAAGCCGTCATCGTCCTGGCGCTGCTGTCCGCGTTCAACGCCCAGATTTACGGCACGTCTCGCCTCGCCTACCAGCAGGCACTCGAGGGAGACGCCCCACGCTGGCTCCGCGCCACGAACAAGAACGCTGTCCCAATGAACTCCGTATTGGTGTCGATGTTCTTCGCCTTCGCTGCGGTCGGCCTGCAGTGGTGGAACCCGCCGGGGCTCCTCGACTTCCTCATGAACGCCGTCGGCGGATGCCTCATGGTCACCTGGGTGATGATTACGCTGAGCTATATCCGCCTCCACCCGCAGATCAAGCACTCCGCGGTGCAGGTCCGCGGAGCGAACTGGGTGCCATGGGCAACGCTGATTGCGCTTGTGGGACTCACGGTACTCATGCTTTTCGACGCCTCCACCCGAGGCCAGATCATCGCCGTCCTGATCGTCTCCGCGGTGCTGATCGGCGCATCTTTCCTAGTGCGCCGCACCAAAGAAGGCGCCTAGCGGCAAGGGAAACTAGGACGTCTCGGACGTTTTCGGAGCTTGTTTCGGCTTCGAGAACGTCCAAATTTTATTGATGATGTAGTTCACCGGCGTTGCGATGAGCGTCGCCAGCCCCTGTGACCAGTAGGACTTCGTGCGAAGGCCCGTAGAGTCGTCGAAAATGTGATCTGGCAGCCCAATTGGGGAGTTTGGGTTCATAAACAACGTCAAGAACACCAGCGAAACGACAAACGCCATCACACCCGTGGCGAGGAAGGGGAAGAACCCTCGGATCCACGAACGACGTTGGGGCCCGCGGAACGTCCACGACCGATTGAGCTGGTAGTTCCATGTATTTGCCACGAGGAACGCCACGGTAGCGAGTACGTGGTACCACCGCACATTAAAGCGAGTGCCGAAAAGGTTGAAAAAGATATCGCCTTCGTGAAGGTCAAACCCGGCGTCGATTGCCTTCTTGGCGATGTAGAACACCACCAAATTGACCACGACGCCGGATCCACCCACGATGCCGAAGCGGAGAAATTCGCGCAGGCTACGAACGACACGCGTCCCAAGACGCTCAGTTGAGGTATCCACAGGGGCTACTCCGAGAGTCGCTGCGCGGCCCCAGCGATGGCCTCGTCGGAGGCCGTGAGGGCGACTCGGACATGCTGCGAGCCGCCTGGGCCGTAGAAGTCCCCTGGCGCGACCAAGATGCCACGCTGCGCGAACCAGTCGAGCGTCTGGCGGGCGTCTGCCCCGTCCCTACGGGTCCAGAGGTACAGCCCTGCCTCGGAATGGTCGACGCTACATCCGGCATCGAGCAGTGCGCGCAACAGCGTCACGCGGCGGTTGGCGTAGCGCAGCCGCTGGAGCGTTTCGTGCTGATCGTCCTGGAGCGCAGCCAGCGTTGCGGCCTGGATCGGCCCCGGCATCATCATCCCGGTGTGCTTGCGCATCAGGAGAAGCTCCTGCACGAGTGACTCGTCTCCGGCGATGAATCCGCTTCTGTATGAAGCCATATTCGAGGTTTTCGACAGCGAGTGCATGACCAAAAGGTTGGTATTGTCGCCGCTACTGACCGCCGGGTCGAGCAACGACACCGGGGCACGATTTTCGTCCCACGCCAGGCCCATGTAGCACTCATCAGACACGATGATCGCGCCTGTCTCCCGCGCGAAGTCGACCCACACACGCATCTCTTGTGCTGAGAGCACGCGTCCGGTTGGGTTGCTTGGGGAGTTCAAAAAGACCAGCGAAGCGCCATCGACAGGAGCGTCGGAGCGCACGACCTTGCAGCCTGCAAGTACCGCGGCAACCTCGTACGTTGGGTACGCGATCTCCGGGATCACCACGGTGCCCCCACGCAGGTTGAGCATGGTCGGAAGCCACGCGACGGCTTCCTTGGTGCCGATAACTGGAAGCACCGCGTCAGCGTGCAGCCCGTGGATGTTGTATCGCCGCTGCAGGGAATCCGCGATCGCTTCACGCAGGGCTGTTGACCCCTGCGTCGGCGGATACCCAGGAATTGCTGCATGTTCGGCCAGCGCAAGCTGGATAGACGGGTCGACGGGGTCTACCGGTGTTCCGATTGAAAGGTCAATAAGTCCACCGGGGTGGCTAGCAGCCTTCTGCTTGACGTCAAGGATGGTATCCCAAGGGAACTCCGGCAGTTGCTCCCCCAAGCTGGCGCGATCGTGCGTGCTCATGCAGTATTAACCGTCCTGGTTCTGCGGTGGAAGCGCCTCCACAAATGGGTGGTCGAAATCTTGAGGCCCAAGCTTGGTTGCTCCGCCTGGCGAGCCAAGCTCGTCGAAAAAGCCGGCGTTTGCGTCGTAGTACTCTGCCCACTCTTCTGGAGTGTCATCCTCGTAGAAGATAGCTTCTACTGGGCAAGCTGGCTCACATGCACCGCAGTCGACGCACTCGTCTGGGTGAATGTAGAGCATGCGCTTGCCCTCGTAGATGCAGTCGACTGGGCATTCTTCGACGCAGCTGCGGTCCATTACGTCCACGCAAGGTTGAGCAATCACATAAGTCATGCGTTACAGTATGTCACTTTCGACCGAAAAGGGGCCAAACGCCCCCACTCAAGCCTGCAAAAAGCAGCACAAGGGTCAGCGGGCTCGCAGGAAGCACCATCGCCCCGCTGGCTGGGAGGGCACTCAGCAGGACGAAGAAGCCCGCCACCCAAACGGTAAGCGGCACAAGCTTGACCAGCACAAGGTCCGACCACAACGCTGCGGTCTTCGTCAGCACGCTGTTAAAGAGCGCCGCGATGACTGCAGTAAACGGCACCGCGATTCCTGCGATTCGTGTGTCCAAGTTGACAGCCTCCAGCAAAAGTGAAATAAGCGCGCCGACGGAAAGCCAGATGACTCCCGCTACCTTCTCTCCACGGGGGATATCGGTTTTGTCGCGGGTGTCAGTCATCGCTCAAGGCCACTGAGCACGTCAGCCTTATCGACGACCGCTTCGCCCCCACCGAGCTGGAAGTGCTCAAACGGCTGAATTGGCTGCACGATCAAGTTCGACAGTGCGTAGTACATGACTGGACCGTTGCCCAGCACCGAATGTGGGTTCGTCGCGCTCGTCCGGCCATCCGCGACCCAGATCTGCGTCGCGTGTGCAGCCATCGCGGCAATCTTTGCACTGTACGCCTCGTCGTCCAGGCGCACCGAGACGTCGACGCTATCGACGCCGTCGAGCTCACCTGGCTCGGGCAGCCGCCACCCTTCAGGCGCTACCTGCGGCAGCAATGCATCCGTTTCATCCCTCCTACGCACTGCCCACAGGATGCGCGGGATATCGAACTCCTCAGCGGCCTCATGCACGATCTCGTGCGCACGAATGTGATCCGGGTGCCCATACCCGCCGTCAGGGCCGTAGGTCAGCACAAGGTGCGGGCGCTCCCGGCGCAGCACCTCAAGCAAGGCATCAACCGCGCGACGCCCACTATTGACGAACGCGCGAGGGTTCTTGCTGGCCTCCGACCCCTCCATCCCGCTGTCGCGGAAACAACCAGCACCGCCAAGGAACTCACCGCGAACACCGATCGCATCAAGGGCGCCGTGCAGCTCCGCGATACGGAACCCGCCGAGCTGGTCACCGTGGTCATTCGTCAACAGCTGGTAGGGCTCGCCGATCACCTCACCTTCCTCACCTAACGTGCACGTCACTACAAGCACGTCTGCTCCGCGTCGCGCTAGGTCGAAGAGTGTCCCCGCCATGGTGATGGACTCGTCGTCGGGGTGAGCGTGCACAGCAAGGACGCGATAGCCCTGTAGGTCACGGGAGTTGTGCATGGTTGTTCCGGTCTCCTTCGTCTCGTTTCGGCTGCAGGCGCCACGAAGCGGCCGTCGATAAGCCTGCTTGCCAGTTATTCAAATCTGTATCCGGCCCGATGATGCCCTCCCCGAGGGCGATGATACGACGCTCGCGCGCAATCGGCATCCATAACGCCTCCTTCTCGAGTACATCGTTGACCGCCCGCGTGGCCTGCGTCAGCCCGTACGAACCTGCCAGGATTTCCTTCGCAAGCGCGACAGAATGCAGCTCGCAAAAACCGGCAAGGTTGCCCGCGCGCGGGGCGCCCGCAACGCAGTCCAAGCGGCTCGCAGCGTCGGACAAATTCTCCGGGTCGTGCTGCCACGCCACCAGGACGTCGACGGTGTTCTCTTCCAAGCCCGAGCGGATCAGCGAGCCGAAATCAGTCGCCACCACTCGCGCTGTCACCCCGCGTGCCTGCAGCATGTCCACCATCGACCTGGCTGCCGCGATCGCAGTTGGGTCCGCAAGGTCCGCACCAATCCGAATAGCGCCATGCAACGCGACATGCGTGTACACAGCCTGAGGGTCCTGTGCGCTCACACGTCCGTGCTCCGCAACCGCGACGTCAGCGGTACGGTCCAACGCGATGCTTGCCAGCAGCGGGATATCAATCAGGGAACGCAGCTCCGCGCGTACCTCCGGAGACATTCCGGAAGTAGCAGACAGCACAGCGCCAAGCACCCGTGGCGAGTCTAACGTCCTCGACTGCACGCCCGGCACCAGGTCCAGAACGCGACTCGTGGTCTCCCCTGGCACACGGTCGACAAACGCGAGCTGGCCGGTTCGCAGTTGGTCCGCAATCTGCGTCGTGCCGCGCACCGCGTGCAGCGTCAAAATATCAATCTTGGCCGGGTTCGCTGCCCAAAAACGATCGTTACGGTTCAACGTGATCGTCCCGCGTCCGCGATCCACTCCGCGCACCATGTAGCGGCCAGCCGAGACAGGAATCGTTTCGCGCAGCGCCACGCCGAAGTCCGAACCATCTGCCGCGAATACGTGCGCAGGCAGCAAGTTATCAAAAAGCCCGCGCCAGTCAGCGACCGGCTCCGAAAAGTCGACGTCAACAACCTTGCCAGTCGCACCACTGACGCGTACCGCCTCAATTGCACGGTACCCGGCCGGGTTTCGCACCCCTGGTGTGGACCGCATCCCACGCCACAGGTACGCAAAGTCGGCTCCAGTCACCGGCGTGCCATCAGACCACTGCGCCGTGTCACGGATGATGTAACGCACCGTCATCGCCTGCGGCGACCCAGCGACAACCGTCGCCCCATTCAGCAGCGCGGAGTTTCTGACCCCGTTATGAAACGCGCTAGGAAGCACAAGGTTCGCCACGCTTCGAACAACCGCTGATTCGTCAGCGATCAGATGCGGGTTGAGCCCGTTGCGAAGCGAATCGACGCCAACATCCACCTGCGAGCGTGCTCGCGTCTTCCCCTCCGGCTCCGCAGAGGCGGTAGTAGTTGTGTCCTGCTCGTACATCTCACGCGCCGCGGCATCACTTGGGTCCACCAGCGGTGGCGGCCCCGGCGACGCAACGCAAGCAGAAAGCGCGGCCACGCTACAGCACGCAAGCAGCGCCACGCCGACTCGCAGTGGTCGCGAGCGGCGTGGCGCTGAAAAGTGGTGCGGATTCATCGCAGTAGATACTACCGCACCAGTACCTGACTACTTATTGCGCTGCTTTGCGCGGGAACGGGCACGGCCCCGCTCCGTGGAATCGAGGATGATCTTGCGCACACGCATTGCCTCCGGGGCGACCTCGACGCACTCGTCGTCGTCGCAGAACTCAATTGCCTCGTCGAGGGACAGCGTGCGGGCCTTCGCCAGCGTAACGGTTGCGTCAGCGGTAGCGGAGCGCATGTTCGTCAGCTTCTTCTCCTTCGTGATGTTGATATCCATATCCTCATCACGATTGTTCGCGCCAACGACCATGCCTTCGTAAGTCTCTGCGCCCGGCTCAACGAAGAAGTCACCACGGTCGGCAAGCTGCGTCAGCGCGTACGCAGTAACCTGCCCAGAACGGTCGGCAACCAGCGAGCCGGTTGGGCGCCCCTTGATCTCGCCGGCCCAGGGGCGGTGCTCGATCGAGTAGGAGTTCGCAATGCCTGCACCACGGGTCTCGGTCAAGAACGTCGTGCGGAAACCAATCAGGCCACGAGCCGGAACGTCGAACTCCATGCGAACCCAATCGCCGGAGCCCGTGTTGCCCATCGCCGTCATCTGGCCCTTACGAGCCGCCATCAGCTGGGTAACAGCGCCCTGGTGCTCGGAGGGGACGTCGATAACCATGTGGTCGTACGGCTCGTACACCTTACCGTCGATCTCCTTGGTCACTACCTGCGGCTTACCAACGGTCAGCTCAAAGCCTTCACGACGCATCGTTTCAATCAGCACGGTCAGGGCCATCTCGCCGCGACCTTGCACTTCCCAGGTGTCCGGGCGCTCGGTCGGCAACACCTTGATGGAGACGTTACCGATGAGCTCCTGGTCCAGGCGCGCCTTCACCATGCGGGCGGTCAGCTTGTCGCCACCGTTACGGCCTGCCATCGGCGAGGTGTTCACACCGATCGTCATCGAAATTGCGGGATCGTCAATCTTGATGCGCTCGAGCGGCTCAATGTGGTCGACGTCGCACAGTGTGTCACCAATCATGATTTCGTCGATGCCCGACACTGCAGCGATGTCACCCGCGACGACGCCGTCCTTCGCCGGAACACGGTCGAGTCCCTCGGTGACCAGTAGTTCGGCGATCTTCACGTTCTTGACGTGCTGCTCGCCCTCGGAGTCGTAGTGCACCCACGCGACCGTGTCGCCCTTCTTGACAGTGCCCTTGTACACGCGAATCAACGCGATACGACCCAGGAACGACGAGGAGTCAAGGTTCGTGACCTGCGCCTGCAGCGGCGCGTCGATCTCGGCGGAAGGCTCCGGCAGCACGTCGTAGATGACGTTGAATAGCGGAAGCAGATCATCGTTGTCCGGCAGGTTGCCATTGCCCGGGTTCTCGAGCGATGCCCGGCCGGCACGACCCGACGTGTACAGCACGGGGAGCTCAAGCAGATTTTCCGCAGCTTCAGCTGCCTCCGGGTCTTCGAGGCCGGCGCCGAGCTCCAGCAGCAGGTCCTGCGCTTCCTCGACAACCTCGTCGATGCGGGCGTCCGGGCGGTCAGTCTTGTTCACGCAGATGATGACCGGCTTCTTCGCTTCCAGTGCCTTGCCCAGCACGAAACGAGTCTGCGGAAGTGGCCCCTCGGAGGCGTCGATAAGCAGCACAACGCCATCGACCATGGACAAGCCGCGCTCGACCTCACCACCGAAGTCAGCGTGTCCCGGCGTATCGATCACGTTAATGACGAGGTCGGTGCCGTCCCTACCCTTCCCCTTGCGGCGGATAGCGGTGTTCTTGGCCAGGATGGTGATGCCACGCTCGGACTCGAGCTCGCCGGAATCCATCACGCGGTCACCGTGTTCGCCGTGGTCAGAGAATACGCCGGATTGCTCCAGCATTGCGTTGACCAATGTAGTCTTGCCGTGGTCAACGTGAGCGACAATCGCTACGTTTCGAAATTCAGGATGCGACACTGAAACCGGTGCTCCTTCGCATAGGTGGAAATAACGGTTAAATGCTACTCGCAAAGCATCAAACATGCACCTTACAGCCCGCCCACCACTTGACCCTGTGACAAAAGTGACTATTGTGACTAGGGTTATGGCTTTTCGACGGCCACCCATACTCGTCATGCGAAGGAAAGTTAGGTCACTCCGTGCACCCCTCCCACCTCACGCGTCGCGCCGCCCGACACCTTACTGCGCTCTGCGCTGCGTGCACACTCGTCGTCGCGCCGCTGGCGAATGCGCAGCAGCCCAACATCCCGTCATCTCTCTCTTCTGCTGTTGATAGCCTCGGACGCCCAACCAATGACACGGCTGCCCGCATCAACCAGTTCGCCGATCAGCCTTTCGTTCCGCCACAGGTCGCCAATGCACTGCGCACGGCCGTGAACTTCTTTGCAGGTAAAGGAGAACTTGGCGGCCCACCACTGCCGAACGATGCTCCCGCCTTTACGCAGTTCTATTGGCCGACGGTGTCCAGCAACTGCATCGGACCAGGACTGCACTCCACCGCCTCCGCGCTCGTCGTACCGGGCCCCGCTCCAACACCAGCCCCCGGCGCTAAAGCTGGGGAAGCCACATTCGTCTTTACTGCCCTTGGCACCCCACCCGCCGCAGAACGCCAAGGTCTCATGAACGCGTACTGGATCAACCTCAACACCGGCAAAACCGGTGTAACACCACTCGCGAACAATCAGATAAACCCAACAGGACCAACCACCCTGTCCGCGACCGCTAAAACAGGAGCTGGAAAGGTCCTCGCAGTGATAGACGGTGCCGCACGCACCAAGAACAATGTCTGTCACTTCGCTCCGACAGCAGCACAGTTCAACGTAAGGTAAGCGCCCTATGACCGTCGACCTTCATCCAGTGAAGCAGGAAACTTTCGACACTTCGTCGAAGATCAACACCGACCCTAAGGGATTCCTGCGCGACGTGGATGTCTTCACGACGACCGATTTCGGTCTGTACATGGCCCGCGGCGCCAATCACCCAAGATTCGGGTACTTGGAAAGCTGGCTACTTCCGTCCCTCGGCCTTCGCGCAAACATTTTCCACTTCCGCGAAGGTATCGACGTGCAGCAGGACTTCTACTTCGACGTCGCAGACATCATTGAACACGACGGCGTCTGGCAGACCCGCGACCTCTACGTCGACCTTGTGTCGGTGACCGGCCGTCCTATCGAAGTCCTTGACATTGACGAGCTCGCCGCAGCTACCTCCGCCGGACTCATCACTGCCAAAGAAGCCGAACGTGCGATGGAGGTCACTCTCAACGCTGTCGAGGGAATCACCCGACACGGAGACAACGCAATGCGCTGGCTCAGCGCGCTTGGCATCGACTTAACCTGGGCAAAGAACGTTACGCTCACCCCGGCTGACTAGCAACGTTCGATAACCGCGTCGAAGTACACGGCACCCCGCCGCACACGTTGTTCCTTTTCCTGGGCTGCCCACATGTCCCAAAACCGCGCGTACTCTGGATCGCGAAGCAGCGCCCGCGAACGGCGCAGAGACTCCGCCGCATCCACCCACAATGTGTTCACGCAGCCACGTGCCCTCGCCGCCACGATCGAACCCTCAGTGACAGCCCCCACGCCCTCAACGATCAGATCCGAAGTCGGGTCCAGGCTCACCCACTCCCCACGACAATTGCGTTCCCAATCCCAACGCCAGTACCCAGGATCCTGCAGTGAGAGCACGTCACGTGCCACGATCCGCGCGCCTTCCTCAAGCCCGTTCCAGCCGGGATAGAACTCATCGCAATGCACCACCGGAATGCCCAGCGCAGCACCGATTTGCTTAGCCAGTGTGGTTTTACCTGCGCCGGAGAGGCCGTCGATAAGCAGTGTGTACGCCATGACCTACGAGACGCTCCACACTGGCCGGAAGTACCCAGTAGCAACCGAAAGCCCCAACGCGACGCACGCAACGGCAATGCATATAGCCATGACAACCCAATCGCGCCTGGTAAGCCGAGACTCTCGAGCCCACGTACGCTTTTGAGGGCCGCCGAATGCTCGGGCCTCCATTGCCGTCGCCAGCTTGCCCGCCCTGCGCAGCGACATCACCAATAAGCCGAAGGCCAACGAAAACCAGTACTTCACACGCCCCGTATCCGCAATGCCACGGGCACGACGCGCCATCCGCATCGCCTCAACATCCTCACGAAGCAGCGTCAACATGCGAAACGCAGCCACTGATCCCAGGACAAAACGCTCCGGCAACTTCAGCACTTGTGAAAGCCCATCACCGAGATCAGTCGGATCTACATGCGCAGACAGCACAATCACGGGCAGTGCGATCGCGAACACGCGAAGCACCATGGACAGCGCAAGCGAAATGGAAAGCTCCGTCACATGGATGAGCCCCCACTCCAGGTACGTTGCTCCCCCGGACTGGCCGTACAACGCCATCGGGATACCCGCAAGCGGTGCAACAAAAAGAATCGGCAGCGCACGCTTAAAAAACGTTCCAAATGACAGTCCACACAGCGGCACGACCGCTAGCGTGAACACGATGGCGACAACAGCAGAAACCCAATCGATTGTCACCATCAGCGGCGTGGTCAACAGAGCCAGCCCAAGGATACGGGTTACGGGGTTAATGCCGTTGAGCAAGTTCATGCGTCCACCTCATCTACGGGACCTGCGTCGTTGCGCAGCTCCTCCATGTGGTCGCCCAACGAACCAACGAACGCCTCATCGTGGGTAATAGACATAATCGTCTTCCCCTCATTGGCCAACTCACGAATCAACGAAACAATCTCAACAAACGTTCGATCGTCTTGCCCAAACGTAGGCTCGTCAAGAATAAGCAGCTCAGGGGCGTTGACCAGGGCAGTCGCAACTGAGAGTCGGCGCTTCTCCCCACCCGAAAGCGTAAACGGGTTGGCATCCACCACATGGTCAAGCCGCAAACGCTGCAACAACTCGTCCACGCGATGTTTCGGCGCTCCCGACAATGCGACTTCCTCACGCACATTTGCGGTCACAAACTGGTGCTCCGGTTCCTGGAACACATAACCGATCCGCTGCGCTAAGTCCTTCGACTTCCAGCGGTGCGACGGCGTAGTCAAACCGTTCCGAATACGCAGCGAGTACTCGATAGCGCCACTCAGAGGCGCGACGAGTCCCGCCAACGCCTGCACGAGCGTCGTTTTCCCTACACCGTTCTTGCCTGTAATCACGGTCGAGAACCCCTCCGGCACCTCAATGTTGCGAGGGGACCCGAACGCCACCTGAAGGTCCTCAGTACGCAGCGCGAAATCCGTGTTCACCGGAACGTCTAATGCTGGCGGCAACTGCGGCGGCATCGGTAGCTGGTCAGGGCCGCTAGGCTGCAGCCCCTCTGCGGTGAGGTGATAGAAGGTATCCACGAAATCAACCCAGTGCGCAGGTCGGTGCTCTACCACGATCAGGGTCGCCCCTGTCCGGCGGCACACGGCATCGACCGCGCGCACCACATCGTCGCGTCCCTCGGGATCAAGGTTCGCGGTGGGCTCGTCCAACAAGATGATGTCCGCGCCCATCGCCAACACGCCTGCCAGCGTTAGTCGCTGTTTCTGCCCACCGGAAAGGTGCGCGGTGTTGTGGTCCAGCGGCACGTCCAGCCCCACGGCATCGAGGGCCTCATGCACGCGCGGCCAAATCTCCTCAGGACAAATCCCCATATTCTCAGCGCCAAACGCAACGTCATCCCCAACACGAGTCAGGATGGTTTGGGCCTCGGGGTCCTGCATCACCATGCCGACCGTGCCGTTCACCTTGACCGTGCCAAAGACTTGCCCATCCTCACCGTGCGCTGCCAACCCGGCAAGCACTGCGAGCAGCGTTGATTTACCCGCACCAGAATCGCCAGTAAGTAGGACCCGCTCCCCACGGGAGACGGTCAAGTCCACACCGGTAAACGCAGGGTTCGGGCGCGTTGCGTGCTTATAGCCCAGGCCTTGCGCCTGGATGACCTGGTCTCCCACAGCCACCGAGGCTATACCTCCTGCTGGAAACGCTCGCGTCCTGCACCAAACCGGTCAAGCGCACCAGTCTTGGCCAGTGCATCAACCAGAAGCTTCCCAACAATTCCGGCCAGCAACGCACCAGATACCAGCATGCAGCTGAGGTAGATCACGTTGAACGCCAAGCCCATCGCGAAGTTGGCAGACAAGAACAGCTCAAGTACGAACGCACCTACTGCACTGCCCATGCCGGCAAGAACTGCAACCGTCGTCGAAAACTTCTTATACGCGAAGATCAAGAACACAATCTCTGCGCCAAGGCCCTGTGCGAGCCCGGAGTACAGCGTCTCAATCCCCCACTGACTTCCGATGACAGCAGACACCGACGCCGCAAGCACCTCGACGAAAACCGCAGCGCCAGGCTTACGGATAACCAAGCCACCCAGCGTTCCACCGAGGAACCAAATCCCGGTGAACAGGCCACCAAGGCCAGGGGTGAGAGCGTCGAAGGCTTTAAAGCCCGCGTACCCGACGCTGTTCCACATCCAAAAGATGAGCCCGCACGCCACCCCCAAAACAGCTGCGGTAACAATATCAATAACACGCCACGAATGGCTTCCACGCGTATTCATACGCTTACATTCCTTCCTAAACGCCGGCATTATCCGGATCAGGTTCAACGGTTCGCTGTTGCATCTCAGCCTTCGCTTTTCTTTCCCACAAAGGCACCCGTGTATGAATTTGTGACAATACTGTACATTCCTAAACGCTACGCCACAATCGCGGCGTTCATAACCTGGATTGTGGCGTAACGTTTTGGAACAATTGGGCAGGTAGGACCTACTCTCCGACGCCCAACTCAATATTGAGCCCAGGTACCGAATTAATCAGGTTTTGTGTGTACGGATCCTGAGGGCTATCGAAGATGTCATCGGCCCGGCCCTGCTCGACGGCCTTACCTTGCCGCATCACCACGATGTCGTCAGCCGTCTGGCGGACCACCGCGAGGTCATGCGTGATGAACAGGTACGAAAGCCGCATCTCCTCCTGAAGATGAGTGAGCAGTCGGAGAATCTGGTTCTGCACGAGTACGTCCAGTGCCGACACTGCCTCATCCAGGACGATGACCTCCGGGTCCAGCGCCATCGCACGTGCAATTGCGATGCGCTGACGCTGACCACCGGACAGCTCATTCGGGTATCGACGCATCGCCGATCGCGGCATCTGCACCAAGTCGAGCAACTCCGCTACTCGTGCCTCGCGCTCCTTCCGGTTGCCGACCTTGTGCAGCGTCAACGGCTCCTCAATGCAGCGATAGATGGAGTACATCGGATCCAGCGAACCGTACGGGTTCTGGAATACCACCTGCATCTTGCGACGCATATCAAACAACTCGCGGCCCTTAAGCTTTGCGATGTCTTGCCCTTCGAACAAGACTCGTCCACTCGTTGGCTCCAACAACCGCAGCGCCATGTTCGCAACCGTCGATTTGCCGGAGCCGGACTCACCAACGAGTGCTAGTGTCGTGCCGCGCCGAACGTCAAACGAGACGTCGTCGACAGCACGCAGCACCTTCTGCTTGCCTTTCTGTCCGCGAACGTCGAACTCTTTCACCAAGTTCTGCACGCTCAGCACCACTTCTTCAGAATCATGGTGACCGGCAACAAGTTCTTCGTCAGATTCAATACCTTTCGCCTTCGCGCTCTGAATGCGTGCGGATGCCAAGGAAGGAGCGGCAGTGACAAGGCGCTTCGTGTACGGGTGCTGCGGGTTCCGCAGAATCTGCAGGCTCGGCCCCTTCTCCACGATCCGCCCGCGGTGCATCACCAGCAGGTGATCCGCGCGCTCGGCGGCCAGACCGAGGTCGTGTGTGATGAACAGCAGCGCCGTGCCGAGTTCCTCAGTCAACGTCTCCAAGTGGTCGAGAATCTTCTTCTGCACCGTCACGTCCAGCGCGGACGTCGGTTCGTCAGCAATGAGCAGCTCAGGGCGCGCGGCAAGGCCGATCGCGATGAGTGCACGCTGGCGCATACCACCAGAAAACTCGTGTGGGTATTGCTTGGCGCGGCGCTCGGCCTCAGGTAGGCCGGCTTCCTCGAGCAGTTGCACGACGCGTGCGTGGCGCTCAGAGCCCTCCACCACGTGGTTTGCGCGAAGGGACTCTTCCACCTGTGTACCAATACGCCACACCGGGTTCAGGTTGCTCATCGGGTCCTGCGGCACAAGACCAATCTTGTTGCCTCGGACCTTCTGCCATCCCTTCTCATCAAGCTCTGTCAGCTCTTCGCCATTCAGCTTGATGGAACCGCTCGTAACCTTGCCCGTCCCAGGCAGCAGCCCCAAGATGGACATCGCTGCGGTGGACTTGCCCGACCCCGACTCGCCCACGATAGCGATCGACTGGCCTGGATAGATCGTCAGGTCGAAATCGCGAACCGCTTCGACAACACCGGTGGTCGACTCGAATGTGACTTTCAGGTCCGCTATCTCGAGTAGCGGTTGATCTTGTAACTCGCTCATCGTTTCCTCGATTTAGGGTCAAGGGCGTCGCGCACAGCGTCACCCATCATGATGAAGCTCAGCACCGTCAGTGCCAAAGCAATTGCAGGGTAGAACAGCACCATTGGCTGTGTCCTCAGAGATGCCTGCGCAGCGGAAATGTCGCCGCCCCACGACACGACTGTCGTCGGCAAACCGATACCTAGGAACGACAGGGTCGCTTCTGCGACGATGAACGTGCCCAACGCGACGGTGGCGTACACAATGATTGGCGCAGCCGCGTTCGGCAGGATGTGTGAGAAGATGATCCGCACGTCGCTCGCGCCTAGCGCGCGGGCAGCTGTCACGAATTCGTCATTCTTCACACCCATCACGGCGCCGCGCGCGATACGTGCAATCTGCGTCCAGCCAAACATGGAGAGCGCGAACACCACCATCCAGATGGAGCGCTGGTTCTGGAACATGGACATCACGACGATCGCTGCCAGCACGAGTGGCACAGCGAAGAAAATATCCGTCAGGCGGGACAGCAGCGTGTCCCAAATGCCACCATAAAAACCGGCGATCGCGCCGATCAGTGAACCTAGGACCGTCACGACGATCGTAGTAAGCACACCGACTGTGACTGACGCACGTGCACCATAAACTGTACGAGCGTAAATATCGCAGCCTTGACGATCGAACCCGAACGGGTGGCCAGGCTCAGGCGTGCCGAGCGAGCGAGAGAGCATACACTCACGCGGGTCCACGCTAGTAAACAGGCCCGGCACCAGGGCAAGCAGAATGGCGAACAAAATCAGGAGTGCGGATACCCAAAACAGGGGACGGCGTCGCAGTGCTCGCCATGCTTCACCCCACTGACTCGTGGGGGCAGACTCGTCCTGCACTGCGTCAACGGCACCAAGTCCGGTTTCGTCCGTTTCCGCGATGAAATACTCCTGCCCAGCGCGGGCAGCTGCTGTGAGATCTTGAGAGTTATGCATAGCGGATCCTTGGGTCAAGTACTGCGTAGAGCAGGTCAACTATCAGGTTGGCAACGATGTAGATGATCACCAGCACGGTGGTAAAGGACACGACTGTCGCCGGTTCACCTTTAATGATGGCCTGGTAGATCGTGCCACCGACACCGTTGATGCCGAAGATGCCTTCTGTCACAATCGCGCCGCCCATGAGCGCACCGAGATCAGCGCCCAAGAACGTCACGACTGGGATGAGAGAGTTCCGTAGCACGTGGCGAGACATCACCGTACCTTTTGACAGCCCTTTAGCGCGTGCGGTGCGCACATAGTCCGCGCGGAGGTTGTCACTGATGGATTGCCTGGTTAGTCGAATCACGTACGCACAGGACAAGGCACCCAACACGACGGCCGGCATGAGCAGAGCGATGAAGGACTCGTTTCGCCCCACCGTTACGGGGAGTAGGCCCCAGCGCACGCCCACAAGGTACTGGAGGACAAAGCCAATCACGAAAGACGGCACGGCGATGACGAACAGCGACACAACCAACACAGTCGAGTCGAAAATACCGCCACGACGAATGCCTGCAAAGAATCCGAAGAGGATACCGAAGAACGCTTCGAATGCCAGCGCCATCAGGCCAAGTTTAATGGTGACCGGGAATGCGTTTGCCATCACCGAAGCAACTGGTTGCCCGGAGAACGTCTTTCCGAAGTCACCGACCATGATCCCCTTCAGGTAGAGCAAGTACTGGACGAGGAAAGGTTTGTCGAGGTTGTATTCGGCTTCGATGCGTGCTCGCGCAGCTTCGGTTAAGCCACGGTCGCCGCCGAGGGCCTGGACAGGATCACCGGGCATGAGAAACACCAGTGCGTACAGCAGCAAGGTGGCCCCAAAGAACACGGGAATCATCTGAAGGAGCCGTCGCCCGATATATCGCAACATAGTTGCAGGCTCTCCTTATTCTTCGTAGTGAAAATGAGCTTGTGGACGCACCCAAACCCAACACCCCGCATGCTTGTACGCAGACGGGGTGGGGATGGGTAAGAGCGTAGGGAATATATTACTTCTTGGTGATTTGGGTATACACCGGAACGGACTTCCAGTTGAACGCAACGTTTTCAACGTTTTCCGAGGAGCCACCGTTGACGTTCGAGTACCACAGTGGGATCGCCGGCAGGTCCTTCAGAAGCTGCTCCTGCACCTTGTTGTAGATAGGCGTTGCGGCTTCGACGTCGCCCGCAGCAGCTGCTTCCTTCAGCAGGTTGTCCACCTCAGGGTTTGCGTAGTCACCATCATTGGAGCCACCGTTGGAGGCGTACAGCGGACTCAGGAAGTTACCCAGCGACGGGTAGTCTGCCTGCCAGCCGGTGCGGAACGCACCCTTGATGGTCCTGTTTGTGACGTCGTCACGCAGAGACTTGAAGTCTGGGTATGCGTTACCGACTGCGTCGATACCGAGGGTGTTGCGGATGGAGTTCGCAACAGCGTCGACCCATGCCTGGTGGCCGCCGTCAGCGTTGTAGGACAGGGAGAACTCGCCGGTGAATGGTTTGATCTTGTCGGCCTCAGCCCACAGGCGCTTGGCTTCCTCTGGGTTGTACTCGAGCACCTCCGCCCCGTTCAGAGAGTCCGAGTGGCCAGGGATGACTGGCGAGGTGAAGTCGGTCGCCGGGGTGCGGGTGCCCTGGAAAATCGTCTTCGTGATTTCGTCACGGTCGATCGCCATAGACAGTGCCTGGCGGCGCAGCTGGCCTTCCTCACCGTTGAAGTGCTCAAGGTTCTCCGGGATGGTGAACGACTGGAAGATTGCCGACGGCTGGTTGACCGCACGGTCACCCAACTCGGATTCGTAGCTTGCGAATGCAGAATCCGGAATAGCGTCCAAGACGTCCAGGTTGCCCGCGAGCAGATCAGCGTACGCCGCGTCCTGCTGCGCGTAGAAGACGAAGGTCACACCGTCGTTCTGTGGTTTCTTTTCACCTGCATACTCTTCGTTCGGGACAATGGTTGCGTCCTGGTTGTGGTTCCACTCAGCCAGCTTGTATGGGCCGTTGGAGATTGGGTTCTCACCGTATGCGTCGATGTCCTCAAACGCGGATGGGTGCATCGGGAAGAACGCGGAGTAGCCAAGGCGGGTTGGGAAGTCTGCCTCTGGCTGAGCCAGCTCGATAGTAAAGGTCTTGTCGTCGACGACGTTCAGCCCTTCGAGGGTTGGCACACCTTCTGGGTCGTAGCCCTTGATGGATTCGAAGAAGCTCTCGCCGAGCAGCGAGTTCGCAACAATGTAGTTCCATGCATCGACGAAGTCGTTCGCTGTGACCGGCGTGCCATCCTGCCACTTAATGCCGTCCTTCAGGGTGACCTTGTACAGGGTATCACCCTCGAGGTCGATGGACTCTGCGAGGTCGTTATGAATCTTGCCCTCGGTGTCGTAGTAGACAAGACCGGAGAAGATCTCATCGATGATGCGTCCGCCACCGACCTCGTTCGTGTTGCCCGGGATGAGCGGGTTCTGTGGCTCAGTGCCATATACCAGCACATAGTCGTCGCCGCCGGTCGACTCACCCTGACCGCTCGCGGCCTCGTCGTTGCCGGATCCACCACACGCAGCCAATCCGAGTGTGAGGGTTCCTACCGCCAAGATCGCTGCTGCTTTTACTGTCCGCACAGCGCCTCCTTCAGATTGTTGTTAGCTAGCTTCAATTGCATTCACCCAAGTGGACTACATCACACTTGAAGAAGTGCCCTCTATTCCACCACACAAGATTGCGACATTGGTAAATAATTCAGGTTTCCTGCATGGTTTTACACTTTTGGGGGTACTTTCTGCCAGCTCCTTCACAGCTAACAGCCTGCACAGGCGCGTAGCATTCCTAGCTCGACGTGTAGACTTTCGGTCGCCCACCGCAACGATTCCTAGGAAAGGGAACACACATGGCCGGAGGTCTCCTCGCCCTCTTTGACGACGTAGCTCTCATCGCTAGGACCGCAGCTTCTTCAGCAGACGATGTGGCTTCCCTTACGGCGAAAACGTCGGCAAAAGCTGCAGGCGTCGTCATTGATGATGCGGCTGTCACTCCCCAATACGTTTCTGGTGTGACCCCGGCGCGCGAGCTTCCAATGATCTGGAAGATCACGAAGGGATCTCTGCGGAACAAGCTGCTCATCATTCTGCCGATCGCGTTGGCACTCAACGCGTTTGCGCCGTGGGCACTGGTCCCAATTTTGATGGTTGGCGGCACGTACTTATGTTTCGAGGGTGCTGAGAAGATCGTCCACAAGCTCTCCAGCGATATCGAGGCCGACGAAGATGCCGCAGTAAACCGATCTTCTCAAGACGAAGACGCACTGGTGAAAAGCGCGATTCGAACGGACCTCATCCTGAGCGCGGAAATCATGATCATCGCCCTCGACGAGGTGGCCGATCAGTCGATCTGGGTGGAAGCTGCCGTGCTCATCGCAGTGGGCATTTTTATCACCCTTGCTGTCTACGGCGCGGTTGCACTGCTGGTCAAGATCGATGACATTGGCCGCGCGATGATCCAGCGTGACCGTGCAGCGGGATTGGGACGCGCAATGGTGAAATCCATGCCCGCCGTACTCTCTGCCATCGGCGTGATCGGCACCGTTGCGATGCTGTGGGTTGGCGGGCACCTCATTCTTCGCGGCCTTGACGAAGTCTTCGGCCTGCATTTTGTCCACGAAGTGGTAGACCGGGCCGTAAACTCCGTACATAACGGTGTCCTCGGTTGGTTCGTAGAGACAGGCATTTCCCTGGCCGCAGGCCTCGTTGTTGGCTTGCTCGTTGTTGGCGTGGTTTCCGCGATCAAGCGGACCCATTAAGGCGGTTAAAGTAAGGAGCATGGCAGCGCGCTCGACTCGTACCTTGGTTCGCCCAATCGGACTTATCTTTATTGGTTCGCTGGGTAATCAGGTTTCCGCGCTGCTCGCTGCTTCTCTCTTCGTTGTTGCAAGTACTGTCAGCATTTCTACGCTGCGCTTCTTGCTTGGCGCCGTCATTCTTCTCCTGGTCTTCCGACCGAATGTGCGCGAGATGTCGGAGGAGCAGTGGAAGCAGGCATTCATTTTCGGCGCGTCGATCGCGCTGATGAACCAGTTTTTGTACGCAGCGATCGCCCGCATTCCGCTTGGCGCCGCGATCACCATTGATTTCTTGGGCCCGTGCTGTGTGACATTTTTTGGTATTCGGCAGTGGCGGATCCGGCTCTGGGCGTTGGTTGCGCTCGCCGGGGTCGCGCTGATTGCTGGTCCTTCGTCCGGTTTGAATCCTTTAGGTGTTGGTTTCGCGTTGTGCGGCGCCGCCTTCTGCGCGCTGTACACGATCTTTGCGGAAAAGGTTGGCAAGTCCTCGGGTGGGATGGGCGAGCTTGCTCTCTCCATTACGATTGCGGCCCTGCTCACGCTGCCGTTCTCCATCCGTGACGCGGCCAAGCTTGATGCGCATAGTTGGATGCTGTTGGCGTTGGCAGGCTTTGTTGGCGTCGCCATCCCATATATGGCTGACACGCTGGCGGCACGGTTTACGTCGGCGCAGATTGTCGGCACGCTGTTTGCGATCGAGCCGGTGCTGGGCACGATTCTGGGTGTCGTGTTTCGGGGTGACGTGCTTACTGCCCACCTTGTGTTGGGTATCTTGTGTGTCACGGTAGCTGGTGTGGTGATTGCATGGTTTGGTGCTTCTCCCCCACCGCCTGTTACGCAGGCGCCTCGTCGTTGGCCCGAGCAATGATTTCGTAATTCCGGATGCAGTTAGGAGTATGACGTCGTGAAACTTTCTCTACCGGTGTATCCGCTTGCTCCATCGACGTGGGGAGCAGGCGAAGAAGTCAGTGTGACTGACGTCGTACAGTCGTCCCTGTTTGCGGAATTCGGGGGCACACGTCATACGTCCTACGTGCCGGTGGTGCTTGAGCCGAACGCGGTCGAGGAAAGCTGGCGGGTGCGCAGGCTCGGCAATGGCATTGTCGGAGAAATTGCGCAGTTCGATAGGGCGCGCTACGTCGACCTGGAACGGGTCCATCAGTCGCAGCTGCTGCCGATGACCTTGGCTGCGGTAAAGTTTGATGCAGTGCACGGCAAGTTCGCCGTCGATGTTATTTTGCCGCCTCCGCAGCTCGCCGTTCCTCGCAATAATGCAGGCTCCGACTTCCTTGTGCTGCCAAGTGGAGACATGGCGATCATCGATACGGAACGGGGTGAGTTCAGCGCGGAGCAGCTCGCAAGCCTGGCGCCAGGCCAGTGGTTCGTTGGGCTCCAAGTGTCCAACTCCGACGTCGTGGTCACGCTTGGTGAGCGAGTGCTCGGCTGCGTCTCAGCTGCAGACGTCGACGGTGTCCGCACCATACTTTTCGACGCCCCCTCGACCGACAACGAGATCACCGTCGCCCGGGCGTTCTTCTTGGACGGCATGGCAGCCCTCGACATCGCTGACTACGCAGAGGCAACGGACCCTCTGTGGCTTCGCGTGCCTGACCTTACCCAATCAGAATCGAACTCCGGGAAACCCTTCGAGACGGTCCAGTTCCCCGACGGCTCGTGGGCGGTAACCGTCGACCGCTCACGGGCCGCAACCCCGTCGCGTCCGAAAACGAGCACTGCTGATGCGAAGCCTGCGCCGCTGGTAGATACGGACGCTGTGGAGGAGGAAGTGGCGTCGATACCTGATGAGGTAGCCCTGCTCGAGACCCCTAGCAGCGACGACAGCGACTACCTCACCGAAGTGCAAAAAGCGCAGCGGCGCCGCAGCGAGGAAGCTGGCCGCCACCGCAAGCCTGAAAGCACGCTATGCTGAGGGTGCAACCGAACCTATTTGCGAGGAGGAATTATGTCCAAGATTTTGCGCACCGACCACGGCCCGAACCCAGTAACTTTCGACATTGAGCAGGCAACGCTTGAGAACGACGCATTCCGCGATACCCTGTGGACCGGGAAGCACCTGCAGCTGACCGTGATGAGCATTCCGGCTGGTGGCGAAATCGGCGCTGAGATCCACGACGATCACGACCAATTCATTCGCGTCGAGTCCGGTGAGCTGCGCGCGATGATCGGCCCATCCGAAGACAACCTGACCGTAGACAAGGTCATCGGCGACGACGACGCAGCGTTCGTCCCTGCCGGCCAGTGGCACAACTTCGTGAACGAATCCGACGCTCCGGCGAAGGTGTACTCGATCTACGCAGCACCGGAGCACAAGCACGGCACCGTCCACGAGACGAAGGCCGATGCGGACGCTGACGAGCACGAGCACTAAGCCCGCCTGCTCCGAGGCCGCTACGCCAGGACTCGAACGCCCGCCTCTACTTGGCGGGTAATCCCGCGTGCGTCCAGGAGCTCTAGCAGCGGGATGGCGACGCGCCGGGTCGTCTCGAGCACCTGGCGTGCATCAGTGGTGCGGAACGGCTGCGGCAGGTCCCGCAACCTCGCTGTGGCAATTGTGATCGCGTCGGCGGCAACAACGACGCCGTCGCCAAGCCGCAATACCCTTCCGGCCCGCTCCGCTGCTGCAAGCTCTTTCGTGCCCAGCCCCAGCTGTTCGAGGTCGCGCGCCTCGGGGGCCTGGAAGGGCTGAGCACGAAGCCTCGCCTCCAACTTTTGCACCGCCAGCTCTGCCGCCCCGAGATCAACTCGGGCGGTGCTGCAAACGTAACCATCGCGGGTGTGTAGTTTCGCGGCGGCGACCACGAGAGGCAACAATTTCGCATCCGGCAGCCCGAGAGCCTCCACCGCTGCCCCGGTGGCCAAACCCTCCGACAAAGGGTGCTCCGCCAAGTGCGCATGCAAGGCCTGCAGCAACGCGTCTTTCCACTCCATAACCTGCTGCGCGCGGATCCAGTACCCGGCGAACGCCACGTTGCCCTGGGGCGGTTGCTCGCCCACCCGGAAGCCGAGGCGCGTCAACACCTCCGGTGGCACAGCCACTCTCCTGGCGATTTCCGCGTTGATATCCGGCAGCGTCTCCAGCTGCGCTGAGCGCTTCCGCCCGTCGCCACGCCTGGGAAGGGCGGGCGGGTCGACGTCGATAGCTTCTACCCCACCGAGAATTTGCTGTGCTCCGGAGCCTCGCAGCACCAGCCTGTCCCCGATGCTCAACACCAGGTCGTGCTCCAGGATGAGCCGCGCGTGCCCCGCACCGAACGGGCGCACTTTCGCGCTCACGCCCGCGGTACCGATGTGCACGACAACCTCCTGCGGCACATCGTTGAGGGCAGCGCCATGGGTATGTCTCACATCCACCACAGACGTCGTGTGCCACTTCCCTGGTGTGCACAGCGCCGCGCCGCGCGATACTTCGTCGACGCTCACACCCCGAAGGTTGAGCGCGACGCGCATTGTCGGCTTTGCTTCTTCAACTGCGTTGTCTTCCGATTGGATACCACGCACAGTGACCTCGCGCTGCCCCGCCGCAGCCTGGAGCGTCAGCGCCTGACCTGGCGTGATCGTGCCGCTGGTGAGTGTTCCCGTAACGACGGTGCCTGCGCCTTTAATGTGAAATGCCCGGTCAACCCACATGCGTATCCGACCTGCGGGGTCCGCTGCGGGCTGGTGTCGCAACATCGTCACGAGCGCGCTTCTGAGTTCGTCGACGCCCTCGCCCGTTTTTGCAGAGACCTCGACTACAGGCCAGTGCTCCATACTGGTGCCAGCTACATTCCGGCAGGTTTCTTCAACTACTGCCTGTCGACGCCCAGCGTCCGCCTTATCCGACCTTGTCATAGCAATGACACCATGCTGAACTCCGAACGCGTTGATGGCATCCCTGTGGTCAAGCGTTTGCTGCATCCAGCCTTCGTCGGCGGCAACTACGAACAGGACATCCGTGACTGGTCCAACCCCGGCGAGCATGTTGGCTATGAAGCGTTCATGTCCGGGTACGTCAACGAACGCGATGTCCTCACCGTCAACGTTGGTCCACACGAACCCGAGGTCGATCGTCAGCCCGCGGTCTTTTTCCTCATCCCACCGATCAGGCTCCATCCCGGTGAGGGCCTTGACCAGCGTGGACTTTCCATGGTCAACGTGGCCTGCTGTCGCAACTACAAACACGTGCGGCTTAGTCCTTTCTTTGGGCTATCTGAATCGCGGCTGCGATCTCGTGGTCTCGCTCGGGTGGCACACAGCGCGGGTCGATGAGCAGCTCGTCCTCGTGAACACGTCCGAGTACAACCGGGGTACCGGTCCGCAACGGGGCCGCCAGCGACTGGTCGAGTGCAACCGCCCACCCAGGCAAGGGGAATCCCGGCGCGCCGCCGCCCCCAACGCGGCCGTCGTGTGGGACGACGGTGCCTCCCACCTTCGCCGCCAGCGCTTCGGCGCGGGCCTTGAGGGCGTCTGGCTCGGCGTGCAGGTAGTCATGGACCGGAGTGCTGTCGATGTTCAAGCTCGCCTCCAACGCCGCGAGCCGCAGTTTATCGATGCGCACGGCGCGTGCCAGCGGGTGCCGCTTCAGCTTCGCAATGGCGTCCTTCGTACCGACCATCACGCCCGCCTGCGGGCCTCCCAGAAGTTTGTCGCCGGAAAACAGCACGACGTCCGCGCCCTCAAGCAGGGCCGTGGTGGCATCTAGTTCATCAGGGAGCAACGGGTCTGGGTGAAGCAGGCCCGAACCAATATCGGCGATCAGGGCGCATCCACGCGGCCGGACGATTTCGCGGAGCTGCGCGATGGTGGTCTCTGCGGTAAACCCGTGCACCTTGTAATTCGACGGGTGGACTTTGAGCACCGCGCCCGCGTTGTCGAGCGCCCGCTCGTAATCAAAGGGGTGCGTACGGTTCGTCGCACCAACTTCTACGAGAGAAACCCGTGCGCTTTCGATGAGCTCCGGTAGACGAAACCCCGCCCCGATTTCGATGAGCTCGCCGCGAGAGATAACGACATCGCGTCCCTCGGCAAACGTTGCCACAGCCAAAAGCAACGCTGCCGCGCCATTGTTGACCACGAGTGCATCCTCCGCAGCAGGACAGGCTGCCAAAATCGCATCCGTGGCGGCCCTACCCCTATCGCGGGATCGAACACCTGCTGCGAGATCCATCTCTACGTCGACGTACTGCGCGGCATCCACCATCGCGTCGATTGCCTGCGGGGCAAGCGGCGCCCGGCCGATATTTGTGTGTACTACCACACCAGTCGCGTTGAGGACTGGGGTAAGGGACCCGGGGTGGCGTCGACAAGCTTTGAGAAACTCTGGGGTGACCTCTTCGGGGGAAATCTCGCCGTCGCGAGCGCGCTGTTGTAGCTTCCCCGCAACCGCCTTGAGCGCGTGCGGCGCCAGCGCGGTGTACTCCTGCGCTGCGAGCGCAAGCAGTGCGTCTGTGCGAGGGATTCGACGGCGAGGATCATTCATGTGCTTCCCCTTACAACAACACAACGTTTTGGCGGAGACGGACAGGAATCGAACCTGCCAGGCCGAGATGCTCGACCTCACCAGTTTTGAAGACTGGGGTGGCCACCAGGACACGTACGCCTCCGAAAAGCAACGCTACCATGTAGGTATGACTGCTGATAATTCTAAGATTCGGTTGACCCAGTACGCATCCGGCGGCGGATGCGCTTGCAAAATTCCCCCCGGCGAGCTGGAAGAGGCCGTAAAAGGACTCGTCGGCTTCGCTGACCCAAACGTCATTGTTGGCCTCGACGACGGCGACGACGCCTCCGCGATTCATGTTCGCGACGACCTCGCTGTCATTTCCACCGCCGACTTCTTCACTCCCGTCTGCGACGACGCCTACACCTGGGGCAAGATCGCAGCCGTCAACGCACTTTCCGACGTTTACGCAATGGGCGGCACCCCAATCACCGCCATCAACCTGCTTGCCTGGCCACGCGAAGTCCTCCCATCCGAGCTCATCCGCGACGTACTCCACGGCGGCATGGACGCGGCCACCGCAGCAGGCATCAGCGTGACTGGCGGGCACTCGATCACCGCGCCTGAGCCGATTTACGGAATGGCCGCCACCGGCATCGTGGACCCAGCGAAGCTCATGCGAAATGACGCGGCAGAGGCTGGACTACCAATCACCCTGACCAAGCCGATTGGCTCAGGCCTGCTGAACAACCGCCACAAGGCAACCGGCGACGTCTTCCCGCAAGCCATTGAGGTCATGACAACGCTGAACAAGGAGGCCTCGGAAAAGGCCGTCGCCGCGGGCGTGAAGGCTGCGACCGACGTCACCGGATTTGGTCTACTCGGGCACCTGTTCAAGATGGCGCGCGCCTCCGGTATCGACGCCGTCATCGACCACACCAAGGTTCCTTTCATCGAGGGCGCTCGTGAAACCCTCGAAGCCGGGTACATCCCTGGCGGCTCGAAGCGCAATCTCGACTGGGTCCGCCCCAACGTCGATTCCGACCTGGACGGCGATGAGCTGCTGCTCCTTGCAGACGCTCAGACTTCAGGTGGGCTGCTCGTCATCGGCGAGATCCCGGGCTACCCCGTCATCGGTGAAACCGTCGCTGGCAACGGCCGCGTTCAGGTGAAGTAACTGGAATAACAGAACTGCCCCTCCGACACCTTGCGTGTGAGAGGGGCAGTGCTGCGTATTAGCTCCTGTAGTAGCTACGCGGTCGTGATGCTGTCATCAACCTTGCCTGCTTCACGGCGCTTCCTCAGACGCTCCCGCTGCGGTTCAACGACGTACTTCGGGTCCTCGGTGGACTGCTTACCAGCTTCGAGTACCGCAAAACGTGTCAGGCAGGAACCTGCCATCAACGCGAGCCCCGAAATACCGGCGAGCACGCGGCTCTTCTTGCTGAACAGCGCACCAACACCGCCAGCAGCGAGACAAATCTCAGAAGCCTTGAAGAGCTTGCCTGCCTTGCCTGTAGAGAACGCTTCCTTCGTGACGTCGTCCAACTGGCTGGTCATGTAGGCCGTTGCCGCAACGTCGGCGGCTGCACCAGCGACGCCGAGCGCGCGTGGCACTGCAGCGTTTTCCGTGGATGTTGCGAGCATGCCCATGCCGCCCGTCGCGGCGGTCGCGGAGGATACGAACACGAACGGAAGGTTCTTACCGGCCTCCTGCCATGCAGGAACCGACGTGTTACCGATCAGCACCGCAGTGTACGCGGCCAGTGGCGAGGCAAGCACACCACCGGCGATGCCTGCCGGGGTTGCTGCGAACTCAAAGAACGAACGCAACGGGCTTGGCAGCGGCAGTTTCTTACCCGTCAGCTCATCAAGTTCCGGCAGTGCGGCCAGGCCCTGCATCGCAGAAAACGAACCCAACAGCCAGGAGCCAACGCTCATCGGTGAGGACAGCTTGAACACGCGGAACATGTTCAGCAGCCGCTCCGGACGCCCAAGGTCGAGCACCAGGCAACCGGAGCCCACCGCAGCAGCAGCCATCGAACTAATCCGCATGTTGCGACGCAGTTCCCTGTTGCCTGTCGCGTCAGCACCCACTGCCAACAGAGACGAACCACCGGCGAGGCCGCCGAGGAAGAAGTAGACACCAATCGGCCACTCCCATGGTGGGAACTTCACAATCGGCTTGCCGTAGTAGGAATCAAAGTGCTCGAAGTTCGCCTCCGGCACCATCAGCTCCTCACCGCGGCGCTTCTTAGAACCGCGCGGGCGATCGCCTTCCGCTACGTCTCGGCGCCGCGGGCGACGCGGCTCCTGTGGTGGACGGTAGCTATCAAACTCAGCCATTTACTTCCTACCTCCGATCAGGACCGCGGCTGCAATAGTGCCAACCATTCCGGCTGCGGCGATAACGCCACGCTTCGCAAGCTCCGGCAGGTTTGCCGTAGGAACCACAGGGTCTGGCGGAAGACCATAGACCTCCGGCGCATCCAGCAGCAGAAAGATCGAGCCAGTACCGCCCACACCATCGTTCTCGTTTGCACCGTAGAGGCGGGCTTCCGTCATGCCTTGCGCATGCAGTTCCTTCACTCGTGCCTTCGCAAGCGCGAGCATCTCGTCGTAGGTGCCGTACTTGATCGAGGTCGTCGGGCAGGTTTTGGCACACGCTGGCTGTTCGCCGACCTGGAGACGGTCAAAGCACATGGTGCACTTCTGAGCGACGCCAATGTTCTTAATCGGCGCGCTCTCACCTGGTGTGAAGTCCTCGCCAGTACCGGAGCGCTCATTACGCTTACGCACACCGCCATCGCTGCGACGCTCGATGACGCCGAACGGGCAACCAGCCACGCAAGTGCCGCAACCGTTGCACACATCGTCCTGCACGACAACCGTGCCGTGCTCCGTGCGGAACAACGCACCAGTTGGGCACACATCCAAGCAGCCTGCGTTGGTGCAGTGCTTACACACGTCGGAGGACATCAACCAGCGGAAGTCCGGGGTATCCGGAAGCACGGCACGGGTCGAAGTTTCCTCCGCTGGCTTCACGCTCGGCATCCCAAGCCCAACGAGCTTGGCACCCTCCTCGCGAGCCTGCCGGATACGCTCCTCGCCCTGCTCGATGAACGCCACGTGGCGCCACGTATCCGCGTTCAGCGAACCAGTGTTGTCGTAGGAGTTACCTGACAACTTGTAGCCGTCTTGCGGGTTTCGGTTCCACTCTTTACATGCAACCTCACACGCCTTACAGCCAATACAAATCGACGTATCCGTGAAGAAAGCCTTGCGGGCCTCCTTCTCGTACCCGATGTTGGCTGGGGATTCGGTGATCTGATTCTTTGTCTTCATCGTCAAAACCTATCCTTCCCCGTTCGCCATGTTCTTCTTCGTCGAATCGTGCTTCGCTGCCTCGGTGTCACCGAGCTGCTCACCGACGATGACGTCTTTCGACTCGTCGGTCAGCTTGGTACCGGTGTCCTCCGTCAGGCGCGCACGGCGCTGGTACTCGCGCACCAGCTTCATACGATCCTCACCACGCGGGCGTCGGCCCGGTCGGATATCCACCGCGGAAACCTTCGACGCCTGGATGTTGACGTTCGGGTCCAGCATGATGCCAAGCAGGTCGTTCGGTCCGTCGCCCTCGACCTCAGCATAAGAACCTGCGCCGAAGTGGTACGGCATACCGATCTGCTGGAACTCGTGGCCGTCGATGACCAGCGTCTTCATGCGCTCCGTCACCAGCACACGTGCCTCAATGGCGTTGCGCGGCGAGATAATCGTCGCCCAGTCGCCATTCTTCAAGCCGATTGCTTCAGCCAGCTTGTGCGAAACCTCGCAGAATAGTTCAGGCTGCAGCTCTGCCAAGAATGGCAGGCTTCGCGTCATCGAACCGGACGTGTACGCCTCGGTCAAACGGTAGGTGTTCAGCATGTACGGGTACACGCCCACGCCGGGTTCACCGAAGTTCGGCGCCGAAAGGTTGTCCTCTCCACGCATCACGATTCGCGACGGCGACTGCTGCTGCTTGTACAGCGGGTTCGCAAACGGGGACTCCTGCGGCTCATAGTGCGTCGGCATCGGCCCATCAACCATTCCGGTTGGGGCAAACAGCCACGCCTTTCCGTCAGCCTGCATGATGAACGCGTCGTCACCAGCAAGGGCTGCAGGACCAACCGCGTCGCGCTCTGGCTTGAAACCAGGGGCCCGGTTGACCGGGAAGTCCACAACGTCGTCGGACTCCCACAGTTCCTTGTCCTCGTTCCACCAAACCAGCTTCTTGCGCTCCGACCATGGCTTGCCATCCGGATCCGCAGAAGCACGGTTGTAGAGCACGCGACGGTTCATCGGCCATGCCCAGCCCCACTCCAACGCCATTGCGTTCTGTTCCTGGCCTGGGCGCTTGTTCGCCGAACGGTTGACGTCGTCGGCGTATACACCACAGTAAATCCAGCAACCAGATGAGGTGGAACCATCTGCCTTGAGATCCGCGAACTTGTCCACGAGCTGCCCCTTCCGAGGACCCTCGAGGTAGTAGCCGTTGATCTCCTTCAGGACTGACTCCGGCAGAATCTCACCGTGCTCATCGCACTCGTAGTCCCAGGTGATCTTCTGCAGCGGCAGGTCTCGCGGGTCAGTCGAATTCTTAACTCGTTCCTTCAGGCGAAGGCCCAAGTCGTAGAAGAACTCAAGGTCGCTCTCTACATCGCCCGGAGCGTCCTTGGCCTTGAAGCGCCACTGCAGCACACGCGAAGTCTGGGTAAACGTGCCCGCCTTCTCAACGTGGTTCGCTGCTGGGAAAAGGAACACCTCCGTGTCGATCTCCTCCGGCGAAATCTCACCAGACTGCACCTCTGGAGAATCCTTCCAGAACGTCGCTGTCTCAATCTCAGAGAAGTCACGGACGACGAGCCACTTCAGCTTGGTCAGAGCCATACGCTGAATGCGACCGTTCGACTGCGCAACGGCAGGGTTTTGGCCGAAGACGAAGTAGCCGTCGACAAGCCCCTGGTTCATCAGCTGCAGCGTGTGGTACGTCGAGTGAGCACCAGTCAACCGTGGCATGAGATCCATGCCCCAGTTGTTCTCCTCGGTCGCGGCGTCGCCCCAGTAGGCCTTCATCAACGACACTGCGTAGGTGTCGCCGGTCTGCCAGAAGCCCTTCTGATCACGCTTCGACACTGCTGCCAAGTACTCGTCCCACGTCTGGTGCGTGGACTGCGGCATCGGCAGGTAGCCAGGCAGGATGTGGAACAGCGTTGGCACGTCCGTCGAGCCCTGAATCGATGCGTGACCACGCAGCGCCATAATGCCCGAGCCTGGACGGCCGATGTTGCCCATCAGCGTCTGCAGAATCGCACACGTACGGATGAACTGCGCACCCAACGTGTGCTGAGTCCAGCCAAGCGCGTACGCAAAACAGGTGGTGCGATCGCGGCCAGAGTTCTCCGCAATCGAGTTCGCAAGGTAGTAGAAGTCCTCTTCGGAAATACCGCACGACTCAGCGACAACCTGCGGGGTGTAGCGGGAGTAGTGGCGCTTCAGAATCTGGAACACAGTTCGCGGATCCTGAAGCGTTTCGTCCTTCTCCACATCCCACGAAGTCTGCGCATCCCACTTCTTGCGTGCCTGCCACGATTCGTTGGAGTAGCCACCCGTTTCAGGGTCGTATCCAGAGAACAGACCTTCGAGGTCCTCCGTGTCCTGGAACTCCTCACTGATCAGCGTCGAAGCGTTCGTGAACGCCTTGACGTAATCCTCGAAGTACAGGTTGTTTTCCAACACGTAGTTAATGACAGCACCCAACAGGATGATGTCGGTACCACCACGAATCGGGATGTGCTTATGCGCCATCGCCGACGTACGCGTGAATCGAGGGTCAACGTGGATGATTCGTGCACCACGTGCCTTCGCTTCCATGACCCACTGGAACCCAACTGGGTGCGCTTCGGCCATGTTTGACCCTTGGATGACAATGCAGTCCGCATTTGCCATGTCCTGCAGTGGCTGGGTCGCTCCACCGCGTCCAAACGAGGATCCCAAACTGGGAACCGTGGAGGAGTGTCATATACGAGCTTGGTTTTCTACCTGCACCGCGCCCGCTGCAGTCCACAGCTTCTTAATCAGGTAGTTTTCCTCATTGTCCATCGCAGCGCCGCCCAGGCCTGCGATGCCCATGGTTCGACGCACTGGGCGTCCCTTGTCGTCAAAATCCTGCCAGCCGTTTTCACGAGCTTCCAGGAAGCGATCGACGACCATCTCCATGGCGGTTTCTCGGTCAAGCTTGACCCATTCCTTCGAACGTGGCGCTCGGTAGAGAATGTCGGTCACGCGGTTTTCAGCGTTGACAAGCTGCTCGGATGCCGCGCCCTTCGGGCACAGACGCCCACGCGAGTGCGGAGAATCCGGGTCGCCTTCAATTTGAATGACCTTATTATCTTTTACATATACGCGCTGGCCACAGCCGACGGCACAGTACGGACACACGCTCTTAACGACGCGGTCCGCTTCTACGATGCGGCCTTCCATTTCTTGGCTGCGCGCGGATTCGGTGTTTTCGCCTCGGGCGAAGGCGTCACCACCGCGTATCTGGCGCACAACCGGCCAATTTAGGGGACTAAAACGAGACATACCAGCAAGGATAGCCCATTTCGCGGAGGTTCCCCATCGACATACCCCCAGGTCATTAATTAGGATACCCTTACTTTTGATGCATTTTTGCCTCGCAGGCGTAAAATAGCGCCGTAACATCAGTTTTCAACTACACCTTCAAAGGAGCTTGACTATGGACAAGAAATTGCAAGATGCAATGAACGAGCAGGTCACTGCGGAATACCAGGCGGCACTGCTGTACCGCCAGCTCGCCTACACCATGGAGGCACAGTCTTTCCCGGGCTTCGCGTCTTGGTTTGCAGAGCAGGCACACGAAGAGTGCGACCACGCGGAGAAGTTCGCAACGCACCTCATCGACCGTGGTCACGACGTCACCTTGCACACCGTCGCACTCGACGCTCCATCGATCGATTCCCCACTGGCTGCGTTCAAGGCTGCGCTTGAGCACGAGCGCAAGGTCTCCGCGATGATTCGAAACATCGCCGGCATCGCCGATGAGGTCAAGGACTTCGACTCCCGCTCCCTCATCACTTGGTTCCTCGACGAGCAGATCAGCGAAGAAGCAACAGTCTCTGAGATTGTTGACCAGCTGACACTTGTCGGCAATGATGGTTCTGGACTGCTGCGTCTCGACTCGGGTCTTGGCCAGCGCAACGATTCCTCAAACTAACCTGAATTTTCGACGTCCACTTCACCGCAATACATTGCCGTGAGGTGCGGCGTCGAAAATTTTGCCTCACAACGTTTCTCCCCAGGAGCCCCCCATGCCCTTGTCACCCTTAAAGAGACTTGTCGCTTGTGCCACTACCCTTGCCCTGACAACGACTGGCCTTTCGACTCCCAATGCAAACGCTCAAACTCACTCAATCTTGCCTACCTGGCCTACGATCCGTCCACATAGCCCCGAAGAACTTCCTGCGAAGCCGAAGCAACAACCAATGAGAACGCCCGATGGTACCGTGGTGCAGATCATGGGTGACATCCTGGGCCCTTGGTCGGCACATATCGGTATTGGGGCTGGCGACCTGGGCACGATGACGCCACTCAACGAAGACGAATTCGCGATGGTCTTCGGAGACTCCTTCCGTGGCCGAAAGTTCGGTGAAGGCGATTGGATCAGCCCTATTGGCGTCGTAGCAAGGATGAAGAACGGGCAGATTGAAATCCTCCGCCCGCTGAACGGCCGACGCGACGCGTACGGCCTGATCAACTACTTCCGCGAGGAGGGAGATAACTTAACGCTCATCCCATCCGACGTGATCAACATCAACGGCACGCTCTACATGCAGGGTATGTGGAACCGTGGAATCGGCAATGTGCTGGATACCCAATTCTGGAAATCGACGGACGAGGGGAAAACCTGGAAGAGCATCGGGCGAACCCCGAACCACTACCTTAATGGTCTTGGCCAGCTCATCTCCTGGGAGAAGGGGCCCGACGGCTACATCTACGCTGTGATGTCCGGGTTCCAACGTGAGCACCCGGTGTACCTGGCACGCTTTACTGAGGCGCAAATTGGGGACCAACCAAGTTGGGAATTGTTCGACCCCGATACTGGCGAGTGGGGCAACGAAGCAGGCGCGATCCTCTTCGGCGACCACGTCAAGGCCGGTGAGATGAACCTTCGTTACATCGACAACCATTGGGTGTTCGTGATGTTCAACGAGGCAACGCTCGCCATCGAGGTCCGTATTTCGGATAGGCTGCCTCAAAGTTGGAACGACGTGCCTGTCGCAACAATCGCCAAGAATGGCTACTGGGACTTACAGCAGACGCCGATGAATTTCTCCCAACCTTACGGTGGGTACATCGTGCCCGGTTCCACGATCGCGAACCTCGACGTCGTCATTTCGCAGTGGAACACGAACACCAACGAACGCTACATGTCGACACAGTTCAACGTGAAGGGCCTAGACACGTTCTTCGGTATTGATCCTGAGTCGATGCGCCCGCATGACCAGGACAACATCGACGTCAACGTGACGCCGAACCCGCCGCAGACTGACGACATGGACGCCGAAGATAACCTGATGTCCTCGGAGGGCAGCTCCAAGACGAAGGCAGCGCTCATCACGGTTGGTGTGCTCGCCGGGCTGGGCTTAATCGGTGCGGTGGCGTGGCCCACCATCCGCCAGTACCTGCCACCGCAGCTGCAGCAACTTGTGGGCTAGCGCAATTCTTCTCGGACGTACTCCTCGACGTTTTCCATAAACGCCTTCGGCGGGGCAAAGAAATTACACCCCGTGAGCGCTGTGGAAAAGTCGAGGATTCTGTCGTAATTGCCAGCTGGTTCGCCGATAAACATGCGGCGCAGCATCCGTTCGGTGATGGCAACGTCCTTCGCGTAGCTCATGAAGAACGTTCCCTGCTGACCGGCCGCATCACCGAACGTGAGGTTGTTACGAACGATCTCCAACGACTCCCCGTCTTCGTCTTCGATGGAGTTCACTGCAACGTGACTGTTGGCGGGCTTTACGTCGTCATCGAATTCAATGTCCTCGTGCTTCGTACGTCCGATGACGCGCTCCTGCTCCTCGACGGGTAAATCGTCCCAGGCTTTCAGGTCGTGGACGTACTTCTGCAGCACGATATGGCTGCCCCCCGCCCACTTTCCTTCGCGAATAATCGCCGTTGCGATGCCGTCTTGGCCACGCGGGGACTCGGTGCCGTCGACAAACCCGAGTGGGTCGCGGAAGTCCTGGTACTGGAAAGCGTGCGTCTCGTCGAAGTCTTCGATGGCGTCGCCAAGCTGTTTCGTGATGCGGCGCGCAAGCTCGAACGCGACGTCGTACTCGTCTGCCCGGATGTGGAAGAACAGATCCCCTGGCGTCGACGGCGCATGGTGCTTCTCACCTTGTAACTCAACGAACTCGTGGAGGCCCTCAGGTTTTTCCACGGTGAAGAGGCGCTCCCACATCTTGGCGCCGATGCCCAGCACTGCGCTCAAGTGAGCCTCGGGCCAACGGAACCCGACGCCGTTGACGAGCCCCGAGAGGCCACCGATGATGTCCACCACCTCCCCCTCATGACCCGGCACGATGGTCAACGTCAGAAAGATCGCGTCTTTCGACTGCGGCAAGATGACGTTCTGGGAAACTTTTGTGGAATGTAGATCGTCCATAGGTGCCATCATAAGACTCATATCCTCTTTCGCCACTTGTGGACACCCGGTAGAGTCGGTGCGGTGGAGACTCCCCGCAGCACAGCACCCTGGGCGGCGTTGTGGTCAATGATGGTTGGCTTTTTCGTCATCCTCGTTGACTCGACGATCGTCGCTGTCGCGATTCCTGCGATTGCCCGTGCATTTGACGCGACGTATAACCAGATTATTTGGGTAAACAGCTCGTACCTCCTCGCGTACGCGGTACCACTCTTAGTGACGGGACGTCTCGGCGACCGGGTCGGGCCACGGAACGTGTACCTGTTCGGCTTGAGCCTGTTCACGGTCGCCTCACTTGCGTGTGGTTTGGCCACCTCGATAGAGGCCCTGATTCTTGCCCGCGCTGTGCAGGGTTTTGGGGGTGCGCTCGTGACGCCGCAAACCATGTCAGTGATGCTGCGTACGTTCCCGCCGAAACAGCGCGGTGGTGCCATGGGCGTCTGGGGCGCGACGGCTGGAGTAGCTACAATTGTCGGGCCGCTGCTCGGCGGCCTCCTTGTCGACGCCTGGGGCTGGGCGTGGATCTTCATCATCAACGTCCCAGTAGGCATTGTTGGTATCGCCTTGGCTTGGGTTTTCGTGCCAAAGCTTGAGCAGAATGCGAGGACGTTCGACTGGGTCGGTGTCGCTCTGTCCGCGTTTGGTATGTTTTGCCTGGTCTTTGGGATCCAAGAGGGACAAACCTACTCGTGGAGCCTGCCCATCGTGACCCTGATGCTCACCGGCACTGCGTTGCTGGCACTTTTCGTATGGTGGCAAACACGAACCACCCGAGACCCGTTGGTGCCGTTGGAGCTATTTTCGGACCGGAACTACTCGCTCGCCTGCGTGGCGATTTCCACGGTTGGCTTCGCAGTGTCCACCTACGTCATTCCGTGGATGATCTACGTGCAAAATGTGCAGCACTACACCCCGACCCAGGCGGCGATGCTCCTGCTGCCAGCAGGCTTGATCTCCGGCTGCTTCTCCCCTTGGGTTGGCAAGCTCACCAACACCCATCAACCAAAGCCGTTCGCAATCGCGGGCCTTTCCCTCGTCGCGGTTGCGATTGGTGGCGCTTCTTTCATCACTGACCCCGGTATTTCCCCGACGTGGTTGCTCGTGGTTTCAGTGATCAACGGGTTTGGTAACTCCATGGTGTGGGGGCCGCTGTCCATGATCGCGACGCGGAACCTCGACCCGCGTTTGGCAGGGGCGGGCTCCAGCGTCTACAACACCGTGCGCCAACTTGGTGCGGTCATTGGTTCGGCGGGAATCGCAGCGATGATGTCACGGCAGCTCACGCGCCAACTCGGGCCGGCAGCTGCCAACTTTTCCGGCGGAAGGAGCACCCAAGCACTCCCCGACCTGCTTCACCAACCATTCGCCCAAGCGATGTCCGCGTCGATGCTACTACCGCTCGGCGCCGTCATCATCGGTGTACTGGTTTCCACCAGGTTTGTGCGCACCCAGTCTTGGAACGATTAATCTTCCAAGGAAATCATGTACACAGGCGGCTCAATCTTGAAGTAGCCGAGATGCTCCCAGAAAGCACGCCCTGCGTCGTTTCCTTCTGCCACCATCAAGTGCACTGCTGGGGCTTTGCGTTCGCGCAGCCATTCCACGCAGCCGTCGGAAAGCAGGCGCCCCACGCCGCCTCCTCGAGCGCTAGGGCGCACTCCGGTCATGTGGATCCACCCGCGGTGGCCGTCGAAACCTACGACGGTTGCACCATCAACGACACCTTCGGGCGATTCCGCGACGAGCACCGTGCTGCCGGGGCTTTCCATCGCAAGATCGAAATCGGTCGGCGGGTCATTCCACTCCTGGGTAATGCCAGATTCGTCCCAAACATCCACGACCGCCTGGCGGTCCTCGGGGCGGGCTTCACGCAATGTGTACATAACAGGTAAGAATAAACGCTGAAAGGTAGAGCATGAAATGCGACGCAAACCCCGCACCCCAAAGAAAACCATCACGGGAACATTCCCCGTAGACACCGGCACGGCAACCATCATCGCCGACGAACTTCGCGACGGCGGCTACACCCTCGAGCTCAACCGCGTACCAAGCTCCTACGTTGTCCTCGGCGCACCGGAAGTGCTGACGTTCGACTACATGCAGTGGATCACGGGGTTCGTGCACCCCGGCGACTCTGTGCCATCGGATTTCCGCGCGGTCCACCTCGGCGGGGCCGCGTGCACGCTGCCTGCATACTTCGCACATCGCTACCCCCAAAGCCACCAGACGGCGGTGGAGATCGACCGGAAGCTCGCGCAGCTCGTGCGCTGGGCATTTCAGGAGAACCTCGAACCTGTCACAATCCGTTGCGCCGAAGCGCGCGCGTTTACCCATGCCTGCCAGCCGGGAAGACTCGACCTCATTGTTCGCGACGTCTTCAGCGGCCCCTCCACCCCTCGCCCGCTGACCACCGTTGAGTTTTTCCGCGCCTGCGCTACCGCCCTTCGACCCAGTGGTATCTACATCGCGAACATCGGCGACAGGCAGCAACTGCCAAACACCCGCGCAGAGGTTGCCGGGCTCCTCGAGGTGTTCTCTTACGCAGTGGCCGTCGCGCCGCCAGCAATGCTCGACGGCCACGAGTACGGCAACATCGTCGTCGCAGCGAGCAACACCCCCTTAGTTTTCGACGCCACCACCGCCCCCTCCCTTGCCGTCAAGGATGGCACGACGCTGCTCGACGGCGCTTCCACTCACCGCCTTGCCCGACGCGACTAACGTTTGCGTCCGCATCGGACAGACTGAGCGTTTTTGGGGCTCGCAGCAGAGGACTAAGGTAACCATTTTGTCACGTCTGGGAGAAAGGGCTGATCTTTGAACCATTTTCGCGCAATGTTCACGATGGCACCCGCACGACGGGACCACATCCCGGCGTTTCGCACAGCCGCCGGGGTAGCCATCCCACTACTGCTGTTGCTGTGGATCGGCCGTTTCGACCTCGCCATCTACGCCAACTTCGGCGCGTTCACCGGTGTCTACGGACGCCACGAAACCCGTCAGGACAGGGCACGGCACCAGCTCCTTGCTGGTACCGCCATCGTGGTCGCGATCGCAATTGGCGCGACGATGTCCTGGACCCACACCAACCAATGGCTCATTATGCTCATCTCTGCCGTCGCGTCCTCGGTGTGGGCGACCATCGCGCTGTGGTCAGGTACACGCCCAACCGGGTCCGTCTTCGTGCTCTTCGCAATCGCCGCGGTGGGGTCCCTTGCCCACCCTGCACACCCACTGATCGCGATGGCAGTCGCTGCAGCAACGGCCGGTCTTTGCTTTGGGCTCGGGAGAATATCGCACCTCATAGGGGAAGGTCCCAATGTGCGTGAACCGCGAGCGGAGGAAGTGGGCGTCGATAAGCAGGCGCTGAAGCGAGAGGCAGCGCGATTCTTCCTCGCTCCCCTGCTCGCTGGAACGATCGGCATCATCTCCGTCGCTCTCATTGACCCGCTGTCGCACTTCTACTGGGCGATGGTCGCCGCGGTAGTGCCGCTGGTCAACAACCGCTACCGCGTGCAGTACTTTCGTGCCTTGCAACGTATGCTCGGCACCCTTTCCGGCATTCTCGTCGCCGGGTTCCTCCTCTCGCACCACATGCAGGAATGGCAGTTCGTGATATGGATCATCATCCTGCAGTTCTTGACCGAAACCTATGTCACCCGCAACTACACGCTGGCAGCGAGCTTCATCACCCCGACCGCCCTGCTGATGATCCAAGCCGTCGAACCTGCCCCCGTCGCGCCTATGTTGCTCGCCCGCAGCGCGGAAACCATCCTTGGCGCCGCGTCAGCCCTCGTAATTATTGCCATCGGGTACACGAAAACGAACCCTCACCTGGTGCGTCAACGCTTCAACGTTGCTGCGCCTAAGCCCCAAGCTCCTAGGGCTCGAACCTATACTCGGAGCCAAACTTCGGCTGATATAGCGCCGCATACTCCACATCGACAGCCCTGAAGTGTGGCGATGTCACCTCCGCGAGCGCCTGGATATAGTCTCCTACGATTACTTTCGGCAGGCGCAAGCCCATCGTCAGATGCGGAATCCACCGAGCACCACGGCCATCGGGATTGAGCTCGCTGAGTTCCCGCGCTGCCCGCTCAAGCTCGACCGAGCCCTGCAGCAGCCACGCCACCGTCTGCTTCGACTTCGTCCCGAACACCACCGTGCCCACCCTGTCCAGACGCGCAGGCAAGAGCTGCGGCAGGAGCTCACCCGCCCGGGCGATCACCTTTCGTGACATCTCAGGCGCAAACGTGACCGACACGTGAGGGCGCTGCTGCTGTACGGGAAAGCCGCGCTGCGCAAGCGCCTCATAAATCTTGCGAATCTCCTGCTCTTGCGATTCAGGCAAGCGCAGCAAAATATTTTCCGGGGACATGGCTCACTCGTTACAGGTTCCTCTATATGGGGTCAGCAGTTGCTGTGCCGTCGGCGCAGCTCGTCAACGGACTCGTTGATGTCTCTCAGGTCCACGATAACGTCAGGGTTGCCGAACGCCTTGCGGACGCGCTCGAGGGCTTCGGGAATGCTTAACCCGTCGGCAGCAGAGCCCAGGATCACGTCTTGCAGGGCGTTTCCTCGGTCCCAATCTTTGTAGTCTTCAAAACCATATGAAGTGCCGGTGAGCACTTTGTCGTTGTTGAATTTCAACGCGATGACACCGTGTTCGACCCGCCACATCCACGATGTTCCCGGACAGGGCTCGCTGGTTTTCGCGTTATAACATGGCGTCGGAATCATTTCGAGGCCCATGTACCGGTAGCGATCATCACTGCCATTGCTTGCCATGTTGTTCGAACGCCTCCGTCCTCAAGTGCTTGTCTGTCACGTCTCAACGTACCAAACTGCCAGAAGGTTAGCTTATTTGTTCGAATATCGCTTATTTGTGTCGGCTCGGGTTGATACGGTGATAGCAACTCACGAAAGGAGGGGCCATGACCAGCACAATCACCCAATGTGTCAACGATATTTCGGCGGCGCTGCGCACATTAAGCAAGCTTTTCGACGACCCCTCCGCCCTCATATTCAGTGATATCCGGCACGAAATGGAACGCCTCGAGGAGCAATTCAAAAAGAAGGCAACCATCGACGCCGCCTTCGCCTTCATCGCCGAGCGTGAAGAAGCCGGCCGAATCGTCGGTGCCAACTACCCCAACGCGTACCTCCAGCAGTGTCTCGACCTGTCAAGGGGCGAAGCCTACAACCGCCTCGAACGAGGCCGACTCCTCTTCGGCCAGCCGCCAGCACCTAGCACTCGCCCGGCCAGCGAGGAAAGCGACAAGGAGCTTTTCGCCCGCACCCATGAAGTGGAGCAACAACAGGCAACTGCCAGAAAGACGTCTTCCCAGGTTAGTGCAGAGAAGCAAAACATCATCCGGCGCGAACTCGACAAGTTGCTCAAAGCTGGCGTGGACGAACGCACCCGCATCTACTCCGCAGCCATGACCGAGGGCTTACGTCGCAACCCCGAAGACCTCCGGCAGTTCGTTCGCCGCGCAGTCAGCGACGTCAACCGGAAACACGCCCCACATACCAACCCTAATGCCGGGTATGAAAATCGTGGCATGTCCATTGGTCGTCGCAAATCGGATGGCACTGTAGACATCTACATCAACGCTACGGCTGGAGATGCCGCCCTGATCAAAGCGCACACAGACAAGGGCCTCGCGCCAAACTCCAACCTTCCAGCAGCGATGCACGACGAAGTGGACTCCCGCACCCGGCAGCAACGTCGGTTCGACCAGTTCTTCGCCATTTTCAAACAACACGAGCAATCGCACCAGAAGGCGAACGGCGGCGCTGCCTCGGTGGTCATTGCACTTACTCTCGACGACCTCGCCGACGGCGATGCTTCCATGCTTTACGGCACCAACACCGGCATCGAAGTCGACTGTTTCGATCTTGTACGCCTCGGCATGGACGGAACTACAGACTTCCTCCTCCAAGTGGACGGCGTCACCTCGGTGCCACTGTGGATGGGGAGAACAACCCGGCTCGCATCGGTCGAACAGCGAATCGCAATGTTCGCCATCCAAGGGGTATGCTCCTGGCTCGGCTGCACCACCCCTATGTCAGAATGTGAGGCACATCATATCCTCGCCTGGATAAAGGGCGGACACACCGATATCGAAAACCTTACTGGTCTCTGCCGCGAGCACCACAGGTGCAACAACGACAACAGAGACGGCTCCTTTGACAAGGGCTACATGGATTTCGACCCGCAAACAGGCAAAGCGGGATACCGAAAGCACCCGTCCGATCCAATGAAATTCAACCAATCGGTGCCTGCGAAACACTCGGCAGTCAGCAGAATCTACGCCGCAAAAGGCAGGTGCAACTGCGTACGGACCGGAGAGCGTGACCCCGCCTTGTATCCGCCAGGCCTCTCACCTCCCGTTACGGCTCCACTATCTCAAAGCGCCTAGGGTCGGAGGCATGCAGATCTTTACCGTCGGCCATTCAAACCTCGAGTTTGACCAATTCGTGGGCATGCTCGAGGCTTCCGGCGTGCGTGCAGTCGTGGACGTGCGCAAGCTTCCCGGCTCCAGGAAGTACCCCTGGTTCAACGACGATCAACTTGCCCAACACTTACCTGGGCACGGCATCGAATACTCCCGAAACGAAGGGCTCACCGGGCGGCGCAACGTGTCCAAAACAGTCCCCTTCGAGGTGAACGGCAACTGGCGCAACCGAAGCTTCCACAACTACGCGGACCACGCACTTGGCGACGAATTCGCACAGTCACTCCAAGCGCTCAGGGAACAAGCCAGGACATGCCCAACAGTAATCATGTGCTCAGAGGCAGTCTGGTGGCGTTGCCACCGACGCATCATCGCCGACCACCTCCTGGCCCACGGCGACAACGTGCAGCACATCATGGGAATGACGCAGCACGGCCCCACCTTAGGTGCAGCGAAGTTCAACGACGGAGCTGTCGTCGGCGAGGATAAGAAAGTGCACTACCCGAAACAAGAGACCAAGTAGCAAGTCTCAACTACCCGCCACTGCCCTTGTTCCCGTTTCCCCAGTACAAACCTATTTTTAGCTTTAGGGGCGCCAACCTCTCAAAAAGCCTCTAAAAACGCATTGATCGAACAGGTCGCAAGCTCTTCGCTTCAATGTCAGTTCAGTGCGTTTTAAATAGTTCAGTGCTGACTGTATAGTTCAGCACATGCTGACCATTGCTTCACGCCTCGATGTCATGAACCGGCTCGGCCGGGCCATGGCGGATCCGACGCGCTCCAGAATCCTGATGACCCTACTCGACGGCCCGAGCTACCCGGCTGTGCTTTCGCGCGACTTGGACCTGACCCGCTCGAACGTCTCGAACCACCTGACCTGCTTGCGTGACTGCGGCATCGTCGTCGCCGAGCCGGAGGGCCGCAAGACACGCTACGAAATCGCCGATCCGCACCTCGCGACAGCGCTCAACGCGCTAGTGAACGCGACGTTGGCTGTCGACGAGAATGCCCCGTGCATCGACCCTGAGTGCTCGGTGCCCGGCTGCGACGAGAAAGGAACGGACGCATGAGTTCAGCGTGTGGATGCGAACACGAACCAACCACGGAAATCGAAGATCTCGATCGGCCATGGTGGAAGGACCCCGAGTTGCTACTGCCGATCTTCTCCGGCGTAGCCCTCTGCATAGGTCTGGCGCTGGGCTGGTCCGGGCTAGAGACACCCGCGACAGTACTGTTCTGGATCGGCCTACTGTTGGGGGCGTATACGTTCGCGCCCGGCGCTACCCGGAACCTTGTCACGAAGCGCAAGCTCGGCATTGGCTTGCTGATGACAATCAGCGCGGGCGGCGCGGTGATCCTCGGTTACGTCGGAGAGGCCGCGGCTCTAGCGTTCCTGTACTCGATCGCCGAGGCGCTGGAGGACAAGGCGATGGACCGGGCGCAGAGCGGACTGCGAGCACTGTTGAAGTTGGTGCCGCAGACCGCGACGGTGCTGCGCGACGGCACGGCGGTCGAGGTCGCAGCGAAGGACCTCGTAGTTGGCGAGCTGATGCTTGTGCGCCCCGGGGAGCGGATCGCCACAGACGGCATCATTCGGTCCGGACGCTCCAGCCTTGACACCTCAGCGATCACCGGAGAATCCATTCCGGAGGAGGTCGCACCGGGCGACGAGGTGCCCGCGGGAGCGATCAACTCCGCCGGTGTGCTGGAGGTCGAGACGACCGCAGCTGGAACTGACAACTCGCTGACCACACTCGTGGACCTGGTCGAGCAGGCACAGGCGGAAAAGGGCGACCGCGCCCGGATCGCCGACCGGATTGCCCGACCCCTAGTGCCCGGGGTGTTGATCCTGGCGGTGCTAGTGGGCGTGATCGGCTCGCTGCTGGGCGACCCCGAGACGTGGATCACCCGTGCGTTGGTGGTTCTGGTCGCAGCGTCGCCGTGCGCACTGGCAATCTCCGTGCCGCTGACGGTCGTGGCGGCGATCGGCGCGGCCAGTCAGTTCGGCGTGGTCATCAAGTCCGGCGCGGCGTTCGAGCGGCTCGGCGGCATCCGTCACCTGGCGGTGGACAAGACCGGAACTCTTACCCGCAACCAGCCCGAGGTTACCGGGGTGGTCCCGGCGGACGGATTCGATCGGGCGCAGGTGCTTGCCTTCGCGGCGGCAGTTGAGCAGCAATCGACGCACCCCCTCGCCGCGGCGATCGCGGCAGCGGCGCCCGAAGCACCCGCCGCCTCGGACATCAGCGAGGAAGCCGGTCATGGCATCGGCGGCACCGTCGAAGGTCGACGGGTGCTGGTGGGCAGCCCCCGGTGGATCGACGCCGGGCCACTAAAGGCAGACGTTGAGCGCATGGAGTCCGAGGGCCAAACCTGCGTACTGGTCACCGTCGATGACGCCCTCGCCGGAGCGATCGGGGTCCGCGACGAGCTGCGTCCCGAGGTTCCCGAAGCTGTGCAGACCCTGCACGCTAACGACGTGAAGGTGAGCATGCTCACCGGCGACAACACTCGCACCGCCCGGGCGCTGGCTGAGATCGCCGGGATCGACGATGTGCGCGCCGAGCTACGCCCAGAGGACAAGGCAAGCATCGTCGCCGAACTCTCCTCCAAGACACCGACGGCCATGATCGGCGACGGCATCAACGACGCTCCGGCACTGGCGGGCGCAACGGTGGGTATAGCGATGGGAGCGACCGGCTCTGACGCCGCGATCGAGTCCGCTGACGTCGCCTTCACCGGCCACGACCTCCGGCTGATCCCGCAGGCGCTGCAGCACGCCCGCCGAGGCAGCAGGATCATCAACCAAAACATCGTGCTGTCTCTGGCCATCATCATCGTGTTGATGCCACTGGCGATCACCGGCGTGCTGGGCCTAGCCGCCGTCGTGTTGGTGCACGAGGTCGCCGAAGTCATCGTGATCTTGAACGGCCTACGGGCTGCACAAGCGAAGCGCTGAGCCATACTTTCGTCCAGCGCGCTGGCTCTCCGACGCGGATCTTGGAAGGATCGATCTGCTCAGGGACCGACCGTCATCTCAAAACTTTTGATGTCGAGCTCCATCGACACGGCCCGCGACAACCTGGGCAGTGTGTTTGGCAAAGGGCCCCACACCCATCAGCGTTGCCGACCCGTCGCCTGTCCAGTTGCCATAGCCGACTAGATGCAGATTCTTCACCGCGGTTTCGCGGCCGCGCATGAGGTGGCGGAATGGACCGAGGGCTGGACGGAAACCAGTGCACCAGATCAGGTGGTCGTGGTCGAGCTCGCTCAAGCTATCGAAGATGGGGGTAGCGGTGAGCTGACCGGAGTTGCGGAGCTCACGTAGATGAGGCAGTGCGACAATGTCCCCGAGGTTCGGGCCGGCATCGCCACCGAGGATTCGGCGGCGGCTGCGAAGAAAGAGATCGCGGCCATCGACATCATCAGGCATCCAGCGCGGCGGCTCAAGCGTGAACCATGTGACCTCCGACGTCCCGATGAGGTCCGCGGCGATCTGTGCACCTGAGTTCGCCCCACCGACCACCGCGACCTTAGCACCGCGGAATGGTTCGGGACCGGGGTAAGTCGACGAGTGCCACTGGCGTCCGCGAAAAGTGCCGGGATAGTAGGGCACGAAGGGCGCGGACCACGTGCCGGTGGCTGCGACAACGTGTTCCGCCGTGAATTGACCGGCGGTCGAATCTAGGGTGAACATCCCTCCCTCATGAGACACGTTTCGAACGTGCACTGGGCGCCTAACCGGAAGGTCGTAGCGTTTTTCGTAGCTTTCCAGATAGTCGATGACATGACTTGCAGGCGGGTACCCCGGGTAGTGTGGCATGGGCCAGCCGGGCAGGTTGGAGAACTCCGCGGCGGAGAAAAGCGTCAGCGAAGGCCACGTGTGCAACCACGCTCCACCGGGTTCCTCTTGGTTGTCTAGGACCAAGAAGTCCACTTTGAAGCGCCGCAGGTAGTATGCCGTGGCTAGGCCGGACTGGCCACCACCGACAACGATCGCCGTGTGGTGCTCAGACAATCGATCATCCCTCCAGAATCTCCCGGAAGCGCCGCTCAGTGTCGCTTCTCATCGGGCACGTGCCCGCCCAGGTGTGTCTCCGCGAGTTCACCAACGCGGGAGCTTGTCAATGGTAATCAACTATCTCCACCTTAATACCCCGCGTTACACGTTGAACTTGAGCTCGACGACGTGTCGTTTGTAAATAACCATTCCGCGAAAGACAGTAGGTATATCCGGAGAAGTACCACAGGATGCGGCCATGGCTCGATCGCTCCCGGAACATCTAGCAACTCAGGAAGCAACAGGACACGGAGAGAAACGCATCAAATGTACATATTTTTCATACTGCAGGGCCACTAGAAAGAGTCGCACAAGAAGAGTTCCAGTAACGGCACAGCGGGGGCACGGTGGGGTGCCTGCTGTGCGGTTTCTTAAAAAACACAAAAATACGAAACCATTTCTCCGCAGGTCCCGGCAGGTATTTACAGGATGTTTCGTAATCACGAAAACGAAAAGAACACAGTACTACCGCGCCATCGAGCGCGTCCTGGGCACCCCTCACAGGCATCGCGGTGGCAGGCTTCCTGCTGTCCCACCCGATGCAGGGATGGCAGATCGTCGTGTGGATTGTGATTCTGCGGTCCCTCACCGAGATGTAGGTGCCCCACAACTACACCATCACCGTCAGCTTCATCCCCCCCCGACCGCCCTGTTGATGGTGCAGACGGTCGAGGCCTCCCCCATCTGGGCGATGCTGCTCGCCCGCACCGCGGAGACCGTCATCGGCGCGTTCGCGTCGCTCGCCGTCATCGCGGTCGGCTACGCGCACAAGTACCTAGAGGTCGTGCTGCCGCGGCGATAGGCGCAGGTGCTTTGCGACGAATTTGCCGCCCGCCAGGACTACAATCTCTGGTTATGGAGACTTCAAGCAAGGACCTAGCTTTCCTGGCAGATGAAGAGGGTCTGCTGATCCTTAGCGAGGAAGATCGCTTCCCTGCCACTTCCGCACCCGCATTTTCGCCTGCGTCACCGCAAGTGCTTTTCCGCGCTAACAATGTGTTGAGCACGATTTCCAACCGGCAGTTCAAATCCGGCAAGTATTACAAGGCAACGGACGAAACTGCGAAGCTGCTCCAGCATCGCACGTCGTCTGGACCGGTTCCTGGAGTCCTACGCCGAAGCGATCTTGGGCTCGCCGACAATCCAAGTCGATTCTTCAAACACACCTCGTTTCAAGAGGTGAAGTTTTCGCCCGCCATGGCTTCGACCGCCGCTGCCATCGCAGCTCAGGCCGCAATTGAGGCAGCAATTGCTGAAATCAAGGAGTATCTAGAGGTCATCGATGAGAAGCTCGATACTCTTCTCCGGCAGCGCAAGGTTGATGCACTGGCACAGCTTGGGGGTATCCAGTACACGATTGAAGAAGCGGACGAACTTTACCGGCGCAGCAGTAGCGTCTCCGCAACTACTTGGTCGAAGGTCGACCACCTCGGATCAGCGCTCAACGGCATCGAGTCTTACGCCGTCGAACAACTCGATGATGCCGTTGATCAGCTCCGGAAACAGAAGAACAACTCCAAGAAACTTGAAGCTTTCTTAGCTAGGCTGAAAGGCGATCTGCCGCTTTGGCTAGGTGTGGCCGCTCGGAGCATCTACCTCCACGATCGGATGTATGTCCTGGAGATCGCCCACGTGAATGAGTTTGAGCCTCGCCAGCTGGATTCTCACCGTGAGGGAATCCACGACGCGCGCAAGGATCGATTGGAATCGACCACCCGACGTCTGCTCGAGATGGATACAGCCATCCGTGAGACAGCCAAGTTGAGCAATCAGGTCTGGGTGACAAACCCGATTCGTGCTCGCCATATCACCGCACACGCGAACGAGATTCACGACATTATTAGTGCGTTTGCGCAGTATTTGCGGATGAGCGTGGAGGACGCAGAGCGTCTCCAGGTCCAAGGATGGCGTCAATCTGTGGTGTCGCTAGCGGGCGACACCATCGATGCCGCGAACCGCGCCCGCCAATCGGCGGTGGGTCAAGCGCAAAAAGCCACCGAGAAAATTCGCGACATAAACGACGACCGGCTGCTGGCAAAGGCCGCAGAAATCGAAGCGCGACGGGAGCGGGGGGAGCAAAAAGCGCTCGAGTCGACCGGCGACGAAGATCAATCTGCGACAGAAACCCGCACAACGCGACGCGGTTTACGTTTCCGTCGAGACGAGAAGAAAGCATAGAGGTTTTCTCCACGAGATAGGTAGCAGTTGTGTTCCTGAGAATCCGTTTGAGCAGCGAGGAAGCATCACTCGTAACGAAGCTTGCGCGTGCTGAGGGCGTAACTGTTTCCGAGCTTTGCTCGATCCGCCATCGCCGAAAGAATCGAAGATCTGCAGGAACTTCGCTCAGCCGTCGAGATTGACTCCGGTAGGAAGTTCACGATGGATGAGATTTACCGGGAGGTCGATCGCTGAGACTTACGTTGCAACTGGGCTGCGGTCTGGGTTGGTTGACGCAGGACGCAAGAACGTAGTATGGGCGGCATGCAGGACTTGACCATCGCGCCCGGCCCGGGGATCCCCGGCGGCCTCGTCGTCGCCACGGCGGACCTGTCGGAGCGGTTCGCGAAGGCATCGGGCCCGGGCGGCCAGGGCGTCAACACCACCGCCAGTAAGGTGCAGCTCTCCATCGACATCGCGGAATGCGCATCGCTTTCCGACACTCAACGCCGCCGCGCCCTCCACAACCTCGAACACCGCCTGGACGGCACGGTGCTCACCGTGAGCGCATCGACGCAGCGGTCGCAGCTCCGCAACCGTGCCGAGGCGCGGGAACGCATGGCCATCTTGTTGCGCGAGGCGCTCGCCCCACCGCCTCCCCCGCGGCGGAAAACGAAGCCGACGCGCGGCTCGGTGCGGCGCCGTCTCGAAACGAAGAAGCGGCGCTCGGAGTTGAAGTCGACGAGGCGTAAGCCCCAGCTGCCGTAGATCGGGTCGACGCTGCCCCGCCTATACAGTCATAGCACAAGCCGATGCGACCACCATCCCCATAACCGATGATCGGGTAACGGAACCTACTATCCCACACATCTATGTGCGAAGATGAAGCGGAGATTCGCCTCGAGATTTAGGTTAATCATGGGATTTTTCGCACGACTTTTTGGCAACAAACAAACTTCCGAGAAACCGGCCAAACACAGCGTCCGAGGAAACGCCAGGTTAGCGCCATGGCCACAGAAACCGTTGGACAAAACTCTCGAGCTACCCAACGAGTCCGATTTCACTCTTTACGTCTACGATGATTCAGTCTTCTCTTCAGCAAAATATGGAGACGACATCCAGGTCGAGTTCTTCGCTGGGGAAGCCTATTTGAAAAGTAAGAAGTCCGGCTCAGAAATCGATACTCGAGAATCGGACGCTGTCTGCCTACTCCATCGAGGCCACCCCGTAGGAGTCATCTTCTTCGGCAAAGAGCATGCCAAATTCGCCTACACCAATGGGATCCGGCTCCTCGCAAACGCGACCGTCGGGGAAAGCTCCCCGAACACGGCAACATACGCGGTCTCACGATCCACTTACCCGATTCTTGGACCAAGACCCGCCGACTCATTGAAAACTATGAGCTGAACAAAAGGATCCCTGGCACCGCTCAAACGATTCTTTTTAACGAATGGGACGAAGACGACCACGAGCAACTCCGCGATAGAGCGAAATGGGTGTTCGAAGACGTGAATTTAGAATATTTACCTGTCCCGAAAGGCTCTTCGGCTAAACCACACATCATCGCTACCGCGACAGATGGGCGGAAGATTTTCCGCCTCACAGCCCGCAATTCGGTGTATCGAAAGGTTGCCTCAGCCATGGAATCATCCAGCAACTATGTGATTTTGGCGGAACGTCACGAAAGTTACGAGGGTTTGTTCGGGTACTGCATTCAGCTAGCCCATTGGTGTAGCAGAGAAGCCCAAAACCCGTAGTTCCTATGAAAACGATTAATGGCCAACCTGTGAGCGAGGCGCAAATTGACAGGTGGGTTACCGAAGCCGAAGAAGACTACGACGTGGAGAGGCTACGGAAACGCGGGCGAAAACCACGGGATGAGGAAGGCGCGCAAGTTGTTTCCATCCGCCTCTCCCCTAGCGAAGTCTTTCATCTCGACCAGTATGCCGCCTCACACGGGTTGTCGCGATCGCAGGCAATCCGCAAGGATCTAAAAAATGCCATTTGAGATCGAGGTCCGCCGTAGCGCTGAAAAGCACGGAATCGAACCGGAATCCTCGCTCGCTGCGGCCACTTCGGGATGAGTATACAAAGCGCCGCTCGACGAGGATCACCCGCAGCGTGAACTTCGGCTCGGATTTGATTCTTCTATGCGGTTGCTGGAGATTGTCGTTCTTCTCTGGGATGACGGTACTGAAGCCATCATCCACTCAATGAAGGCGCGTAAGCAGTATCGTAGTTTGCTTGATTAGTCACGGAGATGAACCCCATGCATTTCGTAGTTAATATCACCAATAGCTTGCCCACTGACTCCTCGGACCATGCATTCGATTCGGGGCAAACAGATCAATCAACTCTACTGATGGATTACTCGGAGGTCCCGCCCAAATCGAACCAAGTAAATGGCGGGCGTCGAGTCAAAACCCACGGAAGAAGCGGGTGCCACTTCCAAAGTGGAATTTCCCAATCATCCGATCCGCAGGCATCCCGAAAACCTTCGGCTACTACGTCCCAGTCATCGTCCCCAATTTCGAAATGTTCATCATCAAAAATGCCATCTCGGGACGGGATTTTAGCGAAAAGTTCAGGCATATCCTCCAGAAGACCCTGCGCGCCATCGAGAGCCGCTCCGATCAAAATCTCATCGATCAGAGGGCCTGGGCGGTCAAAGGGAAGCGTTCCGGACTGAATCTCGCCGGAAATGACGTAACACCGTTGACGGACCCCTTCTGCCCAGGCTCGATTTTCCCCCACGTGCATCATGACACGAAGATCGAAGTGGTCGAACGGCGAAATCTCGTGGAGCGGCTCACTAGGATCCCGCAACCACTCCGCGATATCCGTGTCGGCCCACAGATCCAGCTGCAGGCTAATTGCGTACGCTTGTCTCGGCGTAAGCATGGACGAACCTTTCCATGAGCCGGCGAAAGCGTCATAAGATTTCGAGAGCGCTCGATGGAATTCCAAAGTAGCTTTGAGGACACCCTCACATGCGACTCGACTCTTCACGCTCACCGAGCCAGGGTCTAACTCCCAGCGGCGCCAAGTCGCGAGAGACACCCCAGCTTTTCGAGCCGCTTCCTCTTGGGTTAACTCAAGTTCTACACGTCGTTTGGTGCGGTCATCCATAAGGCTAGATTACTGAGCGCTCAGTGAGTAGTCAATCAGGTATACCGCGTGGGGTGAAAGTCACTACACGTTGAATTTGAACTCGACGGTATGTCGTCGCACAGTTACCCCCTCTCGTTAACACCATCAAAAGGAGTGTTATCCAATGAAAGCGTTCGGCTTCTTAAGCTTCGGGCATTATGCCTTCGGCAGCTAGTGCGGGCCATCTGCGGAAAAGATCGCCAAGACTCGTCTGGAGATCACCCAGGCTGCGGACGAAATCGGCGTGAACAACGCGTCCTTCCGAGTCCACCACTTCGCACTGCAGGCCTCCGCCTCGATGCCGCTGCTGTGTGCTATCGCGGCCACCACCAAAATCATCGAGGTGGGCACCGGCGGCATCGACATGCGCTAGCGCATATCGGGGTTGTAGCGTTTGAGTCATTGACTCCCGCCGTCTACAAGTATCTACACACTTGATCGGTGCTGCACGTTTCAGGATCCGGGTGCGCGGCGTCCTGGCTAAGGTCCGCGATAGTGTCGCGCAGCACGGAGAGCTGCGCGATCTGCTGCTCGATCTCAGCGAGGCGCACGTCAAGCAGGTCGCGCACGTGCTCGCAGGGCGCATGGCCGCCGTCGCGGATGTCGAGGATCTGGCGGATCTGGGCGAGAGTGAGACCCGCGGCCTGGCCGCGGTGGATGAAGTCGATCCGAGCGACCGTCTCGGGCGCGTAGTCGCGGTATCCGGACGGCGTGCGCTCGGTCGGGGGCAGAAGGCCCTGTTCCTCGTAGAAGCGAAGGGTCTTCGCGGTAGTGCCCGCCCTCTCGGCGAGTTCTCCGATCCACATTGCTGTCTCCCTCCGTGGCCGCGCTTGACCTTCCCCTGCACGGGAAGGTCCAGTATGGCTGAGACAGAGCAGAAAGCCAAGAGTTGACAGGAGTAGCGATGCCTACGAAGTACGATCTCGCCATCATCGGATCGGGAGGCGGCGCGTTCGCCGCTGCGATCCGCGCCGGCACGCTCGGGAAGTCGGTGGTGATGATCGAGCGCGGGACGCTCGGCGGCACCTGCGTGAACACGGGCTGCGTCCCGTCGAAGGCGCTCATTGCCGCGGCCGGCGCGCGGCACGTCGCGGTCGACGCCGCAACCCGGTTCCCCGGGATCGCGACGACGGCGGATCCCGTCGACATGCCCGCGCTGATCGCTGGGAAGCAAGCGTTGGTGGAGTCGCTGCGCGGCGAGAAGTACGCCGACGTCGCCGACTCCTACGGCTGGCAGGTCCTCCGCGGCGACGCCTCGTTCGTGGGCACCCCTGATGCGCCGGTTCTCGATGTTGCCGGATCCGACGGAAGCGTCGAGACCATCGAGGCCCACCACTACCTGGTCGCGACTGGTTCTCGCCCGTGGGCACCGCCGATCGACGGCCTGAAGGAGACCGGATACCTGACCTCGACCACGGCGATGGAGCTGACGGAGGTCCCCGAGTCGCTGCTGGTGCTCGGCGGCGGCTACGTCGCCCTGGAGCAGGCGCAGCTGTTCGCCCGCCTCGGCTCGCAGGTCACGCTGCTCGTGCGGTCCCGGCTCGCCTCGAAGGAGGAGCCGGAGGTGTCGAAGGCGCTCCAGGAGGTGTTCGCCGACGGGGGCATCCGCGTCGTCAGCCGCGCAGTGCCCACCCGGGTCTCCCGCGGCACGGGAGGCGAGGCCGTCGTGACCGCCGCCTTGTCCGGCGGCTCGCAGGAGTTCCGCGCCGACCAGGTCCTGGTCGCCCTCGGACGCCGTCCCGTCACCGATGGCCTGAACCTCGATGCGGTCGGGGTGAATACCGGAGACTCCGGCGAGGTGGTCGTCTCCGACCGGCTGCAGTCCTCGAACCCGCGGGTCTGGGCCGCGGGCGACGTGACCGGGCACCCCGAGTTCGTCTACGTCGCCGCCCACCACGGCACCCTCGTCGCCGAGAACGCGTTCGCCGACGCCGACCGGTCCGTCGACTACGCCCGCCTGCCGCGGGTGACGTTCACCGGGCCCGCGATCGGCGCGGTCGGGATGACCGAGAAGGACGTCCTCGCCGCGGGGATCCGCTGCGACTGCCGCGTCCTGCCCCTGCACCACGTGCCCCGCGCCTTGGTCAACCGCGACACCCGCGGGTTCATCAAGATCGTCGTGAACGCCGAGACGAAAGAGATCCTCGGCCTGACCGCCGTCGCCAAGGACGCCGGGGAGCTCGCCGCCGCAGGCGTCCACGTGCTCGGCAGGACCGTCGCCGAGGTCGCCAACGCCTGGGCCCCCTACCTGACCATGGCCGAGGGCATCCGGATCGCCGCGAAGGCCTTCACCACCGACCCGTCGCTGCTGTCGTGCTGCGCATGAACGGCAACGCAGGCAATCGGGGAGATCTCATCCTGAAGCAGACGATGAGCGCCGATCAGGACCGCGACGAATGGCGCGCCGGTCCCGTCGTCGCTGCAGTGACCGGGCTGCTCTTGCTGGCATGCTGCGCGCTTCCGTCGCTGCTCTGCTGCGGCCTGCCGTTCATCGCGGCGGGCGGAGCACTCGCAGGCGTCGGTGGGCTCCTCGGTAATCCCTGGATCATCGGTGCCGGGACCGCCGTCGTGATGGCCGTCATGGCGGGGATGCTCGTCAGGCTACGGCGGCGGCACCGGCGCCGCAGGTCCGGCTGCTGCGAAAATCCTTCGACCGCTGATCGGAACCGGTAGTTCGAGCGGATCCAGCGATCACTGCCACCTGCGGAGGCCGCTGAAATCGAAGCCCGACGGGAGAAGGAGGAGCAAAAAGCGTTCGAATCAACCGGTGACGAGGATAATACTGAGGCTGGATCCCGGCCGTCGCGACGCGGTCTCCGCTTCCGCCGAGACGAGAAAGGGTTGTGGGCACCTAGGCTGGGCGGCATGAACGACATGACCATAGCACCCGGCCCGGGGATCCCCGACGGTGCGGTCATCGCCGCCGATCTCGCGGAGCGTTTCGCGAAATCGTCGACTCCGGGCGGCCAGGGCGTCAACACGACGGACGGCAAAGTCCAGCTTTCCATCGATGTCGCGGAATGCGCATCGCTTACCGACGCCCAGCGTCACCGTATCTCGCGCAACCTCGAGCACCACCTAGACGGCTCCGTCTTTACCGTGACTGCGTCGACTCAGCGGTCTGTATTTCGCTAGTGGTCCTCTCGCCTGCACCTGCGACACAGCCTCGTGCCCCCGGGCCGTAGCGTTCGGGGGAGCACAATATCCCCAGTCCTCATCACGTCCCGGGATCAAAGAGTTCATCGCAGAGGTTAAGCACTACACGTTGAACTTGAACTCGACCACGTCGCCATCTTCCATGACGTATTCCTTGCCTTCTTGACGCACCTTGCCGTTGGCACGTGCCTCGGCCATGGACCCAAACTTGTCGAGGTCTTCGAAGCTGACGATTTCAGCCTTGATGAAGCCTTTCTCGAAGTCGGTGTGGATGACGCCCGCAGCTTTCGGTGCGGTATCGCCCTGGTGGATCGTCCAGGCGCGGGCTTCCTTTGGCCCAGCAGTAAGATAGGTCTGCAAGCCGAGGGTTGCGAAACCTGCCTTTGCGAGCGTTTCCAGCCCAGGTTCGTCCTGTCCAACGGACGCGAGGAGCTCCGACGCGTCCTTTTCGTCTAGTTCGAGCAGCTCCGTCTCTGTTTGCGCGTCCAGGAAGACTGCCTCCGCAGGTGCGACAAGTTCGCGCAGTTCCTGCTTGCGGGCCTCGTCGGTGAGCACGGCTTCGTCGGAGTTGAATACGTAGAGGAATGGTTTCGCCGTCATGAGGTGCAGGTGATGGAGCAAATCGAGGTCGATGTCTCCTGCTTTTGCCGCGGCGAAAAGGGTGCGGTCGTCTTCAAGCACTGCTTGTGCTTTCTTGGCCTCTTCAGCTTCTGCTGCGACGTCCTTGTTCTTACGGCCTTCCTTCTCGAGGCGCGGTAACGCTTTCTCGATGGTCTGCAGGTCAGCGAGGATCAGCTCGGTGTTAATGACCGCAATGTCGGACGCTGGGTCGACTTTGCCATCGACGTGAATGACGTTGTCGTCAGCGAAGGCGCGAACGACTTGGCAAATGGCGTCTGCTTCACGAATGTTGGCAAGGAAGGCGTTGCCCATGCCTTCGCCCTCGGACGCCCCCTTGACGATCCCGGCGATGTCAACGAACGACACCGTCGCGGGCAGGATGCGTTCGGATTCAAAGATCTCCGCTAAGCGCTTCAGCCGCGGGTCTGGCAATTCAACCAGCCCGACGTTCGGCTCGATGGTTGCGAACGGGTAGTTCGCTGCGAGCACGTCATTCCGCGTCAACGCATTAAACAGGGTTGACTTTCCGACATTGGGCAAACCGACAATTCCAAGTGTAAGACTCACGCTGGCCAATCCTAGCTCACCGATCACGCTGCCGTCGAAAAGTTTGCAGCTCGCGGTCGGGTTACGTTTCTTTCTCCCTCGGATGGGGCACAATAGGTCGCGTGAGCACTCAGAAACCTCTCGACCACGACGCCAACCCGATCGATCGCGGCATTGTCTACCGCGCATGGATCAAGTCCGCCGCAACGTTGACGCTGCGCGTCCTCATTGTCGCGGTCTTCTTGGCCGCGCTTGGCAAAGTGATCGGCATGTTTTGGGCGGGCATCCTCCCGGTTGTCCTGGCGCTCATCATCTGCACTGTGCTTGCGCCCGTTGCGGGCTGGCTGCGCCAACATGGCATACCAGCTGGGTTTGCTGCGCTCTTGACGTTGCTTGGCTTCTTTGGGTTTCTCGGCTTTCTCGTCTCGTTAATTGCTCCGGACATTGCGACGCATTCGAGGCTGCTCTATCTGCAAGCACTCGAAGGCGTGCAGCGTCTGCAGCTTTGGCTGCAGGGGCCACCGCTCAACGTCAACCCCGATGACCTCAACGAGGCTGTGAACGAAATCGCCCAGTGGCTCCAGAACCAGGCGGGCGCCATTGCTGGTGGCGTGTTCACTGGCATCGGGACTGCCGCGGGTCTTATTGTCACGCTGTTTGTTGTGCTTGTCTTGACCTTCTTCTTCTTGAAAGACGGGCACAAGTTTTTACCTTGGCTTCGCAGTGCTACCGGAGGACGCACTGGGCTGCACTTCACCGAGCTCTTCACTCGGGCGTGGAATACGCTTGGTGGTTTCATTCGCGCTCAAGCTGTTGTCTCGCTTGTCGACGCCATCTTCATCGGCCTCGGTATTTACTTCGTGGGCGTCCCGATGGCGTTCACACTCGCTGTGTTGACGTTCATCGCGGGATTCATCCCGATTGTGGGCGCAGTTGTGGCTGGTGCTCTAGCGATCCTGGTGGCGCTGGTATCTCTTGGCGTGACGCAGGCGCTGATCGTATTTGCGATCGTTATTGTGGTTCAGCAGCTGGAAGGCAACGTGCTGTCTCCGATGTTGCAGTCTCGTGCGATGAATCTACATCCGGTGATCGTGTTGGTTTCCGTGACCGTCGGTGGCGGTCTCTTCAACCTCATTGGAGCGTTCTTGGCTGTTCCCGTCGCCGCGATGATCGCTGTGTGCTACCGGTACGCGCTCGATATTGTGCGTATCCACTCTGGTGAGGTCCAGCCAGAGGACCTTTCCTTCACCACTGAGGAAGGGCGAGTAATTGCTGAGCTGGAAAGCGTCGAGAGTCGACATAAGCGCGATGCGCTGCGCGAAGAAGACGAGTGGACCGGGACAGTGCCCGCGGAGGCCTCGGAGCTCTCAGACGAACCCGCCGAAGACGCTGGCGAAGGGCAGCTTAACCGCCGCATGCGCCCTCTCTACACCCCCGGCAAAATAAAACAAGTGTTCGAACGTTTCCGGCCCGCTCCGTAACCATGTCTGTCCCATGTGCTCTACTGGCCACATGAACACATCCACTGCGCTGTTACTGATCATTACCGGACTGCTCATCGGAGCTATCGGAGGCTTTTCCGCTGGCGCAGCTTGGATGCGGCGCGCCAATCCACCGCAGCAGTCCTCTACTGACTTGCGCCCGTTGGCCCAGGCATTACGGGACTTGCAAGGGCGTCTCGACGACATCGATAAAGAGCAGGCAGTCGCTCAGTCTGCCTTGGCTGGCCAGGTGCAGGCTATCGCGCGAACCTCGTCCAGGCTCGGGGATCGAACCGATCAGCTCATCACCGCGCTGCGCTCCCCGCAGGTCCGGGGTCGCTGGGGCGAGGTCCAGCTACAGCGCGTGGTAGAGCTCGGAGGGATGGTGGAGCACGTCGACTTCGACACGCAGACTCACATGCATTTCGACGGCGCCTCCTTGCGCCCCGATATGGTGATTCGACTGAGCCAGGGCCGAAACATCATCGTCGATGCAAAAGTCCCGTTCTCTTCGTACCTTGATGCGCTCAATACAGAAGACCCAGAGGAGAAACAGGGCTACCTGCGCAGGCATGCGCATCTGCTGCGAAGCCACGTCGATACGCTGTCCTCGAAGTCGTATATAAAGGCCTTCCAACCAAGTCCAGAATTCATCGTGATGTTCGTCCCGGCCGACCCGTTTTTAGATGCCGGGTTGGCCATCGACCCGGAGTTGCTCGACTACGCATTCGCCCGAAACGTCGTCATTGCCACGCCGACTACATTGTTCGCGTTACTACGCACAGTCGAGTTGGGCTGGCGGCAAGACACGATGAACCGGGAGGCGCAAACGATCCAGCGGCTCGGTGAGGAACTGTACCGCCGCCTCGGGACGTTGACTGAGCATTACAACCGCGTCGGCGGCAGCCTCGAAAAAGCGGTCGAGGCATATAATGCAACTCTGGCGTCGCTCGATAGCCGCGTGATGGTAACTGCCCGCAAACTCGAAGAACTGGGCGCCGCCGGGCACTCGTCGAGCGCTTCGGAGCTGCGCCCCGTTGATGCTCGCCCACGCCTCCGCGATGCCGAATCGACGAATTCATAGCCCTGGGAGCGGGTCAAACTAGCAAGACCTACGGGTAGGCCGGGTAGAATGCCCAGCGTGTCTCAAAACTCTCTCCGATCCCCGCGCACTGGTACCGCTACCTTCCACGGTTTGCCTACCGTTTCCAGCATCGGCATCATCTTCGCTGCGCTGCTGACCGGCGTCGTTATCGCGACGTCGGCGGGATACATCGGATGGCCTCTGCTCGTATTCTTCAGCGTGGCAGTGATCGCGGTAACAACGTTGGTAGACCCGCGTGGGTTGTTCCTTACCGTCGCCGCTACCCCGCTCCTGTTCGTCGTAGCCCTGCTCGGTTTTGGTCTAATTTCAGCGCGCAACCAGCTCGGAGAAGCGGGCACAGGTGGGAAAACCGCCATCCTTATGGTGCTGTATCCAGTGATCGAGCACTTCCCCATTCTCTTCACAGTGACCGCTGGGGCCCTGGTGATCGCCGTCGTGCGGTACTGGCTTATCCAGCGCCATAACGATGAGGTGCTACGCCGTGAGCGGGCGCAACGCCGCCGCATGAACCAGTCCAACCGTCGCACGAACTACGAGGGACGCCGGGCCCGTGAGCGCAGCAAAGGCGGCATCACGGTTGAGGAGCTGCTCAAGCGAACGAAGGCTGAACGCAGTCAGGCCCGCCCCCGTGGGGAGCGGGCCCGGCGCGTGGCCTCGCGCCTTGGCGAGGACCTGTACAAAAACGATGAGCGTTAGCTGCTACGACGCGGCTGGCGTAGGTCTCGAGGCAGCGCGAAGGTAATCGTCTCCACCGTGGTGGTGACTTCCTCCACGTCTGTGTAGCCGCGATCGGCAAGCTCTGCTAATAGTTCCTGCACCAGAATTTCCGGTACCGAGGCGCCCGAGGTCACGCCTACGGTATGAACGCCTTCGAACCATTCGTCTTGTACCTGGTGGGCGTAGTCGATGAGGTAGGCGTTATCGGCGCCTGCGTCGAGTGCGACCTCCACGAGTCGCTTCGAGTTGGAGGAGTTCTGCGAGCCGACCACAATAACGAGTTCCGTCTGCGGCGCGATCTTCTTCACCGCTACTTGGCGGTTTTGCGTTGCGTAGCAGATGTCGTCGCTAGGCGGGTTTTCCAGATCCGGGAAGCGTTCGCGGAGTTTTTCGACAATGAGCATCGTCTCATCAACTGAGAGCGTGGTCTGTGACAGCCACACGAGCTTCGTGCCTTCCGGGAAGTCAGGAAGGGCGTCGACCCCTTCTACTCCGTCAACGAGGTGGGTGACCTTCGGGGCCTCACCCGCGGTGCCCTCGACCTCTTCGTGGCCTTCGTGACCAACGAGCAGAATCTGGTAGCCATGCTTAGCGAACCTCTTCACCTCGTTATGGACCTTGGTCACGAGCGGGCACGAGGCGTCGAGAGCCAGCAAGCTACGGTCCTCTGCGGCCTCACGGACCGCAGGAGACACTCCGTGCGCGGAGAAGACCAGGTGCGAGCCTTCGGGGACTTCGTCGGTTTCGTCGACAAAGATGACGCCGCGCTTCTCTAGCGTTTCCACTACGTACTTGTTGTGGACGATCTCTTTGCGCACATAAATTGGGGTTCCGTATTTTTCCAGCGCCTTTTCCACAGTGACGACTGCACGGTCCACACCAGCGCAGTAACCACGCGGTGCTGCCAGAAGAACTTTTTTACCCTGATTTGTCATGGAACCGACCCTACCGAATCAACGTCTAAAACAGTAGGTACACATACTTGTGGCGATCTATCTATGAAACAATGACAGCGTATTCCATCGACACGCTGGGAAAGGAGCGGTGGTGACACAAGCGCAAGGTGAGCGTTCGAGCTCACCAAGTAGCCCTGAGCAGCCATGGCCAGTGGCAAAGTTGAACAAGTCGGTCAAGGGGTGGATTAATCGTCTCGGACACTTGTGGGTTGAGGGCCAGCTCACGCAGGTGAATTACAAGCCGAGCTGGAAGTTTTCCTATCTCACGCTTCGCGATACACAGCAGGAGACGAGCGTGCAGCTCACTGTTTCCTCGGACTACTTAAGGAGCTTGCCGACGCCACCAAAGGACGGCGATCGCGTCGTTATCTATGGCAAGCCGGCTTTCTACGAGGGACGCGGGTCGTTTTCGATGTGGACGACGCAGATCCGCCACGTCGGCATTGGTGAATTACTCGCGAAGATCGAGCAACTCCGCAAGCAACTCGCGAGCGAAGGCCTTTTCGACCAAGCACGCAAGCGCCCTATCCCGCTGCTGCCGAACACGATTGGCCTCATCACTGGTCGTGGCTCCGCCGCCGAGCGCGACGTGCTTTCCGTGGCACAGAGCCGCTGGCCCGCGGTGCAGTTCCGCGTGATCAACACTGCTGTGCAGGGCCCGAACGCGGTACCCGAGGTTATTCAGGCGTTGCAAACGCTCGACGCGGACCCCAATGTTGAGGTCATCATCATTGCCCGTGGCGGAGGCTCGGTCGAAGATCTCCTTCCGTTTTCTGAGGAGGCGCTGCAGCGCGCCGTGGCTGCGGCGGGAACGCCGGTGGTGTCTGCTATTGGCCACGAGCCCGACAACCCGGTGCTCGATAACGTCGCGGACCTCCGTGCCGCGACGCCAACTGATGCGGCGAAGCGCGTCGTCATCGACGCGGCCCAGGAGCTTGCGTTTCTGTCTGAGGCTCGTGCACGCAGTGCCCAGGCGCTACGCACCTGGGTTTCCACCAAAGCTGAAGAGATCCAGTACTGGCGCTCGCGCCCAGTAATGCAGAACCCGCTGCTGGCTATTGAGCGGCGCAGTGAAGAGGTTTCCCAACAGGTCGCCTCAATGCGCCGAGAAATCAGTCACCTGTTGACACGAGAAACGCAGCAGGTCGCGGCGCTCCGTTCACAGGTTTCGGCGTTGGGTCCGGCAGCGACCCTGGCACGTGGATACTCCGTAGTCCAGGTCCTCCCCCGCGACCATTCCGATCCAGAGGTAGTGACCAGCATCGAGCAGTCACCACCTGGATCGCAGCTGCGTATCCGCGTCGCGGACGGCTCTATAACCGCTGCAGCAATGGGAACTACCCCCGCCGACTAACACCACTAATACGTCAAGGAGACGATCCATGTCCGATAACACCTACGGCAGTGGCCAGCCGACCGAGGCTGCATTCCCCGACCCAGCAACGCTTTCGTTTGAGCAAGCGAGGCAACAGCTCGTAGAAACAGTCAGAGTCCTCGAACTTGGGCAAATGAGCTTAGACGAGTCACTGAAATACTGGGAATACGGCGAAGCGTTGGCGAAGCGCTGCGAGCAGCTTCTCGAAGGTGCATCCAAGCGCGTCGAGGCGGCTATCCAGCAACGCGACGCAACGGCGCAGGCGCCTCAGGCCGAATAGCCCCCACTACTGCGCTGGCAGCGGTTGGGCAGCCAGCGCAGTGCTGATGAGCGTTTCAAACTCAGCCTCCGTTCCGGCTCCGGTGACGGCGAATCGGGCATCGCCGGCGTCGACAATCCACAGAGGACGTGTTTTCGCTTCGGTGCCCGAAAAAATCTCGACGCGGTGGCCGTCGATGGTTTCCTCGCGTTCAAGCGTGCGCTGCTTCCCGTCCACCGTGGATTGGACGGTGTTACTGTCGGCACCTGTTTGTGTCAGCTGGATGAAGCCACCATCGGGGGTGACCCACCCAACGACGGGAGCTGGCTGCTGGGCGATCATGCTCCTCCGAGCGGAGTTCGTCACCCATCCCTCCGGCATGTCCGGATACCGCACCGGAAAGTCAACGCCGCGGGCCTCTAGTCCAAGGAAAGTCTTCGCATCGACTTCTTGCACCGGCCCATTTTCAGGCTTACCGGGATTGAACGTGCACAACCCGGTCGCACCAACGGCGATGACCATGACGACCACGATCAAAATGACGTTGATGAGCATGTCTCTGCCATCTTGGAAAATGCGAGGTTTGTTTTCTTGAGCCACGCGCTCCAGTATGACATGGATTTTCAATACCCCCGAATTTGTGATTTACCCCCGCGCGTTGGCTTTTTATGGAGAAAGTCCCCAGTTCAGACCACTCAACTCACCGCTTTGCCCCATTTTAGGTGTATAAACAACAGTTTCTGCCCGACAAAAGTGCCATGATAGAGGTGTGCCAGACCGAAGTGGTGTGGCTTTACAACGTGGCAAGATGTCGATGTTGTCACAACTAAAACTAGTTTGCCGCAGGAGGGCACTGTTTCATGTCTGAACAAACTTCTGAAAACTTCCCCGATCGCAACCTCGCGATGGAGCTCGTGCGCGTCACCGAGGCCGCCGCACTCGCTTCCGGGCGCTGGGTTGGTCGCGGGATGAAAAATGAAGGTGACGGCGCCGCAGTTGACGCCATGCGCAAGATGATTAACTCCGTCACGATGGATGGTGTCATCGTCATCGGCGAGGGCGAAAAAGATGAGGCCCCGATGTTGTTTAATGGGGAAAGTGTCGGCAACGGTTTTGGTGCCCAGGTTGACCTCGCAGTTGATCCTGTCGATGGCACGCGCCTGATGGCGGAAGGGCGCCCGAACGCTATCTCGGTCATTGCGGCCGCAGACCGCGGCTCCATGTTTAACCCACAGGATGCCTTCTACATGAACAAGATTGCAGTCGGCCCTGAGGCCGTCGGTGTCATCGACATTACGAAGTCTGTCGAGTTCAACATCAAGGCTGTCGCAGAAGCCAAGGGGGTAAACGTCGCAAATATCACCGTTGTGGTGCTCGATCGCCCACGTCATAACAAGCTGGTTGAGGAGATCCGCAAGGCTGGCGCCAAGGTCCGTTTCATTATGGATGGTGACGTCGCTGGCGCCATCGCCGCCGCTCAAAATACTAATTCCATCGACATGGCGATGGGCATCGGCGGCACTCCGGAGGGCGTTATCACGGCGTGTGCGCTCAGGTGCCTGGGTGGCGAGATCCAGGGCCAGCTCGCGCCACAGTCTGATGAAGAACGCGAACGAGTGCTGGCAGCCGGCCATGACCTCGACCGGGTGCTTGGACTCGACGACCTGGTGGCCTCCGATAACTGCTATTTCGCGGCAACCGGTGTGACCAATGGCGATATGTTGCGTGGCGTCTCCTATCGTAAGAATGGTGCTACTACCCGATCGCTGGTGATGCGCTCGAAGTCTGGCACGGTCCGCTACGTGGAGTCCCTTCACCAGCTGCCGAAGCTTCAGGAGTACTCGGTCATCGATTACTCCGGCCCGATCAAGTAATTCAAAGCATCGATTTTTGTAAGTAACAAGTAAAGGAAAGATTGAATGGCCGATAAGCAGTACCGTATCGAGCACGACACCATGGGTGAGGTCAAAGTACCTGTTGATGCACTGTGGCGTGCTCAGACCCAACGTGCTGTAGAGAACTTCCCTATTTCTGGCCGGGGCCTTGAGCACCAGCAGATCCGTGCCCTTGGGCTTCTCAAGGCTGCGTGTGCACAGGTCAACAAGGATTCGGGCAAGCTCGATGCGAAAAAGGCCGACGCGATCATCGCTGCGGCGAAGGAAATCGCGGACGGTAAGCACAACGACCAGTTCCCAATCGACGTCTTCCAGACGGGCTCTGGTACCTCCTCGAATATGAACACCAATGAGGTGATCGCGTCGATCGCGCACGCGAATGGTGTTGAGGTCCACCCAAATGACCACGTCAACATGGGACAGTCCTCGAACGACACGTTCCCTACCGCTACCCATGTTGCCGCTACGGAAGCTGCCGTCGAGGTGCTCATTCCTGCCCTGAAGGTGCTGGAGGCATCCCTCGCAGCGAAGGCGAAGGAGTGGCACGAGGTCGTGAAGTCGGGCCGTACGCACCTGATGGATGCAACCCCGCTGACCCTTGGCCAGGAGTTCTCCGGTTACGCGCGCCAGATCGAGCTTGGTATTGAGCGCGTCGAGGCAACCGTTGGTCGCCTCGGTGAGCTTGCTATCGGTGGCACTGCGGTTGGCACTGGTATCAACACGCCAGCAGACTTCGGCGCAAAGGTCACGGCGGAGCTTGTGAAGCTCACTGGGCTGACGCAGCTGTCGGAGGCAAAGAACCACTTCGAGGCCCAGGCTGCGCGCGACGCGCTGGTGGAGTTCTCCGGTGCAATGCGCACGGTTGCTGTCTCCCTGTACAAGATCGCGAACGACATTCGTCTGATGGGTTCGGGCCCACTCGCAGGGTTCGCGGAGATTCATCTGCCAGACCTGCAGCCAGGTTCGTCGATCATGCCGGGCAAGGTCAACCCTGTGCTGTGTGAAGCCGCGACCCAGGTTTCTGCCCAGGTCATCGGCAACGATGCTGCGGTGGCGTTTGGTGGCTCGCAGGGCCAGTTCGAGCTCAACGTGTTCATCCCGATGATGGCGCGCAACGTGTTGGAGTCTGCTCGTCTGCTCTCGAACGTTTCCCGTCAGTTCGCTACCCGCCTGGTCGATGGTATCGAGGCGAACGAAGACCGAATGAAGCAGCTTGCGGAGTCTTCGCCGTCGATCGTTACGCCTCTCAACAGCGCAATCGGTTACGAGAACGCTGCGAAGGTAGCAAAGCACGCGGTGAAGGAAGGCATCACGATCCGCCAGGCCGTGATCGATCTTGGCTTCATTGACGGCAATACGCTCACTGAGGAGGAGCTCGACAAGCGCCTGAACGTCCTGTCCATGGCGCACACTGAGCGCAACTAGTCTCCGCTACAATCATCCCTGCTACTGCCCATGCTCATGAGCACGACCAGGGATGATTTTTATGTCTGACTCATTTTCTCAACTCCGCACAGCTGGAGGCTCCAATAAGCCTTGGGTCATTGGCGGAGTGTTGGCGTTGGTGGTCTCGCTCATTGGCATCGCGCTCGCTGCTGCGTATTGGTCCGTGCAGCCCAAATCGGAGCCAAACGGGGCGCCCACAGTTGTGACGGTGACTGCGTTCCCTGAGTCACCGCAAGCGCGTGACGACGCCCCCTCCGGAACATTCCAGGGCACTCTCCAGTCGCACAATCCGGAAGCCGCCGTTGCTGCGTGGCCCGCTGTGCTCTCTCTCCATGAGGGTCAGGGCATGGTCAGCTACCCTCTGAGTGGTTGCGTCGCGCTGATTGCGCACGACGGCAGCGCATCTGCCCTGACAAAACAGTGTCCTTCAACTACTGATGATGGTTTCTGGGTCTTCTCTAGCCCGGAGCCGGGCATCGTAGAAGCGCAGTTTTTCGAGCGCCGTGGCGATAGCTCACCGACCGTGGAGGGCACGTTATCGCTCCTGATTGAGTAGGATTCTTTGAAATTTTTGCACGGGGTGTAACATTGCACCCCGTGAATTTTTCTGATCGAACGGAAGGCCTACGCCAGCGGAAACGCCGCGAAACGAGGCAGCGAATCTTCGATACGGCAGCATCGCTCGTGGCACGCGACGGCTACGACGACGTGACCGTCGAAGATATTTGTCAAGGCGCCGAAATTTCTCGGCGGACGTTCTTTAACTACATGGATTCGAAGGACGAGGCCGTGCTTGGCCCTTTTCCGCTCGAGTTCACCAGCGAGAGCTTTGACCGTATTGCCACGGAACAATCTGCAAACATGCTGGCATTGGTCATTGATGCAATGGAAGAATCGCCCGCTACCGATGGTGCCAACGATGCCTGCCGAATCCAGCAACTCATGCAGGACAACCCGTCACTCGCTAACGCAATGCTGGCCCGTAAGCGCGACACGTTACGCCATCTCGAACAGGCTGTGCGCGAGCATTTCAAGAACCATCCCGGGGACCGCTGTCTCGACGTCGCCGAAGAAGCAGAAGTACGAATCATCGTGGAGCTGTTTCGGACAACATTGGTGCTTTTTGCGCGCAGCCCCCATTTTCAAGAGGAAGAGCCTCCCAAGGCGCAAGCTCGGCGCGTAGCTGCCGTCGTCACGAAGTATGCAAAGGAGTTGCAGTGGTAAACAACGCAAAGCCGCACGTCGGCCTCATCTTTGGGGCGCTGCTCATCACGATGTTGATGAGTTCGTTGGGCCAGATGATCTTCTCCACTGCGCTGCCGACCATCGTCGGAGAGCTTGGTGGTGTCGACCACATGAGCTGGGTAATTTCGTCGTTCCTGGTCACGATGACGATCGCGATGCCGATCAACGGCAAGCTCGGCGACAGAGCCGGACGCAAGTGGCCATATATTTGCTCGATCGGCCTGTTTGTTATCGGTTCGACGTTGGGCGGGCTTGCGCAGTCGATGCAGTTGCTCATCGTGGGTCGCGCCGTGCAGGGTTTTGGTGCCGGCGGCATGATGGTGAACTCCCAGGCGATCATCGCTGAGGTCGTCCCCGCACGCGACCGCGGCAAGTACATGGGCGTAATGGGCGCAGTGTTCGGGGTGTCTTCTGTGCTTGGCCCGGTGCTGGGTGGCTGGTTTACGGATGGTCCCGGCTGGCGTTGGGGGCTTTGGATAAACATCCCCCTCGGGCTGCTCGCCATGACTGTCTGCTCGATCGTGCTACATCTACGCAAGGGAACCCGCTCGGACCAAAGCATCGACTGGCTGGGCACGGTACTCATGGCTGCGGCAACGACCTCGCTAATTCTGACCACGACGTGGGGCGGCACACAGTACGAATGGTCCTCGCCGACGATCTTAGGCACTGCCTCTCTAGCGGTTGTTGCTGCGATCCTCTTTGTTATGGTCGAGCTGCGCGCTGCGAACCCACTCATCCCGATGCATTTGTTCCGTAACCGGAACATGGTCTTAACGACGGCCGCCGGCACAGTGCTCGGCCTGGCGATGACAGGTACGCTTGCATACTTGCCCACGTACCTGCAGATGGTGCACGAACTCACCCCGACCAACGCAGGCCTGATGATGCTGCCAATGGTCGTTGGCATGCTCGGAACGGGTACAGCGGTCGGTTTCGTCATCTCGAAGACAGGCCGGTACAAGATGTACCCGATTATCGGCATGACGATTGTTGCGATCGGCCTCTTCTTTTTCTCGCGGCTCGAAGTGACCACGCCATTGACCACGCTGGGCATTTACATGTTTATCTTTGGTTTTGGCCTCGGCTTGGTCATGCAGGTACTTGTCTTGATCGTGCAAAACTCGTTCCCGCTAGCCATGGTTGGCACCGCCACCGCTACGAACAACTTCTTCCGCCAAATTGGTTCCGCTATCGGCGCATCGCTCATTGGTTCGCTGTTTATCCACAATATGACGGATCAGCTTGCAGAACGCCTACCGAAAGCCCTGGCCGCGATGGATCCGCAAGAGGCGGCCCCCTACGCAGAGCAGTTCTCAAGTGGCGGCGGCCGCAACTCCCTAACGCCGAACCTGGTCGCGCAGCTGCCGGACGCGCTCCGCGACGCTGTCCTCAGCAGCTACAACGACGGCCTGACGCCAGTCTTCCTGTTGATGGTCCCGCTTGCTGCCATCGCGTTGGTGTTGCTCTTCCCTGTGCGAGAAGATCCACTGAAGGAGACGCTGGACTAAGGCTGCTTTTCTTCTGGTTTCGGCAGTAGCAGCTCATAAATGTCGGTGTCGCGCCACTGCCCTTCCCGCTCCCCGTATGACATTTTGGCCATGTGGTGCAGGGTGCCAACTTTTTGGAACCCGCGCGACTTGTGCAGCCCTGCCGAGCCCTCGTTTTCCGGGAAGATCCACGAGTGTATTGACCATTTGTCAAGCTCGATGCACGTCGCGATGAGCTTATCCAGCAGTGCACCAGACACCCCCATGCCTCGCGCGTCTGGGTGCACGTAGATGGAATCTTCAACCACACCATGGCACACGCTTCTCGACGACGCCTTCGCCGCAGCTACCCATCCCAAGACGCGCGCGTCATCGTTTTCTTCGACTGCGACAAAGACCGTTTCCATGATTTTCGCCCTGGAAAATTGGTCCCATGTCAGGCCGCGCGTCTCGTAGGTTGCGTTTCCGGTACTCAGCCCCATCTCGTAGATGCCACGCACCTGTGAGTAGTCTTCTGGCCGGATTGGTCGAATGGTAAACCCTTTTTTGGTCATAAAAACATTGTCCCCATTGGTCACACATCGTGCAACCAACGGGGACAGAGGCCTATTTTAGGGCCTATCAGGGGCTAGAAAATTACTTCTCGATGATGTTCGCAGCGAACGCACCGGTGTCATTGTTCTCACGAGTCCACTCGATGGTGCCACGCTCGAACTCCTGGAACCAGCCAGACTCGTTCGGAAGCGGAGTTTCGGCCTCAGTTGGGAAGCCGACCTCATCCATCACGCCTTCCTGGGTCAGCCACACGTTTGCGATCTGGCCCCAAATAGGTGCGCCGCCCGTGTTCTCATTCCAAGCAACGTGGTGGTCGTTGTCGAAGTCGACGATCCAGCTGCCATCGTGCTCCGTTACCTTCATCGGCTCGCCCCAGTCCGACTCAGCGTACTGGCCAATTGCCTGTACCAGTCCGGTAGGAACCTTCACTTCCTGACCGTCCGCGGTGGAGAGGGAGACAGCTTCCGCGGACCCTTCGGCGCCATCCGTCTCAGTGGCAGTTTCGGTCTCGGCTGCCTCGGTGGCGGTTTCGATGTTGGTTACCGTTGCGGTGCCGGAAGCGCTCTCCGCAGCGGTGGTAGCAGTGCTATCGACGCCCTCCCCATCGGAGCACGCGACCATGCCTGCGGCCAGAGCGGTAGCTGCAACTGCGGAAGTGAAAACCTTCTTGTAGTTCATCGTTTTTCCTTTCATTGTCAATTTTTGTCTGGTTTCCATTATGCAAATATCATTTCCGGCGCCGTCTTTTCACCCCCGTTTGGGGCCCTTTTAGGTTTACACCCTTGCGCTTTTTACCGTGCTTGGTATATGTACGTTTCCCCTGGGCATTACGGGAGTCTGACACCTGTTTGCGTCGCCTCGTCGAAGCCCCCTGCCTGCTCCCCCGCGACGATCGCGCCGTGCGCCCCTTTGCGACGCCAACAAAGTCCTGAATCACGTCACCGTCGTCAGCTTTCCGCCACACCAGCGCAATCTCCGTCTCCACCAACGGAGCGTCACGCACTTCCAAGCACGCAATCTGCTTTTTCGACAGCACCTTCAACAGCGGCAACGGCGCCAATACCACGCCCACGTTTGCCGCAACGACTTGCAGCGCAGCGCGCAACTCATCGAGCGTGGCCTGCGGCTGGAACGTCCAATTGATAATTTCGCCCTCGAGGTCCCTGTAATTAACGCGTTCGCCGAGTTCCGCGAACAGAGACTCTTTGGGAACAGCGACGCCCGGCACCTCTTCATAAAGACGCACGACGTGAAACTCGTCGGTTACGCGGGAGTCCGGTAGCCGCATCAGCGCTAGCGACGTCGGCGATGTGTCGCTTACAAGTTCAGCGAAGGGGTCGTCGACACCCTTCGTGTCAAGCGCATGCGGCGTGGACTGCGTAAAGCGTTTGAACCACTTCCCGGGTTCTGTGCCGGTGACGAAAGCAAGCGATAGCATGGCCTAATGCTACCGTTTGGTGTATGACTACACAGAAGCCATCCGGGACTGCAATGAAGGCAGCGACTGCCGCGAAGAAACTTGGGATCTATCTGCCAGCGACGCCGCAGGAATTCCAGGACAATGCCGTAACCCACGAACAGCTACGCGAACTCCAGCACAATCCCCCAGAGTGGCTGCAGGAACTGCGTCGCAACGGGCCACACCCCCGCCCCGAAGTTGCCCGCAAGCTCGGTATCTCGATCACCGCGTTGAAGGCGAACGACATGGACAAGCCACTCACCACCGAGGAGATCAACGAGCTGCTCAAAAACCAGCCGGAATGGCTGCGCTCGGCCCGCACCACTCATTCAGAGCAGCGCCGGGCCGAGCAGCAACAGTAAGTAACGCTTAGAGCATCTTCCAGTCTTCGAGGTCCGGGTAGAGCGGGAAGCGCTCCGCCAACGCATCGACGCGAGCGTGCAGCGCGTCGACATCCGCATTCTCGCCTTGGATGAGCGCCTCCGCGATAATATCCGCGACCTCCTCAAACTCTTCTTTACCGAAACCACGGGTCGCCAGCGCAGGGGTACCGATGCGCAGGCCCGAGGTGACGGCTGGCGGACGTGGGTCGAACGGAACCGCGTTGCGGTTCACTGTGATTCCGGCCTTGTGCAGCAGATCCTCTGCCTGCTGGCCGTCCATCGCGGAGTCGCGCAGATCAACTAGCACAAGGTGGACATCGGTGCCGCCCGAGACGACATCGATACCAGCTTCCTTGGCGTCTGGCTGCGTCAAGCGCTCGGCGAGGATTTTTGCCCCCTCGAGCGTACGCTCCTGACGGTTGCGGAACGCATCCGTCCCAGCGAGCTTGAACGCAGTCGCCTTCGCCGCAATCACGTGCACCAGCGGGCCGCCCTGCTGGCCAGGGAACACTGCCGAGTTGAGCTTCTTGTGCAGCTCAAGGTCGTTGGTCAGGATGAAGCCGGAGCGTGGCCCACCAATCGTCTTGTGCACCGTGGAGGACACGACGTGTGCGTGCGGGACCGGCGACGGGTGCAGCCCGGCGGCGACCAGGCCCGCGAAGTGCGCCATGTCTACCCACAGGTACGCGCCGACTTCGTCGGCGATCGAGCGGAACTCAGCAAAGTCCTCGTGGCGGGGGTACGCGGACCAACCCGCGATGATCACCTTCGGCTTGACCTCGCGCGCCTGTTCACGCAGCTTCTTCATGTCGATGGTGCACGTGTCCTTCTCGACCTCGTACGCAGCGACGTTGTACAGCTTGCCGGAGAAGTTGATCTTCATACCGTGCGTCAAGTGGCCACCGTGCGCCAGGCTCAGGCCCAGGATGGTGTCGCCGGGCTCGCACAGCGCCATCAATACGGCCGCGTTTGCCTGCGCACCGGAGTGAGGTTGCACGTTAGCGTACTTCGCGCCGAACAGCTCCTTCGCGCGGTCACGCGCCAAGTCCTCGACGACGTCGGCGTGTTCACAGCCACCGTAGTAGCGACGGCCGGGGTAGCCTTCGGCGTATTTGTTCGTAAACACCGAACCCTGTGCTTGCAGTACAGCTCGCGGAACGAAGTTCTCGGAGGCAATCATTTCCAGCGTGTTTCGCTGGCGAGACAGCTCTTGAACAATCGCTTCGTGAACTTCGGGGTCAAAAGTAGCGAGATCCTGGTAGCGGAGGTCTTCAGACACGTGCACCGGGTCCTTTCAAGTTCAGACAATGAATCATGTTGTTACTCATGCACGGGCACAGAGGTGCCCGGCACTGCTATGCAGTATAAGCATCAACGCTACGAAAGAACTCCACTTTATTCAGGAACTTCTTCACGCGCGCCCCTCAGTTCGCGGCTTCGAAACACGCAATGTAAGAATGTTACGCATGGCGAAATCTTCCCGCACTTCGGATTCAAGCCCCTACTTGGATTTCCACCGCGACGACTGGCGCCGCCGACGTGCCCAAATGCCGCAGGTGCTCACGGAAGACGAAGTCGCCGAGCTCAGTGGTATTGGCGAGAACCTCGACATGCAGGAGGTCGAGGACATCTATCTTCCGATCTCTCGCCTCATCCATCTCCAGGTTCGCGCACGCCAAAAGCTCACAAAGGCAACCGAGACGTTCATCGGGGACGACCCCGGCCACGTACCTTTCATCATCGGTATTGCGGGCTCGGTGGCCGTCGGCAAGTCGACTACGGCGCGTGTGCTCCAAGTGCTGCTCCAGCGCTGGGACTCGCACCCCCGTGTAGACCTCATCACCACTGACGGGTTCCTCTACCCCAGCAAAGTCTTACACGAGCGCAACCTTATGGACCGCAAGGGGTTCCCAGAGTCCTACAACCGCCGCGAACTCATGCGCTTCGTCACCGACGTGAAATCAGGTCAACCACTTGTGAAAGCGCCTATTTACTCTCACTTCGCCTACGACATCGTTCCTGGCGAATACATCGAGGTCCGCCAACCGGACATCCTTATCCTCGAGGGGCTCAACGTCTTGCAAACCGGCCCAACCCTCATGGTGTCCGACCTCTTCGACTTCTCTATCTACGTCGACGCCGTCACCACCGATATTGAGCGCTGGTACATCGACCGCTTCCTCAAGCTACGGAACACTGCATTCCGCGAGCCGGGCGCCCACTTCGCGCACTACGCCAACATCGATGACGCGCAGGCCCGCCATAAGGCGCGCGATATCTGGCAGTCCATCAACTTGCCGAACCTGGTGGAAAACATTGCCCCAACCCGCATCCGAGCCTCGCTGGTGCTCCGGAAGGGACCCGATCACTCGGTGCAATGGGTCCGCATGCGCAAAATGTAACGCCCGGCTGCCGCTGCATCCTATTTGCCGAAGCGGCGCGAGCGCTGTGAGTATTCGCGTAGCGCCCGAAGGAAATCGATTTTGCGGAACGCGGGCCAGTACGTGTCCGTGAACCAAATTTCAGAATACGCGGCCTGCCACAGCAGGAAGCCAGACAAGCGCTGCTCTCCTGAGGTTCGAATCACCAAATCGGGATCGGGCTGGCCCGAGGTGTACAGGTGCTCCGAGACAGACTCGACCGTTACCGCGTTCACCAGTTCATCGACGCTGCAGCCGCTGGCTGCGGCATCACTAATGAGGCTGCGAACGGCGTCGACAATTTCTTGCCGACCGCCATAGCCCACGGCAATGTTGACGGTCAGGCCCGCCTTGCCCGTAGTGGTGTCGGCAGAGCGGCGCATCCGCTCCGCGACTTCGTCCGGTAGGAGTTCCAAGTGGCCCACGAGACGGACTTTGCAAGAGTAAGACTGCGTGGCAAGGTCCTCGATGACCTCAGAAATAATGTCGAAAAGCAGCTCTACTTCTTCGGATGTGCGCTGCAAGTTCTCTGTCGACAGCAAGTAGATCGTGACGACGTCCACATCCATCTCCGCCGACCACCGCACGAGCTCACCGATTTTCGCCCCACCAACGCGGTGCCCATGCGAAATGTCAGTAAAACCAGCTTCACGCGCCCATCGCCGGTTACCGTCAGCCATCACCGCGATGTGCTTCGGCCGCTTCTTGCCTCTCAGCTCACGCTTCAGGCGCGCTTCGTACAGCGGATACAGAATCTTTTGGAGGCTACTCACGGACCCAACCTTACTCACCAATCAACGGTATGTATGTTAGCGGTTTTAGATCCACCGCTTCTTCCGGCGATCAAGCACGCCCGCCTCCGCCATCGCTTTATCGAGTGCTTCCTGGTCAAACGGATCGATCCCGTGTGCCTCCGCGAAGATGCTGCGGCGACGGAACCGGGAGTAGCGACGATGAAACGCAAAGCCCAACGAGAGGATGACCACCGCCAGCATCACCAGCAGCAGCAAGCCGAATGGTGAGGCCTTGCCGAAGTCGGGCCCGACCGGGTTTTCTTTCGGAGCCTGCGCCACCAAGTATGCAGAGGTGTTAATAATCGCCGCGTGTGCCGTGGTCATCATGTTCAATTCGTCTTCCTTGTGCTGAGAAAATTAGCGCTCTTGCCCGTAGCCTTCGGCGAGCGCGTCCGCGGTCTCTGGATCAATACCTGCGAAGAGATCATCTTCCGGCAACGTTGATGCTACGCGAGTTCTGGCCAACTCAAACTCCTCAGTCGGCCACACTTCCTGTTGGTCCTCGACTGGGCTCGCCAAGAACGCTCCAGCCGGATCGATCTGCGTCGCATGCGCTGTCAGCGCAGCTGCGCGTTGCGGGAAGTACTCTGCGCACTCCACCCTTGTGGTCACGCGACTCATCACGTCCGCCTTGTTTTCCTCCCACCGCTGAATCATCAGCTCATACGGACTCTTCTTGCCTTGCGAATACAGGCGCTCCTGCAGAAGCCGCATCCGCTGCAGTATAAATCCGTGACTGTAGTACAGCTTCAACGGCGTCCACGCCGGTCCTGCCTTGGGGGAAAAGGAGGGATTGCCCGCTTTGTCCCACGCCAGCATCGAGATTTCGTGCACCATCAAATGGTCGGGGTGCGGGTAACCACCGTTTTCGTCGTAGGTGATGATGACGTGGGGACGGAACTCTCGGATCGACTCCACAAGATGCGCCGCTACAGCTTCCGGGTCTTGCGTTGCAAAGGAGCCCTCCGGCAACGGCGGCAGCGGGTCACCTTGTGGCAAGCCGGAGTCTTCATACCCCATCCACTGGTGCTCCACCCCAAGCGCTTCGGCGGCCTCTGCCATTTCTTGTTCGCGCACCTCAAGAATATTTTCCAGCACGCCGGGGCGGTCCATCGCGGGGTTGAGGATATCGCCGCGTCGCCCATCAGTGCAGGTGACGACGAGTACCCGGTTCCCTTCCGCAGCGTACTTCGCCATCGTTGCCGCACCCTTAGAGGATTCGTCGTCAGGGTGTGCGTGGATCGCCATCAAGCGCAAGCCGGCCACTATTCCTCCTAGAACATATTTGGGGCCTGATTCCGTAACTCCGCGCCATCTTAGTACCATTGGAACGGATTGCAGCTTTAGAGTCATTCAGCGAGGTAGGTAACCGTGACTTCCCCCAGTCGCCCAACATCCCGGTACGGCTCCAGCGCCACCCCGACGGCCACGAAACGCAGCAACGCCACCGGCCGGATCGTCGCGCTGATCGCCATCGGACTCGTTGTTGTTTTGCTCTACAGCGTCTTTGATTACTTCAAGAAGCAGGAATCCCGCACCGTTACCGCCGACTTCATCTCGTTGGAAGCCGTCGACGACTCCACGACACGCATGTGGATCGACGTAACCCGCAAAGACGTTGAAACTCCTTCCTACTGCATCCTTACCGCGGTGAACTACGCGCATGCCGAAGTCGGACGTCGCGAAGTAGTGCTCCCCGCAGGTGGACAGGAACTCGAGCGCGTCGCTGTTGAGCTACCGGTGCGCGAGCCTGCTGTCTCCGGACGCGTCTACGGGTGCTCGGATAACCTGCCTTTTTACTTGGACCCAACCAGCACCTTTTACGACGCCCGCTAAACCTCACCAGTGCACCACCTGCGCGACGGCTGTGCTATTATCCGCCTGGTAAAGTTGCCCGCCGACCGGCGGGCTCGTTTGACATATATAGGGAAGGTTTTTACCTGATGGCGCAAACTCAGCAGCAGTACATCACCCCGGAGATGAAGGCCAAGCTTGAAGCTGAGCTTCAGCAGCTCATCGACAATCGCCCTGTCATCGCAGCCGAAATCAACGAGCGCCGTGAAGAGGGCGACCTCAAGGAAAACGCTGGTTACGACGCTGCTCGTGAGCAGCAGGACCAGGAAGAGGCTCGCATTAAGCAGATTTCCGAGCTGCTCGCGAACTCCACGACGGAACGCACCGGCATCGTCGAGGGCGTCGCCCACGTTGGCTCCGTAGTGCACGTTTACTACAACAATGACGAAAACGATAAGGAAACGTTCCTGATCGGCACCCGCGCGGCATCCACGGACAACGAGGACCTAGAGACTTACTCGGAAAACTCCCCGCTCGGCGCGGCTGTTGTTGGTGCTTCCGAGGGCGAAACCCGCACTTACAACGCTCCAAATGGCCGTGAGATTTCGGTAACAATTGTCTCCGCCGAGCCGTATGATTCTGTTAAGGCTTCCACGCCACGGGCGAAGTAGCCTGCCGCCGCCACCGGCGTTATCCGTAATCGCTGACATTGAAGGAAATCCTGTGAATACGTTCTTTTCCCGCAAGCTTGTGCTCACCAGCATGGTCGCAATCGGTGCGGTCGGGTTGGCTGCCTGCCACCCTCCGCACCAAAACCCTTCGGACATGAAAGTCGACACTGCTCAAACCCAGGACCCGTCGTCGCTTCCTGGTAAGCGTGCAAAAGCAACCCCGACCAACGTAGTTGATGCGGCAGGTGCCACCTCTGAGGCAGCAGTTACCGAAACCGTCACCGCCATGGGCGCCTCCGACAAGACCCCACTGGTGAACAACTGTGGCAGCGTCGGCCTTGAGCGTCCGGCTTCGCTGACTCTCAACTGCAGCGACCAGAACGACTTCCTCCAGGACATCGTGTGGGACACCTGGTCTGAGCAGCTCGCGCAAGGCACTGCTACTCGCTCCACGGTTAGCCCGAACCGCGAGATCGAAGACGTACAGGTTGTCCTGGGGAACCCGGACATCGTCGATGGCGTGCTGGTGTTTAACACGATCACTGTTGATGGAACGTCCATCAACCCGGAGGGTGAGCGCTAACGGCAGCGCCCACCGCTTCTTGCGCCCCGGTTCCGTCTTGCTTTGTCGGGCCGGGGCTTCGTTGTTTTTCAATGAGCGAAACGAAACCCGGTCCCACCGTGTTGTGAGACCGGGCGTTTGTAGTGCTGTGCGTCTTTGCTAACGCTGTTGGAAGTAGGACAGCAGTCGCAGGATCTCGGTGTAGAGCCACACCAGGGTGACTGCCAAGCCAAGCGCGACGCCCCAGGCTGCCTTGGATGGAGCACCCATGCGTACCAGCTTGTCTGCCACATCAAAGTCCTGCAGAAACGCAAGCGCGCCCAACACGATGCAGACGAGGCTGAATACGATAGCGATGGTGCCACCACCGCGAAGCGGGTTCATGCCGGTAAAGATGCTGAGCAAGAGGTTGCCGACAACGAGGATCAGCACACCGAAAATGGCTGCGGTGAGAATTCGGTTGAAACGCGGCGTCACGCGGATCGCACCCGTGCGGTAGACCACGAGCATGCCCGCGAACACACCGAACGTACCAAGGATGGCTTGGAAGATCAGCGCACCGGCGTCCGCACCCGCTACGCTGAAACGCCCGGCTATGGCAAATGAAAACCCGCCGAGGAACAGGCCTTCAGCAACAGCGTACGCCAAGGTAATAATCGGCGAACCGTACTTGTTGCCGAATGCATGGATCATTACCAAGATGAAGCCGGCTACTGCACCAACCAGCGTAAGAACGCCGGCGATGGAACCGTGCCCGCCAACGTAAAGACCAAAGTTGATTACCGCAAACGCGACGATGACGGCGAGTGTAATACCGGTTTTGGTGACTACGTCGTCGACCGTCATTGGGCGGTCCTCAGACACCGCGCCCGCCGATGCACCCATCGGTGCTTGTTCGTACGGGTTCGCGGCACCGTACCCCTGGTATCCAGTGCCACGTTGGGAATCTACACCCGGCAGAGTTTTCAATACAGGGTTGTTGCTACTCACGGACCCCTGATCCTTTCTTTTGGGAACAATCGTTCATCTACACCAACGCACTGGCGCTTAGATTAGTTCCATCTCAACCTTCCGGGGTTCGGCGGAGGCATGGTTGGTGTGGGTGTGATCTTCGCGCTCTCGGGGTATTTGATCACGTTCAACCTTATGCGTGGGAGCTACTGGGATATCTCACTGCAATTGAAGATCTTTTGGGTCAGGTGTTTCCAGCGCCTCATCCCGACGACGTTGACCACAGTGTTGGCGGTGGTGATGCTTTCCGCCGCATTCGACGCGAGCACTCTTCGCGACCGAGCGGCTGTTACGTTAGTGAGAACATGGACGAGCTCAACGTGGCGATGCGCAAGACTGCGAAGGAACATCGAGACGTAGTTGTTGACGACTAGGAGAGCGAAGCCCACGCCAACCTTGACTGGTTCCTCGCCGGTGACGACGTGACTTCCAGGGAGCCAAAGCTATAGTTTTTGGCATGGCAACTTGGAAAGAAATCGTCGCTGCAAACCCGGATCACTCCGAGAATTACGCCCGCCGGTGGCGCAACTTCGTGCAGGAGGGCAAGGACATTGACGGGGAGGCTCGGCTTATCGACGCACTCTCCGCCCGCTACGCCCGTATCCTCGACGCGGGATGCGGAACTGGTCGCCTTGGCGGCTACCTGGCGAAGCGCGGACACACTGTGTTCGGTGTGGACATCGACCCTGTACTGATCGGGTACGCACAACAGGACTTCCCCGAGGCGACCTGGACCGTTGGCGACCTCTCCACCGACCCGATCGAGGCCCACGACATCGATATCGCGGTCTCAGCGGGCAACGTCATGGGCTTTCTCGCCGTCGACGGCCGTAAGCCAGCACTCGAAAACATCTTTCAGGCGTTGCGCCCAGGCGGACGGTTCGTCGTCGGATTCGGGCGCGGACGCGGCTGGGAGTTCAACGACTTCCTCACTATGTGCTGCGCGGTCGGGTTCCAGCCACAGCACCAGTTTGCGAGCTGGGATTTGGAACCATTCACGGCAGAGTCCGGGTTCTTGGTCGCTGTTCTACAAAAGCCGAAGGTTGATGAGCAGGCTGCGCGCTCGTTGACCAGCCTGCTCTAGTGCGGCATAAGCCCAGAACTACTGGACAAGATTGACGCGCTTCGACGGTAAGGGGGCTCGTCACCAAGACATCGGCCCGCGGACCATGCTCGTTTCGGCGCTCGCCGTACTCGGTGGTCCAGCAATCCCCTCCCCCTTCTGTCCGGCGTTGATGGAGTGGCGCGTTGAAAACGACTATGCCCCGGTGCGCCCCGCCGCGCTTGCCGAAGGCGTAGCTTCATCGGCTAGTGGATGCTGTGGTGGAGATTGTTCGAGTATCGTGACCGATCATTTTCGTTGCTGCGTACTGTTTCATTGTTTCCTCCCAGTTTTTGGCAACAAGGGCGGCCCACAGTCTAGCCAATATGCAAGCGAACACCCCGCTACCTGTAGGTATGCGGGGTGTTACGTTGTGCCCCCAGTGGGACTCGAACCCACACTGAATTGATTTTAAGTCAACTGCCTCTGCCGATTGGGCTATGGGGGCGCACGAGCTCATAGTACAGGCAGTACCGGGAAAACTCCCAATGGGCGCCACCTGGCAGAGCCCGGTAGAACTCGCTACTGGCTCACGCTGATGATGCGCTTCTTTTTCCTGTCGCCGTCGCCGTCGGACTCACCGGTAACGGAGATCTTCTCGGCATCGAAGATGTCCGCGATGAAGTCGGCAACCCACTGCAGCAGCTCCATGTCGCGCAGATTCGGCTGGTTGATGCCTTTGCCTTCGCGCGGCATTGGTACCTGCAGTGTCTTCGCCGCAGCGCGGTAGTTCGCGCCGGGGTACAGGCGCTTCAGTCTGACCTGCTTCGAGTCGGGCAGCTCCACAGGGTGGAATTTGATCCTCGTGCCTTGGGTCAAAATGTCCGAGATCCCAGCGGTTCGGGCGAGGTGCCGCACGCGTGCGACCGCGAAGAGCCGCAGCACCTCGGTCGGAAGCGTACCGAAGCGGTCGATCATTTCCTCGGCGACCTTGCGTAGGTCCTGCTCATCGCGGGCCTCGGCAAGTTTGCGGTACACGTCCAGGCGCAAGCGCTCGGCGTTGATGTAGCTTTCAGGTATGTGGGCGTCGACAGGCAGATCCACTCTGATTTCCTTCGGGCCTTGGTCTGTCGCGTCAACGACATTCCCGCTCATGAGCGCCTTGTACGTTTCGACGGCCTCTCCGACCAACCTGACGTACATGTCGAAGCCGACGCCTGCGATGTGACCGGACTGCTCCGCGCCGAGCACGTTGCCGGCGCCTCGCATCTCCAGGTCTTTCTGCGCGACGGCGATGCCTGCTCCGAGGTCGTTGTGTTGTGCGATGGTCGCAAGGCGGTCGTAGGACGTTTCGGTGAGCGTCTTTTCCTTTGGGTACAGGAAGTACGCGTAGCCGCGTTCGCGGGAACGCCCAACACGCCCGCGAAGCTGGTGCAGCTGGCTCAGGCCCATGTTCTGTGCATTCTCCACGATCAGGGTGTTAGCGTTGGCGATGTCCAAGCCCGTTTCGACGATCGTGGTACAAACAAGAACGTCGAACTCGCGGTTCCAAAAACCTTGGACTGTTTGTTCGAGCTGCTGTTCACCCATCTGGCCGTGCGCGACCACGACGCGCGCCTCGGGCACGAGCTGCCGCAGCGTGCGCGCAGTCTTCTCAATGTCGGAAACGCGATTGTGGATGTAAAACACCTGGCCGTCACGGAGGAGCTCGCGTCGAATAGCTGCTGCGACCTGTTTCTCTTCCTGCGGACCAACGTAGGTCAGCACCGGGTGGCGGTCCTCCGGAGGAGTCGTAATCGAGGTCATTTCGCGGATGCCAGTCAGGCTCATCTCAAGGGTGCGCGGGATCGGCGTCGCCGTCATGGTGAGGACGTCGACGTGGCTCTTGAGGGCCTTGATGTGTTCCTTGTGCTCCACGCCGAAGCGCTGCTCCTCATCCACAATGATGAGGCCGAGCTTCTTCCAAAACACCCCTGTTTGCAGCAGGCGGTGCGTGCCGATCACGATATCGACGGAGCCATCCGCCAACCCAGCCGTGATTTCCTTAGCCTCCTTCGCGGAGGTAAAGCGCGACAGCTCGCGGACCGTGACCCCGAAGCCGTCCATGCGCTCGTTGAACGTGGAGTAATGCTGCTGGGCAAGCAGGGTCGTCGGTACAAGCACCGCGACCTGCTGCCCGTCCTGCACCGCTTTGAACGCGGCGCGCACAGCAACCTCGGTCTTGCCAAAGCCCACGTCGCCGACGATCACGCGGTCCATCGGCGTCGGCTTCTCCATGTCCTCCTTGACAGCCTCGATAGCGGCGAGCTGGTCCTCCGTTTCCACGAACGGAAACGCGTCCTCCATCTCGAGCTGCCACGGCGTATCCGGGCCGAAGGCGTGGCCCGGCGCGGCCTGCCGCTTCGCATATAGTTCGATGAGCTCGCTGGCGATTTCGCGTACGGCGGCGCGCGCTTTGCGCTTGGTGTTCTTCCAGTCGGAGCCGCCCATCTTGGACAGTGACGGCTTCTCGCCACCGGTGTACTTGCTCAGCAGGTCGAGGGATTCCATCGGCACCCAGAGCTGGTCGCCGGGCTGGCCTCGCTTAGCCGGCTGGTATTCCAGGACGATGTACTCGCGTCGGGAGTCTTCGTCACCGGTCTTGACCGTACGCTCGGCCATCTTGATGAATTTGCCGATGCCGTGCGTGTCATGCACCACGAAATCACCAGGAGTCAGTGCGAGTGGATCAACCCGGTTCCGGCGGCGCGGGCGACGCCGTTTCGCGCCCGCGATGTCGCCGACGCGGTTGCCGGTCACGTCAGTTTCTGTCACCACCACCAGGTTCGGACCTGGGAATACAAGGCCTGCGTGTGACAAGGACTGGTAGACCGTCACAGCGCCATCGACGGGCTCAAGGCCCGGAGTGGCGATGCGTGCCGAAATACCGTGCTCCCTCAGTCGCTCCGCCATGCGCTCAACGGTGCCTTTCGTGGGCGCCACGAACGCCACCTTGCCGCCGTTGGTTTGCACGTGCAGCTTGAGCGTCGCGTAGAGCTGCTCGATCGCCTTCGGCTCCCCCTTCGGCGCCGGTGCCGCCTCGAACTCCAGCGGTAGCGTCATCGCGTCGTCGGCAGCAAACATGCCAGGAGGTGCGAACGTCCACCACGCGTTGCCCGCGTTTCGCGCCGACACCTCCAGCGACTCGAACGAGCGGAACGAGGACGCCGATACGTCCAGCCCCTCCACGGCAAGCGGCCCGTCCGCGCCCATCGCCGCGGCTTCCCACCCGGCTTCCAAGAACTCCTGGTCGGTGGCCTCAAGGTCCGCGATGCGGGTGCGCACCTTCTCCGGACCGGAGACGAGCACAATACTGCCCTTCGGCATGAGTTCCGGCAGCATCGAGTACTTCGCATCGCTGAGCACCGGGATGAGCACTTCTTCCCCATCGGCGTGCGTGTGCTCAGAGATCCGCGTCAGCAGCTGCACGAGCGTGGAGTTCGACGGGTTCGTGCGGGCAAGCTCGTCGGCGCGTTTGGCGACGCTGGCGTCGATAATGAGCTGGCGCGCCGGGAAGAGCTCAACGCATGTGAGCTCCTCGATGGTGCGCTGGTCGGCAACTGCGAAGCTGCGGATGTCAGTGACTTCGTCGCCCCAGAACTCGAGGCGCACTGGGTACTCAGCGGTCGTTGGAAAGATATCGATAATGCCGCCGCGCGTGGCGAACTCGCCTCGCTTCGTCACCATGTCAACGTGCTCGTAGGCAAAATTGACGACCTGTTCGGTCAACTCCGTGAAGTCCCACTCAGTGTCGACCTGAACCGTGATCGGCTTCACCGCGGGCAGCACCGGTTGGCAGAACGCACGCGCTGAGGCCACGATGACCTGAGGCATCTCCCACAGCACCTTCGCGCGGGCGCCCACGACGTCAGGTGCTGGCGACAACCGCTCGTGCGGCAGCGTCTCGAAGGCTGGGAAGTTCGCGACCTTGCGCTTACCAAGCATCGCCTGCAACTCAGCGGTCAGATCCTCCGCCTCGTGGCTCGTCGCAGTCACCAACAGCACTGGAACCTGGCGGGCCAACGCGCCCGCAGCCCACGAACGAACCTGGTCAATCCCAGTCACATGCAGCGAATCGACGCCGATGTTGCCCACCAAGCCCTTCAGCTTCGGGTCGGTGAGCGCCATGGTGAGCAAACCACCCAACGCAGGCGCCTGAGCTGTCTGTTCTTCCACTACTGTTCCTCCACTTCGTTCGTCATAATGCGGGGTTGCTCCTCCAACCCCTTCAACCCGTTCCAGCACAGGTTCGAAATGTGCGCCGCCACCGTCGCCTTATCCAACCGCGTATCGACGCCACGCTGATCCAACCACCACAACGCCGTATTCGACACCGTCCCAACCAACGCCTGCCCATACAACGCCGCCACCGAAGCATCGAGGCCACGGTGCTCAAACGCGCGCTCAAGCAGGTAGGACACCTCCGCGGTCACCCGGTTCAACACGGTTGAGTACGTCCGCTCACGCCCGAAGATCCTACCGTGCACCAGGATGATGAACCCATCGGTCTCTTCTTCGATGTAGGTCAGAAGCGCCAGCACACCGTTATCAATGCGTTCTCGCCAACGCCCGTTTTGGATCACTTCGACAATCGTGCGTTCAAACCGCGCCATCTCCTGCGACACTACGGCGTCGTACAGCCCGGTCTTACTCCCGAAGTGTTCGTACACGACAGGCTTCGACACATCCGCACGCAGCGCAATCTCCTCCATGGAGATCCCATCAAATCCGCGTTCTGCAAAGGCAGCGCGACCAATTGCGAGCAACTGGTCCCTGCGCTGTGTTCTTGTCATTCGCTGCCGAGCCATGCGTTCTAGCTTAGAACCCACCCCGGACATCACCCCGACAGCCCGTAAACTGCCAGCTCATCATGCTTTTTAACATTTCGTGAGGTTTCGGTTACACTAGGTCGAGTAATTCCCCATGGTGTAATCGGCAACACTACGGTTTTTGGTACCGTCATTCTAGGTTCGAGTCCTGGTGGGGAAGCTTTTTATTGCCCCCGTCACCTAGCATTTTGCATGGTCGCGGGGGCTTGTTCTACGTTCACCCCTGTTTAGTGGTGGTGCCCTTCCGGCATCGGCCGCAGGTTCGCCTTCTGTCCAGGCTCAACCATGACGAACTGCCCCATCATCCCTTCGTCTTCGTGGAAGAGCATGTGGCAGTGGTACATGTACGCCAAAGTCGGATCGGGGTGCCAACCGAACTCCACGATGAGTGTGACGGTTGACAGTGGCGGTACAAAGATGGTGTCATGCCAGCCTTCGGTGAAGGCAACCTCACCGTGGTCCACCTTGTCCACCAGGAACCTGGCGTTGTGCACGTGAAAGTTGTGCGGCCAGTCGGAGTTCTCGTTGGTGACATGCCAGATTTCTGGACCGTTGTGGTCGATGACAAAGTCGACGCGTTCCATGTCCATGGATTGCTCGTTGATCTGGAAGCCGTTGAGCCGAAACTCGCGCTCCGGTGCGCCGCTAACATCGGGGCGCACGACGGGGATGAGCTGGGCCGGCAATGCGTCGAGCGCGGTGTCGCTTTCCGGGGCTTTGATCTCGAGCAAGTCGAAGGTGTCTTGCAGGCCAAAACCGTTGGCGGCTTCCTCGTCAGGTAGGCCTCCCCCGTTCGGGACGCCGTCGCTACGCAGCATCAGGTCCTTGCCTGCTTCAAGGTCGACAATGATCTCCACACGCTCGCCTGGGCTCAGCAGAACCGCGTCGGCTTCGATGGGGGCGTCGAGAAGCCCCTGGTCTGTCGCGATGATGTTGAAGGGCACGCCGAGGCTCAGGTGGTGGAAACGCATCGTTGCACCGTTGAAGATACGAAGTCGAACACGGCTTGTCGACGCCTCAAAGCGCGGCTTCGTGATGCCATTCACCAGCGGCGTCGTCCCGAGGAGACCGTAGGTTGGGTCGATGGTTTCATCGAGCTGACCATCCTCGGTGAATTTCGCATCGGTGATGATGACGGGGATGTCGTCGACACCGTATTCCTGTGGCAGGCCGAGCGCGTCGGATGCGTCGTCGGCAACGACAATGCCCCCGGCGAGGCCGCGGTAGGCGTGCAGGGCGGAAATCTCGTGCGGGTGCGGGTGGTACCAGCAGGTAGACGCCGCCTGTTCGACCTGCCAGGTCGGTTCCCAGCTCGTTCCGGGGTCGAAGATGAGGGCTGGTCCACCGTCGGCCGCCGCTGGCAGGTGCAGACCGTGCCAGTGGACCACCGTCGGCTCGTCGAGATCGTTATTCACTCTCATCTCGATCGTTTCACCTTGGCGCATGTAAAGCGTAGGTCCAAGCCAGGGACCGTTGAAGCCCCAGGTCTTCGTCATGGTGCCGGGTACGATTTCGTACTCGCCTTGCTGCGCGGTGAGTTCAAAGCTGCGCGTGTTGCCGTTCAGCGTGCCCTGTTCCAGCGGCGGGATGGGGAGCGGGCGGGCCTCTGCGTCAGCACCCGCGGGCGTCGCCTGCCCGGAGCGCACCCCACCCGGACCTTCCCCGGCGCACGCTGCCAGCACTGCTACCTGCGTTAACAGTGCCCCTTTGAAGAATGTCCTTCTGCTGATGACGTTGCGGTTGGCACGTGCCGAAGCCATTGGTTCTCCTCGTCCGAATGTATAAAGTCTGCTGCCGACCCTACTATCTTTGGTATGACGTCTCACGAGGAGTACAACGCACGCCGATTCGTATGGGCCAACGGTCTACAGGGCATCGGTGACCAAATCGTCGCGGCGAAGACTGTGTTGCCGTGGCTGTTCACAGCCGCTGGAGTGCCAGCCCTGTTCACAGCGTTCTTGGTGCCGATCCGCGAATCAGGCTCGATGCTGCCACAAGCGGCGTTGAGCCCGTGGGTCACCTCGCAGCGTTCGCGGAAGTGGGTGTGGCTGGTTGGTTCGTGGGGCCAGGCTGCATCAGCTGGGCTCATTGCACTCTCTGCAGCGCTACTCAGCGGTGCAGCCTTGGGCGTTGCGGTTGTGGTTCTGCTCGCGGCGCTGTCTCTGTTCCGCGCATTGTGCTCAATCTCCGGCAAAGATGTGCAGGGCCGAACTATCTCGAAGGGCCGACGCGGACTCATCACGGGACAAGCGACCGCGCTGTCGGGTGCCGTCACCCTCGCTATTGGTGTGCTGTTCGCAATACTGCCGAATGATCTGCCCCGGTGGGTGCTCGTGACGCTCCTCGCGGTGGGTGCCTCGACCTGGGCGTTCGCGTCCTTGGTCTTCGGCACCATCAAGGAGCCGGAAGAGGAACCGTCGGAGGCCTCCAACAAGGGGTGGGCCCGCCAAACCTGGGACCTCATCAAGGGTGACAAGGACCTCCAAAAATTCCTTATCGTTCGATCACTCATGCTGGTCACTGCCCTTTCGACACCATTCATTGTTGTGCTCGCCCAGCATGAAGGCACGAATCTTTCTTCCCTCGGCGGCTTCATCCTGGCCTCGGGTGGTGCCGCACTCGTCGGCGGAAAGGTCTCAGGCTTGTGGGCGGATAAGTCGTCGAAAAACGCGATGGCGTGGGCCGCTGCCGCCGCATCCGTCGTGCTTGTGCTCTTGGTGATGTCCGCGCACTGGCTTTCCCCCGATGTGAACCGCTGGGTCATGCCGATCGGGTTCTTCCTGGTCAACCTGGCACACACCACGGTGCGTGTGGGTCGAAAGACCTACCTCGTGGACATGGCCGAAGGCGATCGACGCACAATGATCACGGGTGCAGCGAACACAGCGATGGGCATCGTACTGCTGATTGTCGGCGCTATTTCCTCGGCGGTTTCGGTCCTCGGCCCTGAGGCGACGCTGCTGTTCTTGGCCGCAGTCGGTGCGATCGGTGTGTGGCGCGCGGCAGGTTTGAAGGATGTGTCTGCAAACGCGCGCACGTAGCGCGTTATGCTGTTGTGCAGTTGGTTTAATACCTCATTCACCGATGAATTAAGGAGTACCCGTTCAGTGGTAAATCATCCTGAATGCGCAGTCGTTGTCCTCGCCGCAGGTGCGGGCACGCGCATGAAGTCCAGCATCCAGAAGACACTGCACGAGATCGGCGGGCGCAGCCTGCTTGCGCACTCGCTGCACGCAGCCAACGCGGTGGGGCCACAGGAACTCGTCGCGGTTGTCGGCCACCAGCGTGACCAAGTCTCCCCCGCCGTTGATGCTATCGCCGAAGAGATGGGGCGCAGCATCAAGCAGGCAGTCCAGGAGGAGCAAAACGGCACGGGCCACGCTGTACAGTGCGGGCTCGAGGTCATCCCAGACTTCGAGGGCACTGTCGTTGTTACGAACGGTGATGTGCCGCTGTTGCAGCCATCGACAATCACCGAGCTTATCGACGCCCACAAAGCCACCAGCGCCGCCGTCACCGTCCTGTCGCTCGAGTTCGACAACCCTACCGGCTATGGCCGCATCATCCGCGACGCTTCCGGCAACGTGCTGGAAATCGTGGAGGAAAAGGACGCCAACGAGGATCAAAAGAAGGTCCGCGAGGTTAACTCCGGCGTGTTCGCCTTCGACGCTGCCGTACTGCGCGACGCGCTGACCCGTATCGACGCCAACAACGCGCAGGGTGAGCTCTACATCACCGACGTACTCGGCATCGCGCGTGGCGACGGCAAGGCCGTCAGCGCCTACGTCGCGAAGGATCCCCGCGAACTTGCCGGCGTGAACGATCGAGTGCAGCTCGCCGAGGCTGGCAAGGAGCTCAACCGTCGCCTGGTCGAGCGCGCAATGCGCGCCGGCGCTACCGTCGTCGATCCGGCTACGACCTGGATCGGTGTCAACGTCGAGATCGGCCAGGACGTGATCATCCATCCGAACACGCAGCTGTGGGGCTCGACGGTGATCGGTGACGGCGCCACGATCGGCCCAGACACCACGTTGACCGATATGGAAGTCGGCGAGGGAGCACAGGTTGTTCGCACGCAGGGCTCCCTCTCCGTCATCGGCGCTCACGCGAACGTCGGACCGTTCACGTTCATCCGTCCGGGCACTGAGCTTGGCGCGAATGGCAAGCTCGGCGGCTTCGTCGAGGCGAAGAACGCGAAAATCGGGGAAGGCTCCAAGGTGCCACACCTGACCTACATTGGCGACGCCACCGTCGGCCGCGAGTCCAACATCGGCGCCTCCTCTGTGTTTGCGAACTACGACGGTGTCCAGAAACACCACACCACGATCGGCGACTACTGCCGCACCGGCTCAGACACGATGTTCGTAGCGCCAGTAACGGTAGGCGATGGCGCGTACACTGGCGCAGGTACGGTGGTAACAAAGGATGTGCCGGCGGGTGCGCTGGCCATCAAGGAAGGCCATCAGCGCAACATCGAAGGTTGGGTTGAGGCTAACCGCCCGGGTACGGACGCAGCGAATGCTGCAAAGAAAGCACGCGAGAACTAAAGGATCACCATGACTGGATATTCCACGGAAAGCCAAAAAGACCTCAAGCTCTTTACTGGGCGCGCTCATCCTGAGCTTGCGGAGGCCGTCGCAAAAGCCCTCAACATCGAGTTGGTACCAACCACCGCGCGCGATTTTGCGAATGGTGAAATCTTTGTTCGCTTCGAAGAGTCCGTGCGTGGCTCGGACTGCTTTGTGATGCAGTCGCACGCGCAGCCATTGAACAAGTGGCTGATGGAGCAACTCATCATGATTGATGCGCTCAAGCGTGGTTCCGCGAAGCGAATTACCGCGATTCTGCCATTCTACCCGTACGCACGCCAGGACAAGAAGCACCGCGGCCGCGAGCCTATCTCCGCTCGTCTGGTTGCTGACCTGCTCACCGCTGCTGGTGCGGACCGCATCGTGTCCGTGGACCTGCACACGGATCAGATCCAGGGTTTCTTCGACGGCCCGGTCGACCACATGCACGCACAGCCGATCCTCGTGGACTACATCAAGTCCAAGTACCCGATGGATAACCTCGTGGTGGTCTCCCCTGATGCCGGTCGCGTGAAGTCTGCTGAGAAGTGGGCCAATATGCTGGGCGATGCCCCGATGGCGTTCGTGCACAAGACCCGCGACATTGACGCTGCGAACAAGGTTGTTTCCAACCGCGTCGTCGGCGACGTCGACGGTAAGGATTGCATCCTGATGGACGACATGATTGACACCGGCGGCACCATCGCAGGTGCAGTGGGTGTGCTGAAGAAAGCCGGCGCAAAGTCGGTCGTCATCGCGTGTACCCACGGCGTGTTCTCGGATCCTGCGCGCGAGCGTCTCAGCGACTGCGGCGCCGAGGAAGTGATCACCACCGATACGCTTCCGCAGAGCACCGAGGGTTGGAAGAACCTCACCGTGCTTTCCATCGCTCCGCTGCTGGCGAAGACAATTCACGAGATTTTCGAAAACGGTTCGGTGACCACTCTCTTCGAAGGTCAAGCATAACCCCACACCGCGTTTTCGGTGCTCCCCCTTGCGCGCTTCCCTGCGAAGTGGCGTCAAGGGGGTTCTTTGTACACACCCAACGGTTGTCTGACACAAGCAATTGATTATTGTGTGAGGGAGCCTCCGGCTATCCGGCAACCTTTATCGCAAGGAGTACGCCAATGAGCGGCGATGAACAGCATCAAACCACCAGCGATGGTGGCCTGCAGCGCAAGGTGAAAAACCGTCAGCTGCAAATGATCGCATTCGGTTCCTGCATCGGAACTGGCCTGTTTCTTGGTTCCGCAGAATCGATTAGCTATGCGGGCCCAGCGGTCCTGCTGACGTTTTTGGTTGTCGGGTTCATCGTCTATCTACTGATGCGCATGCTCGGAGAAATGGCAGTCGCGCACCCGGTATCGGGTTCGTTCGCGGCTTACGCCCGCGAGTTCATCGGGCCACGCGCCGGGTTTATCACGGGGTGGAACTGGTGGTTTACCACCATTGTGGTGGGCATGATTGAACTCACCGCGATGGGTACTTTCCTCGATTTCTGGTTCCCGGACATTCCACACTGGCTCACTGCCCTTGTCACACTGATCGTTGTGATGCTGATTAACGCAGCACGCGTGAGTGTGTTCGCCGAGGCCGAGTACTGGCTCTCACTGTTTAAGGTCATCGCGCTGATCTTGATGATCATTTTGGGCGTGGTGCTGGTGCTAGGTCTTGGGCCGGAACCGGCAGTCGGCTTCGAGAACCTGTTCGTCCACGGTGGCTTCTTCCCGAACGGCGCGTCCGGCGTACTGTTCTCCCTGGTGGCGGTGACGTTTACGTTCGGTGGCATCATGTCGATCGGTACCGCTGCTGGCGAGACGGAGCACCCGGAAAAGACGATCCCGCGCGCGGTGAACTCTGTTATTTGGCGGATTCTCGTCTTCTACATCGGTGGCATGAGCGTCATCTTGCTCCTCGCGCCGTGGGATGAACAGGATATTTCTGCAAGCCCGTTTGTCCGGGTGCTCTCCTCCGTAGGTATCGACGGCGCCGCGCACCTACTCAACCTTGTCATCTTGGTTGCGGTTGCGTCCGTGTGTAACACGATGACGTACTCGGGAAGCCGCATGCTGCGCGATCTCGCGCGCAACGGCCAGGCGTCCCCGTTCTTCGCTGCGACGACGAAGAAGGGGCTACCGCTTCGCGCGCTACTGTTTAACGGTGCGCTGATGGGCATCGTGGTGTTCATGAACTACTTCTTTGAGGGTCGCGTGTTCGCCATTCTGTTGGCCATCATTGTTGGCTCCGAGCTGATTACCTGGGCGGCGGTGTGCTTTGCGCATCTGAACTTCCGGAAGACGCACCCCGATGTGTCGTTCCGTGCCCCGTGGTACCCGGTGGCTAACTGGATCTGCGCAGGGTTCTTCATCTTGGTGCTGGTCCTGATGGCATTCCTGCCTGACTACCGCACGGGCCTGTTCGCCCTGATCGGCTGGGTGATCGCGCTTTCAATCATTTGGGCGCTCAAGCCGAAGTCGCGTGCCTAACGTTTCCTCATTCTCTAGTCAAGGAGCATCCATTGTGATTCGCAAAGATCTCGATAGCCTTCCGTCGTACGTCCCTGGGCAAAGGAACGAACGCGCGGTGAAGCTTTCTTCCAACGAGATTGCTGAGGGCCCACTGCCTGCGGTAGAGGATGCGATGTCCCAGTCGTTGCGCACGGTAAACCGCTACCCGGACATGGGCGCACTCCAGCTGCGTGAAGCGATCGCTGCATCGCTCGGCGTGCGGCCTGCACAGGTCGCTGTCGGCACCGGGTCCTCGGCGTTGTGCCAGCAGCTTGTCACCATGACGTCGCAGCCCGGCAGCGAGGTGGTCTTCCCGTGGCGCTCGTTCGAGGCCTACCCGATTTTCGCTCAGATTGCCGGAGCGACCCCGGTTGCAGTGCCCTTGACCACAGATCATCGAATGGACCTGCCTGCGATGGCGGACGCAATCACCCCGCGCACATCCCTGGTGTTTGTATGTAACCCGAATAACCCAACGGGCACCACCATCACGGAACGCGAGTGGGCAGATTTTATGGCCCGCGTCCCTGATGACGTCCTCGTTGCGTTGGATGAAGCGTACTTCGAGTACAACGCCGCCAAAGACTCTCCACGTGGCGTGGATGAAGTCCAGGTCTACCCCAACGTTGTATGCCTGCGAACTTTTTCCAAGGCGTACGGGCTGGCCGGGGCGCGCGTAGGCTACGCGTTCGGCCAGGAGGAGACGATCGATGCGCTCAACAAGGTCGCGGTCCCGTTTAGCGTGAGCTCGGTAGCGCAGGTCGGTGCGCTCGCATCCCTTTCGGCGCACGACGAGCTCCACGAGCGTGTAGCCCGCACCCGTGCGCAGCGCGGGCGTCTCGAAGGCTTTTTCTCTGGGTATGGCACACCGCACTCTGAGGCGAACTTCGTGTGGGTGCCTGCTGAAAGCCTCAACGGGTCACCGCAGGAGCTGGCGGCGCAGCTTGCGTCGCACGGGGTGCTTGTTCGCGCATTCGACGAAGGCATCCGCATTACGGCCACGAATGAGGCAGAAACCGACACGTGCATTTCCGCTTGGCAGGCACTTGACAATGGTGGACGTCGAAACCTAAGCTAGCTGGGTCTCGGCGAGGGCTGATTTGGCCGTTATCGACGCGATATGTATCTCAGACTTTGGCCTGTGATCACTCGACGAGCAATTTGTCCGTTCAGTGGTCACAGGTTTTTTGTGGCCCATGTACAAAAGGAGTCACAAGCATGGCTATTACCCCAATTGTTGTCCCAGGTCAGAAGCGCGAAGAGTTCGGCAAGGGCGCTGCACGTCGCCTGCGTCGCGACGGCCGCATCCCGGGCGTTCTCTACGAAGCTGGCATCGACAACGTTCACTTCTCCGTTGACCGCATCGAGATGACCTCCATCGTGCGCAACGAGGGCGTCAACGCCATTGTTGAACTGGAGCTCGACGGCGAGAAGCTGCTCGCGATGGTCAAGCACATCGACCAGAACGTGATCACCCTCGATATCGACCACATTGACCTGCTCGGCATTAAGCGCGGCGAGAAGGTTGTCGTCGAGGTCCCGGTTGTCACCGTTGGCGAGGCTCACCCAGACGCAGTCGTCCTGGTCGAGTCCGACCTGATCGAGATCGAGATCGACGCTCTGAACATCCCAGACGAGATCGAGGTCAGCATCGAGGGCAAGGAGATCGGCGACCTCATCACCGCCGCCGACGTCACGCTGCCTGAGGGCGCTGAGCTGGTGTCCGCTCCGGATCACCTGCTGGTGAACTTCACCTACGAGCAGGTTGACGAGGCTCTCGAGGCTGCAGCTGAGGAAGCTGAAGAGGGCGGCGCTGAGGCTGGCGCTGAGTCCACTGAGGCAGCAGAGTAATCCTCCCGCTGCTTTTCATAGCGTTTCGACGCCCCGTTCCACACGCGAGCGGGGCGTTTTGCCGTCTGTGCTTATGATGTGGGAATGACTGCTTCACCAATCATCGTGGTGGGCCTTGGAAATCCTGGCCCGAAATATGAGGGAACGCGCCACAACGTTGGCGTGCATGTTATCGAGGAGCTCGCTGGCCGAGCGACGATATCACCGGCGACGTTGGCGCTGCACAAGCGCACCAGCACCCAGGTGGCGGAGCTTGCCGCGGGGAGGCTCCTCCCCGACCGTCGGGTGGTCCTGGCTCGTACGCAGAGCTACATGAACGTGTCCGGAGGCCCCATCAAGGCGCTACTGGACTACTTCGACGCTTCCCCGGCAGATCTGTACGTCGTCCACGACGAGTTGGACCTACCGCTGGGAGAGGTGAAGCTGCGCACTGGCGGGGGCGACCACGGGCACAACGGGTTGAAGTCGGTGACCCAGTCTCTGTCGAAGCTGAAGAACGGAAAGAACTACCACAAGCTCGCGGTGGGAATTGGGCGACCGCCTGGCAAAATGCCGCCCGCGGACTATGTACTGCGCCAGTTCGCGGCGAAAGAACAGATCGATGTCGCGATTGCTGTTTCCGATGCGGCCGACGCGTTCATCGCACACGCGCAGGGTTAACGCTCCCCTGTCCTCCACGCTTTCGCCGTGAGAATCGAGGGTCTCTGTTTTAGACTGGCCTCCGTGTTGAACTTCTTCCGCCGCCTCAAGCGCACGAACTCTGTCCCTAAGCAACCCGAAAACATCGATTGGCTCGTCGTTGGGCTGGGCAACCCAGGTACCCAATACGAGAAGACGCGGCACAACATCGGCTACCTCGTTGTGGACGCGCTCGCGGAAGGGCTTCCGGTCACCACCGGCCGCGAATACTCCTTCGCCGTCAAGGATGGTGTGGCCTACGCCCGCGCACACACCTACATGAACGAGTCCGGCAAGGCCATCGCCCCGCTCGCCGCGCGCTACAACCTTCCCCCGGAACGCATCGTGATCGTCCACGATGAGCTGGATCTTCCTCCCGGGAAGGTGCGCCTGAAGCAGGGTGGCAACGAGAACGGCCACAACGGGTTGAAGTCTCTGTCGCAGGAGCTCGGGACGCGCGACTACGTGCGGGTGCGCGTCGGCATCGGCAGACCACCGAAAGCAAGCGGCATCGCTATCCCCGACTGGGTGCTCGCAGACTTCGCATCTCAACCCAGCGAAGCAATCGCGTTAGCCGCCGACGCCGTCCGTGTAATCACCACATCGGGGTTGGCGCAGGCGCAAAACGAAATCCACCCGCGCAGCTAGCCCACGGTGGCACCTACTGGGAATCGTGGTGGTGACGCAAGAACTGTTCCAGCGCATTCAGCATCTTCGTCAGGTCGGTGTTCTTCTGAGGACGCGGGGTAAGGGTGCCGTTGGTGGCGTCGTCGAAAAGTGAAAGGGCGACCTGGTTGCGAACGTCGAACATGGAGAAGTTCGCGACGATCTGACGCCAGTGCTCCACTGCACGAATCGCGCCGTCTGCACTGTAGCCGACGAATGCCACCGGCTTCATGGCCCACTCGTCGCTGAGACTGTCGTAGGCGTTCTTCATCGCACCAGGCACGGAGTGGTTGTGCTCGGGGGTGACGAAGATGTAGCCATCGCAGCCGTCGACCGCGCGGGACCAGGCGGCAACTCGCTCGTCGGCGTACTGCTTGTTCGCGCCCCCTGGCAGCGTGGTGGTGTCGAGTAGCGGCACCTGGAACTCCTGGAGGTCCAGGATCTCGTAAGTGACGTCGGGACTGTTCGCTGCGGCGTCAGCGACCCAGTGCGCAACTTGCTCGCCGAAGCGACCTTGGCGAATGGACCCGAGCACGATTCCGACTTTCATCACAAACCTCACAGTCTTGCGTTACATAGACCTAATGTTTTCAAAACTCGGCGACTATAGCACCGCTTCTCACCCTACCCGCTGCCGGTTGTCCATCACCCCCGCCTTGCGACTACGCTTGAGCACTTATGAGCACGTCTACTGGTACCCGCGCAGAGGCCCACCGTCGCCGCACGTTCGCAGTTATTGCCCACCCCGATGCTGGTAAGTCCACACTGACGGAGGCGCTCGCGCTGCACGCGCACGTTATTTCGGAGGCAGGTGCGGTGCACGGCAAGGGCAACCGCAAGTCGACAGTCTCCGACTGGATGGACATGGAAAAGGAACGCGGCATCTCCGTGGCATCCTCGGCGCTCCAGTTCGAGTACCTGCCGGAGCGCTCGGAGGCGACCACGCCGTACATGATCAACCTGGTCGATACGCCCGGTCACGCCGACTTCTCCGAGGACACCTACCGCGTGCTGTCCGCCGTCGATGCCGCTGTCATGCTTATCGACGCCGCCAAGGGCCTCGAGCCGCAGACACTCAAGCTTTTCCGCGTCTGCAAGGCGCGCGGCTTGCCGATCGTCACGGTGGTCAACAAGTGGGACCGCATCGGCCGCGAGCCACTCGAGCTGGTCGACGAGATTGTCCAGGAGATCGACCTGCAGCCGACCCCGCTGTACTGGCCTGTCGGCGAGGCTGGCGACTTCCGCGGCCTCGCCCACATCAACGCCGACGGCGAAGCAGACAACTACATCCACTTCATCCGTACCGCCGGCGGGTCCACCATCGCACCGGAAGAGCACTACTCCCCCGATGAGGCTGCTGACCGCGAGGGCGAAACCTGGGAGACCGCCGTCGAGGAAGCTGATCTACTCGCCGCCGACGGCGCCGTACACGACCAGACCTTGTTCGAGCAGTGCGTGACCTCCCCCATCATCTTCGCCTCCGCAATGTTGAACTTCGGCGTCCACCAAATCTTGGACACGCTGTGCGCGATCGCCCCGGCTCCTCAAGGCCGCGACGCGGACCCGAAGGCAGTCGAGGCCTCAACAACCGCGATGGATACTCACCGTGACCTCGACGACGACTTTTCCGGTGTGGTGTTCAAAGTGCAGGCTGGCATGGATAGGAACCACCGCGACACGCTGGCGTTCATGCGAGTCATCTCCGGTGAATTCGACCGTGGCATGCAGGTCACCCACGCCCAAAGTGGCCGCACGTTCTCCACCAAGTACGCGCTGACCGTCTTCGGGCGAAACCGCGACACCGTGGAAACCGCCTACCCGGGCGACATCATCGGCCTGGTCAACGCCGGTTCGCTTGCGCCGGGCGACACCATCTACGCAGGCAAGAAGGTGCAGTACCCGCCGATGCCGCAGTTCGCACCGGAACACTTCCAAACGCTGCGCGCAAAGTCGCTGGGCAAGTACAAGCAGTTCCGGAAGGCCCTCGACCAGCTGGATGCGGAAGGCGTAGTGCAGATCCTGCGCAACGACCTGCGTGGCGATGCCGCTCCGGTCATGGCGGCCGTCGGCCCGATGCAGTTCGAGGTCATGCAGGCCCGCATGGAGCTGGAGTACAACGTGGAAACCATCACGGAACCAATCCCGTACTCGGTGGCCCGCCGGACCGACGCCGAATCCGCGGAAGCGCTTGGTCGCCAGCGAGGCGTCGAAATCTTCACGCGCACCGACGGCGAACTCATCGCTCTGTTCGGTGATAAGTGGCGGCTGGCCTTCATCCAGAAGGAGCACCCGAACCTCACGATGGAACCGCTCGTCGCCGACTAGACCTCCGGCTCCTCCCCCGGACCTGTGTCCTCCTGTGCTTTGAGTACGGAGGCACTGCGGTCGATCCAGCGCTGCACCTTGAGCCGGAAATCGACCGCTTTTGTGCTGCGCGGCGGGACCTGGATTATTGTTTCGGCGTCGTAGCCCGCCTGCAGTTGCTTCACGCGCAGCACTTCCGCGTCGATCTTGACGCCCTCGAGGAGCACGACATTCATCACCCAGACCAGCACAAGGACGGCGCCCACTGTGCCGAACGCCCCGTACGCGCTGGAGATCCCTATCGTGCCGATGAACCATGAGAAGCCAAGCCAAATGATAAAAATCGCCGTCAGCGCCATCGAGGACCCGAGGGTCAGCAGGCGGAACTTCTCCAGCCGAACGTTGGGCGAAACGAAGTAGAGGATGGAGATCAACGCGATCGCAGTCACGATAGTGACCGGGAAGCGGGCGTAGTCCCAGACCGGCAGGAAGATCTTTGTCAGGTAATCAACGGCCTCGGTCATCCCCAGTGGTTCCGCGATCGGCTGCAGCAGACCATTCACGATTGACTCGCGCAAAAACGTGCCGACGATGATCACGATCACCCCAAGCACCAATATCAGCGTGGTGACCCACATGGTGAACCACGTGCGTACCAGGTTGCGCCCCTCCATGCGGCCGTACATGACGTTCGCGTTCCGGGAGAAGGACCGCACGTACGCGGATGCGGAAAGAAGCGAGACCACGATCGATACCACCAGCGCAATCGTGCTCTGCGCCGGGGTGCCAATCACCGTCAGGAGGAAGCGCAAGGCTTCATCTTCCAGTGCTTCGGGCACATAGAGGGCGATGAAGTCGTCGATAATGTCGTTGACGGCGGCTTCGTCACGTGGCAGCAGCAGCGTCGCGATCGAGTAGACCGCCAGAATCATCGGGGCGATAGACAACACTGCGTAGTAGGTCAGCGCAGCCGCGCGGTCAAGCATTGCGTCAACCGAGAAGTCCGCAATGACACGCTTAGCCACGTATATCCAGCCCTGCGGCGTCACTCGGTTATCTTTTGTGAACACGTCAGGCCTGTCGCTGTGCTGCGGCACGTGCACGAGTTCGCCGGGACCATAGGGCACGACGTAGTCTGTCGCCGGAGGCGATTGGCTGTGTTCCATGGCGTTTACCCTAGTACAGGGTATCGTGTGCACCATGAGCGTGTTGGGTCAGATTAAACAATGGTTCGGGGCGGGCGCTGCTCCTGCGCTCGCTGAGTACCCGACGGAGTATGAGCGTGTGGAGCTCCCGGTGCTCAAGGTCACGACTGCGGCGCTCTCTCCAGGTTCGGACGAACGACTGGTCATCGTGACCTCCACACCAGCGGCACTCGCGGAGCTCCAGCGTTTCGACGGCCCACTCCAGATGATCTGCCCCGGCGCGCGCACCGTGACCTGGGTACCCGTCAAAAAGCCCGCTATTCCCGTACTCGACCCCAACGCCGGATGGGTCATCCCGCTGACCGCTGAGGCGCGTAAGGAAATCGCTTCGCTGTCGGCGACCGAAGGCGAGCTCGAGCTGCAAACCATGCACCTCGCGTTCATTCTCGAGTCTGTACAGTAAGCCTCATGGATTCCGTTTCCCAGCTCTCCACCAGTACACAGGACTACCTCAAGTCACTCTGGGCGCTCACCGAGTGGTCAGACACGAAGGTGACCACCAAGGTGCTGGCGGATTACATGGGGCTTCGGCTCTCGAGCGTGTCGGATGCCGTCAAGAAGCTTGCCCAGCAAGGGTATGTGCACCATAAGCCGTACGCGCCCATCACGCTCACGGAGGAAGGCCGCGCGCACGCCGTCGCGATGATTCGCCGTCACCGGCTCATCGAAACATTCCTCGTGGAAACGCTCGGTTACACGTGGGACCAGGTCCATGATGACGCCGAGGTGCTCGAGCACGCCGTTTCGGAATTCATGCTGCAGCGCCTCGACGCCCACCTCAACTATCCTTCCCGCGACCCACACGGCGACCCCATTCCCGCCGCCGACGGCACCGTGCCGCAGTTCCACGCTGAGCCTCTGAGCACGATTACACCAGGCACCGACGTCGTGGTCCAGCGTGTTTCCGACGGTGATCCGAGCCTGCTGCAGTTCTTCGACACCTCCGGTGTCACGGTGGGCACGCGTCTGCGCACCCAGCAAGCAGCCCCGTTTTCTGACACTGTCGAAGTGGTTATCGACGGCCAGCACCCACCCCTTGCTCTTGGGAAACGCGCAGCGGACGCCGTCTGGGTGACCGCTGAGCCCGCCGTGCCCAGAGGGCGCAGCTGAGGAATTCAAGCCCGTAGATGACGGTCATCGTGGCGGACGTAGGGGCGTCGAGAAGGTAAGCAACGCCGAAGCCTGCGACCGCCCCGACCGCGGCGAGCAGGACCGCCATCAATATCATGCGCGGTACCGTCGTGGCCAACTGTTTGGCTGCTGCCGCAGGGATGACCACCAGCGCAATGACCAGGATCGCCCCGACTGCGTTGAACGCTGCTGTGACAGTCAAGGACACCAGGAACATAAACGCGACGGACAGCATGCGCACTGGTATGCCGATGCTGCGCGCGAACTGGCCATCAAACGTGGACGCGAGCAGTTGCGGATACACAAGACCAATCGCGACCACGTTGAGCGCTAGCACCGCGAGCATGATGTAGAGATACACCGGTCCCAGCTGCGCCCCGCCAACTGTAAGCTGATTCCACGCAGCCAGGTTCAAGTCGCCGACGAGCACCGCGTGCGTATCCAGGTGGACGTTCGAGAAGTGGGACGTAATCAGGATGACGCCCACGCTGAACAGTGCCGGGAAGATGAGGCCCTGCGGGGCGTCTCCAGTCACGAGTCCCGAATCCCCGAGCCACTGTGCGCCGAGGACCACCGCCACACCGGCCAGCGCCGCGCACACGATCACCACCGGTGAGTTCAGGTTGTTCGTAAACAAGTACCCCAGGGCAATGCCCGGCAAGATCGCATGCCCGATAGCATCTATGAGCATGGAGTGCTTCCGCAGCACAACGAATGCTCCCGGCACTGCGCATGCGCACGCCGTGACCACCGCGAGCAAAAGTGTTCCGACGATGAAACTCACGACGCCACCTCCGCCGAAGCTGTTGTTTCCAGCCGGGCACGCAGCGCTGCCGTCGCTCGCCGCTGCGAACGGGCCCGGGCGATGACGCTTCGCTTCGGGGCGAAGATGAACGACACCAGAAACATCGCGAACAGGACAAGCACGATAACGGGGCCGGTCGGCACGTTGCCAAGCGCGATGGACAAGTAGGATCCAGCACCACTGCCGACGGCTCCAAACACGCCCGCGAGCACGACCATCGCTGGCACCGTTTGCACCCACTGGCGCGCCGCGGCAGGCGGAGTTACGACGAATGCCACCATCAACACCAACCCGACAGATTTGACGCCGATCACCGTCGCAAGCGCGATCGTCATGAACATCACCGTGTCGATGACCCTCGGGCGAAACCCAAGCATCGTGGACTGCACGGGGTCGAAGGAGCGCAGCTCGAACTCCTTAAACAACACGCACATCACGCAGACCGCGAGCAACCCGACGATGATGCTGATTCGCAGGTCCGCCCTGGTAATCACGGATGCGTTGCCGAACAGGTAGTCCTGAATACCACCTTTGCCTGGGAACGGATTGTTCGTGATCACGTCCAGCAACAGCATCCCGAACCCGAAGAAGAACGACAAGCTGATCGCCATCGCCGCGTCAATCGACGTCCGCGTCCGGGCAGTAATCGTGTTCGCCACCATCACCGCGCACGTACCAGTGACTACGGCTCCAACCAGCAGCGCAACCATGTTACGGCCGTCGACTCCCAGCCCGACGCACAGCAAAAACGCCAGCAACGTGCCTGGTAGTGCGGAGTGCGAAATCACATCACTGGTCAGCGACTGCTTCCGCAGGTACGCGAACGTCCCAAGCATCCCTGCCACTGCGCCAATAATGGTGGTCCCCCAAAACACCATGGCATAGGTGTGGTTCGCAAAGAACGCACTAAGGCTTATCGACGTCCCCATCACAGCACACCCAACAATCCCATCGAGTCCGCACCTAACCCGTACGCCTGCGCAATCGTTTCCGGCGTAAACGTGGAGGAGACTGGCCCCGATGCAATCACTGTCTTATCCAGCAGCGTCACCGCATCGCAGTACGTCGGCACTGTCGAAAGGTCGTGGTGCACCATCACGATTGTTGTGCCATTCTCGCGCATGGTGCGGAGCACGTCGATAATTGTCGCCTCACTTTTCGCGTCAATGCCTTGAAACGGCTCGTCGAGGAAGAACAAGTCCGGGTCCTGTACTAGCCCGCGTGCGAGAAAGACGCGCTGGCGCTGCCCGCCTGAGAGTGCACCGATCTGGCGGCCAGCGAAATCCTGCATCCCTACGCGTTCCAAGGCGCCGTATGCGGCGGCGCGTTCGCGCTTCCCCGCCCTGCGGAACCAGCCCAGCTTCCCGTATGTACCCATCGTCACCACGTCGAGCACCGTCGTAGGAAAGTCCCAGTCGACGCTCGCGTGTTGTGGCATGTACCCCACGCGGTGGCGCACTGCCTTGAGCGGCTGGCCGAAGAACTCGGTCTCCCCGGTCAGCGTCGGGATAAGCCCCAGCATCGCCTTGATCAGGGTTGACTTGCCGGCACCATTCGGCCCGACGATCCCCATGATGACGCCCTTGGGGACCCGCACATTCACCTGTTCCAGGACCGGATCGAGGTGGTAGGCAACGGACAGATTACGCGTGGCGCACGCGAACGACTGTGTAGTCATGGGTTACTTACCTCCAAGCGCTGCAGCGACAGCTCCAGCGTTATGCAGGAACGCCCCGATGTACGTATCCGTTGGCGCGGTAGGGCCGAGCGTGTCAGCGAAGAGCTCCTCGTCAGAAATGGTGACATCCCATCCGCGGGCGTGCACAGCCTCCTGCAGGCTCTTGATCGCCTGGGGGTTCGCCTGATTGTCTTGGAAGATCGTCGGCACCTTGTTGTCCGCGATGAGGTCGGCGAGGTCCGAGAGTTCCGAGGCCGACAGCTTCGCCTCTGTGGAAACAAAGTCCGTGGCGTGGACCTCCAACCCGTACGTCTTACCGAAGTAGTTAAAGGCATCGTGGCCAGTAATCAAGATTCGAGGCCCAGTGATCTTCGCCAGCATCGCTGCTGCCTTCTCGTTCGCATCGGCGATCTCTGCCTGGTACTTCGCAGCATTCTCGTGGTACTCGTCAGCCTTGGAAGGGTCGACCTCTGCAAGCTTGTCCGCTACTTCGCCAACGACCAGGCTCCACGCCTCTGGACTGTTCCACACGTGCGGGTCGTGCAGCGGGTTACCCTCGGCATCGGTTTCTGGCCAGTCCAGCAGCAAGCTGTTCGGCAGCTGGTCCCCTACCGCCAGCTGGCGCTCTCCGAGGCTCTCTAGCTGTTTGATCATCTGGGCTTCCAGGTGCAGCCCGTTCCAGAACACCACATCGGAGGACTGAATCTTATCGATGTCCTTCGTTGAAGGCTGGTAGGTGTGCGGGTCCCCGCCGGGCCCAACCATCGTTGTGACTTCAGCCTCTGGAGCAATGTTGGCGATCGCGTCAGCCAGGTAGCCCGTCGTTGCGTAGACCTGCAGTGCACCGTCGGTGCTGATGCCGTCTTGTGCCGCCTGGTGGTCATCGGCAGACGAGCAGCCTGCAAGCCCTACGCCCAAGGCAAGTGCGCATGCGGTGAGGATCCTGGATGTGCGTGACATGAAGTGTTTCCTTTCAAACTCAGGTGTACCCCACTAACTCTAAAGTTCGCCTTGCCGAACTTCCAACTCGGTGTGCGCAAACTCACGATTTTGCGCCATGAAACTGCACTAATAGAAAAGGCCCCGCGGGAGCATTCCCACAGGGCCTTTGCCAACAGGCTTAGAGCTTCAACAGACCTGAAGCCCACGCCGCAGCGTACGCCGCAGCCAACACACCACCGACCGCAGCAATAATGCCGACGATCATCCCCACGTTGTCAGACGCGGACGACTTCTCCGACTGGCCAACCGTGTTCTTACCCGTATTGCTCGGTGGCTTCTGCGGCGTCGGTGTCGCCACGTCAATACGGTCCGGTTCCTCCGGCGCCTGCCGACCGGCCTTTGGATCCAAAATGCGACGTGCTGATTCTTTCAAGCGATCACTGGCATCAGGATTCTTTTCGATCTCCTCACGGATACGCTCCATTTCTTCTGCCGTGTAGTCGAGGACAGAGACCTGATACTCCTCTTTGAATACTTCCTTCCCCTCCGCATTTACAATGCGAATTTCAAGCGGCATTGTCGAGTCACGCAATGAGGTTGCGTTCTTAATCGGTATTTCAACTCGTGCAGAGGGCTCCACACCATTGGCATTAATCTGCCCTGGCACAGTGACTTCAATCGGTTCAGCACCTGTGATCGTCGGGTACTTGGCGTACACCGTGAACTTGTGCAGATCCAAACCGAGGTTACGGATCTCGCCGTGAAGCACGTCGGTTGAACGGTTCGTCACCACGGCCGCATCCTCTCCACCTGCCAGACGGAAACCGGCCTTGCCAGGGTTCTGATCTGCAGCGATAACTTCGAGCTCGCGCGCTGTAATATTGTGGCTCGGCTCAGGAACTTCCTCAGCACCAATAATGCCTTCGCCTGAGCCAATGTACTTGCCTTTGAGATTCAAGTTGTCCCAGTCAGCGGGGACGGAATACTTCCCCTCGTAGCAGACCACCCCGTCCTGCTCGCACTTCTCCTTCGGGTAGTTTTTGTCGGTCTTGGGAATCGACTCATAAAGTTGGTCTGAGTAGTCGAAGTGCGACCACTGGTAAAGGTAGTTCATGACCGACTTGTACGTCGGAAGGTATTCCTCGGTGTTGACCGGATTCGTAGAAAGCGCACCGTTGTGAGTAAGGCCCAGGTTGTGGCCGAACTCGTGAAGAATCGTGTTACGTAACTGCTCCTGGCTAGTCACGTTATCGTGGTAGGCCACGTAAAACGCCGAATCGTTAACGAGACCAGTACCTGTCGACCAATCACCTTTCTCCATCTGGTCACCAATGATGCCCACTCGGAACACTGATTCGCGTGCCCCCAGCAGCTCCTGGCGTTTCTTCCCGAGCTTGTCTCGCTTCGACATGCCATCTGCGAAATACAGCGGTGTGTAATCCTCTGTCGGACCACCATGCTTGTTCTCGTAGCTCGACACAGAAGAGTAGAGGTCACCGGCATCAATATGAAGACTAATGCCATGCTCAGCAAACTTCTCTTCCAGCTCCATGAGCGACTCTCGGGATGGCCTGTACACGTTTGCATTGGCTTCGGCACACTTCGCAAATTTTTGGAAGTCTTCTATGTTCGCACCGAACTTGTTTACTTCGTTGCAATTCAGCGTTTCCCATTCAGACTTCATCCAGTTCAGCTGCAAGAACAAATCGGGCTTATCGGGATCCGCGCCCCATCGATTCAGCGGCAGCGGTGTTCCGTCCGCAGTAGTAAACCCGTAGCGCTCCCACTCGTCAGGCAGCCCGTCGCGGTCAGTATCTTTTGCAGTAGGCTGCGTCTGGATAAAAATGTTCGCGGTGGCAGAAATCGACTTCTGTGCAGGCAACTTCTTATTCCACACCGCGTACTGATAACCAGCCCCGTCATCGGCAACCTCGCCAACGCTGTTCGCCTCACCGGATTCGATAGCGTGCCCCGCAGCCTTGGAGACATCCGCACTGCGGAAGTTCACAGAAACGTCGTAACCGAGTTCGTTTGGGCCGAAGTTGAACCTGCTGCCTCGGTATGTGCCGACCTCTTGGCCATACTTTGGCACAGAGGAAAACATCTCGATGCTGATCTGTCGATCTCGTTTCGACTTGTCGATCGCCTCGACGGTCACATCCATCGAGTTCGTCCCGATTTCGACCGTGCGCTTCATCTCGATTTCGGTGTTTGCATCGTAATGCGTCAACGTAGTTTTATAGCCAATCTCGCTTGGCTCATCAACCGCTTTCGTCTCGGTCGGGAGGAACGCCACCCGCTTCCCGTCAACAGTCAAAACAGTCTCAAGACTGCACTCCAACAGGCCGCCAACCGACTGCGGATTTTGGAAGGTAGCATTCAGCTTCGACCCATACGCTAGGTTGACAGTAGCGAACCCCTCAGTCTGAGAATCATTTTCGATCCAGATTCCGCCGGGATTTTTCTGGATGGACGCATCCGCGACGGGCTCAACCCCCCCAAGGGTGAGACCTGCGCACAGCACGATAGCAAGAGTTCGTTTCATCTTCACTTTTTCGTCCTTTATCCCGAAACGTTAAATCCGGCGTTCTTCAACGCATTCGTTAGTACATTAAACGGTGCCACATGTTTATTGCTATCCCACACCCAAAACAGCAAAATGCCAAAGCCCTCTGCTGCGATCATGAACGGCACGAGCCACCATACGCGTTCCCAGGTCAGCTCCTTTTGCGTGGCTGTCTGTTTAGGAACAACGTGCAAGTCCACCAGTTGCTGCGAACCATCCTCCCATGTCGCAACGACTGGAACATTGATCTCTTTAGCCTTTTGGCCACGTGGCACTGTTGCTCGGACCTCACCCGTCTCCGGGTTTATTTCAACCTTCGCATCCTGATTTTTGTAGCTCTTCGGCAGCCCGTAACGGACGCCAGAGTACTTGTTTTTTGGCTTCGCAAAGCCCTCCTGCACAGCGTAATCCACTGAGCTCTTCCTAGCCATCGAGTTAGCGGTAGCCTTCAGCTCGATGATTTGGTGCCCGCCAGGGAAATCGACGCGCAGCTTCGCAGTGTAGGTACTGTCAGCCTTCGTGCCCGCGGGGATCTTTGCAGTTACTCGGCCCGTCGCCCGATCGATAGTGATCGGAATACCGCCGTCGTTTTCAATGGAGAAGACACTGCCATAGACTGGGTCGCCCGCAGGCTCAGCGGTGAACGCCTTACCAGGGGTCACAATCTGCTGCGTGTACCGCAACTTGTGCGCCTCAAGTTCTTCCGGACCGAGCTGGTCCACGATGTGCACAGGCAACGTCACATATTCGCTTGATCCGTCCGTATAGCTTGCCAGGATGCGCAAGCTATAATCCTCCTCGACGCCTTCGGGAACCACAGCTTCGACAGTCCCAGTAGCACTGTCGACTGCGACGTTCCATCCTCGAAGATCTTTGTTCTTCCTGGCATCCCAGCGGAACTCTGTCCCTACCGGTAGATCCCCCTTGACATTGAGGTTCGCGACGAACTTTCCTCCTGGTGCAACGCGCGCTTCACCATAGGAGATGTCTGTTACCGTCTTGATCAGTGGAGGAATCACCTCAAAGGCCGCCTCCGTCTTGAGTCGACTGCCATCTGGCATCGTGACAGCCACGGGGATCTTAACGGTCTCCCCAACCTTGGCGTTCCTTGAAGCGATGTACTTGATTTCACCGGTACTCTTATCGATCGTCGCTTCTGGCGATGAGGTCTCAAACGTAGTCCCAGGTGGCACCGGCTGGTTCACGAAATCGTAACCGTCTTTACGCAGGGTCAAGCTCGGCTTAAAACTCGAGCCGACAGAGCCCGGGCGAATATAACTCGTCGGATACTTAAACGCATACCGATCAGCACCGGTAGCCGCGTCCTGCAATTCGATTCTGACAGCAAAATCGGGCGCATTCGAAGCACGGATCCTAACGGTGTACACACCAGACTTCGTCGTCTCAAGTGGGGCAACTTCCACTGTGCCGTCACGGTACACAGTTACCCATTCGGGAGTGCCACCGATTTTTTCGAACTCGGTGCCGGTCTCATTCTCTTCGTTCGGCATGACGACTTTGCGCTCACCAGGCTTTAAATCGATCTTCGGCCACGTATAGAAGATCGTCTGTTCAGCCGGCAACTTCAACGAAGTGATTATGAAAGTATCTTCTTTGACGGTGATCCACTGTGACACAAACCGCGGCTTTTCTGCCTCACGACCACCGTAGATTTGATAGCGGTACGAGCCAGGGTCAACAATAAATGCGACTGCACCGCTCTCATTAGTGCGCTCTGCGTATGATGTCTTTCCATCCTGGCTGACGAAACGTACCTCTGTGTTCGCGAGCGGGGATCCATCTGTATCGAGGAATAGGTAGGAGCGCTTCGCTTTCCCCGCGGGCAACTCTTCGAATCCAAGGCTATCGGAAGTGTCCACGGCGTGTTCTGCGATAGCTTCCGAGCCTAAATGCTGCGCGTGAGCACGCATGGGACTTACACCTACGGAAGCAAACATGATCGAAGTCGCCGTCGCGACCGCGAGACCGGTTTTACACTTACCTCGACGCACTGTTGCCTCTGCCTTACACTTCTTCGAATCACCCAATACAGAAAGACGTACGCTTCTAACTTAGTGTATGAACGTCAATTCGCGAACTTCCTGCACAAAACGTCCACCCCCAAAAAATCTGCACCGCGCCCCAGGAACTGCGATACACAGCCCGGGGCGCGGAACAAAATGACTACTTCAGATCTTCTGGGATAGCACGTGCCGGGTAAATGCGTGGGCGAACACCGGCAATCTCCTCAACAACACGCACCACTTGGTGGGAGTAGCCGTACTCATTGTCGTACCATACGTACAGCACGAGGTGCTTGCCCGAGGAAATAGTCGCGAGGCCGTCGACAACACCGGCGTGCGTGGTGCCGAGTAAATCAGTCGATACCACCTCCGGGGACTGGATGTAGTCGATTTGCTGCCGCAGGTTGGAATCCGTCGATACTTTGCGGAGGAAGTTGTTGACTTCGTCCTTCGTTGTCTCGACCTCCAGCTCAAGATTGAGCACAGCCATTGACACGTCAGGCGTCGGCACACGGATCGCGTTGCCGGTCAGCTTGCCTTCAAACTCTGGAAGCGCCTTAGAAACAGCCTTCGCTGCGCCGGTCTCCGTGAGCACCATATTGAGGCCTGCAGCGCGCCCGCGGCGGTCGCCTTTGTGGAAGTTGTCGGCCAGGTTCTGGTCGTTCGTGTAGGAGTGCACCGTCTCAACGTGGCCGTGCACCACGCCGTAGCGATCATTGATGACCTTCAGCACCGGCGTGATGCCGTTCGTGGTGCACGACGCCGCCGACAGAATCTGGTCGCCGTCGGTGATATCCGCGTGGTTGATGCCGTAGACGATGTTCTTGATATCGCCCTTGCCAGGCGCAGTGAGCAGAACGCGAGAAACCCCTTTGGACTTCAGGTGCTGCCCCAGACCAGCCTCGTCGCGCCAGACGCCGGTGTTATCGACGACGATTGCATCGTTGATGCCGTACGCGGTGTAGTCGATGGCCGCCGGGTCGTTCGCGTAGATCATCTGGATCGGCGTGCCATTCGCCCAGATGATCTCTTTCTCGTGATCGACGGTGATGGTGCCGTCGAATGGGCCGTGCACTGAGTCGCGGCGCAGCAGCGACGCACGCTTCACAATGTCATCGTCGCCTTTCTTCCGCACGACCACAGCACGCAGTCGAGCGCCACCGTACATCGCCTCGCGGGCAATGAGTATGCGGGCCAGCAGGCGGCCGATGCGGCCGAAGCCGTAGAGCACGACATCGCGCGGCTCGAGTTCCGAGTCAGTGTCGACTACCTCGACGAGCGCCTCGTTGAGGTACGCACGTAAATCGCTGGCACCGGACTTCTTGTAGTCGCTCGCAAGTCGGCCAAGGTCAATAGAGACAGTACCCAAGTTCATCTGCACCAACTCACGGAGCACCGGAAGTGTGTCCTCAAGCGGGAGCTCCTTCTCGACGATCCGGCGCGCGTATCGGTGCGCCTTAATAATGTCGATGTCTGTCACGCCTACCAGCAGGCGCCCAAAAATCGAGGTGACAACGTTGTTTTCACGGTGTAGCTGACTGATGAGCGGCAGCATTTCCTGCGCGAGGGTCAGCTTGTGGTTCCAGTCATTTTGGGGCGTTGTATTCGTAGGCGTAGACACAGTCATCCTCTTCATGCGGTAATTGAACGATCGGCAAACGTTTGACTTGGGGGTGCACAGCACGAACAGCCGTACCCCCAACCAAGGACTTATCGTAGCGCGTATTGGTCCATCTTTGTTGCGAATACTCCAGCTAGATCAATCCCTGTCGACGAGCCATGCCACATTGATCGCTTTAAGTGGGCTTTGTACTGCGAACCTGCCGACACCCAGCCTCCACCCCCAAACCGTACCCCCGGTACGGGAAGACCGTATTTGTCCAGCGCGGCGTCGACAAGCGACCGTTGGCGTTCCTTCGGTAGCCTATGCTCGTACATCAACGCTTTGGAGGACTACGAACTTATGCCTTGCCCGCAAATTATCGCCCTCGATATGGATGGCACGCTGCTCGACGAGCACGGACACATCCCCGACACATTTTGGGATGCGCTTCGACTTGCCGACGAACGCAACGTCCTCGTCACACCGGCATCTGGACGCCAGCTAGCGACACTTCGAGACATGTTCACAGCGCACGAGCCACGCACCTTTATCGCCGAGAACGGTTCCGTCGTTGTTCACGACGGCCGCATCATCAACGTGACTGCCATGCCAGAGCGGCCGGTGCGGGACTTTCTCCGCGCGTTTGAAACGGCGCCATTTTCAGCGTCGGCAGTCTTGTGCACGCCGGAACAGTCCTACTCTGTTCGTGGGGCGTCCGAGGAGGTGGAGCGGGAAATCGCGAAGTACTACCATGCAAACACACTCGCTGATTCTCTTGTCGACGTCCCCTTCGAGCAACCAGTGAAAGTAGCTCTCTACGTGGATGGAGACGCAGAGCGGAACGCGCTGGCGTGGGTACAAGAGCATGCGCCTGGACTGCACCACGTGGTCAGTGGCAAGCATTGGATCGATATCATGAGCCCGGAGGCAGACAAGGGGAAGGCACTGCTCGCGATCGCGGATACGTTAGGCGTGCCACACGCTGCTACTGCCGCGATCGGTGACTTTCTTAATGACTACACGATGTTGCAGGAGGCTGGCACTGCGGTTGCGATGGGCAACGCGCACCCCGACCTGAAGGCGGTCGCGGACGAAGTCATTGGCACAAACGCCGAGCATGCAGCGGTACATCGACTTGCTGCATGGCTCAACGAGGCCTAACGCTTACGGCACTTACGGCGTTTATTCTGCGGACTTACGCTCCGCAATTGCTCGCTCAAGCTCAGCTTGACGCTCTTCGAACTCCTGGACTTTTGCTTTCATTTGCGCCATGAGTTCTTCGTGATGTTTACGACCGAGCTCGAGACGCTCCTCTAGCTCGGCCAGTTCTTTCGCCCGTTGTGATTCATCTAGGGTCATGCCCCTATTGTGGCAAATTTTCCCTGCCTACGCTAAGCGCTACTTTTCGTTCGCTAGAAACGACTCTGCAGACGCAGCCTCCCAGTCCTCGAGCCAGTTCGATGGGATATCGCCCTCAACCAGCTGGCCGTCGCGAAGCCACTCGTAGCGCTCACGGTACGTCTGGGGCTTTCCGTAGTCGTCGTTGCAGCGAATCATCTCCGGACGCAGGTCCTTCGGATCCTGCACTCCCATCGCGGCCATGAGTCGCAATGCGGAAGCCACGGTGGCTTTTTGGTACCGCATCACGCGCATCGACTTATCCTCAACGTCCAGCCCCCGCTCACGCCAGGGGTCCTGCGTCGCGACGCCCGCCGGGCAAGTGCCAAGGTGGCACTCCATCGCCTGTACACAGCCGACGGCCATCATCATTGCGCGGGCGCTCAGCAGGAAGTCTGCGCCCTGCACCATGCGACGAACAAGGTCGTTACCGGCGGCGATCTTACCTGCAGCACCAATCTTGATCTTGTCGCGAAGGCCGCAGCCGACCAGTGCGTTGTTCACGAACGTCAGCCCCTCAGTGAGTGGCAGGCCCACATGGTCTTCGAATTCCTTCGGAGCAGATCCGGTACCGCCCTCAGAGCCGTCGACCACGATGTAGTCCGGCAAAATCCCAGTCTCAAGCATGGCCTTGCACACGGAGAGGAACTCCTGGCGGGAGCCAATGCACAATTTGAATCCAACTGGCTTACCACCGGAAAGAGTGCGCATCTGGTCGATGAAATGCAACAGCCCAACTGGTGTATCAAACTCGGAGTGCGCGCCCGGAGATGTGAACGCCTTTCCTTCTTCAATGCCGCGGATCTCCGCAACTTCCTTCGTCGCCTTTGCAGCCGGAAGCTCACCACCCAGACCTGGTTTTGCGCCCTGCGAGAGCTTCAGCAGCGTCATCTTTACCTGCGGACGCTTTGCTTTTTCCGCGAACGTGTCCGAATCAAAGCCACCCATCGGGGTCCGTGCGCCGAAGTAGCCCGTACCGATTTCCCATACCAGGTCCCCACCGTACTTTTCGTGGTGCGGAGACAGGCCGCCCTCACCGGTGTCCTGGTAGAACCCACCCAACTTGGCGCCCTTATTCATTGCCTCGACAGCGCGACCAGACAGCGAGCCGAAGCTCATCGCAGAAATGTTCAGCAGCGCGGCGCTGTACGGCTGGGAGCACTGCGGGCCACCAATGAGCACGCGGGGTGGCTCTGCAGGCATTTCCACCGGGCGCATCGAGTGCACCAGGGAGCGGTGGCCTTGCTCGTAGACGTTTTCTTGCGTGCCGAACGCGGTGGTCGAGGTCTGCCCCTTCGCACGCGAGTAGATGAGGCTGCGGGTTCGGCGATCGAATGGGCGTCCGTCCCAGTCGCGTTCAATGAAGTACTGCTGGAGCTCCGGTCGGATTTTCTCCAGCGCCCACCTCGCACGCCCCAGGACGGGGTAAATCCTGCGAATGGAGTGTTTCTTCTGAGTCAGATCAACAGCTGCGACGGTCCCCACTCCCAACGCTGCCGCGATTGATGCTGTTGCTGCCCAGTTGCGCTTGCCTGCCATGATGCTCCTTAGGTTACGTGGCCCGTAGAAAAGCGTTTCCGTGTTCACCGTTCACCGTACGCAAAAAATTATTAAAACAAACTCCAACAACGCTTCGTGTGGCATTTCCCCCTTTCGTTCAGCCACCAATGGGGATCACTGGTTAGAGTTGGGCCCATGATTGACTTTTCTCGCCCCGCAAACATCGTCGCGCCAGAGCTGCTGGGGTGCACATTGACGCATGGTGGAGTCACCATTGTTCTGACCGAAGTGGAGGCGTACCTCGGCGAGGAAGACGCCGCCGCCCACACCTATCGAGGAAAAACGCAGCGCAATGCTGCAATGTTTGGTCCTCCAGGGCGCTTCTACGTGTATCTTTCATACGGCATTCACCACAATGTCAACATCGTGTGCGCACCGGAGGGCGTCGGCCAGGGATGCCTGCTCCGAGGTGGCAGGGTCATCGAGGGGCACGACACCGCGTATCGACGCCGCCAAAAACCCGACCGCCTTCCCATCACTGAAGACAACCTGGCGCGTGGCCCCGGAAACCTGGGCGAAGCGTTGGGATTCGATCTCACCGACAACCACAAAAGCGTCTCTCTGACTGCACCTACCGCTCCCCCGGAGTGGGTTTGTGGCCCCCGTATTGGCATCTCAAAGAATGCTGACGCCCCCTGGCGGTTCTGGATCCCCGGAGACAAAAGTGTTTCCACGCCACGTGGTTATAAAACGAGCAATAAAAACAAGGTATAACCCTAAACTTTTGGGCGATTTTTCTTAGGCAAGCCTTGCCTTACTATTGGTAGGTCAGTTTGGAGTGCACGCTCCCCACCTATACACGATTGGAGTCACCGATGACCCTTATCGCCCCTGCGCAGATGCCACTTTCTACCGCCCTGAAAGAGCAGACCGCCACCGCGCACGCAAGCGCCGAGACCTCCCGCTTCATGTCCAACCTGAGCGGTGGCCAGCTCAACCAGATGGCAGTCGCCGAGCTCACCGTGCAGTACTTCCACATCTACTCTGCGCTCGAAGCCGCGGTACGCCGTGCGGCCGCTCACCCCGCCGTGGTCCGCATCGCCGACCCGAGACTTGAGCGGGTGAACGCAATCTCCACAGACCTCACAACGTTGCTCGGCGCAGACTGGCAGCAGCATCACCACCCGCTCGAGGCAACCTCGCGCTACGTTGCCGAACTCAACGCGCTCACCGCCGACAATGGACCCGAGGTGATAGCGCACCACTACGTCCGCTACCTCGGCGACATCGCCGGCGGTCAGGCACTCGCCCGCATTTTTCGCAGCGAGTACGGCCTCGGCGATGACGCCCTAAATTTCTACGACTTTTCCGCTATCGGGAAAATCCCGCCGTATCGCGCACAGTACAAAGCGTCGCTGGACGCCATGCAACTTAGCGACGCCGAACGCACCCGGCTCATTGAGGCCGCGAAGCATGTCTTCACGCTCAATGAAGCCGTATTCCGGGAACTCACGTCACGCCTGGACTAGCCTCCGACGCTTGGCGGCACTGCTATCGAGGTACGCAAACACACCCCAAACAGCACCTGCCGCCGCAAAGGCGGCAAGCACGCCTCCGGTAAAGGTGTAGCGCTCAGGCACCACAAACAACACCACCAACGACACCGCGATCACCCCGGCCCACACCGCACCGACGAGAAGGCCGGAGCGGCGGTCGCCGCGTGGTGACGCCTGACACCGACGCCGCGACGGCAGCGCAGCCAGCACAAAAACTAGCGCGACCAACCCGACACAAGCCAAGGAGCTCACCCACAGATTTCCAGCACTCACGCCAAATACCACAACGCCAGCAATCACAGCCGCCAGCGCACGCTCCCACGGCGCGAACCGCTCCTGGGGCGCCTCTAACACGACTGAAATCAGCTCGGTTTCAGGCTCTTGATCCACCACCATCACAACACCCTCCATAAAGCTACGCTTCCCTTATTTTTGTTAGGTAAGCTTACCCTCATTTCCCCAACGTTAAAGAGTATTCCGCAAGAAACATGTCTATCCGTTATGTATGCGCATTGGCCGCGTCGGCCAGCATGATTGGCCTCACAGCCACTGCGTTCAGCCCGCTCCCTCTCTCCCCTCCTCCAGCTACGGCACAAGAACAAACCGCGTCACACCGCACTGTGTCTGCTGGAACCATGGATTGGGGGGTGCGAGAATCGTTCCGCAAGTACATCGAAACTGGCGTCGCAAAGGGTTCCATTTCCACGGATGAAGGAGCCTCTCGATCGGGGGCGACATTCCAATTCCCAGCCGAATCCTCCGCGATTACCGGCCCATCCTCCGGGCAATTCAACTTCATCGGCTCAGTCCACTTCAGCGGCCACGATGGCTCGCTTGAGCTCACACTGAGCAACCCGATCCTGGTGGTCAATGGCACAAGCGCAGAACTTCGGGTGGACTACAGCACACGTAAGTACGTCGGTGCAGGCGCTGTGGGTCCAGTCGAAGAAGGGCAAAAGGAGGTACTCGCCACCATCACGCTTGACGCCGAGCCGGACTTCACCGCAAACCAGGCGACGCTGAGCGGCCAAACTTCGCTCACCTCCTCCGGCGCAAACATCTTCGCCGGCTTCTATGAGGCAGGCGAGCCCCTCGACCCGGTCAGTATCGAGCTCTCGCTCAAGGACGCTTCGGGTGCCGGACCGACCCCCGACTTCACGCTCGGGCCCCCATCAGCGGGCACGAGCAACGCAGCAGGTCAGGGGCGAAGTGGACCCATGCGGTCCAAGGCGACAAGCGGACCAGCGTTCTGGCTTGGACAGATAAACGACACGCTCGTCGAGGTCAACGGCTTATTCAACAACGCCGACAAGATCTTGCGAAGTGCAACGTCATTACACGAGCGCGCCACATCGTCATCGTCGCAACAGGCCGTACGTACCGAGCACCCTTCAACGGGATCCAGGACGACCACTGCGGCAGCTAACAAGGCCCTGGCGCGCAACGAAGCATCGGCTCCGACATCCCCATCGAGCAACGTATCCGCCCATAGTAAGAGCGGTGCGGCAGCGGCAGCACCGTTGGCCGGTAATGCATCTTCAAATACTGTCTGTGATGGTGACACCTCACGCGGAGTTACCTCTGCTGAAGCGCAGTGGGGAATCCGGCAGTCGTTCCGTACGTACATCCGGGGCAATATTGCGAAAGGAAAATGGGAGCTCCAAGGCGTTGGGGATAGCGGCGGAGCCTTTACGTTCAACGGCAATTCCGGGGCAGTTGATACTGCGACACGGTCGGGGTCTATCCTCTACCCCGGTTCGATCCGCTTTACCGGGCACGGGGGCATCTTGGACACCCGATTTTCCAACATGGAAATCCAGTTCTCTGGAAATACTGGCAAGCTGATCCTCAACGCGACGTCGAACACCATGGAGGGCGAGCCGAGAGACTACGGGCGCATCGCCATCGCAGACCTCACGTTCACAAGCCTCGATGTAAGCGACTCTGCGGTAACCGGCACCGCAGAGGCAGAGCTCACGAGCATAGGTTCGGAAGCGTTTGGGCAGTTCTACCCTCCTGGCGATCCGCTCGACACAATTCACTTCACCGCTCAACTCGGCGGATCGGCTAACTGCGCTGACGGTCAGGGCACCACAGATGGGGCGTCCCCTGCTTCCAACAGTGCGGCCGGGGCCGACGCTCGGGCAAAACTGCGGAAGTCTGTTGCCTCCTCGGCTACGCCTGCCCGTGGAAGCGTGCTCGACGAGCATTCGGGGGATACAACCACCTCATCCCCTGATCAGCCAGAAGGCGGAAAGTTCCAGATCAAAAACACCGCACCCAATTCTCGTACGGGAGCGGATGGTTGGGATGACGCGACCGTCGCAACGCTCTTGGTGCTCATTGCCTCGCTGCTTGGTGCGGGCGGTGCGCTCATCAGGTTCGCAGTCATCGGATAGGGAGATATGACACTATGAAAATACTGCAAACCGCTCTTTCCTTTGTTACCGCGACTGCGATAACGCTGAGCCTTAGCGGGTGCGCGGAGTGGGACAACCCAACGCAACACACCACCAACGAGCTCGCGGAGTCGCTGCAGACGACCGGGGATCCGCACCGGGCTCAAGGGGTTGCGATGGTCTCGGAGATTTCCGAGGTCGAGCCAATCGACACCCCACGGGAACAAGCGCTGCCCGTCGAAGTGACCGATGCGGACGGCTACGATGTCACCATCACTGACACCTCCCGTATCCTCGCACTGGACCTCTACGGCACGTTCACCAAAACGCTTCGTGGTGTCGGCATGGCAGACAACATTGTTGGACGCACCGTAAGTTCCTCGGAGCCGTCGCTTGCGCATCTGCCCGTGGTTACGGAAAACGGGCACTCACTTAACGTCGAAGCCATCCTGAACCTGCGGCCCAGCTTGGTGCTCGTCGACCGCTCAGTAGGACCAGTTGAGGCGATTGATCAAATACGGGCAGCCGGTATCACGACCGTCATGCTGGAGCCGACGCGTTCGCTGGCTTCGATTGCCGAAGACATCACTAATGTGGCAACCCTCGTCGGCGAACCGGAGGCGGGCCGACTTCTCGCCGAACGCAGCGAGAAAGAAGTCCAGCAAGCGGTCGATGCAATCGCGGCGGTGGCTCCTGAAGAACCCCTGCGAATGTCGTTTTTGTACGCTCGCGGCACCGGTGGAGTCTTCTACCTACTTGGGCGCGATGAAGGAACCGAAGAACTCATCACCGCGCTTGGTGGTAGGGACGTCAATTCCGAGCACGGCATCGGCAAACCTTCGCCAGCAAGCCCTGAAGCACTCGCCGAAGTAAACCCCGAAGTGTTCGTCATGATGAACGGTGGGCTCCAGTCCACAGGCGATATTGAAGGCCTCCTCCAGCGCCCCGGCGTCGCGCAAACCACCGCGGGGCAGCACAGGCGGGTCCTCGCACTGCCCGACGGCGACTCCCTTGCGTTCGGCCCCCAAACCGGCGAACTGCTGCTACGCGCGGCGCACGCGCTCTACGGGGAGCAGCTATGAGTCGGCACCGCGGAGCGATCCACGCACGGCGCGTTGGAAGAATTGTGTTGTTCGCAGCCACCGCTTCCCTGCTAGTACTCACCGCCGTCGCCTCGCTCGTGGTAGGCCAGTTTGAGTTCTCCCCCGGAGAACTCTGGCCGATCCTCACAGCGGGGCCGATGTCAGCGGCTTCTCTCGAGGCATCAGTATTGTGGCAGATCCGCATCCCGAGGCTCGTTCTGGGACTCTGCGTCGGCGCAGCGCTGGGGACAGGCGGGGCGCTGATGCAGTCCGTATTTGCCAACCCGCTGGCAGAACCAAGCATCGTTGGTGTCAGCACCGGAGCAGGTGTGGGTGCAACAATCGCCACCGTATTCGGCATCACCGCGTTCGGGACGATGACCGTACCGATCTTCGCGTTCGCAACTGGCATATTCGTCACCGTGGTCGTCTACCAGCTGGCACGCTCGGGCGGCCGAGTCCGCGTATTGAACCTCGTGCTGGTAGGCATCGCAGCAAACGCGATCTGTGGCGCATGTATTTCAGCGCTAACTTTCATCGCCCCCACCACAGCGCGGGAGCAGATCGTGTTCTGGCAGATGGGCAGCCTCGCTGGGGCCAGTTGGGCGCAAACTGGGGTGGTAGCTGGCGTCGTCGCCATCGCCGTGGCATGCGCCATGTGTTTCGTGCGCAAGCTCGACATCCTTGCTTTGGGCGACCAAGCAGCCTTCCATGTAGGCATCAACGTTGCGCGCCTGCGCATGTTGGCGATTGCACTATCGACCCTGCTCACCGCTGCGGCGGTCTCCTTCGCCGGGTTGATCGGGTTCGTGGGGCTTGTGGTTCCACATATCGTGCGCACCGCGGTGGGCCCGTCGAATACGGTGCTCGTGCCTGCTTCTGCGCTCGGTGGCGCGCTCCTGATCGGCGCTGGTGACATCCTCTCTCGCACGATCATTCCGTTCGCCGACTTACCGATCGGCATTTTCACAGCGCTGATCGGCGGGCCGACTTTCTTCTTCCTGCTGCGACAAATGATGAGAAAGGGCCATGCACAATGACAGTTACCGCTTCACATGTCACAGTCCATAAACAGGGGCGCGCAATACTCCGCGATGTCACCATGTCCGCGCAGAGTGGAGAGGTCACGGGTCTCATCGGCCCTAACGGAGCTGGCAAGTCAACATTGCTCGCTGCGCTCTCAGGCGATACGCCCCTCTCAAGCGGAAGCATCCAGCTTGCGGGTCAGGATGTGTCTGGGTGCACCGCTCATCAACTCGCTCGGACGCGTGCCGTCATGCTGCAGGATGTCAGCGTCGCCTTTTCGTTCTTGGTGCGCGACGTCGTCGAGATGGGGCGCCACCCGTGGGGCACCCAGCCTGACGACGCCACCATCGTCAACGAAGCGCTCGCCGCGACCGGGATCACGCACCTCCAGGAGCGAGAGATGATCACGCTTTCCGGCGGTGAGCGCGCCCGAGTAGCCTTCGCCCGCGTGTTGGCTCAGCAAACACCGGTGGTGTTTCTCGACGAACCGACTGCCGCGATGGACGTGCGCTTCCAAGAGCAGACGATGGGCGTCGCCCGCGTCCTGGCGCGTAATGGCGCAACCGTGATCGTCGTGCTACACGATCTTCAGCTTGCTGCGCGGTACTGCGACCACGTGGTGTGCTTGAAGCAGGGCGCTGTTGCGGCGTCAGGACCGGTCACTGACGTGTACCAGGACCATATTCTGAGCGAGGTCTACGACTGGCCTATTACGGTCCTGCACAGCGGGAATCGGGTGTTCATCGCGCCCAATGAAGCGAACTGTGTCCCTGCGACAGGTGCACCGTAGCCCCCACTACCCCCGGCCATTGACCAAACCAACAGTACTATTTAAGGTTAGCCTAACCTCACACTCTTGTGGGGTTGCGATTACTCACGAAAGGACGCACATGTCTCGTTCCGCTACCCTGGCAGCCCTTACTGCTGCCTCCCTTGCCACAACCACGCTCGCCGCACCGAGCGCATTCGCGGAAGCCCCAATCCTCGAGTCCGGGAACGCAACCTGGAATATCAAGGGATCCTTCCTGAACTACATCCAGAAGCCTTTTGCCGCGGCAACCATCACAACGTCCGAGGGGGCGGAAAAGGTACTTTCCGAAAACAAGCTAACCGACTTCGCCTTGCCTGTGAACGCGCAGGAGTCCAAGCTCACGGCAACCGGCGAAGGGGTCATCGACCTCGATGGCACCATCCGCATCGAGGCACACCACGGCGCGATGGATATCCAACTGTCGGACTTCAAGGTCATCATCGAGGGCGCCAAAGGGTTCCTACAGGCAGACTATGTCCGCAAGGGCGCTATGCCCGGCGCAGAGGCCACCACGTTGACCGGTGATGACAAGCGCATCGTCGAGTTCGACGTCAAGCAGCCCTTGAAGGCTGACAAGGACAACAAATTTGCTGCCTCCTTCACCCCGAGCAAACTGACAGAGGACGGCTCCGCAATCTTCGATAAGCAGTACAAAGCCGGTGAGTCTTTGGCAGATTCCAAGGTATCCCTTGCACTGAAGTTCAAAGATGCCTCCACGCAACCGGAAGGGTCAAGCCTTGGTACCGGCGCAATCGTCGGAATCGTGCTGGCCGCAATCGCGACCCTCGGTGGCCTCGCATTTGCAGCGAGCCAGCCGGGTCTCCAGGCAATGCTGGGGAAGCTCTTTTGAGCACCACCGATAGCGTCGCCTCGCATATCGCCACCGTAATTTCGTCGCTCTTGGCGATCGGTGGCGTCGCCATGACCGTTGTTGCGCTCGCCCAAGGGGCAGCGACCATCCTCGGGATTCAACTGCCCGCCATCCCTTAATACCCAGACGCAAGACACGAAACCCAGCCACCCCACAGGGTGGCTGGGTTTCTTCGTTTGGGCGAACCACCAAACTAGGAATTCTTCTTGTTCTTCTTCTTCTTTTTCTTGTCGTTCACCTTGCCGCGCTCCAGCTCTGCAGCCGCATCAGGCACGTAGCGGAACTCGTCGCGCGGTGGGCGTTCGTAGTCAATGATTGCTGGGCGTTCCGGAATCTCCGGCAGGTCGGGGTCAACGTGCTCGTAGGGGATCGTCGACAAGAGGTGGGAGATCACATTGATGCGGGAGCGCTTCTTGTCCTCCGATTCAACCGTGTACCACGGCGCCGCAGGTATATCGGTATGAATAAACATCTCATCCTTCGCGCGGGAGTAGTCCTCCCATTTCGTAATGGACTCAAGGTCCATCGGCGAGAGCTTCCACTGGCGCAACGGATCGTTCCGGCGAGATTGGAAACGCTTGTACTGCTCTTCGTCCGACACGGAGAACCAGTACTTACGCAGCATGATGCCGTCCTCAACAAGGAGGCGCTCAAAGATTGGTGTCTGGTGCAGGAACCGGCGGTATTCTTCCGTAGTACAGAACCCCATCACGCGCTCAACGCCAGCACGGTTGTACCAAGAGCGGTCAAAGATGACGATTTCACCGGCGGCGGGAAGCTTCTCAACGTAGCGCTGGAAGTACCACTGCGTCTGTTCGCGCTCTGTCGGCTTCGGCAGCGCCTCAATGCGGCATGTACGCGGGTTCAGGTATTGGGTAATGCGCTTGATTGCGGAGCCCTTGCCCGCTGCGTCGCGGCCTTCCATCACGATGACGACGCGCGCACCGGTCTTCACAACCCACTGCTGCATCGCTACCAACTCAGCCTGAAGGCGTACGAGCTCTTTCTCGTACGCCTTCTTGGAAAGTTTCGGGGGTTTGGTGGAATTCTTCTCTTCACTCATAGGTACTAACCGTACCCATAAAGTGGGGACAAATTACGCAAATTCGGTTAGTCCACCTTAAATTCGGCCATAGTATCCCACTCCGTCTTACCCTCAATCAGGGTATTGATAATCGTCGGGGTTTCCTTCAAGATCTTTGGGAACAGCTCCTGCGCAGCACGGAAGTGATCAGAGTTCACGTGCGCCTCGGCAGCATCGTCATGGAATGACTCAATAAGTAGGTACTCATCCTTGTTTTCTTCGCTGCGGTACCAGTCGAAGAAGATACAGCCCGGCTCCGAGCGGGTTGCATTTGTGAACTCCTCTACCTCCTGACGAAATGTTTCGACATATTCGGGCAATGGCTTGAAACGAACGTTGATCAAAATCATGCCACCACCCTACGCACATCTCGATTTATTGTCAGCCGACACTTTCACCCACGGACGTGCCCGGTTAATTGTTCAACAATAGATGCGTTATACTCGTAGCAGTTGTCAGATGGAGGCTCTGTCCACCATCACTGACGAGCTTAAATAAATAGTTCTACACTTACGGATGCCATGCTTGCTCAAAACGTTGCCTCTGAGGTTCGTCGCGCGATTTCGCGCGGTGAGTTCTCCCCAGGCCAGAAGCTCAACGAGGTTGCCCTCGCTGAGCGTTTCGAGGTATCCAGAAACACCCTCCGCGAGGCATTCGCAATGCTCACGTCGGAAGGACTCTGTGAGCGCATTCCGAACCGTGGCGTATTCCTCGCAACGCCGTCCGCAGACTTTGTCACTGACACCTACCGTGCGCGCGCCGCTATTGAGCCTGCTGCGCTGCTTTGGGGCGAGGAACTCGATGTTGACCGGCTTGAGGAGCTCAACACCGAAGCCCGCGAGGCCATCGCGCAGGACGACGACGATCTACTTACGGCCGTGAACCAGGCGTTCCACCACGTGGTGCTCTCCGCAATGGGCTCGAAGACCCTCGGCGACACCATGGATCAGCTCGACGCCTTCATGCGCTTGGCAACGCTTCCGATTATTCAGCAGCAGCCATCGTTCAACCGCCAGTTCATCTCTGTCAACGAGCACATCGTAGAACTGCTGCGCGAGGACAAGCGCCACGAAGCTTCTGACTACCTGCAGGAAGCACTTCTCGAGCAGGGTCGCATTGTCAACGACCTGATCGAGAAGATTAACAACGGGTACCCGATTTAGTGCTCTAGCTTCTCGCCAAGCTCAAGCCACTCCATCTCCAGCTCCTCGCGGCTATCGTTGGTCTGCTGAAGCTCCTGCGTCTTCGCCCCGATAGCTTCGAAATCAGGGGCTTCCTCGCCTGACATCGTGGCGATCTCTGACTCCAGCTCCTCGGCGCGTGTTTCCGCCGCCGCGATCTTGCGCTCAAGCGCTTTCATCTGCTTGCGGATCTCGCGCTGCTCCTGCGACGATAAGCCAGGCTGCTGCGCTGGCACAGCGCTCTCGACGTTCTCAGGCTTCTTCCCCAAATCGAGCGGACCCGTTTGGGTGTCCATTGCGGCACGTTGCTCAAGGTACTGCGAAATCCCGCCGGGCAGGTTGCTCAGCGTTCCGTCACCGAACAGCGCGTAGGTAGAGTCCGCGATGCGCTCAATCAGGTAGCGGTCGTGCGAAATCACGACGAGCGTTCCCGGCCACCCATCGAGTAAGTCTTCGAGTTCCTGCAGTGTGTCGATGTCAAGGTCGTTGGTGGGCTCGTCAAGAAGCAATACGTTGGGTTCACTCATGAGCACTCGAGTGAGCTGAAGTCGACGACGCTCACCGCCGGAAAGATCGCCCACCGGGGTGCGCTGGCGTTTCGGGCTGAACCCGAGGCGCTCCGCGAGCTGAGACGCCGAAACTTCCTTCTTGCCCAACGTGATGTAGTGCGCGACATCCTCCACGGAGTCGAGCACAGTCCTGGCTGGGTCGAGGTCGTCGAGTTCCTGACGCAGCCACCCAATCCGAGTGGTCAGGCCCTCGATGCGTTTTCCGGCAGCGAGCGGGTAGTCTCCGGCGAGCGCCCGCAGCAGCGTTGTTTTTCCGGAGCCGTTCACGCCGACCAGGCCGATGCGTTCGCCCGGCGCGAGCCGCCACGTCAGGTGGTCGACGAGTGTGCGTCCGTCGGGGGCGTCGATGCGCGCGTCTTCGAACTCGATGACGACGTTTCCCTGGCGCTGCTTGGAAAACGCCATCAGCTCGACCTTGTCGCGTGGTGGTGGGACGTTCGCGATGAGGGCTTCCGCTGCTTCGATGCGGTAGCGCGGTTTCGAGGTGCGCGCGGGGGCTCCTCGGCGCAGCCAGGCGAGTTCCTTGCGAGCGAGATTTTGGCGGCGCTGCTCGATGGCGTCGGCCTGGCGGGCGCGCTCGGCGCGGGCGAATGTCCAGTCATTGTATCCGCCTTCGTAGACGTCGACGGTGCCGTCGTGGACCTCCCAGGTCAGCGTCGCGACGGTGTCGAGGAACCAGCGGTCGTGCGTGACCACCACGACGGCGAGCTTGCGCTGCATGAGGTGGGAAGCCAGCCACTGTACGCCTTCGACGTCAAGGTGGTTTGTCGGCTCGTCGAGCACCACAAGGTCGAGGTCTTGTACAAGGGCCGCGGCGAGGCTCACGCGGCGCCGCTCGCCGCCCGAGAGCTCGCCCACGGGGGTGTCCAGGCCAAGCTCAGCCACGCCCGTGCCCTGGAGTACTTCGCGCACCTTGCTGTTCGACGCCCACTCGTACGTCTCGAGGCCTAATGGCTTGACCACGACATCACCGACGGTGGCGTCGTCGTGAATTTCGAAACGTTGGGTCACCACCGCCATTCGCAGGTCGGAATTGTGCGATACGCGCCCGCTGTCCGGGGTTTCGATGCCGGTGAGCACCTCAAGCAACGTGGTTTTCCCGCCGCCGTTGACGCCTACGATACCGATGCGGTCACCGGTCTGGATCCCGAGGGAAACGCCGTCGAGCAGCGTTTTGAGGCCCCAGGTTTTGGATACGTTTTCGAGGTTGATCAGGTTCGCCATAGCAAACCCATCGTAGCCTACGCCTCGAGTTGCGCTCCCGCTGACGGGCCGGAAGTACAGAACACCTCGACGCCCTCGACGTTGTCGCGCAGCACCGTTTCGAGCGCCCTCGCGGCATCTTCGTCGAAGCACAGCGCGGCGATCGTCGGACCCGAGCCAGAGACGATCGCGTGGGCAACAAGTTCGGTTTCTTCTTCGATGCGTCGGATGAGCGCTGCGATGCGCGGGCGCATCGTCACCGCCGCTGCCTCCAGGTCGTTGTGCAGGTGTTTCGCTAGCTCGCGCGGGTCGCTCGTCATGAGTGCCTGCGACAGTGCCGCCGTGTCCAAATGCGGCACGAGCGCCGGGTTGTCGTGGCGCAGATCATCGAGTGTTTCGAAGGCTTTGCCCGTCGAGATCCCAACCTTCGGGTTACAAAACACCCACCAGTACGTACCACGCCCGAGGACCTCCACCAGCGTGTCGCCGCGCCCGGTGCCCAGCGCGGTATGGCCGTGGAGTGCGAACGGCACATCCGCGCCCAGGCCGACGGCAAGGTCGTGGAGTTCCTCGGTACTAAGCCGCTCGCCGCAATAATGCTCGGCATAAGCGTTCGCCGCCACGAGGCCCGCCGCGGCGTCGGCGGAGCCACCAGCCATGCCGCCTGCCACAAACACATACTTATCGACGACCAGCTTCGCCTCCGGCAGCGCCAGCTCTTGCGCGCCACTGCGGGCCCGGACGGCGTCAACGACTGCGTCGACCGCCCGCCACGCCAGGTTGCGCGGCGTATCGATGTCCTCGTCCGGCACATCCACGTGAAAGCGCGTCTGCATGCTGGCCACGACGGAACCGGACTGGACACGCTGCGTCTCGTCCTCGACGACAATGCTGACGCGTTCGCGGCGCTCGACGGCTTGGAAGACCGTCACCAGCTCGTGGTAGCCATCAGAACGCGCGTTTCCGACGCCGAGATGCAGGTTCACTTTGCCAGGCGCGGTCGCAACAAACTCATGTGCGCTGTGGCTCATCGGGCCTCTCCCAACCTGACGAAGTCCTCCACGCCAAGCTTCTCGCCACGCAAACCAGGGTCGATTCCTACCGCGCGCAGGGCTTCCTCGGCCTCCACCGCGGAGCCATACACCGGCGCCAGCGTTGATCGCAGCGTCTTGCGGCGTTGGGCGAAGGCGGCGTCGATAAGCGGGAAGACCTTGTCGCGCGCGCTGCGGTCTCGTGCCGGATCGACGTCGATACGCACAAGCCCGGACTCGATATTCGGCGCCGGCCAGAAGACATGCTTGCCGATGGTGCTCGCCTGCGAGACCTCGCCATAGAACGCAGCTTTCACGCTAGGCACGCCGTAGATCTTCGTGCCTGGCTTCGCGGCGAGGCGGTCAGCGACTTCTTTCTGCACCATCACGAGCACACGCCGGATGGAGGGGAACTCCGCCAACAGGTGGAGCAGCACCGGAACCGAAACGTTGTACGGCAGGTTTGCGACCAGCGCCGTTGGCTCCCCCGGCACGTCACGCTGCGTGGTTTTCAGCGCGTCCATGTGCACGATGTCGAGCTTGTGCGCAGCTGCAGGCGCTCGCAGCCCCACCGTCTTCCCTAACTGTTGGGCCAGCCTGTCGTCGATCTCGAGTGCAGTCACGTGCGCCGCCTCATCGAGCAGGCCAAGCGTGAGCGAGCCAAGCCCCGGCCCTACCTCGATCACGCGGTCGTCGGGGGAAAGTTCGGCAGCAGCAACGATGCGCCGCACAGTGTTCGGGTCGTGCACGAAGTTCTGCCCCAACCGTTTCGTCGGGGTGACATCGAGTGCAGCCGCAAGCTCACGGATTTCTACCGGGCCAAGCAGTTGGGATTCGCTCATACCTGACGAGGTTAGCGCAACCCCATCCGTGCGGTACATGCAGGCCACGCGCCCCACCCCTGGGACGCCTGGGTTTTCTGCGCAATGGCAATCTGCTGCTCGCGGGTCGCCTGGTCAGCGGTTGGTGCGTACTGGGTACCGCCGTACGCCGCCCACGTCGACGCGGAGAACTGCAAACCACCGTGGTAGCCGTTGCCAGTGTTGATGGACCAGTTACCGCCCGATTCACACTGCGCCAGCGTGTCCCACACGGACCCGGCCGCAACAGCGGGAGCGTTCGCCGATTCCTTGGTACCGCGACGCACCTTCGCAGCCTTCGGCGCGCGAAGCTCACGCTCCCCAGCGACGCCTTCCGACTCGACCTTGCCGTTGACCAGGACAGTCTCGTGGAGTACTTCCTTCTCCCCGTCCTTGCCTTCCTCGAGCACCTCTTCGTTCCCGGCCTCCAGCTCCGCGTCGTCGACGTACTCCACCGGGGCCTCAATCGGGAGGACTTCCGCACGCTTGATCACGTTGACGCGATCGAGCACGATTTCCATGTTCGGGTACACCGCAGCATCAAGCGGGTGGTTGAGACGGTCGTCGGAATCGAACGTGATGCCTCGTTCCTCGAGGAGCTCGCCGACAGTCTTCTTCGCAACGGAGGCGTAGGTCACGTTCCCTCCGTCATTGATAGCGATGATCTTCGGGGTGGTCACGTCGACGTTGAGGCCGTCGACAAGCTTGGTGTCCTTATCCAAGTCAGATGAGGATGCCGGGGAGACCCCCACCTCATCCATAACCTCGCCGACAGTCAGCGCTGTGGAGGTGATCTCCTGCGCCACACCGTCTACAACGACGGCGACCGGCTTCGCTGTGCGGACGGTCACCGTGTCGCCGTTCGAGAGCTTCTCAGCAGGGGCTGGGTAGACAACGTCACTGTCCTTCACCTCAACGCCAGCGGCTTGCAGCGCGCCAGCAACATCCCCCGAGAAGGTCTTCAGTGAGGTTGCCTCGCCATTCACGTCGACGGTGACATTCTTCTGCGCGGCGAGCGCCGTTGTGGTGCCGGCCGCAATGACAACACCCGCGAGCGCGCCAACGGCGATTCGCTTCGTTGCGGTGTTGGTGTGCTGGATGCGCGAGCCCATAAAGCGTCATTCCCCTTCGTCACGAAATAATACTTCGATAACAATACGGTAACTTCTGCTATTTTACCAGCAGATGTTTGCACACCATGGTGGACACAGTCACTCACGCCACGCGGTTCACATCACTCACAGGCCACCTGGGGCAACGCAGACACGTCTCCGTTGTGTTCCCGGACACGTGCACGCAATAATCACAGCCCATAGACACGATCGAAGGTGGCAGACACCTCGCTCGCCAGCGTTTCGACGTCCATCCCTCGAGCCTCCGCGACGACATGCGCCGTATGTCCAATCAGTGATGGCTCGTTGCGCGAACCGCGAAACGGTTCCGGGGTCATGTACGGCGCGTCGGTCTCAATGAGCAGCTGCCCCTCCGGTGCCAAGGCCGCAGCCGCACGCAGCTCCTCGTTGCGCTTAAACGTCACATTGCCTGCAAAAGACAGCACGTAGCCGCGCTCAATCGCCTCCCTCGCCACATCAAGCGGCGAGGAGAAGCAGTGCAAGATAACGTGCTCCGGTTTCGGCGCGTCGGCAAGGATTCGTAGCATGTCCGCATCCCCCTCGCGGTTGTGGATCATCAGCGCCTTACCTGTCGTACAGGCAAGGTCGATGTGCCATCGGAATGCCTCCTCCTGCGTAGCAAGGTCAGCGGTGTTTTCGGCATCGTGGCGGATCCAATAGGTATCGATGCCGGTCTCCCCCACCGCGACACAGCGCGGGTCCGCCGCCATCTGCGTGAGCCGCTGCCTTGCCACGTCGTCGAGTTCCGCCGCTCGCGTCGGGTTAATCGCGCACGCGGCGAACACACGCTCGTGCATATGCGCGGCCTCCAGCGCTTGTTCTGCTTCCGCGAGCCCATCACCCACGGTGCATACTCGCTCCACGCCGGCGCTCACCGCGCGGCCCATGATCGCATCGATGTCCGCCTGCGTGGTGGCCCCGGTAGACGCCAGGTGCGTGTGGGCGTCGATAAGCCCTGGTATCGGGCTTGCGGGTACTGGTGTCGGGCGAGGTTTCTTTTTGCTCATACGATAGAGCCTATGACATTCCACGCGATTGACGCACAGACCCAAACCAGCATCAATAACGCGCTCGCCGAAGCCGCAGCGCAGGGGCTCAACGGCCCTGCGCGAGTAATCGTCGAACGGTTCGAGGGAATACTCGAGGATTTTCTCGCACTGCCGCGTGACGCACAACGCAGCTACCCGCGCGGCGATACTGCACGCGTTGTCGGCACCGCGCTCGGCGACGCCTTTGTACGCGACTACGGCTTTGCCTGGAAGCTATTGAAGGATGACTACGGCACAGACCTCGTCGTCGTACGCGACCCCGACAGCAACTCCCCCAAATACACCGCGCCCATCATGGTTGTCGACGCCCGCTTCGACGACGACGCAACCGGTAAACTCACCACGTTTTTGGAGCAGTTCCTCAGCGGCTTGCAGCGCTGAGCTCGTCGTCAATGATGACGTGGCGCGCTGCCACGACACCGACTGCCCCCATCACCAGCGCCATGACCACCAGCGCAATCAAGATCGGTTGGAACGCGCCGATTCGGTCATAAGCTACGCCCACGAGTAGCGGGCCCGTCGCCGCGAGCACGTACCCGACCGGCTGCACGAAACCAGACAACCGCGCAGTGACCAACGGGTCGCGTGTTCGCGCTGGAATCAGTGCAATCGCCAGCGGGAAGCAGCACCCGCCGAACCCCAACAGGAGGCTCCACCCAAGTGGAGACGCTGCCGGGGCGAAGTACAGGCCTAGATACCCCGCCGCCGTCGAAAGGGCGAAGAGCACCACAAGCGGCGTCAGCGTCCTCGCACGAGAAATGATCGTCGGCAGTACGAGCCCACCAACCATGCCGACCGAGCCCAACAGTCCGAGGCCCGCTGCTGCGGTTGATGGGGCGACGCCGGCGTCGATAAATATGGCGGGCAACCACCCCATCTGGATGTACGCGCTGGTCGACTGCAGCCCGAAGAACAGCATCAGGGCCACCGCAGTCAGCGACTTCCAAACTGGCGTTTCCGGCGCAGTGACGTCGTCTTGTGGCGTCGAAGCTGTGCTCCCGGGAACGTCCTTCCCAAATTTGAGGAAGACGAAGCCCCAGACAACTACCTGCACACCCGCAGTGCTTGCCCACAGGCCGAGCGCCGACTGCCACGAAGGCGTCACCAGCGCACTCAGCGGGCCGGCTGCCGAAGAAAGGCCCAGCGTTACGGAGTACACCGTGGTCAGGGCAACGATGTAGCGCCCGCCATGCTGCTTAATCCATGCAGGCAGCAACACGTTCATCAACGCGATGGCACCAGCAGCACCCACCGTTGCTAGCAGGAACAGCGCGACATCGGGTGCGAAGGGCCGTAGCCCCAGCCCCGCGGTCAGAAGCCCGGCGGCAGCCAAGATCACCGGTGTGAGGCCAAACCTCCGCGCGATTGGCACCGCGCAGATACCAACCAGGAAGAAGAGCGTGCCGGGAACCGCCGTGACCACGCCCCCGACCCAAGCGGGGGCGTCGTAGTGGTCGATGACTTGGTCAAGTACTGACCCGACGGAGGCAATGCCCGCACGCAAGTTGAGTGAGGCACTAATGACAGCGACGAAAAGTACAAGAGCAAACACTCGAAGCACTCTAGCGCTGCCGCAGCATTACTGCACAGGCGCCCACTCCGGCCCGGTCTCCCCGAGCTCTGGGTCGAGCTTTGCCACCAGCGGCTTCGGCTTCGACAGTTCGACGCCAGGCTCCATCGGCACCCGCTGCCAGGTCGCCTGCTGATCGGAGTAGTCACCAGTAATCGTGAGGTAGGTTTGTCCGTGCTCCGGCAGACCGACGCCGACGAGCTCAAAGTCCTTGTCATCGCTGACTTCAACGATGGACGGCGTTGCAGCCCACACGCCGGTCCGGCCAAGGGTCTCATGTACCTTCTGCGCGGTGTGTGGCAGGAACGGGGTCAGCATCGCGTTGCAGTCGCTGACCATCTGCAGCGCGGTCCACAGCACCGTCGCCAAACGAGTGCGCTGCTCCGGGTCCTTCGCCAGCTTCCAAGGCTCCTGATCCGCAATGTAGGCGTTCGTCTCCCCGACCACGTGCATGATCTTGGTGATCGCGTTCTTGAAGTGAGCCTCAGCCAGGTCTTTGCCCGCGGATGCAAACGTCGATTCCGCCAGCGCGAGAATCTTCTCGTCCACCTCCATGAGCTCACCCGGTTCGGGGACCTCACCGAAGTTCTTGTGCGCCATCGACACGGTGCGGTTGACCAGGTTGCCCCAGCCGTTCGCCAACTCGTTGTTCACCCGGCGGACGAACTCGTCCCAGGTGAAGTCAGTGTCGTTGTTCTCCGGGCCGGCCACCGCGATGAAGTAACGCAGCGGGTCCGGTCCGAACTCCTCCAGGAAGTCCTTGACGTAGATGACAACGCCCTTCGAGGATGAGAACTTCGAACCAGACATGGTCAGGAACTCAGAGGACACAACCTCCGTCGGAAGGTTCAGCGTGCCCAGCTCGTGTTCCTCGCCGCCGTGGGAGCCCTTGCCCGCGTAGCCGAGTAGCTCCGCTGGCCAAATCTGTGAGTGGAACGTGATGTTGTCCTTGCCCATGAAGTAGTAGCTCGGCGTAGCTGGATCCTGCCAGAAAGTCTTCCAGGCATCCGGGTCGCCACTGCGCTCCGCCCACTCAATCGAAGCAGACAGGTACCCGACCACCGCGTCGAACCACACGTAGAGCTTCTTCGACGGGTTGTCCTGCCAACCCTCGACGGGGATCGGAATACCCCAGTCGATGTCACGTGTCATTGCGCGCGGACGCATGTCCTCCAGGAGATTCAGCGAGAACTTCAGCACGTTCGGACGCCACTTCTCGCGGGTGCTCAGCCACTCCTTCAGCGCGTCGTGCAGCGCCGGAAGGTCCAGCATGAAGTGCTCAGTCTCAACAAACTTCGGCGTCTCGCCGTTGATCTTCGACACCGGGTTAATCAGGTCTGCCGGGTCGAGCTGGTTGCCGCACGTATCGCACTGGTCCCCGCGCGCGTCGGTCGCGCCGCAGATCGGACACGTCCCCTCGATGTAGCGGTCCGGCAAGGTCCGGCCGTTCGAAGGAGAGATCGCACCCTGCGTCGTCTCCTTGATCATGTAACCATTCTCGTACAGCCCCTTGAAGAGCTGCTGCACCACGGCGTAGTGGTTGCGTGTCGAGGTACGGGTAAACAGGTCGTAAGATAGGCCCAGCCCTGCCAGATCGTGCACGATCTGCTCGTTGTAGCGGTCTGCGAGCTCCTTGACGCTCACGCCTTCCTTGTCCGCCTGCACCAACAGCGGAGTTCCATGCTCATCGGTGCCAGAGACCATCAGGACGTTGTTGCCAGCCATGCGCTGATAGCGCGCAAACACGTCCGACGGCACCCCGAAACCAGCCACGTGGCCAATGTGGCGAGGGCCGTTCGCATACGGCCATGCAACGCACACAAGAATATTTTTTTGAGTCTTCGCAGAAGTCATGCCCTTAAGCATAAGTTATGGCCCCGACACAACCCATGTTCCGGGTCATATCGGGGCCACACGCAGAGCGATCTGCAGGCACTCAACGCTTAGTTGCGTGGACGCAGCATGCGCTTGACCTGTGCCTTCTTGTGCTCAAGCTCAAGCTGGTCGCGGTGCATACGGCGCTCGATAGCCAGCTGGCGGTTGAAGCGATCCTGCTCCTTCTTGTCCAGGTAAATGGTGTCATTCGACACGTCCTTGACAATCGCGAACATCAGCAAGATCAGGATGAGCAAGAACGGGGTTGCCGCAACAATCGTCACGGACTGCAGCGCGCCAAGCGCATCGGTGCCACCAGCAATCAACAGCGTCAGGCCAACGAACGCAGTACCAAGACCCCAGACGGCTGCGATCCACGGGTTCGCATCCGACTTGCCGTTCTGCGACATGGACGCCATCACGGTCGAAGCCGAGTCAGCCGACGTGATGAAGAACGTACCCAACAAAATCACGGCAAAGATACCAATGTAGAAGCCACCAGGGAGCGCGTGCAGTAGGTTAAACAGCTGCTCCTCAGAGGTGCCCTCACCGTAGATGGAGCGGCCTTCCTGCTCGAACTTGATCGCAGTACCGCCGAAGATTGCGAACCATACAGTGGACAGGCCTGCCGGGATCAGCATGACGCCGAGGCAGAACTCACGGATGGTGCGGCCACGGGAAATACGCGCCAGGAAAGTACCAACGAATGGTGACCAGGAGATCCACCATGCCCAGTAGAAGATGGTCCAACCGGACAGGAAGTCGCCTGCCTCACCGTTCTGGTTCTCAGCGGTGCGCCCGGCCATCTCGAAGAACTGCGACAGGTACGCGCCGACGCCCGTCGGCAAGAAGTTCAAGGTGCTCACGGTCGGGCCGAAGACGAACACGAAGATCGCCAGCAGTGCGGCAATCGCCATATTGAAGTTCGACAGCCACTGAATACCCTTGCCGACGCCCGACATCGCGGACAGCAGGAACGCAAGAGTCAGGACGGACACGATGCCGATCGTCAGCTTCGTCGACGGCGAATCCACAAAGCCCGAAGCGTTCAGGCCCGAGCTAATCTGCATGGCACCCAGACCCAGCGAACATGCGGTACCAAAAATCGTGGCAAAAATTGCCAAACCATCAATGAGCTTGCCCCAGAAACCATTCACGCCCTTTTCGCCAATCAACGGGATGAAGGCACTGGAGAGCAGTTGCTTGCGGCCGAGGCGGAACGTCGAGTAGGCGATTGCAAGGCCCAGGATGGCGTAAATCGCCCATGGGTGCAGGCTCCAGTGGAACATTGTCTGCGCGAGCGCAGTGCCCACCTCGTGTGGCTGGTGGCCAGGAACACCGTCGCGGTACATCGCCAGTGGCTCGGACGCGCCGTAGAACATCAGACCAATGCCCATGCCTGCCGCGAACATCATCGCAATCCACGACGAGGTTCTAAATTCCGGCTGCTCGTCCGACTTGCCCAGGCGGATCGTACCGAAGTTCGAAAACGCGATTACCAAGACAAAGAACACAAAAATCGTGCCGAAGAGCACGAACGCCCAACCAAGGTTGTTAATCACCCAGCTGAAGGACGTATCAGCAAAGCTCGAGAAACTATCTTTTGCTAACAAGCCCCAAGCAACGACGGCCGTCACCACAACGAGAAGCGGAACAACGATGCTCCAGTCAATCTTTGCGTTCTCGTCTTCCGCAGCGAGCTCAACTTGCTCCTCTGCGTCGACCGATTCCTTTCGCTCCCCTCGCCGCTCAGCAACGATGAGCTCCGCGAGCTGGCTCGTCGCAGATGGCGCTGCGGGGCCGACTTCATCGGAATTTGTCAGTTCAGTACTCCGAGTTTCTGCATCAGGATCGTGTGGATCCTGGGTCAGGTCTCCCTGAGACATGAAAAAAATCTCCTCAATTCCATAGAAAATAAGAAAGCTTTAGCAGGTTAACTGAATTCGGCTGCTATATCTAATCCAATTCGTCCACGTAGTGCGCATTTTCGGCCGAAAAGTGCGATCATTCCGTGCTGCGCGCTTCCTGAGATAAGTCGTACAACTCGCTCGATTTCACCCCATATTGCTTCGCGACAGTCTTCACGGCATCCTTCATCCGCATCCCGCCTTGCACCAGCGTTAACACGTTTTCCACGAGGTCTTCAGGCTCTGTCGCTGCAGCGTCGCCACCCTCGATGACAACGGTGACTTCGCCCTTCACCCCACCCTTCGCCCACTCGGCGAGTTCACCGAGCGTCGCACGCTTTACTTCTTCATAAGTTTTTGTCAGTTCGCGGCATACCGCGGCGCGCCGATCGCGCCCGAGGATCGAAGCGGCGTCGTCAAGTGTCTGTGCGACGCGGTGTGGCGATTCGAAGAAGCAGACGGCGCGAGGCTGGTGCACAAGTTCCTTCAGCCAGGCTTCTCGCGCTCCTGCTTTACGTGGGGCGAACCCGTCGAAGATGAAATGGCCCACTCGCAGCCCCGAGAGCGCAAGTGCGGTCGTCACCGCGGAAGGGCCAGGCAGGCACGTTACTGGGACACCGGCATCGTGCGCCGCGGCCACCAGGGAGAGGCCGGGGTCGGACACAATCGGCATGCCAGCATCCGTCACCACGAGCACAACGCCGTTGCGGGCAGCAGCAAGCAGCTCATCCCGCCGCTGCTCCTCGTTGTGGTCAAAGTTTGAGACCACCCGCCCACGTGGCTCCACGCCAAGGGCCGCCGCCAGTGCGCGCGTGCGTCGCGTATCCTCCGCCGCAACCACATCCGCATGTTCGAGCGCGTACGCGAGCCGTGGCGAGGCGTCGTCAATATTGCCGAGCGGCGTTGCGGCCAGCACCACCCCGCGTGAAGGAAATTGGTGTTGCATCGTCGGTTGAGTGTCTGCACTATCCATGCAATAGATACTAGGTGCAGCTACAGATAATGCAGCGAACACAGTAGTATCCATTCACGTGAATACCAATGCGCCCATCGATACCGTCCAGAGCAAAGCGTCGCCGACGCCCGCGTTGATCAAGCCCGGCAGGCCACAGCCGGGAGCCCCGGTCAGCGTGCCATGGCACCGTCGGGACACAATCACGCTTGCGGTACTGACAGTCCTCGCGCTGTTCACACGCTTCCTTGGGCTGGTGCAGCCGACGTCATCCGGCACCCCGGTGTTCGACGAGAAACACTACGTGCCGCAGGGCTGGGACATGGTACGCAGCTCCTTTAACCCTGTGCTTGGTGGCATCGAGTCCAACCCCGGCTACGGGCTCGTCGTGCACCCGCCGCTGGGGAAGCAGCTCCTCGCGCTTGGTGAGACAATCTTCGGCTACACCCCGATGGGCTGGCGCATCATGACGGCGTTGTTTGGTACCGCAGTCATCGTGTTCACGTTCCTGTTGGCGCGCCGCGTGAGCCAGTCGACGTCCATCGCAGCAATCGCGGGTGTCATCGCGCTTTTCGACGGCGTCCTGCTGGTCGCAGCCAAATTCGGCATGCTGGACATCTTCCAGGTGTTGTTCATCGTCGCCGCCGCGTGGACGCTCGCAGGTGACATGCGCCAGGTGCACCAGCGTTGGCACGACGCCTGGCTGTCGGGCGCAGTGCAGGCAGCCGGACCATACGGGCCTCGTCTCGGGTTCCGCTGGTGGCGCTTCGCTACCGGCGTGCTGCTCGGCCTCGCACTGGGCGTGAAATGGTCGGGGCTGTACTACATCGCGTTCTATGGCCTGATGTCCGCATTTTGGGATTTGTGGTTGCGCAAGCGGTATGGCGTCGAGAAGCCGCTGGCTGGTGCGCTGCTGCGTGACGTGCCTTCGGCGCTCGCCTCGATCGTGCTGCTGCCCGCGCTCCTCTACATCTGGTCGTGGCGCGCATGGTTCGCCTCCGAAACCTCGGTCTACCGCCACTCCCTGGCGGACGGCACCATCGCTGGCTCCGACTGGCCCTGGCTCGCCAACCTGCCGGATGCCGCTGCCGGTTGGCTGTACTACCACTTCTCGGTGCTCGAATTCCACGGCTCTCTGACGAGCTCCAGCGGGCATTCGCACCCCTGGGACTCCAAGCCATGGGCGTGGCTCGTCGCGGCGCGCCCGATCCTCTACTACTCCTCCACCGACATCGAGTGCGGAGACGGCAATACCTGCCGCGAAATGATCTCCCTATTCGGCACCCCTGCTATCTGGTGGCTCACCATCCCGGTGCTGCTCTGGGCTGCATGGGTATGGATCACTCGACGCGACCTCCGCGTCATCGTGCCATTCATCGGCTTTGCCGCAGGCTTCCTGCCCTGGCTCGCGGCGTTCGACCGCCAGATGTACTTCTTCTACGCCACGGCACTCATTCCGTTTACCGCGGTACTGCTCGCGCTCGCGCTAGGCAACATCGCGAAGAAGGGGTCCCTGCGCGAGTCTGCGTTACTGGTGAAGCTAACCGGGGCCCCGATTCGCACCGGTCAAATCGTTGTGATTGTGTACCTCGCAATTGTGGCCGCAAGCTTCGTCTACTGGGGCCCAATCCTGTACGGCCTGCAAGTCACCGACGGCTACTACGACTCCCTTATGTGGTTCCCAAGCTGGAAGTAGCCCGCTAAAGGCCGTTCGGGTCGGCGTTGAGCAGGTGCCAAGCCCGGCGCATGGCCACGCCTTTGTCCGCGATCCATGTCCAGGCGAGCGCCACCAGCGCGATCCCCGGCGCAATCACTGCCATCGGTTCGACCACGCCGATACGCTGCACCGCGTCCAGCACCGCGAACCCGAGGGTAAACGTGAACATCGTCCCCACGATCAGCACGATGCCCGGAATCTGGGCTGGCCTCCAGGACGCGAGCCCCAACGACAGGCCCACACCGAAACGGACCGCGACTCCCATCAGCGTGGCCGCAGCAGCCTCAGGAGTTTGCGCCAACGCCTCACCGACACCGACAACCCCCGCGACCGCCCACACGATCCAGCACACAGCGATCACGCACAGCGCTGCTCGGCCAATCATCACGTTGACTTGGCGGCGCTGCATCATAGCGTGCCAGGGGTCATTGACGCCGGCGAGGATGGCGTCAGCAAGATCGGTCGGAGGTGCCACGTTCCCATCAACCTCAGCAAAGCGCACCCTCTCCGACAAGGAAAGCGCCTGCTCCCAAAACGCCGAGCATTCCTCGCACTGCGCGAGGTGGGCGTCCACGACGGCGTCGTCAAGCGATGCTTGCTCCCCGTCGAGCCGCGCGGACAAGCAAGCTTGAACCTCATCGTGGCTAATCACGTGTGAGCACCCCGTCCAAACTTGCGCGGCCCGGCCCGAACACGATCACCACGAACAACGCCGCGGCGAGCACCATCGTGTACTCAATGCCGCCATCGGCAATGAAGAAACCGTTACTCAGATGCACGAAGTAGGTCGCAGCCAGCGCCAATAGCGCGAGCACTGACGCGACAATCGTCGTCAGCAAGCCAATGACGAGGAACGCTCCCCCAACCAACTCAACAAAGCCCGCAAGATACGCAGACAGCGTCGGCTGCGGCACCCCAATCGCCGCAAAGTCCTCTGCGGTGCGCCGCATGCCCAGCTCAAACCAGCGCTGGTAACCACGCGCAACAAACACGATCCCGAGCACCGCGCGGATGACTAAGAGCGCAAAATCTCGAACTGCTGGCCTGTTCATGCACACTAGAGTACTCAAGGAACCGAACCAGGCAGAAAAACGTCGAACTACGTATGGAAAATGAAACAAAGCAACATTTCCCAATCACCGGCGACGACGGACTCAGCCGCCCACCCTGGGCCGCGCACGATCCGCTCCTGCGCCACTACTACGACACCGAGTGGGGCATGCCCGTTCGCGACGAGGCAGGCATGTTCGAGCGCCTCTGTCTCGAGGGGTTCCAGGTCGGCCTGTCGTGGAGGCTGATCCTGCAAAAGCGCGACGCCCTGCGCGAGGCTTTCCGCGGGTTCGACCCCGACGCCCTAGCGCGCATGGACTCAATCGAGCACCTTCTTGACGACGCCTCCCTGATCCGCAACCGCCGCAAACTTCAGGCAGTGCTCACCAACGCGGCCGCCACCCGCGAGTTACGAGAAACCGGCACGGACCTCGCGTCTTTCATCTGGTCCTACCAGCCGGAAACCACACCTGTTCCCCGCAGTATGGAGGAAGTACCAACCCAGTCCGACGAATCACGTCGCCTCGCCCGAGACCTGAAGAAACGTGGCTTCACTTTTGTCGGCCCCGTCACGATGTACGCGCTCATGGAGTCCACTGGCATCATCGACACGAACCTGATCGGCACTTGGCGACGTGGCGCATCCGGAGTGTGGAGTTAGTCGTCGTCCATCTCTGCGAATGCTTCCTCCACCGAAGCATGCTCCTCGCGGGACTCCTCCCACACTTCCTTGGCCGCCGAAAGGTTGATTGCAGCGATGATCGTGCCGACGACGATGTCGAACCAAGCAGTCGGCCAAACGAAGGTGAGCAGGCCAGCGACGATGATGAGCACGTTCGCCAGCGCGTCGTTGCGCGCCGCGAGCCATGCCCCCTTCGCCAACGACGAACCCTGGTCACGCAGCTTGAGCAGGATCACCGCACAGATGAGGTTGACTGCCAACGCGCCGAGTGCCACACCTGTCAGTCCCTCGGGAGATGGCGGGACCGGATTGAGAATCTTGGTAACCACCATGACTACCGCAGCTACAGCCGGGATGAGAATCAGCCCGGCGAGCACGCTCCCCGCCACGCGACGCCGGTGCGCCGGCCACGCCACCGCGAAGAATACGAGCAGGTTAATCGCCGTGTCCTCGAGAAAGTCGGCGGAATCCGCCGCGAGCGAGGCAGAGCCGATCGTCAGCGCGGCGATAAACTCGACGAAAAAGTACGCCAGATTCAACAGCGCAACGACAAGGACTGCTCGACGGATCCTTTGTGCAGCCACGGTGTTCTCCTTTTCTTCGGCTGTCTTGCGCGTAACACTCTAGAGACGTTTGTCACTCCGTTCAAAACGTTTCTGAGCGTTAGCTGGGCACCACAACCTACTAGGCTAATCGTGGGCTTCTTCTTCCGGAAGCCTCACGATAAGGACGAGTAAAAAGAACTCGCGGTTCTGATTACCCGAATTAACCAGAACCGCGAGGCACTCCTCCCCATTACCTCGGAAAGGAATACGCTATGCGGCTGAATCTTCCGCTACTCCTCGTTCCCCTCGGCGTGCTCATCGGCTGGCACCCGATCACCTTGCTCATACTTTCTGCAACCGCCGTCTACATCTATCTCCTCGATAGGAAATCAGCATGAACATCCGTATCACCGATACCGACACCGGGCGTGAACTCTGGACCGTGCAACAATGCGCCAACCACTGTGGAGTCACCGACTCCACATGGCGCTCCTACAGCAGAGCAAACAACAAACTCGGCGTACCCGGGCCTGTAACGCGCTTAACAAAGCAAACACCCCTCTGGGATGCCGAAGCAGTGAAAACCTGGCACGCACAAAGGCCAGGCAGCCCCGTCGCTGAATCCCCTGGCCGTACAGCTAAGGCATAATCACGCAGTAGTTCAGGACGTCACTCGCCGAACGCATCGGCGAGATGCACTCGGTGTTGTACTCGCGGAATGCTGCTTCGCGCTGGGTTGCGAGTCGGCGGTAGGAGTAGGTCAGTGTTGCGCCGCCACCGGCAGGGTTGACTGCGGTGTCGAAGATGAGGTTGTCGAGGATGACGGAGCTTTTGCGGAACTCATCGATGACGGTTGCGTCGTAGTCGTCTTGGGTGTTGAGCTTTGCTTGCTCAAGCGTGATAGCCATGTGGCATCACTTCCTTTCTATCGTTGAATGTTCAAGCGGGCGTCTGTGGCCTGCTGCAGTGTCATGGGGGTTGTTGCTCGCTGCGTTCCCCGCCCCTGGGAGGGGTCGACGGGTTTGCGGTCGAAGCCGAGCGCTGCTGCGAGTGCCTTTGCATCGGCGGCGAGTTCTTCTTCTGTTTCGCCACGCAGCCGATCCGCCATCTCGGCGGGGAGTTTCGCATCAGATAAGACTTTGCCGACGAGCTGTTCACGCTCACGTGCAGTTTTTTCCGCTTCGAGTTCAGCGATTCGCTCGTTGGCCTTTTCCAGGTCGGATTGTGTGCGCTCAAGCTCGGTCATCTTCTCCCGGTCGATTGCATCAAGTCGTTCCTTGTACTCGTCGCGGGCTGCTTCTGCGGCCTGGCGTTTATCGCGCTCCTCTGCGAGGTCTTTGAGCACAGCGCGTTTACTGCCACGCCCGTCAGGGTTGTCCTCCTCGTCATCGCCTGTCGCGGATTCCGAAGGCTTTTCGGCGCCACTTTCTGATTCGGCGGTGTTGGTAGGTTCTTGGGTCGTCTGCTGGGCTGGGGCGCTTCCCTGCCCGGTGGCGGTGGGTTCGCCGCCGTCTGCTTGTGCGGCAAACATTCGTACCCACGGACGTACGCGGTTGTTCATATTGTTTTCTCCTTAAAACACGAAAACCCACCGGTAGGTGGGTATGAAAAAACCCACCACGTTGGTGGTGGGTTAGAAAGTTTTCAACGATCGACTAGTGCCTGCGATATAAATCCATGTCCTCAAGTGCAGGGAAGTTTAGCGAAACCACGGGTTCGATTGCGCCAAACTCTCGTGCCAATTCAAACGCGTCCAGCACTCCTTGTTCAGAGTAGAAGTTCTCTTCGAAATAAATCGGCTCTTCGAATATCTCAAGGAACTCCTTTTTCGCTTCCGCATCTGTAACGATTTTCCCTGCACGAGCTGCATCGAGGTAAGCACGTAGAAGACGCTCTTCACGCTGAGGAGTGAGACGATTGTTGTCGGCTACCCCGAGATCATCGTTTAGTTTCTCTATCGCTTCATGAAACAGCATCTAATCTCCTTTCCACGGAGCGTCCACGAGTTCACCTTCTACTGTAATACGCCTTACATTATCTCCATAGCGAGGAAAGACTGTGGCATACCTCCACGAGTCTCGTTCTTTCGAAGATTGCTCCTGAATAATCATTTCCAGAAATTGCCGGTTACCCTGCGGGTCTACAACCCGCTTTTGCAGCAACCAACCATTGTTGTTGGTTCGCTCTAGAAAATCCGGATCATTTTGCGCCTCATCTTTAGCGTTCGCTAACCACTCAAGGAGTTGCTTCTGATTCTGCGGAGGGAAGAACGACTTCGGAGCGCTCAATTCTGCGTTAGCATGCTCTGCACGAATTTGCTTCACGGCAGCAGCTATTTCATCGGCACACTCTGCTGTGTGCCCGCCAGAGACGTACATCAACTGCTTTTTCTCAACAAAGCGAACTCTGCCTGCCTTCGTGATGTGCTCTACAGGCAATGTCGGGTCAATCTTCGGCACGATCTCCGAAAACTCTTCAAACAACGCCTGATGCCGTGCACGGGCAGTATCCGCCACCACATCACGTACCTCCGCAGGTAGAACACCCGGCCGCACCGACCGGATATAGCCGTACCGATACAACATCTCCACCCGGCGCTGCTGGTCGCCCTGCGTGCGCTTGATAATCTCCGGCACACTCAACCTCGCAATACGAGGCTTGCCCTTCACCGCCTGTTTCGACTGCCCGTAGTAGTACTGCATCGTCTTCGACCGCTGCGTCGTACCCATCCTCGTAAACGCTTGGGCAGCATCCGACATCCCACGCTTACTGTTGACCACCTGGTTGATGTCAGCACCGGCGCGAATCGCCGCAGCACCAGACTTGGTAAACACCTTGTCTTGGTCCTTAGCGCTCAACGAGTCCCAATACGCCTGCACATCGAATTGAGGCCCACTGTAGCCTTCGGTGAAGTCCTCGGGCACCGCAATCTGTGTGCAGTCACACCCTGGGTGTCGCTGAAACGGTGTATCCCAGTAACCACGCTTGCCCGCCAACACCGCACAGCGATCACAACATGGCACGTTCGCCATGCGAATGTAGAGTGTCGTCTTGGGTCGCATCAGCGTTGGGGCTAAGGACGAGCCCCGGCTGTAGTGGTGCTCCTACCTCTGGCGAGCTGCGCCTCGAAAAAGTTCCCAACCCGGGGAACCATTTTGTGTTTCAGGTCTCCTTCGGTCGACCCATGCTCACGTTTCCCCAGGTGGCGACGGCTGTCTACAAAAATAGTTCCGAAGTCAAACGATCTCCCGGGAACAATTCTGCGGTGGTACCGACTGCGGTTGCACCAGCACAGGTGCGACAAAACCCCAGGCCACAAACGACCTGGGGGTTTGTATCTTGTGGAGCTAAGGGGAATCGAACCCCTGACCTTCGCATTGCGAACGCGACGCTCTACCAACTGAGCTATAGCCCCTCGCTGGAGAAGAGGTTACTCCTCTTCTCCGCTGATGCTAAATCGCACGGGTAAGCTGGCGTTTTAGCTTGCTCGTGGGGTGCGGTTGCCGTCCTCGCGGTATGGGTAGGGGCGAGTATCCGTGGGGTCTTCGAAGATCACGGAGGATGCTTCGGGGAGGTCGGCGAAGTCGGGGTGGGCGTCGTCAAGGTCGATGGCGACGGATTCACCGTATCGACGTGGCCACTCCTGCCTGGGGTGCGTCGAATCTGCAGTGGCGACGCCAAGGCGTGCGCGGCGCAGCTGGCGCATGCGGCGTCGGTGCAGTGCGCGCTCCTGCCGGACGACGCTGCGCAGCACGACCATAAACCAGACGGTCAGGGCGACGGAGGCCGCTGGCAGGATCCATGTCCACCCGCCTGCAACGAACGCGACCACAAACGTGATCACGCAGGCGATGATGAGGCCAAGGAACGTGCGCTGACGGCGCATGAAGCGATCTTCGCGCGCTCTGCGCGCGCGGTCGGGGTCCCACCCGCCACGGCCACGGCGGGCCTCAGCGAACGCAAGGTCTTCGTCGGTGACGGCGACCTCTTCCTCTTGAGCGCCCTGCTGGTCCTCGACGTCCTCCGAGGCAATCTCTTCGACGTCCATTTCCGCCGTGACCCCGGTGTCGTATCCGAAGTCTGCTGTGGAGTAGTACGAATCCGGGATGCTTTCAGCTTCTGCTGCCGAGGCTGCCGAATCCTCCGCAGCGCTGAGCTCTACAGCCTCAGCGTCGTCGGAAGCATCGTCCAAAGCATCCTCCACTGCATCTGCAGACTCAGCCTCAGCGGTCTCGGCCTCAACCGACTCGTCCTCGGCTGGATCCGCTTCGATGACCTCGCCCTCAATGACGTTCGAGTCGGTGTCTTCTTCGGAGTCGGAGTCTTCCTGATTCTTCAAGAAGAAGTTTCGGATGACCGCGCTGTCGTCGATGAGGACTTCGCTCGCGGCGGGCTCGTGCTCGACGGCTTCGACGAGTTCCACGTCCTCGGCATCGTCGTCGTGCAGATGCACGTCCGCAGCGGTCACACGTGGACGGCGGCGGACCTCAAGAGGCTCGGTGCCGCCGGTGTGCAGGACCCGGGTCTCGTCGTATCCTTCACCGGACCGGCGAATTGGTTTGTTGTTGCCAAATACGAGTGGTGCCAGCACGATGACCCACACGACGATCATCAAGATAATGATCAAGCTCGGGCTACCCATACAGCGAAGCCACCTTCCTAAAAACTACCCACGAATCTGACCTTTAACGGTAGCGATCATTTCGGTGGTTCTGCCCGAGCCACGCCGGGGCTAGTTCATCGAATTCGGCCAGAGCGCCGCAGCCTGTCTACCGCCGAAGTCGGGTAGTCATCCTCCGTCATTGCGACGAAATAGTGGTCGCGCCAGCGGCCGTTGATATGGATGTTGCCGCGCATGAATCCTTCTTCGCGGAAGCCCACGGCCTCGAGCACGCGGCCACTGGCGGGGTTGTCTGGAAGGTAAGTTGCGGTGACCCGATGTAGGCCGACGCGGTTAATTGCGTGGTCGGTGCCCAACGCGCACGCCGCGGTGGCGATGCCGCGCCCCTGGTACGGGCTGTGTACCCAGTACCCAATCCAGCACTCGTCGACGGTTCCGCGCTGAATCCCGCCGAGCGTCAGTTGCCCAGCGAAGCGACCGTCGACCTCAATCACCATCGGCACGACAGTACCGTCGGATGCCATTTCTTTGAGCATCGTCCACTGACCTACCCAGGCGTTTTTCGTGTGGGCCGCCTCCCATGTGGAACGGATTGTCGGTTCCACGGGCTGGAGCCACTGCTGGTCGAGCACACGGGTACGACGCCACTCGCGGCCGTCTTGCAGTCGTAGTGGCCGCAGCGTGACTGTTTCCCCGCCCGGAAGCCTCACCAGCGGGGTCCGCTCCGGCCAACCAGGCGTTGGACCATGGAGCCAAGTTTCTAGCCTTCGTAGCAGACCCACCGGCTATCCCCGCTGCTGGAGGAATTCGACGTCCACTACGTCCCCAGGGCGGATCTCTACCGTGGACTCAGACAAGCGAATCATGGCGTTGGCTTCTGCGAAGCCAGCAAACAGGTGGGACGTGTCGCCACCGGCTCCTGCCAGGCCTTCAACCAGGTAGTCCCCGGTTGCTGTGTCGCGCATGAGGCGTGCCCGCACGTATCCGCGTCGCCCTGGCTGCGAGGAGATCGCGCGCATCGAGCGGGCGCGGACTACCGGGCGCTGCCATGACTGCTTCCCAAGGGCCTGGCGGATGGCTGGACGAACAATAGTTTCGGCGATCACGAGCGCCGCCGCTGGGTTCGAAGGTAGAAGGAACACGGGGATGCGTTCTTCGCCCAGTGTGCCGAAGCCCTGGACGGAACCGGGGTGCATCGCTACTCGAGTCGTGTCTATGTCCCCGAGGTCACGCAGCACTTCCTGGAGTGTCTGCGCACCCGATCCACCGACTGCGCCGGTGATCACGATCATTTCGCTGCGCCCGATAAAGCCCGCCAGCGTCTCCCGCATCTTCCGCGGCTCAGCATTCATGATGCCGACGCGGTGCACATCTGCACCCGCCTCCTCGGCGGCAGCGCCTACGACGTAGGAGGCGACGTCGACAACTTGGCCTAAGCCTGGCTCTCGGTCGAGATCAACGAGTTCCATGCCGTAACTGAGGACCGTGATTCGCGGGCGCGGGTACACCAGCACTTTGGTGCGTCCCGCAGCAGCCAGCAGGCCGATCTGTGCTGGCCCAAGTACTGTGCGGGGACGAACCGCGATGTCACCGGGTTGAATATCTGCCCCGGGTTTCCGCACGAACTCACCGCTGGCGACGGGCCGCTGTGGCGTGACGCGCTTTGTCCCCCGATCACTCCACTCCAGGGGGAGCACGGCGTCGGCAAGCGTGGGCAGCGGAGCCCCGGTTGCAACTCGTACAGCTTGACGCGGCTGCAGTCGAAGTGGTTTCTGCGAGCCGGCGGGAACTTCACCAACCACGGGCAGAGCACGGTCGGCACTTGCGCGTGGCAAGGGTTCCTGCACCGCATCGTCCCCACCTTGGCGTGGCTTGACCCGCAGGCCCGCGGACCCACCCACATCTACTGCGCGGACGGCGTAGCCGTCGATGGCTGCTTGCGAAAAGCCAGGCAACGCGCGCGCCGCCACGACTTCCTCGGCACACATCAGCCCCAGCGCGTCGTCGATCCCGACTCGGATCGGCTCGGGGGTCCGGATTGCGTCGCCAATTATGGCAAGCTGCTCATCAACACCGCGCATCAGCCACGCCTCTTTCTACGCCATTGTTAGCGTTGTCCATCACCCGTCAGTTCGGGGTGTTCGGCCTCAAAGTCGTTCATGATCTGTTTGATTGCCGTGTACAGTGCCGGCCCGTACTTCGGGTCGTGCAAACCAAAGTCCACATTAGCGGGAATGTAGCCGCCCGGGTTGCCCAAATCGTGGCGCTTCCCGTGGTGTACCACGACGTGCACAGGGTGGCCTTCTTGGATCATCAGCTCGATCGCGTCGGTAAGCTGCAGCTCTCCACCCTTGCCAGGCGTAATGCGACGCAGGGCGTCAAAAATAGCCCGGTCAAGCAAGTAGCGCCCGGTAGCCACGAGTGTCGACGGCGCGTCTTCCACCGCCGGCTTTTCCACCATGCCCTTCACGCGCTTGACCTCAACGCCGTCAATGTCCTCGTCGACGTCCTCGACATCAAACACGCCGTAGTTGAACACTTCCTCCGGCGTCACGTTGAAGGCGCACAGTACCGATCCGCCGAGCTTCTCGCGGGTGCGCACCATCTTCTCCATGACACCGGTGGGCAGCACCAGGTCGTCGGGAAGCATGACGGCGACGACGTCCTCATTGTCGTCAAGCGCTGATTCCGCGCAGCTGACCGCGTGTCCAAGCCCGAGTGGTTTCTCCTGCGTCACCGCGACGGCACTGATGAGGTCCGCGGCGCGCGCCACTTTCTTTACTTGGTCGTCCTTACCGCGTGCAGCGAGCGTCTCGCGCAGCAACTCGAACTCACCGAAGTGGCGCATGATTTCCTCTTTTGCCGGAGCTGTAACAATCGCCAGGCGGCGCGCGCCGAGCTCTGCCGCTTCTTCGGCGATCAGCTCGATACCGGGTGTGTCCACCACAGGCAGGAGTTCCTTAGGAACAGTCTTCGTAGCTGGCAAAAACCGTGTCCCCATGCCAGCCGCCGGCACCACAACGGTTTTCACGCCGCGCGACGCAGGCTGCTGAGAGGTTTCTTCGTTAGACTTCCGCATAAAGATCTACTTTACCTGTATATAGTCCGTCTACTGTTTCCGACCCGTTAGGAGGCTCCCCCACTTGCGCACCAAGCAAGCTTTCCGCGACAAGCACACCACTTTTCGACGCCACCTCGTTAGCCAACAGGAGGAAAAACTCGAGCGCGATGCCTGGATCCTCCAGCACACGCTCGACGCGTTGGAGCACTACGGCGCCATCGGCGAAGATATCAGCGCCTATCACCCTCTCGCCAGCGAACCCGGAGCCGCTGACTACCCGCTCCAACTCGCGCAACGCACAAAAACAGTGTGGCTGCCGATCTCGCTTCCCCACGGTGAGCTGCAGTGGGCAGCGTGCTCTGAGGATCAGCAACCCGGCGCGCTCGGCATTGCGGAGCCTGTTGGTTCCCGGTTTGCTAGCGATGTGCTCAAGGAATGTGCTGCGTTGGTGATCCCGGCGCTTGCGGTGGATCGCAGCGGGCAGCGCCTGGGCAAGGGTGCCGGTTACTACGACCGCGCGCTCGACCAAGTCCGCGACCATGAAGTCCCCATTATTGCGGTGGTGTTTGACGAAGAGGTCGTCGATACGCTGCCAGCGCAACCCCACGATGTGCCCGTCGATGCCATTGTGACGGACCGGACTTTCTTGCCGTTGTAGGGAACCGTTGGGCCGACGCCTGCGTCTAAACGGCATGAAGCTTGCTTCGTTACTTCGCGACCTCCGAATGCCCGGCTACCACCGCGCCGTCATGGTGCGGCGCACGATCGCAGTCACCCTGCTGCTGGTAGCCGGTACGAGCCTGCTTTTCGACGCCCGCTCCGCCGACCCGCCCGTCGCGGTTTTCGCACGCGACGTCGAAGCCGGAGCTGTACTCACAGAGGCGGACGTCGCTCTGCGCAGGCTCCCGCCATCCGTGGTTCCCGCGAACGCGCTGGGCAGTACCGAGCTTGCCGTGGGACAGGTCCTCGCCGCCGGCGCATCCGCGAATGAAGTGATCGCCAGTACGCGCCTGGTCGGCCCTGACCTCCAAGCCTCCCTACTTGGAAACGATGCCAACCCGCACGATTTCACTATGGTCCCGGTGACCTTGGCTGAGCCCGAGCTGCTTCCGATGCTGCACCACGGGGCCAGAGTAGATATCGTCGCCCCAGGTCCGAGGGTAATTGCGCGTGGCGGCAAGGTGGTGACAACAAACGAGCACGGTTCCATCTTGGTTCTACTGCAAAGCGCCGACGCAGCCAACGTTGCGGCCGCCTCCCTCACGGATCCATTAACAGTTGTATTGACCACACATTAGTTTGTTGCCTATAGTTTCAAAGTCCAAAAACTCCAACCCAACGAAGGAGACCCTAATGCTTGAGGGCTTTAAGAACTTTATTCTGCGCGGCAACGTCATTGACCTCGCAGTCGGTGTTGTCATCGGTGCTGCGTTCACCGCAGTTGTCACCGCGTTCTCGGACAACATCATCAACCCGCTGATCGCTTCCGTCGGCGGCGCTGATTACTCCGGTCTTGGCTTCCACATCATTTCCGGTAACGACGCAACCTTCCTCGACTTCGGCGCACTGATTACTGCAGCCATTAACTTCCTGCTCATCGCAGCCGTTGTTTACTTCGTGATCGTCGCGCCGATGAACAAGCTCGACGAGATGCAGAAGCGCAAGCGCGGCATCGCCGAGGACACCCCGGCTCCGACCGAGACCGAGCTGCTTACCGAGATCCGCGATTTGCTCTCCGAGAAGCCTGCACAGCAGTAGTACTGCTATTCTCCGTAATGGGGCGGGCGTTCATGCTCGTAAAAGGCTTTGCCTGTGAGCTCCGGCTCGCCGTCGCCGTCGAAATCGACACTGCGTCCGGCGTCATAGCCCGCCTGCCCAGAGGCCGCGTCACCAAAGAGTTGCGTGCGTTCAGGACTACGGTCGTACTCTGCTTCCGACCGTCGCTCCACGCGTCGCCGCTGGTGGCGCGGCTTTGTCATGTCCGTCATCGTTCCTGGTTACGCTTGCACGGAGTAGGTGTTCAGCTCACCAATCAGGTGCTGGACTAGTGGCGCGATCGTCGAAACGCCGTCGCGGATCGCCTGGCGGCTTGCGGCGAGGTTCACCACGACGGTCGAGCCAGAGACACCGCACACCCCGCGGGAGGTGCAGGCGTCGACCGCGCCACATGCCTGGCCCGACGAGCGAACCGCCTGCGCAACACCCGGCACGTTCTTGTCGATGACCGCTTTCGTCGCCTCAGGCGCCGTATCGCGCGGACCAACACCTGTGCCACCGACGGTGAGCACCAGGTCAACCCCGCCAACGACGCCGGTTTCGATCGCCTTGCGGATCTCCGCTTCGCTCGAGTTCACATGCACCACCGCATCGACGTTAAACCCGAACTCGCTGAGCAGCTCCACGAGCATGTCGCCAGTCGTGTCGCCTTCCGCAGTGTAGCGACGGTCCCCCACCAACACAGCGATGGCTGCGGGAGGAGTCGGCGTCTGCTCAGCCAACTCTGCCGCCTTCAGCGACTCTTCGTCGGGTTCCCCAACGGTGTCAAGCAAAACTTCTGTCGTTGGCATGCCAGGTCTCCTGTCGTGTCGTTGTGAAATCGCGCTGTTTCATTGCTTGCTACAAAACTTACCCGTTACTCAGGGTTACATCCACGGAATGAGAAGTTTCTTCTCCTTCGCTGAGAACTTCGAGGGTGACAACCTGGCCAAAGTCCTTCGAGCGCGTCGCTGCGATCAGCGCATCAGCTGAATCAATCAGGCGGTCATCCAACTTGGTGATCACGTCACCCTCCCGGATACCGGCCTTTTCTGCGGGGCTTCCGGGCTCAACACCCGCGACGACGGCGCCGTCGATACGGGTACCGCGAATCGACACGCGCACGCCAAGCATTGGCTGCGACGCCTTACCCGTCTCAATGAGTTGCTGCGCGACTCGCTTGGCGAAGTTTGACGGGATCGCAAACCCAAGGCCGATCGACCCCGACGACTGCTCACCACCAAAACCTCCCGCCGAGAGCGACGCGATCGCCGAGTTCATCCCGATCAAATGCCCCTGCATATCGACGAGCGGCCCACCAGAGTTACCTGGGTTAATCGCCGCATCGGTTTGCAACCCATCCATCAGCGAGCTCTCCCCACCACCCTGCGCTGCACGCACCGGACGATTCTTCGCGGAGATAATACCGCTGGTCACGGTGGCAGAAAGCCCGAGGGGCGAACCAACGGCAACGACCTGCTGGCCAACTTTCAGCTCGTCAGAGTTGCCGAAGTTGAGCACAGGGAGATTTTCGACGCCATCAACCTTCAGCACGCCAATATCCGTATTGACGTCCGAAGCCACAAACGTAGCCGAGTGCTTCGAGCCGTCATTGAACACCACTTGAATTTCCGATCGCGCCGTCGCCGCGGCACCGATCACGTGGTGGTTCGTCAAGATATACCCATCGGAAGAAATGATTGACCCAGACCCTTCCGCGATGCCATTCGGGGTTGCCACGGTAATAGACACCACCGAAGGCAGCACAGCGGCCGCGACCTGCTCAACCGAACCTTCGGGAGCTGTCTCGGGCGATGCGAGGCTCGGGTTCTCGAGTGCGTTGTAGTGCTGCTGCTCGCCGTTATCGTTCGCGGCAAGCACTGCGTATCCGGCACCGGCGCCGGCAAGCAACGACAACACTACGGACACCGCTACGGTGCCTACCCCTCGCCCGCCACGCTGCTTTTCCTGTGGCGCCGACTGCACGAACGCGGTCTCGGGAAGCGCATCGGCCGCGTAGGGGTTCGTATTTGGTTGTGATGAGTACGGGTTTGTCATGTAGAGCAGTATGCACCACGGCACTGTGGTAGCACTAAAAAGAAAACCCGTTCTCTCGCAATGTTCCCTGCGCGTTTGCTGTGTTAGCTGAGCTGGGGTTTATTCGGCAAACGCGGGATATCGAGGCCCTCATCCTCGAGGAGGATATCCTCATCCGCAGCGGGAGGCCGCCCCGGAAAAACTACACGGAAGCGAGCACCGTGATCATCGGATTCCTCAACGAAGATGCGTGCACCGTGCCTATCCATCACCTGCTTGACGATCGCCAGCCCCAAACCAGAGCCCGGCATGGCACGCGACTCCGCCGAACGATAGAAGCGCTCGAAGACCCGCTCCCGTTCCTCCGGGGCGATACCCGGGCCGGAATCATCAACGACCAACACCGCGTACTTCTTCGCCGCCCTCAACGAAATCCGAACCGTGCCGCCTTCTGGCGACCACTTCGCCGCATTATCGATCAGATTCAACGGTGCACGGCCCATCGCGAACCTGTCCCCCATGATCAACCACGGATCGGCGTTGAACTGGAACGTCACATCAGGTCGGCGACGCTCAACGCGGTGCACGGCTTCATCAAGGATCACGTCCAGGCGAATCTCCTCAAACTCGACGTTCGACGAATCCTCACGCGCTAGGTCCACCAGGTCACCGATCAGCGTCGACATTTCTGTCATCTGTGCCAGCACGTCACGCTCCAGATCGGCGCGATCCTCCGCGCTGATCTGATCCTGCCGCTCAGCGGAGTACATCATCATCAGCAACTCGATGTTGGTCCGCATAGAGGTCAGCGGCGTCTTCAGCTCATGGCCGGCATCCGCCACCAGCTGCGCCTGCCGCGTCCGCGAATCCTGCAGCGAGGCCATCATGTCGTTGAACGCGTTCGTAATACGCGCCATTTCGTCGTGCCCCTGTACCGGCAGTGGCTTCAGTTCCTTCGTCCTCGTCACTTCCTTCAGCGCCAGGTGCAACTTGCGCAGAGGGCGCATACCAGAGCTCGAAACCAGGAATGCGACCATCGTCGACACGATCCACCCCAAACTGAGCAGTACCAACAACGCCGCAGCGATACTACGCTGCAGCTGCCTCGTCGGGTCGATAGCCTTCGACAGCGCCACGACAGTACCATCATCCAGCCGGGTGACCAGCACGCGGTTGCCGTGAAGGGTTCGCGCGGAAACATCCGCCCCGTAGTTCATGCGCGCAAAATCCCCGCCCACAGGGATTTCATCGCCTACGAATCTACTAGACTCCGCGCGTGAGGCAGTAGCCAAGATATGAGGGTTGCGGCGTCGAAAAGTCTGGACTTCGGCGGCCAGCTCCTCATCGCTGGACATTTCCTGCGAGTCATACGCGAGCATGGCCCCCTGTGTACGCAGATCATTGTCCATCATGCCAATAATCGACGTCGACGCCGCCCAATAGCTCACGGAAGCAGTGACCAAAAGCGTGAGCGCCACAAGCACACCCGTCAAAACAGCAAGCTGCTGACGAAGCGTCATCTCCGAGCCCAGGTACGCGCCCCGAATGTAGGTATCGAACAGGATCGTCGGCAAGTTAGGGCGCGGTGGTTCCTGATCCTTCCGAGTGGTCGCTCCGGAAGCATCCTCTGTTTCGAGGGAAATTCCCGTGGTGCGTTCAAAGTGAGTCGCCGACTGGCGCAACATCACAGCGCGGTCTCCCGCAGTACATACCCAACCCCGCGGACCGTATGGATCAGGCGTGGCTCTCCGCCCGCCTCAGTCTTCTTACGCAGGTACCCGATGTAGACCTCCAACGCGTTACCGGAAGTTGGGAAATCGTACCCCCACACCTCTTCAAGGATCTGCTGACGCGACAGCACCTTGCGGGGATTCTCGATCAGCACCAGTAGCAGAGCGAACTCTGTTCGCGTCAGTGAAATGGCACGGCCTCCGCGGAAGACGTCACGGGTGTCAGTCTCCACCGAGAGGTCCTCAAACTCGTACCGGGTCTTCGGCGCCGACTGCGATTGGATAGCGTCTGCCTGCGCGCGGCGCAGCAGCGAGCGAACTCGGGCCAACAGCTCCTCAAGCGCGAACGGCTTCGGCAAGTAGTCATCGGCACCCGCATCCAAGCCAGCAACACGATCGGCAACTCCGTCTCGTGCGGTCAGCATCAGAATCGGGCGGTCATACCCAGATGACCGCAGCGTACGGCACACTCCCAACCCATCAAGCTTCGGCATCATCACATCCAAGATGGTCAGATCAGGCTTTTCCTCACGGATCATATCGAGAGCCTCCTCGCCGTCGGAAGCGAGCAGCACGTCATATCCGTTGAAACGAAGGGACCGTCGCAAGGAGTCACGAACGGCTTGCTCATCATCGGCAACAAGAATCTTCATACGCCTATTATTGCGTATCTAAGAGACTTTTAACACCGGACTGACAGAAAGACGGAAAAGCCGGGCCCGATGGGCCCGGCAAACGCATATTTCTGAGATGCGTTAGAACTGCTCGACGTCAATCAAGCCAGCCTGCGCTGCCTTGAGCAAACGGCGTGGGATGCGCACTTCCTGACCGTCGACCTTTGCGGTGATCAGCGGCGCGTTGTCAGCCTTCCACTGCGAACGACGCATACGGGTGTTCGCGCGGGACTTCTTAAACTTAGGGGTTGCCATTGTTGTTTCTCCTTACGCCCTATTTTGCGGTCTTCTTCTTGCGGCGAGCCATGCCACCGAAGCGCTGGTTGAACTTCTCAACACGGCCAGCGGTGTCCATGAGACGCTGTGCGCCGGTCCAGAATGGGTGGGACTCTGCGGTCACATCGACGACGATGAGCGGGTACTCGTTGCCGTCTTCCCAAGTGTCGGTACGGTCGGAGGTCTTGGTGGAGCGCGTCAGGAACTTGTGGCCCGTGTTCGCGTCCTGGAAGATTACCGGGTGGTAATCCGGATGGATATCCTTCTTCATATGTAAGTTCGTCTCCCTCAGGATTGATACTTCAGGTCGGTTCCCATTGGAGGGATCGTGCCTGAGTTGGGTGCGAATGATTTCGTGCACGCCCAGCTGATCACTGGACAACTTGGGACATATTACAGGCAGAATCCACTTTCGCATAATCACGAGCCGCGAATGCCATCAATATACAACCGGTGGGTGCACGAAATGGAATTAGGCATTTCCCTACCAGACGTGTATTGTTGACTCTCGCTGTTGTCGAAGTACACGTATACGCCTACGTCAACCGATTACTCAGATACTTTTGAGCGGACCCTCACTCCGCGTTTCCGTATCTAACGTTTCAGTGATCAGTGCGTGGGCGGCAGAAGAGAAAGAAGTCAACCCATGTCGGCACATTGCCAGGTCACGGGACGGAAGCCACAGTTTGGCAAGACCGTCTCCCACTCGCACCGCCGCCACTCGCGTCGTTGGAACCCCAACGTACAGAAGCGCCGGTTCTACCTGCCCTCTGAGGGCCGTACCATCACTCTGACCGTTTCCACGAAGGGTCTGAAAGTCATTGACCGCGACGGAATTGAGTCCGTCGTCGCAAAGATCCGTGCACGAGGTGAGAAGATCTAATGGCACGCAACGATATTCGCCCGATCATCAAGCTGAAGAGCACTGCGGGCACAGGTTTCACCTATGTCACCCGTAAGAACAAGCGCAACAACCCAGACCGTATCTCCCTGAAGAAGTACGACCCGGTTGTTCGCAAGCACGTCGAATTCCGCGAGGAGCGATAAGTTATGGCTAAAAAGTCGAAGATCGCCAAGAACGAAAAGCGCAAGGAGATTGTGGCTCGCTACGCTGAGCGTCGCAACGAGCTGAAGGCAATCATCCGCAACCCGGAGACCTCTGACGAGGACCGTCTGGACGCTCAGTTTGAGCTGAACCGCCAGCCTCGCGACGCCTCCCCTGTTCGCGTGCGCAACCGCGACTCCCGCGATGGTCGCCCACGTGGTTACCTCCGCAAGTTCGGTATTTCCCGTGTCCGTATGCGCGAGATGGCTCACCGCGGTGAGCTGCCTGGCGTCCGTAAGTCTTCGTGGTAAGGAGGATGACCAATGAAGCGCAATAACAACCATCGCAAGGCGCGCATGGAGCAGTCCCGCCGCCCGAAGAAGAACCCGTTGAAGGCAAAGGGCATCGAGAAGGTCGACTACAAGGACCTTGACACCCTTCGTCTGTTCATCTCTGACCGTCACAAGATCCGTTCCCGTCGTGTTACCGGTCTTTCGCCACAGCAGCAGCGTGAAGTTGCTACCGCGGTGAAGAACGCACGCGAGATGGCTCTTCTGCCGTTCACCAGCCGCTAAACACCGGTTGACGATAACAGCGTAGAGTTTTCGACGAACTCCCGCCCTGGTCTCCAGGAGCGGGAGTTTTTTCATGCTCTGCTCACCACGGCGCAGGGCATACATAGCAAAAAGGCCCCCACGATCGTGAAGGCCTTCCCGCGAAACAGGGCTACGCGGTACTAAGTACTAGTGCGCAAAGTGGCGCGTCCCAGTCACGTACATTGCGACGCCGGCTTCTTCCGCGGCCTGAATGACTTCCTCGTCGCGGATTGAGCCGCCAGGCTGCACGACGGCGCGAACACCAGCGTCTGCCAGGATCTGGAATCCGTCTGCGAATGGGAAGAAAGCGTCAGAGGCGGCGACGGCACCGTTGGTGCGGTTGCGGCCCTCGTCAAGGGAGTTGGCGCGGTCGACCGCGAGCTTCGCGGAGTCGACGCGGTTGACCTGACCCATGCCGATGCCGACGGTCGCGCCGTCGTGAGCGACCAGGATCGCGTTGGACTTCACGCAGCGCACAGCGCGCCAAGCGAACACGAGGTCTGCCATGGTTGCATCGTCGACGGCCTGGCCTGCCACGAGCTTCCAGTTTTCTGGGTTATCACCCTCGGCTTGGAAAGCGTCGCGCTCCTGGAGGAGGAACCCGCCGGAGATCTGCTTGATCTCTTCCGTGTCCTGGCCTGGTTCCACTTCGAGGATGCGCAGGTTCTTCTTGGTCTGCAGCAGTTCGAGCGCATCCGGCGCGTAGGAAGGTGCGATGATGACCTCGGTGAAGATTGGCTTGACCTGCTCCGCGAGCTCGAGTGTTACCTCGCGGTTGGTTGCGATGACGCCACCGTAGGCCGACACCGGGTCGCAGGCATGCGCCTTGCGGTGTGCATCAGCGATGGATACCTCGGACACCGCAACGCCGCAGGGGTTGGCGTGCTTAATAATCGCGACGCATGGCTCTTCGTGGTCCCAGGCGGCGCGCCACGCGGCGTCGGCATCCTGGTAGTTGTTGTAGCTCATTTCTTTGCCGCCGTACTGGGTGGCGTCGGCAAGGCCCCAGCCTTCGTTGATGACGCTTGCTGCTTGGTGCGGGTTCTCACCGTAGCGCAGCGCGCCGTCCTCGTCATCGCCGAGCTGTTCTGCGAACCAGTCCGCGACTGCGGCGTCGTACTCTGCGGTGTGGGCGAACGCTGCGGCGGCGAGTTCGCGACGCTGCTCGAGTGTGAAGCCGCCCTGCTCGACCGCTTCTTGCGCCAGCTGGTACTGCTCCGGCGAGGTCAGGATGGCCACTGAAGGGTGGTTCTTTGCTGCAGCGCGGACCATGGAGGGCCCGCCGATGTCGATCTGCTCGACGCACTCATCGAACTCGGCGCCGGATGCAACCGTTTCCTCAAACGGGTACAAGTTGACCACAACGAGTTCGAACGGTGCTACCCCAAGCTCCTCGAGCTGCTGCTTGTGGCTATCCTTACGAAGGTCGGCCAAGATGCCAGCGTGGACGTGGGGGTGCAGGGTCTTCACACGCCCCTCAAGCACCTCTGGAAATCCGGTGACTTCCGATACTTCGGTGACGGGCACACCGCTTGCGGCGATCTTTTTTGCGGTCGAACCGGTAGAGACAATTTCCACACCGGCCGAGTGGAGCGCCTGGGCCAGCGGCTCAAGATCGGTCTTGTCGTACACGCTGACGAGCGCTCGACGAATTGGTGTGCGTTCGTTGTTCATTCGAAAGTGACCTTTCCTTCATGTATCGAGGCAGAAGCTAGGAGTTCAGTAACTTGGAGTCGTTCTTCCTGCTTGATGCGTTCGTGCAGCGAGGATTCTGTATCTCCTGGATGCACCAGCACAGGGCGTTGCGCAATGATCCGGCCGGTATCCATTCCGTCGTCAACGTAGTGGACGGTGCAGCCGGTGACTTTCACTCCGTAGTTGAGCGCGTCGCGCACCGCATGCGCCCCCGGGAACGCAGGCAAGAGCGAGGGGTGAGTGTTAATGGTTTTACCTTCGTAGACGTCCAGGAACGGGCGCCCCAAAATGCGCATGAACCCTGCGGAAACAACAAGGTCCGGGCTGCAGCTGGAGACGGTTTCCGCGAGGCGAGCATTCCACGCATCGCGGTCCTTTTCCATTTCTACGATTGCAGTCGGAATGCCCGCGTTTTTCGCCCGTTCGATGGCAGGACACACTTGGTCGGCAACGACAAGGTCAATCCGGTACGCATCTGGGTGGTCATCCTGGTAATTCATGATCGCCCGCAAGAGCGTTCCAGTACCAGAAACGAGGACGGCTATAGATAAAGCTTTCTCAGCACTCACGGTTCATCAGTGTAGTCATTCTTCTTCCACATGTGAGCGGTTCAGGAAAGTTCGCGCGAATCGCACAAGCCACACCAGCCCGCCAACCCCTATGGTCCACATAAAAATGAACAGCACCGCCGAGGAGACGTCTGGCCCAATGATGCCGTAAGCGCCGGCACTCCCCCGCGCGAGCAGCAGGCAGCAGGCAAACATCGCTGCAGTCCACGAGCCGATTGCGGCCACTTCCACCATTGTCGACGGCCTACGCACGAAGAACCCAAGCAGGATGATCACGGGTGCAGCAAGCAAAGCAGCGGCCCACGGGGCGACCGTAGCGGGGACCGCGGCGAAGAGCGGGAATGGGGGGAGGGGGACGGAGAGGACGTCGAAAAGCGAGACCTCTCCACTGCCGATGTGGAAGGAACCGCCGAGCAGCACTGCTAGCACCCCGATTGCGGCATTAGGAAGATACAGAATACTAAGGAGGGTCAGCATGCAGACGCTCCCCCACCCCGAGTTCGGGTATGCGCCGTAAGCGGTGGCGACGTTTTGGTAACGGGCAGCGAGCAGCACCAGCAGGACCAATACACTGCCCGCACCGAGGAAGAGCAGGAGCATGCTCGAAGCCCGAGCCGTATCGACGACCACCACGGGCACTCGCACTGTGGAGGCCAGCGCCTGCCAGAGCACGTGCCGAATGCCGAACAGGAACCCAATCACGTGGATACACGGTGGCAGCAGGAGCGCCTGCCACACCGGCGGCGGCTCGATGGCGAAGACTGCCGAAGCGTCGGTGACCATAAACAACGCCATCGCGCTCACCAACAGGGGCAGCACCACCACGAGAGCTGCAATGGCCACGAGGTCGAGGATACTGACTTGTTTCGCCGTCGCGGCGCGTACGCGCCAAGCGATGAGGGCTGCGACCCCGATGGCGGGGAGCAACGGCACCTGCGACAGATATACCCCGTCGATTGTGAGGGAGACGCCGTGAAGCGCGAACCACGTCTGCCCGATTGTCGCAGGCAGGTACGCGGTCTTCCACCCCCCAATCAGTAGCGTTGCCGCGCAGATCGCGACAATACCGAGCACGACATCGAGCGTTGGGATACCTATATAAGGAAGGTAGGTCCGAAGGCGCGTCTTCCATGTGCGCTGCTCAGGCGTATCGGGTTCCGGCTGACGGCTGCCACGCATACTTTTCGACGTCCACTTCATGCCACGCCCTGCGCTACCCAGGAAGCCGTGGCCGCTGCCTCGCGAGGGGCGTGCCACCGGTGATGTTTGCGGTCTTGTTTTCTTCGACATTGCGCCTTATATTGCCATTGATTGACAGTTTCCTACCGTTCGACACTACCGCATTCGGGTGCCTGCCTGGCGTTTTATGGGCTGTAACGTAATACACAAAGAAAACGATTAAGAAATACTCAGATTCTAGCTTGCCTTAGCGCGATCGATTCGTTACAGTTACCTCTCGTAGATAACAGGAAGGTTACAAACGTTACAGTTCTGTAACCAACGGGAAGTCTAAAGAGGGTCCATGCTCCACTCCACAAAATCGGCAGGCAAGCACCGTAAGCAGTCCCCCAACAAGGGGCGCGTCGCAATGGTTGCCGTTGCCACTGGCGCCGTGTCCACCGCCGGACTCTCGGGCGCGGCCGCAGCCGCGCTTCAGGGCGATGGAGCACAGGCAGGCAGCTACACCCTCGCCGCAGACAGCGATCAGCTCACGGCGCTGACCGATGAAGCCGCACCACAGATCCTCGCTATCGCGGAATACAAGCCGGTAGAGAACCTGACAGATCAGCTTGTGAAAGCAGTTGCACACTCTGAAGAGGTCGCGCGTGCCGACGAAGCTGCCCGTGCGCCCCTGGTAGTGAAGCCTGCTGAGGGCGTGTTCACCTCTGGCTTTGGCCCACGCTGGGGTTCTTTCCACTCCGGCGTCGACATTGCCAACGTGAATGGCACCCCAATCCTGGCCGTCATGGACGGCACCGTCATCAACTCCGGTCCGGCACAGGGCTACGGCAATTGGATCCGCATCCGCCACGAAGATGGATCCGTTTCCGTATACGGCCACATGGATTCCCTCTACGCATCCGTTGGCCAGGTTGTGCACGCCGGTGAACTCATTGCAGGCATGGGTAGCCAGGGCTTCTCGACAGGTTCCCACCTACACTTCGAGATCCATCCAGACGGCAACACCCCTGTTGATCCTGCAACGTGGCTCGCAGAGCGTGGCATTCAGCTCTAATCCCAACCTTTCCAACCGCCGTGGTCCGTACATGGTCCACGGCGGTTTTTGATATTCCGACACACCGAACGGGGGTACAGAGGGCCACCCCCACCACCAACCACATTGGCAACATCACTCCCATCAGTCACATCTATTACAGGCGCGCAGCCTGCTGGTTTCCGGAAGTTCCAAGCCTATTCGAACATACTTTTCCCTCTCTACCTGCAGTAACGCATTGCCAAGCCTCCAAGAGGTGACTAAGTTGTGTCGCTGTATGTGGCTGCAGCGTGGCCACCCGGATATTTTGTAGAAAAGGTTGCTTCCCCGTATGAATCGCACAGTACTTTCGGCGCTTGCCGTCGCGACTGCATCCATGCTTACCCTTACCGCTTCCCCTGCGAACGCTGTAGGCCTCACGCTCAATGGCGCCCCGATAGACCACAACCAGGCTGCGAAAGCGGTTGCCCAGGCAGCAGACACGATTCTTGACAGCGGTGCCACCCTCCGCGTCGGCGACTACTCGCTCGTCTACGACCCCCGCGTCGTGCAAGAGAAGCTTGGCCTCTCCTTCCAGCAGGAAGGTTCCAACGACGGAGTGCGCTACCAGCGCGGCCGCACCGCCGATGGCCGCACGGTAGTCACCCCGGCAACGGGCACGTTTACGTCCGGGTTCGGCCCACGTTGGGGCACAGTCCACCAGGGAATCGACATCGCAAACAACCTTGGCTCGCCGATCTACGCCGTGATGGACGGCACCGTCATCAACGCCGGCCCGGCCCAGGGCTTCGGCAACTGGGTCGTGATCAAGCACGACGGCGGCGAAGTCTCCGTATACGGCCACATGGCGGTCTACAACGTCAGCGTCGGCCAGCGCGTGACGGCCGGCCAGCAGATCGCGCAGATCGGCAACGAAGGCTTTTCCACCGGCCCGCACCTCCACTTCGAGATCCACCCAGATGGTGTGACACCAGTAGACCCTGTGCCATGGTTCGCGCAGGCAGGTATCCGCATCCAGTAGTTAGAGCTTTTCCATCGGGACTCCGCCGATCAGCATCAGGCGGACTGTCCCGGAGGACCCGAAGTCAATCGTCACTGTTTCGCGCACGCCGGTGCCATCGACGGCGAGCACGGTACCCAGGCCGTACTTCGCATGGTTGACCCGGTCCCCGACGGCGAGCTGTAGGTCTTTGTTCACCTTTGCCCTGCTGCTACCGCCACGCGACTGGGAACGCCCAAACCCGCTACCGCGGCTGCGTCCACCAGTCGACCACGGGGACTGCGACACGCCCGAAGAATACTCGGGTTCCTCCCGCTTCCAATCGATGAGCTCCTGCGGGATCTCTCCAAGGAACCGGCTGGCAGGGTTGGTCATCGGGCTCCCCCACGAGGAGCGCAGCATCGCGCGCGTCAGATATAGGCGCTTGCGTGCACGGGTAATGCCGACGTACGCAAGGCGACGCTCTTCGGCGAGCTCCGCTGGATCACCGAGGGCGCGCAAGTGCGGGAACTGCCCGTCTTCCCACCCGGTGACGAACACGACGGGAAACTCAAGCCCCTTCGCAGTGTGCAGCGTCATCAACGTGACCACGCCCTGATCGTTTTCGGGCAGCTGGTCTGCATCGGCGACGAGCGCCACCTTCTCCAGGAAGGCCTGCAGGGTCCCCGGCAACGGTTCACCCTCGTCGAAAATCTCCGAGATTTCCTCGTCGCTTAAGTACGCCAGCTGCAGGGCCGACTCCGAGGAGTACTCGCGCGCGACGGACACCAACTCGTTCAGGTTGTCCAGGCGCGTCGCATCCTGCGGGTCGTTCGACTGCTCCAGCTGGGCCTTGTACCCGGTGACGTCCAGAATTGTGGAGACCAGCTCGCCGAGGTCAGCGTTCCCCGAATCCCGATTCTGGCCCGCTGCCATTCCCTCGCGTAGCTCATCCATCATGACGACAAAGCCCTTGATGGCGTTCTTCGCTCGGGTGCCAAGCGCTTCGATGCCGCCGTCGGCCGCCACCCGCAACGCCTGGCCGAAGCTCACCGAGTAGGTCTGCGCGTACAGCGCCACCGTGGACTGCGCCTTGTCGCCGATCGCTCGCTTAGGCTCATTGATGATCCGGCGCAGACTCACCGTATCGTCCGGGTTTTCCAGCGCCTTGAGGTAGGCCACGATGTCGCGAACTTCTTTGCGCTCATAGAAGCGCGTGCCGCCGACCACCTTATACGGAATCCCGGTGCGGATGAAGATGTCCTCCAGCGCACGCGACGCATTGTTGGTCCGGTACATGATCGCCATGTCGGAGTACGGCACGCCGCTATCGGAGAGCCGGTCGATCTCGCCCGCGATAAATTTAGCCTCGTCGTGTTCGTTGTCCGCGACGTAGCCGACAATCTGGTCGCCGGTGCCGTGGTCTGTCCACAGCTTCTTCGGGCGCCGCCCCGTGTTCTGGGAAATGACCGCGTTGGCGGCGTCCAGGATTGTTTGCGTCGAGCGGTAGTTTTGCTCCAGCACGATGGTGGTTGCGTCGGGATAGTCGCGCTCAAACTCCTCGATGTTGCGGATCGTCGCGCCACGGAACGCGTAGATGGACTGGTCGGAGTCGCCCACCACGGCAAGCTCAGAGGCGTCAGGCCCCTTGCCCACCAGGGTGTGGATGAGCTCGTATTGCGCATGGTTCGTGTCCTGGTACTCGTCCACGAGTACGTGGCGAAAGCGGCGTCGATAATAATCCGCGACCTGCGGGTGTTCCTTGAAGATCCGCACGACTTCCCCGATGAGGTCGTCGAAGTCGACGGCGTTGGCGGCGCGCAGGCGGCGCTGGTATTCGGCAAACACCTTGGCCACGGTGGTGTCGAAAGGATTGTGGGTGCGCTGCGCGTCGTCGGCCGCCTGTTGCTCGTCGATGAGCTCGTTTTTGAGGTTCGAGATCGCGTTCGCAAGCACCCGGGGAGCAAACTTCTTCAGGTCGAGATTGTTCTCCTTCGCAATCATCGAGAGCAGGCGGCGGGAATCGTCAGCGTCATAAATACTGAAGTTCGTGTTCAGTCCAGGGACGAGTTGGGCCTGCTGGCGAAGGATCCGCACGCAGATCGAGTGGAAGGTTGCCACCCACATCCGCTCTGTTTGCGGCCCGATGAGCGCCTCGACGCGCTCTTTCATCTCCGCGGCAGCCTTGTTGGTAAATGTGATCGCCAGGACCTGCCAGGGCGCAACGCCTCGCTCCTGCAACAAGAATGCGATGCGCCTGGTCAGCACTGCGGTTTTGCCGGAACCAGCGCCCGCGACAATCAAGAGTGGAGAGCCGCTGTGGCGCACGGCGGCTTCCTGTTGGGGGTTGAGTCCTAGCGTCAGATCATTCATGTCACACACCCTAACGCACACCCCGGACACAACCGCTGGAGCAGTGGCATAATGAGCAACCATGAGTGACTTCGAAATCCGCATGCCGTCCGGAACGGACGATCCACTCTCTGATGCGGAGATCCAGCAGTACCGCAAAGAGATCGACCGCCTCGACTGTGTGATTTTGGACGCCATCAAGCGGCGCACCAAGGTATCGAAGGCGATCGGCAAGACGCGGATGGGGTCGGGCGGCACGAAGCTCGTGCACACCCGGGAAGTCGCGATTATTAACCAATTCCGCGATGAGCTTGGGGAGGAAGGCCCGGCGCTGGCAAATATCTTGCTGCGCCTGGGTCGTGGAAAGCTGGGCTAGGCCCAATCTCCCTCTCCCCCGCTTTCGTAGTACCATATCTTGGCAGACAACCATCCGTTTCAAGGAGGAACTATGTCCGATATCACGGCCACGCCAGCCTGGTCTAACTTGGAGAAGCTCCACGCTGCAAAGTCCGACACGACACTGCGCGAGCTCTTCGACCGCGACGCAGACCGCGCGAAGAAGCTCACCTTCGACGCAGCAGGGCTGCACGTCGACCTTTCCAAGCAGCTTATCGACGCCGACGTCGTCGACGCGCTCGTCTCCCTCGCAGATACCGCGCAGCTGCGCACCAAGATCGACGCAATGTTCGCAGGCGAGCACATCAACGACACCGAGGACCGCGCAGTGCTCCACACCGCGCTGCGCCTCCCGGTAGAGGCCCACCTTGAGGTCGACGGGCAGGACGTGGCGGCGGACGTACACGAGGTGCTCGGCCGGATGCGCGACTTCGCATCGGCACTGCGCTCCGGCGAGTGGTTGGGCCAGACCGGCCACACGATCAAGAAGATCGTCAACATCGGTATCGGCGGCTCTGACCTGGGCCCCGCGATGGCAACGAAGGCGCTGCGCGCGTACGCAACCGCAGGCATCACCGCCGAATTCGTCTCCAACGTCGACCCGGCGGACATCGCTGCAGTCCTCGACCGTTGCAACCCGGAGGAAACGCTGTTCGTCATCGCCTCCAAGACGTTCACCACCCAGGAAACCCTCACCAACGCCCACGTGGCGAAGCGCTGGCTCATCGAGCAGTTCGACGGCGACGCTTCCGCCGTGGCAAAGCACTTCGTCGCGGTGTCCACGAACGCGGAAAAAGTTGCCGAGTTCGGCATCGACACCGCGAACATGTTCCCGTTCTGGAACTGGGTCGGCGGCCGCTACTCCATGGACTCCGCGATTGGCCTGAGCCTGATGGCCGTCATCGGCCCGATGGACTTCATGCGCATGCTCGAGGGCTTCCACGCCATGGACGAGCACTTCCGCACCACCGAGTTCTCTCAGAACGTGCCGGTCCTGATGGGCCTGCTCAACGTCTGGTACCGCAACTTCTACAACGCCGAGACGCACGCCGTCCTGCCATACTCCGAGGACCTTTCCCGCTTCCCTGCCTACCTGCAGCAGCTGACCATGGAGTCCAACGGCAAGTCCGTGCGCCACGACGGCACCTCGGTCACCTACAACACCGGCGAGATTTTCTGGGGCGAGCCAGGCACGAACGGCCAGCACGCATTCTTCCAGCTGCTGCACCAGGGCACCTCGCTCGTGCCGGCGGACTTCATCGGCTTCGCCACCCCGAAGGAAGACTTCCCAACCATGACCGGCGAAGGCTCCATGCACGACCTGCTGATGGGCAACTTCTTCGCGCAGACGAAGGTGCTCGCGTTCGGCAAGGACCAGGCCGCTATCGAGGCCGAGGGTGTCGACGCCACGCTGGCCCCACACAAGGTCATGCCGGGCAACCGTCCGACGACGACCATCCTGGCCGAGGAGCTGACCCCGTTCACGCTCGGCGCGCTCATCGCGCTCTACGAGCACATCGTGTTCACCGAGGGTGTGATTTGGGACATCAACTCGTTTGATCAGTGGGGCGTCGAGCTCGGCAAGCAGCAGGCAAACGACCTGGCCAAGGCCGTCGCTGGCGAGGAGACACCGGCAACTGGCGATGCCTCCACCGACGCACTGATCGGCTGGTACCGCGAAAATCGCCGCTAGCGCTTGGTGCATCACTCCTTAGTAGGGCAATATAGGCAGTTGTTTTACCTACAACTAAGGAGTGAACGTGCAAGCCATCATCGACTGGATCGTCAACCTGATGGAGCTTCTCGGCGCCCCCGGCGTCGGGATCGCTATTTTCTTGGAAAACGTCTTCCCGCCGATCCCTTCCGAGGTAGTGCTGCCGCTGGCCGGCTTCACGGTCGCGCAGGGCTCGCTGAGCTACCCGGCGGTGTTCATCTGGTCGGTGATGGGTTCCGTCGCGGGCGCGTTCTTCCTCTACGGCCTCGGTGCCTGGCTGGGCGCCGAGCGCCTGCGCGCGATCGCCGACTGGATGTGGTTGGTCAAGGCGTCGGACGTCGATAAGTCCCTCGAGTGGTTTGATAAGCACGGCCGATCCTCGGTCTTCTTCGGTCGCCTGATTCCGGGCGTGCGCTCCCTCATCTCGATCCCAGCAGGCCTGGACCGCATGAACCTCGCGATGTTCGCTCTGTGGACCGGGCTCGGCTCCGCAATCTGGAACACAATCCTGATCACGCTCGGGATGTACCTCGGTGAAAGCTGGGAGACGGTCTCCCACTACGTGGATACGTACTCGAACGTGGTCTACGTCCTGCTGATCCTGATCATGCTCGGCTTCCTGGCGTACTTCATTCGCCGCTCCATGAAGGAGAAGGCGGCTGGCACTGAGGGCACCACCAAATAACCCGCTCTAAGTCGCCAGCTCCCCCGAGGAATCCCTTCTCTATGAGCGTGCCGCACCGCCGACACGGCTTGTTGTTCCTTCCAAATACGTAGCTCGTCTCCCCGGCGCGTTTGATCCCCGTGGTCACTCGCACCGGGGAGTCTTTGTTCGCCCACATGAGGCGCCGCGCGATCGCCACATGCTTGTCGACGTCCACCTCGCCCACCTCGCGCGCCGGGTGTGTGCCAGCGATGAAGTGGATTTCGGCGCGGTACTCGTTGCCGATTCCTGCCACGAATCGCTGATTGAGCAGCGCACGCCCCATTTCAAGGTGCGGGTGCTCACTGATCCTGCGCACGACCTCTTCCTGATCGAAGTCGGGTGCCAGCATGTCCGGGCCTAGGTAGCCCATCCGCTGCGGGTACTCGCGCGCGGGGAACACCTCAACGAGGCCTAACGAGTGCCCGACGAGTTCGATATCAGGCTTCGGCGCGTCCGCGAGGCGCATCACAACGCGGGCGGTGTGACCGGGCTTGCGCCACCGGGTGCCCGCTCGATGGATCGCCCATGTGCCTTCCATTTTTAGGTGCGTGTGTAGCACCTGTGATTCATGGCCTTCGCGGGAAAACTTCATGAAGAGGTGCTTGCCGTAGGGCCAGACGCGCTCGCAGGTCATGCCGGTGAAATCGACGGTGGCGAAGCGCGGCACGCGGATGCTCGTGGCTGTTACTACGCGGTTCTGCATCCACTGCAGGCGCTTTGACAGCTGATAGACGGAATCACCTTCGGGCATAGTGCCATGTTCCGCTTCCCACGAAGCCTTTGCAACTCTGACACTCCACCAGGAACAATCCACACCCCATAGAACTGGCGTTTGACTGCTGATATTTCGTGTCTGACGCGTCGCTATAGTTACTCTCAACTACTTCAAGGAGGGGACATGAACGACGTAGCTAAGCTCGTTGACCAGGTCATAACCGGCCTGACACAGTTGCGCACGCTTTTCGACGACCCCTCCTCCCTCCCCCTTTCCACCATCGCCGAGGACATCGCACGCCTCGAACACGCGATGGATAAGAAGGCCTACATCGATGCCGCCTTCGCGCAAGTCTGCGCTATCGCCGATGCCGGCAAACTCGTCGGCGCCAACTATCCCGATGCCTACCTCATGGAGAAGCTAGGCATCTCCAGGGGTGAGGCCTACAACCGGCTCGCGCGCGCCAAGGCGATGTTCGCTCCCGTGACGGAGCCGGACCGTGGCGACCTGTTCGATGTGGAGGAGGCGGAGCGCCGTCGCAAAGACCAAGAGCATGCCCGCCGCCGCGCAGACGCGGTCTCCGCTGCCAAGCAAGACATCATCCGACGCGAGACCGACAAGCTGCTCAAAGCCGCCGAGGGCGAGCACATGCGCATCTACGCCCACGCCATGGAGGAAGCAAAGACCCGCGACGAAAAAGACCTACGCCTCACGGTCAAGCGCCTCGTGGATAAGGCGAACAGGCCGCACGCAAGGAAGAACCCCAACGCGGGCTTCGAGAAGCGCGAGGCCGCCCTCGGCAAGGAGAACTCCGATGGCACCTACTACGTGCGCCTGGATATGACCGCAGGCGACTATGCCCTCTACAAAGCGCTGACCGACAAGGGGCTTGCGCCAAACTCCAACATTCCGCTCGAACACCAGCAGGAACGCGACCCCCGCTCCCGTGGCCAGCGTCGCTACGACCAGTTCATGACCATCATGCGCCAATACGAGCACGGCGAGCAGGCCACTAACGGGGGCGCCGCCTCCGTGGTGGTTGCGGTGACGCTCGACGACCTTGCCGGCGCCGACGCCACCACGCTGTTCCAAACCAACGTCGGCGTAGAACTCGACGCTTTCGAATTGGTGCGCCTCGGTACAGATGGCACGTCAGACTTTCTACTCACCGTCGACGGTCTTACCGGTGTGCCGCTGCACCTGGGCAGGTCCAAGCGGCTCGCCTCTGTTGGGCAGCGCATCGCCATGTTCGCCATCCAAGGCGTGTGCTCCTGGGCCGGATGCTCCACCGCGATGAGCGAATGCGAAGCCCACCACATCATTTCGTGGCTGCGTCACGGCGGCACCGACATCACCAACCTCACCGGCCTCTGTCCCACCCACCACCGGTGCAACAACGACCACCGGGACGGCTCCTTCAACAAGGGCTACATGGATTACGACCCCACCACCGGCACCACAGTGCTGGTCAAGGCCGACGGCACCCGCCACGTCAACACCTCGGACCCGGCCATGCACTCGGCGGTTAACCGGCTCCGGAAGAGACGGGCGAAGCCGGTGCCGAAGCCTCCTGGTATCACCCATCGGCCGGTGCCCCACGTGCCGCTGCGACCCTAAACGCGGCCGAAGTTCCTAGTCGTCGAAGGAGAGCTCGTCCAGATCCCCTAGTGCCTCCGTCATGCTGCGCCCGCGCCGCTTCGGTGGTGCAGCCTGCCTGCCTCCGATTCTTACGCCCTTGTGTGTTACCGCCACGCCAAGCTCACGGAGTCGAAACGCGGACTCACCGTTAACAGTTTCGACGTTGAGCGGGCGCATCCTCCCAGCGGCGACGGCATCGGAAAGTGCCTCGATGACAAGTGGTAGCGGGTCTTCGATGCCTTCCGGGAAGGTCTCGAAAAAGGTGGTCAGCTTCTTGCCTCCCCGTGTGACGTGGGCCGCCAGCAGCCCGTCCACCAGCACCACCATGGCTCCTGCCGACCTGGTCGGGCCCGACACCGGCCACGGCAACGCTGCCCCGTAGGGATTGGCAGGGTCGGTGGCGGCGAGCACGTACACCTTCGGGTGGCGTGCTCCCGAGGGCCAGCCGACGACGTCATCGCTGTCCTGCTGGCCACGCAGCCGGTCAATCGTCGCTGGGGTGGAGAACTGCGCCGCGCCGAGCCCCTCAATGAGGTAGCCGCGCAGCGCCTTCCCAGAATCCTCGAACCCAGAGAGCACCTTGTACGCCAGCGCGAAGCCGCCGATGACATTTTCGGCGACGACGGCCCCCTTGGTCACCACCCCGTACCGGTCCAGCCACGCCTCCCCCAGCGCGAGCGAGCGCCGGGTCGGGTCGGTGTCGGGCTGCGGGGTGGCGGCCCACCGTCCCACCATGTCTGGCGGGGCGGTTTGCGTAAACGAAGTCCTACCGGAGCGAATCCGGGAGCGGGAGGGCCTACGCTTCGCGCGGTGGGCGGCCTTGCCGCCGACGAGGCGTGCGCGCAGCGGCGCGAAGGAGTCAGGTGAAACATGGCCGGCCTCGACGAGGTCCCACATGGATTCTCGTAGCTCTTCGGCAGTCGTCGCGGGGTTGAGCAGGTCGCCGAACAGGTAACCACCTCCGGCCGCAAGGGTGTCCATAATGTGCTGCTGCGTGAGTGACAGCAACGGCGGATCGACTTGCGGCATGAGCTGCGCGGCGTAGTCGCTCGGCAGCAGCATGATCCACGGGTCGTTCGCCCCCGCCGACCCGGCGCCTACGATGATGACCTCTCCGGAGGCAGTCAGCTCGTCCAGCATGACCGGCGAGTAGTCCCCCACCCGTGACGGCAAAATGTGGGACTCCCATGCCGAGGCGGGGAGTCGCACGCCCGCGAGTTGCTCGATGACGGAGTACACCCCGTCGGCGCCGCGCAAGGGCGGGGTTGCGCCCGCCGCGGCGACGTTGCTCCAGGCTGGCAGGAAACGCCCGTACGCCGACGAAGACACCGGTCGGGCCTGCGCCCGCGCGGCCGCCAAGGAGCGCGACCGGATCACGCGCAGGACCTCTTGCGCGACGTACTCTTGGTCGTCGACGCCTTGGCGGAAGCGCCCCTCGATGACGGAGTTGGCGTCGACAAGCGGTTGCAGCACCGCGTGGGCAGCGCCGAGCGCGAGCCCGAAGGCGTCGGCAAGCGCGCGCAGCGTGAAGGGGCCGCGGGTGCGCACCCAGCGGCGCACGAGCTGGGCGAGCGCATCGGGGATGGTGGCCACCTGCGCTGCCACCCCAGGTGGCACCGGCACGCCGAGGCCATCGCGCAGCAGTGGGGCGTCGAGCGCCTGCGCGACGTGTTCCCTGCCGCCGATGCGCACCCGCATCACGCGCGGCCCGAGCGACGCCTCGACTCCTGCGAGCGGCACCGTCGTGTAGACCGCGAGCTCGTCCACAGGCACCGGGCCGGTCAGGCGCAGGGTGTCGGCGAACTGTTCCGGCGTCTCGGCGCGGCCGACCCGGCGCAGCGAAGCATCCACCTCGGCGATCACCTCCGGGTCCAGCAGCTCGCGCAGCTCCACGGTGCCCAGCAGTTTGGCCAGCAGCGACGGGTCCAGCGCGAGCGCCGCCGCCCGCTTCTCCGCAAGCGGGGTATCCCCCTCGTACATGAACGCGCCGGTGTAGTTGAACAGCAGCGAGGAGGCGAACGGGCTCGGCTGCTGCGTGGTCACCTCCGCGATGCGCACCCGGCGCGTCTGCAGGTCACGGATCACCTCTTGCAGGGCGGGCAGATCGTAGACGTCCTGGAGGCACTCGCGCACCGTTTCCAGGATGATGGGAAACGACGGGTAATTCCGGGCCACGTCCAACAACTGCTCGGCGCGCTGGCGCTGCTGCCACAGGGGCGCGCGCTTGCCGGGGGTGCGGCGCGGCAACAAGAGAGCGCGGGCGGCGCACTCTCGGAACCGGGAGGCGAACAGGGCTGAGTTGCCCACCTGCTCGGTGACGATGTCGGTGATCTCGTCGGCGTCGAATTGGAACAGGGCCCCGGAGGGTTCGTGCTCGCCTTGGGGCAGGCGCAGCACGATGCCGTCGTCGCCGGCCACAGCCTGGGCGTCCATCCCGGTCTCCTGCGCGATCCGCCACCCGGCGGCCAGCGCCCATGCAGCGTTCACCCCCTTGCCGAACGGCGTGTGCAGGACCACTCGCCAGTCCCCGAGCTCGTCTGTAAAGCGCTCGAGCACCAGCGTCGTGTCGTCCGGTAGCACGCCGGTGGCCTCCTCTTGCTCCTCGAGGTAGGCTCGCAGGTTGTCGCGCGCGTACGCATCGAGCGAATTATCGACGCCCGCCCCGCCACGCACCGCCCTCCTGAACGCGCCGAGCGCCTTGCCGAGTTCGTAAGGGCGCCCGACGCCGTCCCCCGACCAGAACGGCAGCCTGCCGGTATGCCCCGGCGCGGGAGAGACCTGCACCTGGTCGCGCGTGATGTTTTCGATGCGCCAGCTCGTCGCCCCGAGCGTGAACACGTCGCCGACGCGGGACTCGTAGACCATCTCCTCGTCGAGCTCGCCGACGCGGCGCGGCACCCCACCCTCTGCTTCGGCGCCGACGAGGAACACGCCAAACATGCCGCGGTCCGGGATGGTACCCGCATTTGTCACAGCGACGCGCTGCGCGCCCTGCAGCGCCTTGAGCACAGTACCGTCAAGCCAGGCGCGCGGCTTGAGCTCCGCGAAGTCCGTCGAGGGGTACACCCCGGTAACCAGGTCGATGACGGCGTTGAAGACATCCCGGTCCAGGTTGCGATAGGGCCAGGCGCGCGTGACGGTCTCATACCAGTCGTCGAGCTCGAGGTCCTCGACCGCCACCGCGGCCACCGTCTGTTGGGCCAGCACGTCCAGCGGGGAGCGCGGCGTACGCAGCTCCTCGATGAGCCCCTCCCGCATTCGCGGCACGGTCACGGCCGTTTGCACCAGGTCGGAGCGGTGCTTCGGGTAGAACGAGCCGTGCGAGATCGCCCCCACCGTGTGCCCGGCGCGCCCGACGCGCTGCAGCCCGGAGGCAACCGACGGCGGGGACTCCACCTGGATCACCAGCTCCACCGCGCCCATGTCGATACCCAGCTCCAGGGAGGACGTCGACACGACCGCTTTGAGCGTGCCCTCTTTCAGCATCGTTTCTGTCGTGGCCCGCTCGTCTTTGGACACGCTACCGTGGTGGGCACGCGCGATCACGGGTACTGCCTCCCCGGCGAGGTCGACTCCTTTGCCTAGCTGTGCAGGGGGGCGTCGAGTAGCGGGGCTGAGCGCTTCGGGGTCGTGCTCTTTGGCCCACAGCTCGTTGAGCTGGCTGGTGAGCCGCTCCGCGGTGCGCCGCGAGTTCACGAAGACGATCGTCGAGCGGTGCGCCATGACCTCCCGGTAGACCGACTCCGCGATGTGTGGCCAAATCGACTTCGGCGCCGGCGGCATCAGCGCCGTGGTCTCCCCGTCGAGGTCCAGCACGTCGTCGACGATGGCGTCCCCAATTGTCGACGCCTCCTCCGGCACCGGCAGGTCGCTCATGTCAGCCACCGGCACCCGTACCGCGAGGTCCCAACGCTTCTCGCCTGGCGGCTGAATGATCGTTGCGCGCGGCCCGAGGAAGTCCGCTACTGCCTCCAGGGGACGCACCGTCGCCGACAGCCCAATGCGCTGAAAGTCCCCTGCGATGCGCCCGAGCCGCTCCAGCGACAGCGCCAGGTGCACGCCGCGCTTCGTGCCCGCGAGCGCGTGAATCTCGTCCACGATCACGGTATCCACCGTCCGCAGGATGCCTGCGGCCTTCGAGGTCAGCATCAAATACAGCGACTCAGGCGTGGTAATCAGAATATCCGGCGGCTTGCGCACCTGGCGGGACCGCTCCGCCTGTGAGGTATCGCCCGAGCGCACCGCCACCGAGACGTCCGGCATGTCTAGCCCCATGCGCTGTGCTACGCGCCCGATGCCACCGAGCGGGGCCCGCAAATTGTTTTCGACGTCCACACCAAGGGCCTTCAGGGGCGAAATATATAAGGTCCGCACGCCGCCATGGCTGCTGGTGTTTGCCCCATCGATCGGCAGCGCCTGCTGCCCGTCGCGCTCCACGAGCGAATTCAGCGACCACAAAAACGCCGCCAACGTCTTGCCGGAACCGGTAGGTGCGACAACCAGGGCGTTGCCGCCGTCGGAAATCGTGGCCCACGCCTGCTCTTGCACTGGCGTGGGCGCCTCGAATACTTCCTCGAACCAGGTCGCCACCTGCGGTTTGAAGCGTTCGAGGATTCCTTTGGCCATAGGCGCCACAATACAGATACTGCAGGCAGCCGAAAAGAAATGGTTCCTTTGGCTGGTTTCGCGCTAAAGTCGAAGCCATGACTGCTCAGTATTCAGACTCTCGGCTGACAAACTTGATTGCGCAAGGCACCGGCGAAATCCTCAAGGGGATTCGTGGTGTTGGCCTTCTCCGCGGACGTGAACTCGGAGAAGCCGGCGATGACCTGGCACAGAATTGGATCGCACGCGTGCTTGAGCAGCACCGCCCGGGCGATGCATTTTTGTCCGAAGAGGCAGCCGATGACCACTCCCGCCTCAGCAACAACCGCGTCTGGATCGTTGACCCACTCGACGGCACGAAGGAGTTCGCAACCGGCCGCCAGGACTGGGCCGTGCACATCGCGCTCGTCGAAGACGGCGTCCCAACCCACGCGGCAGTGGGGCTGCCGGACCTCGGCGTCGTATTCAAGTCTTCCGACGTGCGCCACGTCTCGGGGCCGTTCGCGAAGAAGATCGCTATGTCGCGCAACCGCCCGCCGGCGATCGCCCCGTTCGTCGCCGATGCCCTCGGCTTTGAAACCAGCCCCGTTGGTTCCGCTGGTGCGAAGGCAATGCACGTCCTGCTCGGCGATTTCGACGCCTACGTACACGCCGGTGGCCAGTACGAGTGGGACCAGGCAGCACCGGTCGGTGTGTCTATGGCTGCGGGCCTGCACTGCTCGCGCCTCGACGGCTCGCCGCTGAAGTACAACAACAAGGACACCTACATCCCGGATCTGCTCATCTGCCGTCCGGAACTTGCCGACGACATCCTGGAAGCCTGCGCGAAGTACTACGACGAGCACGGCTCCTTCGAAGGGGTCGTCGCGAAGTGAGCCTGGTGACTCCATACGAAGACCTCCTGCGCGACGTTCTGGAAAACGGCACTGATAAGGGCGACCGCACCGGCACCGGCACACGAAGCGTCTTCGGTCGCCAGCTGCGCTACGACCTGTCCGAATCATTCCCCCTGCTGACCACCAAGAAGGTGTACTTCAAGGGCGTCGTGGGCGAGCTACTGTGGTTCCTCCGCGGCGACTCCAACGTGACCTGGTTGCAAGAGCACGGCGTGCGCATCTGGAACGAGTGGGCCGATGAGAACGGCGAGCTCGGCCCGGTCTACGGCGTGCAATGGCGCTCTTGGCCCACCCCTGACGGAAAGCACGTGGACCAGATTTCACGGGCACTCGAGCTGCTGAAGGACGACCCTGATTCGCGCCGCAACCTGGTGTCAGCGTGGAACGTCTCCGAGCTCGAGCAGATGGCGCTGCTGCCGTGCCACCTGCTGTTTCAGCTGTATGTGGCCGACGACAAGCTGAGCCTGCAGGTCTACCAGCGCTCCGCCGACATGTTCCTTGGGGTTCCCTTCAACATCGCCTCCTACGCGCTGCTCGCGCATATGTTTGCGCAACAAGCGGGCCTTGAGGTCGGCGAACTCATCTGGACCGGCGGGGACTGCCACATTTACAACAACCATTTCGACCAGGTGCGCGAGCAACTCTCCCGGGAGCCGCGCCCCTACCCGCAGCTCAAGCTGCGGAAGGCAGCGTCACTGTTTGACTACGACTTCTCCGACATCGAAGTCGTCGGCTACGACCCGCACCCGACGATCAAAGCGCAGGTGTCCGTCTAATGCTGGGCGCGATCTGGGCCGAAAGCGCTGACGGCATCATCGGCGACGGCGTGGGCATGCCCTGGCACCTGCCCGAGGACCTGCGCCACTTCAAGGAAGTCACGCTGGGGCACCCGATCATCATGGGCCGCAAGACCTGGGACCACCTCCCCATCAAGCCGCTGCCGGGGAGGACCAACCATGTGTTGTCCTCGCGCGAGCCCGGCGAGTGGTCCGACGGCGCCTTCGTGTCCCGCGACATCCCGGACCTGAGAACAACCGCCTGGATCATCGGCGGCGGCCAGGTCTACGAAGCAACCATCGACGAAGTGGACGTCATTGAACGCACGATCGTCGATGTCCGCGTCGCGGACAAGCTTGGGGCGTCCGCGGTCCGCGCGCCGCGCGTCACCGATGACTTCGCTATTGTTTCTGATGGCCCGTGGCAAACCTCCGCCAATGGCACCCGTTTCAAGTACCAACGCCTCGAAAGGTTAGGCCCCAAATCATGACCACTCCCGAAACCTCTTCCCACGTCACCATCTTCGTAACCGATTGGTGCCCGTTCTGCAAGAAGCTTCGCGAGCGCCTCGACCGCACCGAAACCCCCTACGACGTCGTTGATGTCGAAGCCGAAGGCGCCGAGGACGCCGCCGCATGGGTCGAGTCTGTCAACGACGGCAACCGCGTCGTCCCCACCGTCCTCTACTCTGACGGGACGCACGCGACCAACCCAGCCGCGTCCGCCGTCCGCGCGAAGCTGCGCGAACTGACCGGCGAAGAGGCCTAACACCCGGGAAAATAGACGTACCGTCGCGGGCGACCGCGACTTTGGCATCACTTCTGTCCTGCGGTACTGTTATTCGAGTTGCCCCAGTAGCTCAGGGGATAGAGCACGGCTCTCCTAAAGCCGGTGTCGGAGGTTCGAATCCTCTCTGGGGCGCAATTGTCCTCAGTCGCGACATAGTTGACAACTCAGTCGCGACATGGTGGACAAACCGGTGCCTTGGTTTTTATTTTTCCGAGGCACCGGTTTTGTGTTTAGGCCAGTGGAGGTTGGCCTTTTCGCCAGTATGGTTTTTGGTAATTGCGAGACGTGTCGATGTAGTGCTCGGTGATGATTTCGCCGGTCTCTTTTAGCGATGTGGTCACGTGGTTATCGGTGATGACCATCAGGATGTGTTTGC
>NZ_MLCQ01000026.1 GCF_001875725.1 Corynebacterium sp. NML140438 | reverse complement strand
CCTTTTCGCCAGTATGGTTTTTGGTAATTGCGAGACGTGTCGATGTAGTGCTCGGTGATGATTTCGCCGGTCTCTTTTAGCGATGTGGTCACGTGGTTATCGGTGATGACCATCAGGATGTGTTTGCCGCCGTAGGCGCGTCCAATTCCTAAGTGGTAGAGCCTTCCGGCGTAGCGGATGGTGACTTTGCCGTTGGTTCCGACGACGTCTTGGCGGATGCGCCATTCGTCTTGTGGGTTGTCCGTGGGATGGGCTTTGGCACCTGTGGTGTAGGCCTGTTCGGGCGTGCGGCGCCCAAGTGCTCGATGGGGCCGTTGCGTGTTGTAGTACTTGGCGAATTCGTTGAGTTGTTGTTGCAGTTGGGGAATTGTTTCTGCTGGTGGTTGTGCTTTGATCCAGCGTTTGAGGGTTTGATGGAATCGTTCGATTTTGCCCTGGGTTTGTGGGTGCCCGGGTCGGCCGTTTTTCTGTTGAATGCGGTGGTGATTAAGTGTTTTCTCGAAGGCGTTGCGGCCTCCTTTTCTTCCGGCGAGTCGTGCTGTAAATACCAGTCCGTTGTCGGTGAGCGTGGATGCTGGCGGCCCATAGGTGTCGATGAGCAACTGGAGCTGTTGTGCCACGGCAGTGCCTGTAAACGCGTTCTGGGCGGTAATTGACAGCAGGTAGCGGGAGTGATCGTCGAGGAAGTCGAGGACTTCTATGCGAGTGCCATCGGCGAGGAAAAGATGCGTGATATCGGCTTGCCAGCACTCATTGGGCATTTCGGCTTCGAAGCGGATGTAGGAGCTTCGTGGCTTCTTCTGAGGTTGTGGGGCAACCAGGCCTGCCTTGGTGATGATACGGCGGATAGTGGAGGTTGAAGGCACTCGCAGGCCTTGTCGCTGTAGATGGAATGCGATGGTGTCTGGGCCTGCGTCGAACCCGGCTCTAGTGAGTTCTTTGCGCATGTCGATGATGTGTTTGCGCAAGTGTTCGGGAACGGCTTGGGGATGAGTGTGCGGTGCGCGGGATTTCGGGGCGATCGCTTCCGGACCACCGGCATCGAAGTCGGCCAGGATCTTATAGACACGCTGGCGAGAGATTCCGAATCGCTTGGCGACTTTTGCGGCTGGCTCGCCTTGGTCTCGTACGGCTTTAACGATTGCGAGGTTGCGGTTGGGGCTGTTCATTTGTCAACGATGTCCCGACTGATCCCGATGTGCGTGTGCGCCACGCGGTGGCTGGTCGGTGTCAACTATGTCGCGGCTGAGGTGTCAACCACCACCCCAGGTTGTTTCCTCGGGCTAAGTGTCAACTATGTCGCGGCTGAGGTGTCAACCATCAGGAAGGTTCTCGCAGGCACGCCGTGTCAACTATGTCGTGACTTCGGACAC
>NZ_MLCQ01000031.1 GCF_001875725.1 Corynebacterium sp. NML140438 | reverse complement strand
GGGTTAAGGGTCAAAAAGTGTGTCCGGAATCGCGGATTTTCACGGATTGACCTGTAGGTTTCCGGAAAGTATATGCTCCGGAAGCATATATCTAGCCCCCGACGGGAAATCCTCGGTGTGGCAGCCGTGATGTGCTATGCGCGGCGTGGTGTGGTGTCGCAATGTCGAAGAACCAACCACGCTGCCACTGCGGCGGTGAAATGAAACGCAACGGCACCACCAGCAAAGGCACCACCAGATGGCGCTGCAAACAATGCGGCGCCTCCAGCGTCAAACGTCGAAACGACATCACCAACGCGGCAGTGTTCACCCAGTTCATCGAGCATTGCACCACCGCAATATCACTCGACGACCTAGCCAAACGAAACGGTGTTAGCCGCGCCACCATGAAGCGGCGCTTCAAGTGGTGCTGGCTCGTTGATGTGCCTGACCCCACCGCCGGCCACCACAAGCGGATCTACGACCAGGTATTTCTCGATGGCACCTACACCGCCGGTGGCTGCCTGATCGTCGCGGCGACCATCGACCACGTGATCGCCTGGCACTGGTGCAAACACGAAACCACCCGCGACTACCAACTGCTGCTTGAACGCATCGAAGCCCCACTCATCGCCGTCATCGACGGCGGCCAAGGCGCATACAGCGCAATCAAAAAGTGCTGGCCGACTACGAAAATTCAACGCTGCCTCGTCCACGCCCAACGCGTGGTCCGCCGCTACACCACCACCAACCCACGCACCGATGCCGGGCGCACCATCTACCGACTTGCGCTGAAACTGACCCGGATCACCACACTGGATGAAGCCGCCGCGTGGGGTGTGCAACTGCACGAGTTTTCAACGATCTACCGGGAATGGATGAACGAGAAAACCATGATCAAAGACCCCAAAACAGGTGCATGGACCCGCGTGTGGACCCACCACAACGTGCGCAAGGCCTACAACAGCCTCAACCATCTTTGGCGGTCCGAGATGCTGTTTGTCTACCTCAACCCGCCAGCAGGAGTCCTTGCGCCCGAGCGGATCAAATCCACCACCAACAGCTTAGAAGGCGGCATCAACGCCCAGCTCAAACTGCTCGCCAGAACCCACCGCGGCAGATCAGGCGAACGACAACGCCGCATGCTGGATTGGTGGCTCTACTTAAAAACGGAACTGCCTGACGATCCAGTACGAATCGCCAGGCAGTCCGACTGGGGCCAGGGCCAACTCGCCAAAGTATCCACCCTGACCCAAACCGAGAACCAAGCCGACCACGAAACAGGACGCCCAGCCCTCTACGACAACGCTATCGACACCGACTACACCCACTCAATCGGCATTCAAAAAGGCCAAATCTAACCCCCGCGACACGCCGAGCCAGACACACATTTTGACCCTTAACCC
>NZ_MLCQ01000024.1 GCF_001875725.1 Corynebacterium sp. NML140438 | reverse complement strand
GGCTGCCACACCGAGGATTTCCCGTCGGGGGCTAGATATATGCTTCCGGAGCATATACTTTCCGGAAACCTACAGGTCAATCCGTGAAAATCCGCGATTCCGGACACACTTTTTGACCCTTAACCCAGATTGCACGCGTGGGGATTGAGGGTGTGAATCCCACTGTCGTGGGTTTGATGAGGTAGTCGATGTTGCGGAAGCTTTGGCATCGGCGTGCGTTGTGCTCCGTACGTTGTTTCAAAAACGGGTTTCATCAAACGGAACAAAACCTGGGACACTTCATATCCCACCCCAGGCCTAATGACTTGGGTGCAGCGGCAACGCTCATCCGATTTAGGCAGAGTCGTTGCAGGATCCAGTGGGTCACCTGGTCCGTGGTCTTTGAATTGTCGGGCGCGCAGGCAAGGCCAGCACGGAAGATCTTCTGCAAGCAACGCTTGTTGGTGCACCGGTAGCGTGGAAGGCGCACATGAAGTTGTTGGGTGGCCGACGATGGGCAGATCGACCAGGCTGCGGATGACGTGGTCGCGGAATACTCCAGGCTGCCCGCAGGTAGGGCATTCATTGATCGGCTCGACGGGTTCGGCTTCAATAACAGTGACGTCACCGTTTTCTGTGGCACCGGTGATAGTAGTTCCTAGTTTTGCGGTGCGGCAGATGGTATCGACGATGACATTTCCGTTAGGCTGCACAGTAGGTCCTTAGTTTTGTACGGATGGATTAGATACCTTTTTCCTACAAAGCCAAGGACCCCAATATCTTGTGCCACGCCCGAACCCCCGGCGAACTAATCAATGCACTCTAAAACCGGAAGAGCCCTTTTAGTACTACTGGTGGATTTCGGTTTTGGTGGGGATTAACGCCGCCGGCTTCGGTTTTTCCGTTGAGGAGGTCGTTGACTACTTCCCGATGGTGAAATGGGTCGATGGTGAGGTAGAGAGGAACCAGTCACCTGGAAGAGATCGATCCAGTCGTTGGTGTGCAATCTGGGAGGTAGGGTCGCGGGGTCGATTCCTCGCGAGCGCAACCATGATTGTGTTTCTGAACGTGATGAAAACAACCCTGCCCTTCGGAGAATTTCCCCTATCCCGCGTCCCCGGGCAGTGAAAACGGTGTGCACCATCGCCTGAAAGGCTTTGCGCTGCTCTATCGGAATCTTCGGGTCACCCACCCGGCGGATCACTAAGATCCCCCCGTCAACGTTTGGCTGTGGCCGGAAAGCAGGCCTTGGTACCCGAGAACCCAGGTGAAATGTGAACCATGGGGACCACTGAGCCGTCATCATCGTGCTTGCGCCTACCCCGGCCCGGCGGCGAGCGACTTCCCACTGCATGAGGAGTACAGCGTCAGTCCATGCTGGCGCATGCAGCAACTTTCGAAGAATGGCAGTGGTGAGGTGAAAGGGAATGTTTCCCACAATGACGCAGGGAGTGGCGGGTAACCGGAAGTTAAGGAAATCATCATGGACCACTTCGACCGCCGCCGAGGAGGTTTCTTGTGTGATTTTGGCAGCTAGTTTTGCGTCCACTTCAACTGCCGTTATCGCCCTCCCCAAGTGGGCCATCGGGTGAGTGAGGGCACCGCTTCCTGGTCCGATCTCAATGATGGGGCCGGAGGTTTGTTTCACAAGGTCGATGATGGAGTTGATGATCTTGTGGTTGGTGAGAAAATTTTGGCCATGCTCGTGACGGCCGTGTCCGTATGCAGACATCAGGTGTGCTCCTTGGATTTGAAAGGGAGCCGGGCATGACAAATAGCCGCCCGGCTAAAGGACCGGAGCGGTTTTTAACCTACGGGGTAGGAAACCGCCTTAGCGGTTGGTGCGCAACCGCAAGAAAGCGGTACCTGAAATCAACATGGGTCTAATTATATCCATTTAAAGGGTTAAGGGTCAAAATGTGTGTCTGGCTCGGCGTGTCGCGGGGGTTAGATTTGGCCTTTTTGAATGCCGATTGAGTGGGTGTAGTCGGTGTCGATAGCGTTGTCGTAGAGGGCTGGGCGTCCTGTT
>NZ_MLCQ01000023.1 GCF_001875725.1 Corynebacterium sp. NML140438 | reverse complement strand
CGCTTTGTGTCAAGTGGTTGTGAACGTGTTTGGGTGTTAGATCGTGATGGGTTGTGGGGTTGGGGCGGTGTGGGTGGTGGTGCGGATGATGCTGACTTCTGCTGGAAGACCTGTGCCAGCTGCGGTGTTCGGTAGTTGTGTGATGATGCCTTCGCGTAGCGCGTTTTGCATGCCCTCCTCGCGTTGGCGTTGCAGCTTGATCCAGGTGCCGTCGAGGATTGCTTGTGGCGGGTAGTAGTTGATTCCACTGTGGGCAGTGGCGTTATAGACCGGCACCCATTCGTTGAGCCAGTTTTTGGCGTGGCCGAGTGTGGCAAACGTTTTCGGGTAGTAGGTCCTGCCTTTCATGGTGTGGAATACCGACTCGGTATGCGGATTGTCGTTGCTGGTGTGAGGCCGGTTAAATGAGCGGGCCACACCGTGTTTGGCGAAGAGTTTGCCGAGGCGTTTGCTTGTCATCGCGCTGCCGTTATCCGAATGCACGGTTTTCACGTGGGGAAGACGAGTCAGGATGTCGTCAAACATTGCTGCGGCTACGTGGCTGTTTTCGTGTTCTGCTACGACACAGCCAACGATTGCGCGGGAGTACAGGTCAATGACCATGTGGCATGCGAAGTTTTGTCCGACGTATTGGCCAGGCAAGAAAGTAATGTCCCAGCACAGCACCTGGCCAGGTGCTGTGGCGCGTACATGTGGCGGGGAGGCGTTTCGTTTGCGTTGAGCTTGCCTTGTTTTGGTGTTGTGTCGTTGGTACAGCAATCGTCCATGTTTTTTGGCAACCCGGTAGAAACTGCGCAGGCTTGCCAGGTAAATCCCGTTGTTCAACGCAGCGTAAAACACCTGGTCTATCCCGGAATGTGGATTGGCGTCTAACAATTCCAAGATGCGTTCGATAGTGCTATCCGCCAGTCGGCTGATCCGGCGTTTGTCGTAGGCAGTTGGATCGGCAACACGTGGACGTGGCTTCGTTTGATAGAACACGCGACTGCGTGAGACCCCGATGATGCGCATTGCGTAAGTTTTCGAATAGCCACAGTCAACTAACTGGTCAATCAGTGTTTCTTCTGCGTGTTGTCCTTGGTTGTAGAGGCGTTGTTGGTCTTGAGTGAGGACCCTTCCGCCACGTTTGAGTCCACGCCATGTTGCCCTGGCATGGTCGCTAAAGCTTTTCCCAACACATCAGTGGCTAGTTCAGCCCGCTCTGCTCTTTCTGTTGCTTTATCCAGGGCACGCTGCATAGCTTCCTCCCGACGCTTCGCATCGAGTTCGAGCTTGCGCTTTTGCTGCATCAACGCGGAGACTTCCTTGCGTAACTGCTGGATTTCAACGCACTCATCCATCGTCAATGTTCCAATCCTCCTTGGTGTAGTACGTGTGGTGAGATCACCATCGGCAACCATTGCTGTCCAGCGTCGCATGGTGTGGTCAGCAAGTCCATGTTCAATTAACCACGCTTCTTTCTGGCCATACGGCACCAGCTGATATTCAATGACCATCTCACGGATGTAGTCAGGTGAATACCTTCCCCGATACGCTTCATCAACGCTGCGTTTGGCTCGTTGAATACCGTCTAAACCATCAGCGGTGGACTTTGATAACTGTAATGCGCGGGCCCAACGCTTGATATCGCAATACTGGATTGCCTGTCGGGTGCACCACGGGCCTTTCGTGCCGTACGGCAACCGGTGATAAATCGTGATCATTTGTCGCTGCTGTGCTGGATGAAACCACCTGCCAGAGCCGGTAGTGCGGTATGGGGAGAACACGACTGCTACCGCTTGAAGTGAGGCCAACGTGTCTTCATCGAGTACTTGCCCCGCCGCCAGCACACGTGGTGGCATTGCTAGGATCTCCTCAACTTCCTCGCGTGACGTTTTAGTCTTGCCCCTGCGGACAATCACCGGGGTTTCAACGGCCGGTGGTGACGTCAACGCTGACGGCACCAACTCAGGTAACTGTGGATCGGTCATGAACAAAACCTCCTACGGATTAACGTTCACAACCACCCTGGCACTAAGGG
>NZ_MLCQ01000021.1 GCF_001875725.1 Corynebacterium sp. NML140438 | reverse complement strand
TGAGGTGTCAACCACCACCCCAGGTTGTTTCCTCGGGCTAAGTGTCAACTATGTCGCGGCTGAGGTGTCAACCATCAGGAAGGTTCTCGCAGGCACGCCGTGTCAACTATGTCGTGACTTCGGACACCGTCAGGGTCGCCATGTTTGAAGAGTCGGAACGGAAACGTTCCGGCTCTTTTTGCTTTCCGACCGCTTGTAGCGTCTTTGTGCGGAGGCAGTAGAGGCGTCGAAAATTGTGGGTTGTACTGGCGATTTGCTTGTGTTCGAGCGTTCTGTGTAAAGTATCAACTCGTGCAAGCGACCGTGTAACGGGCGTGAGTACGAAACTGAATAAGGCCCTGTGGCGCAGTTGGTTAGCGCGCCGCCCTGTCACGGCGGAGGTCGCGGGTTCAAGTCCCGTCAGGGTCGCGAACAACACTTTTGTTGTTCTGGCCAGATAGCTCAGTCGGTAGAGCACACGCCTGAAAAGTGTGGGGTCGCCAGTTCGATCCTGGCTCTGGCCACACTCCAACCCCTTCACAGTAGTGGAGGGGTTTTGTGTTTCTGTCCCCGATGATTGGAGCGTTGATTTGCCGCTGCAGAATTCCACACAGGCCGAGCTGAAGAGGAATGACCAGGAGTCCCGCTACGAGATTTTCGTCGATGGGCAGATGGCGGGGTTCGCCACGTTCACTGACGCCGACGGCGCGCGGGAGTTGCCGCACACATTCGTGGATCCGAAGTTCCGTGGGCAGGGCCTTTCTGGTCCACTGATGCAGTACGCGCTTGACGACGCCCGCGCTGAAGGCCTCGCAGTCATCCCGACGTGTCCCGCTGTGGCGCGCTACGTTGCGCAGCACCCGGAGTACGCAGACCTCGTCGAGTAGCGGGGGTTAGATGACGTAGCTGCCGGGGTCAAAGTACTTGTCGGGGTCGACGAGGTGTTTTGCCTCGCATTCTTTACGTTCCCTAACCTTGGCGGGGATACCGACGGCGATAGAGTTCGCCGGGATTGATTTTGTGACAACGGCGTTCGCCCCGACTGCGGTGTTCGCCCCGATAGTGATGGGGCCGAGCACCTTTGCACCTGCGCCAATCGTGACGTTGTCACCGATGGTGGGGTGGCGCTTCGTCTGCGTAAGCACCTGTCCGCCGAGTGTGACTCCGTGGTAGAGCATGACGCCATCGCCGATTTCGGTGGTTTCCCCGATGACGATGCCCATGCCGTGGTCGATGAAGAAGCGTCGGCCGATGGTGGCGCCTGGGTGGATTTCGATGCCGGTGAAGAACCGGTTGGCCTGGGCGAGCACACGCGCTGGACCTTTCAGGTTGCGTCGCCACATCCAGTGGCACACGCGGTGTGTCCAGATGGCGTGGAGCCCTGAGTAGACGATGGCGTTCTCGAGGTCGCCGCGCGCCGCTGGGTCGTGGTCCCGGGCGTTGGCGAGGTCCTCGCGGATCATGTGAATCACGCGGATGGCCGTTTTGATCATGTGGCGATCCTACCAACGACCACCCGCGTGGCGGCGTCGTCCCTGTTGGGGCTAGTCGCGAATATCTTCGTAGAGCACGGTAGAGACGTAGCGCTCGCCGAAGTCCGGAATAATAACGATGATCGTTTTCCCTTCGTTCTCGTCGCGCGCTGCGAGCTCCAGCGCGGCCTTGAGGTTGGCGCCTGCGGAAATGCCGCCGAGCACGCCGTCCTTGACCGCTAGTTCGCGCGAGGTGGCGACGGCATCTTCGTTCGATACTGTAATAATCTCGTCAATCACGTTGCGGTCGAACGTTCCAGGAATGAAGTTCGCGCCGAGGCCTTGGATCTTGTGTGGGCCGGCTTCGCCTGTGGAGAGGAGTGGGGAAGCTGCTGGTTCGACGGCGACCGCCTTGACTGATTCCTTCTGTTCTTTCAGGTACTTCGCGGAGCCGGAGATCGTGCCACCAGTTCCAACGCCTGCGACTACGATGTCGACCTCGCCGTCGGTGTCGTTCCAGATCTCAGGGCCGGTGGTCTCGTAGTGGACCTGCGGGTTGGCCTCGTTTTCGAACTGGCTGGCCAGGATGGCATTTTCCGTCGTCTCGACGATTTCGTTCGCCTTATCGACGGCCCCCTTCATGCCTGCCGCACCTGGTGTCAATACGATCTCTGCCCCGTATGCGCGAAGAATGACGCGGCGTTCCTGTGACATTGTTTCGGGCATGGTCAGGATGACTTTGTATCCCTTTGCGGCACCGGTCAGGGCGAGGGCGATGCCGGTGTTGCCGGACGTCGCTTCGACGATGGTGCCACCCGGCTTAAGCTCGCCGGAGGCTTCCGCCGCGCGGACGATTGCGTCGCCGATGCGATCTTTGACGGAATTTGCTGGGTTGTAAAACTCAAGTTTTGCTAGGACGCGAGCTTTCAGGCCGTCAGTGATGCCGTTGAGTTCTACGAGGGGTGTATTGCCGATGAGGTCCAAGACGGACTTTGCGATCTTTGCCATGAAAATAACTCCTTAACCTTGGGTTTTATTACCGGTATCGTTCTTGCTGCGCGATTATACACCCTCGATGCGTACAAGCCTGTCTCTGTCAGGTAGACAGATCGGTGCGCCCTCTTTTGGGGTAGTGATCCTGTGGATGTGTGGAAAGTGCGAAGTTTGGCTACCCCCGAAAACGCGTTATGATGAAAGGGCTTTGAGTCAAGTTCGACAAGCAGTGTCCCTAAACAGGGGACACTCGAACGGGTGGAAAGCGAGAGATAATTGACCGACGCACAGTGCCTTAAGGAAGACGACGACGCCATCCGGGCAGCGTTGACCACGCTGAAAACCGCGACTGGTATCCCGGTAGCAATGTATGGCACCCTTCTGGCGGACAACCGTTTGCAGATCACGCAATGGATCGGACTACGGACCCCAGCTCTGCAGGAGCTTGTGATTGAGTCGGGTGCAGGTGTAGGCGGGCGGGTCGTCGCTACGCGTCGCGCTGTGGGTATTTCTGACTACACCCGCGCGAACGTCATTTCCCACGAGTACGACAAGCAGATTCAGGACGAAGGCCTGCACTCCATCGTCGCTGTGCCAGTTATCACTCAGCGTGAGATTCGCGGCGTCCTGTATGTGGGCGTGCACTCGCCGGTCCGTTTGGGTGACAAGGTGATCGAGGAAGTGGCGATGACAGCGCGCTGCCTTGAGCAGGATCTCGCAGTCAATACCGCGCTGCGGCAGGGTGACGGTGCCCGAGCAGGCCAGAAGACGGGTCGCGTCATGAATAGTGCGGAATGGGAGCAGGTGCGCTCCACGCACTCGAAGCTTCGCATGCTCGCGAACCGTGTTGGCGATGAAAACCTGCGTAAGGAAATCGAGCAACTGTGTGACCAGATGGTCTCGCCGGTGCGGGTGAAGCAGACGACGAAGCTTTCCGCCCGCGAACTCGACGTCCTTTCTTGCGTAGCGCTCGGCCACACCAACGTCGAAGCCGCAGCAGAGATGGGCATCGGCGCCGAGACGGTGAAGTCCTACCTGCGTAGCGTAATGCGCAAGCTTGGCGCCCACACCCGTTACGAGGCGGTTAATGCAGCTCGTCGCATCGGGGCGTTGCCCTAGCCGTTGTTGGGTACGCTGGGTTCCGTGAAAGAACGATTTTTAGTCACTGGTGGTACCCGGCTTGAGGGCGTCGTCAAAGTTGACGGCGCCAAGAACAGCGTGTTGAAGCTCATGGCGGCAGCGCTGCTCGCTGAAGGTACAACAACACTGTATAACTGTCCCGAAATTCTCGACGTCCCCCTCATGCGCGACGTCCTGGTCGGTCTCGGCTGCTCCGTAGATATTGACGGCACCGTGGTCACCATTCACACTCCCGCCGAGGTCTCACCGCATGCAGACTTTGAAGCGGTCCGACAATTCCGCGCTTCGGTCGCGGTGCTCGGACCTCTCGTCGCGCGCTGCTCCGAGGCTTATGTCGCGCTCCCGGGCGGTGACGCAATTGGTTCTCGACCCCTCGATATGCACCAGTCGGGGCTCGAGAAGCTTGGGGCGACAACGCATATCGAGCACGGTGCCGTCGTCGCACGTGCCCACCGGCTACACGGTGCGGACATCGCGCTCGATTTCCCATCGGTAGGTGCAACAGAAAACATTGTCACCGCGGCTGTCCTTGCCGACGGCCGAACAACGCTCTCCAACGCAGCTCGCGAGCCGGAGATCGTCGACCTTTGCGAGATGCTCCGCGCAATGGGTGCGAAAATCGAAGGGGCGGGAACGTCAACCATCGTTATTGATGGCGTCGACAAGCTGGAGCCGACCCAGCACACCGTCGTGGGCGACCGGATTGTTGCGGGTACCTGGGCCTATGCGGCAGCGATCACTGAAGGTGACATCACGGTATCCGGCATCGCGCCAGGGCACCTTCACCTCCCACTGCAGAAGATCAAGCTTGCTGGCGGACAGGTGGAAACCTACGACAACGGTTTTCGCGTGCGGATGGGGCAGCGACCCAAAGCTGTTGATTACCAGACCCTGCCGTTCCCTGGTTTCCCAACAGACCTGCAGCCGATGGCGATTGCCCTCTCCGCAGTGGCGGAAGGTGTTTCAGTTATCACGGAAAACGTCTTCGAGGCCCGCTTCCGGTTTGTCGACGAAATGATGCGCCTCGGCGCCGACGCCAACATCGACGGTCACCACGTTGCTCTTCGTGGAGTATCGACGTTGTCCTCGACCGATGTGTGGAGCTCCGACATTCGTGCGGGTGCGGGACTCGTCCTTGCAGGCCTCGTCGCGGAAGGACAGACAACGGTGCACGATGTTTACCACATCGACCGTGGGTACCCACGGTTTGTGGAGCAGCTCAACGAACTTGGCGCGACAGTCGAGCGTGTGAGTGATTAAACCTCCGAAAAACTAGCTCCTTCCAGGCGATTTGTGTTGTTTGTTGGTTCGTGGTTAAGTTATCCCTCGTTGCCGACGAGCGGCCCAGTCGCTTGGAGGGAATGATTAAAGTGAATAAGGTTGCTGCTTGTGGGCGGTTTCGGGTCTGGCTG
>NZ_MLCQ01000020.1 GCF_001875725.1 Corynebacterium sp. NML140438 | reverse complement strand
AAAAAGGTGGTGGATGTGATACCCACACCGGGTACCACATCCACCACCATGAAATTATAGGCCGGCGGTAACCTACTCTCCCACACCCTCCCAGGTGCAGTACCATCAGCGCGGGCGGGCTTAGCTAACCGGGTTCGGAAAGGGACCGGGCGTTTCCCCGCCGCCATCAACCACCGACACGACCAAAAACGTGCCAACAAGATCATTGATCACAACGACAATATTCACATATCAGCACAAGCACATGTTGTGCCAGACACTGCACAGTGGACGCAAACACTCTTTACACGGAAGAACACTCAAACATTTGACCATAACCACGTTCACCAACAAGGTGGTTGTTTTAGTCTCGGCATATTAGTACCAGTCACCTCCACACCTTACAATGCTTCCAGATCCGGCCTATCAACCCCATCATCTCTAGGGAACCTCAAACGAAACCTCATCTCAAAACAGGCTTCCCGCTTAGATGCTTTCAGCGGTTATCCCTCCCGTACGTAGCCAACCAGCCCTGCTCCTGGCGGAACAACTGGCACACCAGAGGTACGTCCGTCCCGGTCCTCTCGTACTAGGGACAGCCTTCTTCAAGTTTCAACGCGCGCGGCGGATAGAGACCGAACTGTCTCACGACGTTCTGAACCCAGCTCGCGTGCCGCTTTAATGGGCGAACAGCCCAACCCTTGGGACCTACTCCAGCCCCAGGATGCGACGAGCCGACATCGAGGTGCCAAACCATCCCGTCGATATGGACTCTTGGGGAAGATCAGCCTGTTATCCCCGGGGTACCTTTTATCCGTTGAGCGACACCACATCCACAAGTAGGTGCCGGATCACTAGTCCCGACTTTCGTCCCTGCTCGACTTGTAAGTCTCACAGTCAAGCTCCCTTGTGCACTTACACTCACCACCTGATTGCCAACCAGGCTGAGGGAACCTTTGGGCGCCTCCGTTACATTTTGGGAGGCAACCGCCCCAGTTAAACTACCCACCAGGCACTGTCCCCAACCCAGATCATGGGCCAAGGTTAGACATCCACTACGGTCAGAGTGGTATTTCAACAACGACTCCACAATCACTAGCGTGACCACTTCACAGTCTCCCACCTATCCTACACAAACCGCACCGAATACCAATACCAAGCTATAGTGAAGGTCCCGGGGTCTTTTCGTCCTGCCGCGCGAAACGAGCATCTTTACTCGTACTGCAATTTCACCGGGCCTGTGGTTGAGACAGCAGGGGAGTCGTTACGCCATTCGTGCAGGTCGGAACTTACCCGACAAGGAATTTCGCTACCTTAGGATGGTTATAGTTACCACCGCCGTTTACTGGGGCTTAAATTCTCCGCTTCGGGCCAAAGCCCTAACAGGTCCTCTTAACCTTCCAGCACCGGGCAGGCGTCAGTCCGTATACATCAACTTAACCGTCTTCGCACGGACCTGTGTTTTTGATAAACAGTCGCTCCCCTCTATTCTCTGCGACCCCCACCAGCAACACACCGAAACAGTATGCAACCAGCAAGGGCCCCCCTTCTCCCGAAGTTACGGGGGCAATTTGCCGAATTCCTTAACCACAGTTCACCCGACCGCCTTAGTATTCTCTACCTGACCACCTGTGTCGGTTTCGGGTACGGGCCATACACACACATCGCTAGAGGCTTTTCTCGACAGTACAGGATCACCACCATCACCCAACAAAAGGGCTACGCATCACGCCTCACACATAAAATCGACCGCATTTGACAAGTCGACGTGCCACACGCTTACACCAAGAATATCCAACACTTGGCGCGGCTACCTCACTGCGTCACCCCATCACTGAACTACCACGGATCAGGCCCCACGCATCACCAACAACCACACACCACAAGTGGTGCGCATGTTACCAGTTCAGGGTGGTTAGTATCACCGCTTCATCCTTTGTCGCGTGCATACGGGTACGGGAATATCAACCCGTTAACCATCGACTACGCCTGTCGGCCTCGCCTTAGGACCCGACTCACCCTGGGAAGACGAACTTGACCCAGGAACCCTTAGTCATCCAGCGGATACGATTCTCACGTATCTCTCGTTACTCATGCCTGCATTCTCACTCGCACACAGTCCACCACCCCTTACAGTATGGCTTCACCCCATGCACGACGCTCCCCTACCCAAACAACAAACGTTGCTTGCCGCGGCTTCGGCGGTGTACTTGAGCCCCACTACATTGTCGGCGCAGAACCACTCGACCAGTGAGCTATTACGCACTCTTTCAAGGATGGCTGCTTCTAAGCCAACCTCCTGGCTGTCTTCGCGATCCCACATCCTTTTCCACTTAGTACACCCTTAGGGGCCTTAACCGGCGATCTGGGCTGTTTCCCTCTCGACTATGAAGCTTATCCCCCACAGTCTCACTGCTATAGAACATTAAACCGGCATTCGGAGTTTGGCTGATGTTGCTAAGATGATAGTCCCGCTCAACCAACCAGTAGCTCTACCTCCGGCAAACTACTATAACGCTGCACCTAAATGCATTTCGGGGAGAACCAGCTATCACGGAGTTTGATTGGCCTTTCACCCCTACCCACAACTCATCCCCTCAGTTTTCAACCTAAGTGGGTTCGCGCCTCCACAACCTCTTACAGCTGCTTCACACTGGCCATGGGTAGATCACCCCGCTTCGGGTCCAGGACATGCCACTCACACACCCAATTAGGATTCGCTTTCGCTACGACTACCCCACACGGGTTAACCTCGCGACATGCCGCTGACTCGCAGGCTCATTCTTCAAAAGGCACGCCATCACACCCATGAGGTGCTCTGACGGATTGTAAGCGCACGGTTTCAGGAACTCTTTCACTCCCCTCCCGGGGTACTTTTCACCATTCCCTCACGGTACTATCCACTATCGGTCACACTTAGTATTTAGGCTTACCGGGTGGTCCCGGCAGATTCACAGCAGATTCCACGAGCCCGCTGCTACTCGGGCACACAATCACCACAACACGACACGCCTTCACGTACAGGGGCTCTCACCCTCTCCGGCACACCATCCCAGGTGACTTCCGCTAACACGCCGCATCACGGGGGTACATGGCAGCATACCCACGATCATCGCCCACAACACCACACGCGCAACCCCTGCCAGGTATCACACACGCATGGTTTAGCCTCATCCACGTTCGCTCGCCACTACTAGCGGAATCACAATTGTTTTCTTCTCCTACGGGTACTAAGATGTTTCACTTCCCCGCGTAACCCCCACACAGACTATACATTCATCTGCAGGTAACACTCCATAACAAGTGCCAGGTTTCCCCATTCGGACATCCTCGGATCAACGCTTTGTTGGCAACTCCCCGAGGCATAACGCAGCCTCACACGTCCTTCATCGGCTAAGCATGCCAAGGCATCCACCGTACGCCCTTGTAACAAAACAACAACACACAACAAAAACAAACAAACAAACAACCACCACACCAACAAGGCACAGCAATCATCTATCTGTCAGGCAAACTTACAATCAAAAAATTCTTCCACAAGAATAAAGATGCTCGCGTCCACTATACAGTTCTCACACAACACACCCCACACACCAACCACCAACCAAACCAGTCGACAGTCACCATGCAGAATCATCAAGACAACACACATTGCTGCCTCAGACACCCAACAGTGCACCAACACACAACAACATATTTTTCCGATTACACAACAATCACGCACGCACGCCACCACCACAACAACAACACACTGACGCATCATTGCCTGTAGCTGGTGTGTCTCCACCCGGAAACAACATTGGCAGCCACACACTTGGTGACTCAACCAACAAACAACAGCCCACAACTGTGAGCCACAATAAAATAAACTCCTTAGAAAGGAGGTGATCCAGCCGCACCTTCCGGTACGGCTACCTTGTTACGACTTCGTCCCAATCGCCGATCCCACCTTCGACAGCTCCCATGACAGGCCACTGGCTTCGGGTGTTACCAACTTTCATGACGTGACGGGCGGTGTGTACAAGGCCCGGGAACGTATTCACCGCAGCGTTGCTGATCTGCGATTACTAGCGACTCCGACTTCATGGGGTCGAGTTGCAGACCCCAATCCGAACTAAGGCCGGCTTTGTGCGATTAGCATCCCCTCACAAGGTAGCAAACGCGCTGTACCGACCATTGTAGCATGTGTGAAGCCCTGGACATAAGGGGCATGATGATTTGACGTCATCCCCACCTTCCTCCGAGTTAACCCCGGCAGTCTCTCATGAGTCCCCACCATCACGTGCTGGCAACATAAGACAAGGGTTGCGCTCGTTGCGGGACTTAACCCAACATCTCACGACACGAGCTGACGACAACCATGCACCACCTGTATAGCGACCACAAGGGAAACCACATCTCTGCGGCGATCCGCTACATGTCAAGCCCAGGTAAGGTTCTTCGCGTTGCATCGAATTAATCCACATGCTCCGCCGCTTGTGCGGGCCCCCGTCAATTCCTTTGAGTTTTAGCCTTGCGGCCGTACTCCCCAGGCGGGGCGCTTAATGCGTTAGCTACGGCACGAACCCCGTGGAAGGGACTCACACCTAGCGCCCACCGTTTACGGCATGGACTACCAGGGTATCTAATCCTGTTCGCTACCCATGCTTTCGCTCCTCAGCGTCAGTTACTGCCCAGAGACCTGCCTTCGCCATCGGTGTTCCTCCTGATATCTGCGCATTCCACCGCTACACCAGGAATTCCAGTCTCCCCTACAGCACTCAAGTTATGCCCGTATCGCCTGCAGTCCCACAGTTAAGCTGTGGACTTACACAAACGACGCGACAAACCACCTACGAGCTCTTTACGCCCAGTAATTCCGGACAACGCTCGCACCCTACGTATTACCGCGGCTGCTGGCACGTAGTTAGCCGGTGCTTCTTCTCCAGGTACCGTCACAAAAACGCTTCGTCCCTAGCGAAAGGAGTTTACAACCCGAAGGCCTTCATCCCCCACGCGGCGTCGCTGCATCAGGCTTGCGCCCATTGTGCAATATTCCCCACTGCTGCCTCCCGTAGGAGTCTGGGCCGTATCTCAGTCCCAATGTGGCCGTACACCCTCTCAGGCCGGCTACCCGTCGACGCCTTGGTAGGCCATTACCCCACCAACAAGCTGATAGGCCGCGAGCTCATCCCATACCGCAAAAGCTTTCCACAACAATATCCAAAAAGTTGTCCTATCCGGTATTAGACCCAGTTTCCCAAGCTTATCCCGAAGTACAGGGCAGATCACCCACGTGTTACTCACCCGTTCGCCACTCGAGTACCCCTGCAAGCAGGAGCCTTTCCGTTCGACTTGCATGTGTTAAGCACGCCGCCAGCGTTCATCCTGAGCCAGGATCAAACTCTCCACAAAAACTATTTCAGAAAGAAACAAGGCCGTGAAAAGCCCGAAAACCTAACCAAAAACAAACCAACCACCAAGCAACAACCAAAAACAGTCACCACTTAATGGACTGGCAAAATCCTAAAATTACTAAAAATAAAGTACAAACAACCGGTCCCAACCCGACGGGGCACAACAGGACCAGTCACAACCACATCAACAAAACAGTCAACATGACCATGCATCTGCACCAAAACTAGCGACACCCAATCATAGGTTCAAGCATCACCACCGGCACACACCACAAAC
>NZ_MLCQ01000013.1 GCF_001875725.1 Corynebacterium sp. NML140438 | reverse complement strand
AAGCCCGCCCGCGCTGATGGTACTGCACCTGGGAGGGTGTGGGAGAGTAGGTTACCGCCGGCCTATAATTTCATGGTGGTGGATGTGGTACCCGGTGTGGGTATCACATCCACCACCTTTTTCGTGTGCGTAGGGTTGCGCATTGCAGTGGCCGTGGGGGTGTGCGGGGGATGTACCTTGTTGTGGGGTGTGGGGTGTGTGCTGGGGATGTATCTTGTTGTGGTGTGTGCGGCACCGGATTGTGGTGTGTGGGGTCCCGGGGGTGACAAACCACGCTTAACTGTCCGGGGATGTGGGGTATAACCCGTGGTCGCGGAGAGTGGGGTGCGTGTTTTGTCACTGCGCGTATGGGTAATCCGGGTTACTCGACACCAGATTCCTGTTTTTAGGATGGTGTCGTTGATTTTTAGCTAGCAGCGTCCACTGCTAGAGGAAGTGTGGTGCACAGCCCCCTTGTCTACCGTTGGAGGCGCACTATTGGTACGCCGAGAGAGTTTATGGCCAGGAAACCGAGGGGTCCGTCGTGAAGTGGACGTCGTTGCCGGAGAGTGGATCTGTGAAAGCGACCGAAATGCATTCGAGAAGCATTGGTTTGCTGAAGTCATCCTCTCCGAAAGGGTGAGGTATGGGGTAGATAGAGTCGCCGATGATTGGGACGCCAGCGTCAAGCATTTGAATGCGGAGCTGGTGCGTGCGTCCAGTGATTGGTTCTAGGAGATACCGTCCGACTGGCCGCTCCACCCCGTAGCGCTCTTGAACGGCGGCCTCTTCGCTCGAAGGTAATCGGGTGGCTCCAAGATATATGGTTTCTGAGTTGGGTTCCACCCCGCGGACAAGCTTGGATGCGAGTTCACCGTGCGCCTTCACAATGTGATGGCGCCACGTACCGGAAACCAGCGAAGGATCATAGGGGGCTATCGCCGAGTAGAGGCGGCGGACTTCTCGCCTGGCGAACATGTCCTGGTACGCACCGCGAACTTCCTGACGCTTCGTGAGCAGCAGCAAGCCACTCGTCATGCGGTCCAAGCGGTGGGCCGGGGTGAGTTCTTCGTTGCCGGTCTCGCGGCGCAGGCGGACGGTGAGGGTCTCGGTGATATGGGCGGCACGTGGCATCGTGGCTAAGAAGGGTGGTTTATTAACGATGAGGACGTTGTCGTCCTCGAAGACGACGGTGTGCGTGAAGGGGACGGGGGTTTCGGGAGCGGGGCGTCGATAAAAGAAAACGTCGGTGCCTCGCTGCAAGATGTCTGAAGGAGTGAGCGGGGTACCGTCGCGGAGGACGACTTCGCCGTCGGTGAAGCGCTGGAGGACGGCGGTGGCGTCGTCATCTGGGTGACGATGGCGCTGCCCCATGATGACTTCGGTGAGGAAATCGCCGGCGGCGATGGGGGCGTCGGGGACGCGGATTCGTGACGCACCGAGGCCACCGCGCGGCGGCAGTGGCGGGGCCGACTTCCTTCGTTTTCTACTCATATCCTTTGCTAGATTAGTCGCTATGGATATTGGAGCGATGTTGGAACCAGTACTGGCGTTTTTCAACGAGGGCATCGGGAAGGTCATCGCGGACGTAATGCGTGCGCTGTACGAGACGTTCTTCCCTGCAAACGCTGAGGGTGCGAAGCCCGTCGAAATTCCCAAATAAGGGCCACGATATCGGTGTGGGTTTTGTCTACAATGGGGGTAGATATTGCCTACCTTCCTGAGAAAGGGCGAAACACATGTCGAATCAAGAAATGGTCGTCGTTGCTGTAGACGGAAGCCCAGCTTCCCATAACGCGGTCCGCTGGGCGGCGAATACCGCAGCGAAGCGGGGAATTGCACTGCAGCTGGCTGCGAGCTACACGATGCCACAATTCCTGTACGCGGAAGGGATGGTTCCACCAAAGGAACTGTTCGATGACCTGCAAAAGGAAACCATCCAGAAGGTCGACGAGGCGCGTGAGATTGCGCTTGAGGTCGCCCCGGACATCAAGGTTGGACACGCGGTCGCAGAGGGTTCCCCGATCGACATGTTGCTTGAGATGTCGCGGACCGCAACCATGATCGTCATGGGTTCGCGTGGTCTTGGCGGGCTCTCCGGCATGGTGCTGGGCTCCGTATCGGGCGCGGTTGTTTCCCACGCGAGCTGCCCGGTCGTTGTGGTCCGCGAGGATAACAACGTGACGGACGAGAACAAGTACGGTCCGGTTGTCGTCGGCGTCGACGGTTCCGAGGTTTCCCGCCACGCGACGGAGGTCGCCTTTGAGGAGGCGCACGCTCGCGGGGCGGAGCTGATTGCGGTGCACACGTGGATCGATACGCAGGTGCAGGGCCCGGGAGCAGGCTTCTCCGTGACGGATGAGCACTGGAAGGCCGTGCAGGAGGAGAAGGACGAGATCCTCAACGGATACCTGGAGGAATCCGCCGCGAAGTACCCGGACGTGCAGATCCGTAAGGTCATTACGCGTGACCGCCCAGTCCGTGCGCTGACCGAGGCTGCCGAGGGCGCACAGCTCCTGGTCACTGGCTCGCACGGTCGTGGTGGGTTCAAGGGGATGCTGCTTGGTTCGACGTCCCGTGCGTTGCTGCAGTCCGCGCCGTGCCCGATGATGGTGGTTCGTCCAAACAGCTAATTTTCCTGGAAGAAACCAGGTCCCAGCTGCACCGTTCCCGGATCGTTACCTGTTGGTGCCCGAATCGTAGTGGCATTATGCCCGAATGAGAGGCACCATGGTCAGTAGACATTAAACGATCGTTATAGAAGGGAACGTGCACATGCTGGGACTTAGCTTTTTCGGCTGGATTATTATTGGTGGACTTGCGGGCTGGATCGCCTCGAAGATTAAGGGCAAGGACGCCGATATGGGCATCGGCCTGAATATTATTGTCGGCATTATTGGTGGCCTGATTGGCGGTTGGTTGCTGGCGAAGTTCGGAGTGGACGTCGATGGTGGTGGACTCTGGTTTAGCTTCTTCACCTGCATCCTTGGTGCGGTGATCCTGCTGACCATCGTCAACTTCGTGAAAGGCAAGCAACGCCAATAACCACTAGCGCGCACTGCGCTCAATGAATTCGCCGGCCGGAGGGGCACACCCCCGGCCGGTATTTTTCTTTTCAGAAACTGCGGTACGCGGTAAGGTGAACGTACTGGTTTGTCTACTAAAGATTTTGGAGGAGCAGTCGCGTGAGCAGCGGTACCACCAGCAAGGCAAAGAGCGCTTCCAGGAGGCGGAATCGTCCCAGCCCCCGGCAGCGGCTGCTGGACGCCGCCACGAAACTTTTCCAGGAAGAAGGCATCCGCGTCATCGGTATTGACCGTATTTTGAGGGAGGCGGACGTTGCGAAGGCGTCGTTGTACTCGTTGCTTGGGTCGAAAGATAACCTGGTCATCGCGTATATCGAGCGGCTGGACGAGGAGTACCGGCAGCGTTGGGCGGAGCGTACTGAGCACGTCTACGACGCGGATGGAAAGGTGCTGGCCTTCTTCGATATGGCGATTGAGGAGGAGCCGGACCGGGAATTCCGCGGCTCGCCGTTCCTCAACGCTGCGAACGAGTACCCGCGACCTGACACCGAGTCCGAAGAGCGCATTGTCGCGGCGTGTAAGAAGCACCGTCAGTGGATGTATGACACGATTACGCACCTGCTCAGCGTGAAGAACGGCTATAACTCGGCGTCGCAGACGAACGAGCTGCTGATCTTCCTCGACGGTGGGCTGGCGGGTGCCCGCTTCGTGCGCGATACCGCGCCGCTGGAAACCGCCCGTGCGCTGGCGAAAGCTACGCTTGGGACTCCTCCTGCCGACTATTCAATTTAGCCTCCCGCTTCACCTTCGACCGCTCTTTCTCGATGGCCTTTTTAGTGCGCTTTTCCTCGCGCTTGGCCTTGGCAAGGGCGGTTTTTTCTGCGCGGATGTCGCGCCGCACCGCCGGGATCGTCGTTGGTCGCATGAGCGCGCCAGCTTTCTTGCGGCGCCAAGCCCGCTTGCGCTTACGCTTCTCCCGTTTCTTTTCGACGTACACTTCGCGCGCCTGCCGCACATGGTTGCGGTGGACCTCTTCGGAGGGGAACCGCTTCACAAGCAGGGTCCAGAGCAGAACGGTCTGTGAGGCAGTCCAGAAGTTGTTGACTACCCAGTACAGCAGTAGCGCGATCGGTACGAGGCCGAGCAGGCCCGCCGTGGTCAGGGACAGCGCAATGAAGGGGATCATCCAGTACAGGAACCGGTAGCTGCCGCGGGTGAACGCGTTTTCCCACTCGAGGGTGGTGCGGTTGCGGATCTGGGAGAGCAGCAGGTTGATGCTGGTGAAGCAGATGGCGGCGATGAGCATCGGGATGGCCAGGCCGCGAACGGCGTCGACCGTGGTGCCGAGGGAGGCAAACTGCTCGGGTGTCATGGAGACGTAGGCGGGGAGGGGGACGTCGAAAAGCGTGGTGTTGCGGAAGCTTTCGATCTCGTCTGGGGTGAGCAGGCCGATCTGGTGGGCGTCGCCGACGTCGGGGACGGCGAGCCAGTACAGCAGGCGGTACAGGCCGAAGAAAAACGGCAGCTGGATCATGGCGGGAACGCAGCCGGCGAGCGGGTTGTAGCCGTGCTCGCTGCGGAGTTTCTTGATGGCTTCGCGCTCCGCCTCGATGTCCTCGAGTGCGGTGGAGCTGCCGTAGCGGTCCGCGATGGCTTTCATGTGTGGCCGCATCATGTAGCTGGTGCGGCCTACCTTGTACGTCTTCCAGGAAAACGGTGCGATGGCGCCGCGCACTGTGATGACCAGCAGGATGATGGATGCGATCCAGGCGCCAGAGACGGGGGCGCCGAGGACGTCGGCGAGGAGCCAGTGCCAGAACTGCAGCACGGCGGATACGGGATAGACGAGGATTTCCATCATTCGCTAATGTTAGGCCATGGTTTACCAACAACCCAGACGCAAGGTGCGCGCCTCCCAGGTGTTCGGCGAGGTGCTGCTGACCATCGGGGCGTTGTTGTTGCTGTTCGCGTTTTACGAGTCCTATTGGACGAATATCGCGTCCGGCAAGATGCAGAACGAAGCGCAGGACACGTTGTCGGAGCAGTGGAAGAACCCGCGCCAGCTGCGCGCGCCACAGCTTGGCGACGCATTCGCGCGCATGTACATCCCTGCGTTCGGGTCGGACTACCAGTTCGCCATCATCGAGGGCACCGACGAGAACGAGTTGTTGGTGGGTCCGGGCCGCTACCCGGACACGCAGATGCCGGGCGAGCCGGGCAACTTCGCGGTGGCGGGCCACCGCGTGGGCAAGGGAGCGCCGTTCAACGACCTTGGGGCGCTGAACAGTTGTGACGCCATCGTGGTGGAGACACAGGATTCCTGGGTGACGTACCGCGTGCTGCCGATGGGCCTGGACCCGCAGGAGCGCCGGGACGTGGCGGCGGGCTGCGTGCCAGCCGAGATCAACGAGCCGATCGCGACGGGCGAGTACCGCAACGTGGTGGGCAGGCACATTACGCTGCCGGGAGACGTGAACGTGATCAACCCGATCCCGGAGCAGCCCTCCATTGAGGTGCGCCCGGACATGCTGGGCATGATCACGCTGACCACGTGCCACCCGCAGTTTTCGAACGCGGAGCGCATGATCATCCACGCCGTGCAGACTGAGGTGCTGGCGAAAACACCGGGCGAGCAAACGCTGCCGCAGGCGATGTCGGAGGTGAAATAGACAATGTATGGAGCACTTTGGCGGATGCTGCCGGGGCCTACGCCGGTGAAGTGGCTGCTCGCGATCGTGATCGCGGTGGCCGTGTTCTTCCTGCTGATGGAAGTGGTGTTTCCGTGGGTGTCGGCGCAGATGCCGTACAACGACGTCGCAGTGTAACGCTCTAGAGCTGCAGGTTCTTGATGGTCTCCTCGGCGACGAGCTGCGCCTTGATGGACTCGTCCTGGTTGGTGAACACGGTCACGGCCGTGTTGCCCTTGGCCACGGAGTAGGCGGCCCCGATCCTGTTCGGGACGGCGCCGCCGCCGTGGCGTCCGCCGTTCCACCCGGCGGGCTGGTTGGCGGGCTCGGTGTACTCGATGGGGGTGGCCCAGTCGACAACGGCCATGGCGTCTTCGGGGCTGTCCATGTGCCGCACGATGACGGTGAGTTGCGGCTCGGGCGGGTAGGACCAGAACTGGCAGGCTGGGGGGTCGAAGCGGGCGTCGATACCTACGCCGGTGACGCGCTGCCCGTTGGCGTCGGCGACCCAGTCGGTGTCAAGGTATGGGCAGGGCTGCCACGCGTTGCGGTCGGTGGAGGGTAGGGCGTCGAGTGGCAGTGCGGCCTCCTGCTTCTCGACGTCCCCTTCGCCCGCAGGCGCGGGGTTGGGCTCGGGGGCGGCGCACCCGGCGAGGACGCTCAATGCCGTGACCGCTGCAAGGGTGGGTACTCTCAAACGCATGGGTTCCAGATTAGCTGTGTTATCGCCGGGCCCGGCAGAGACCACCGAGGTGCCGGTGAACCGCTCCTTGGATATTGGTATCACGGTGCTGTCGGTGTCGCTGGTGTTGGTGTCGCTGGCGGCGTTGGCGCGGATGTCGCTGGATGAGGCGCTGCTGCACATCACCTTGGTGACGACGTTTTCCTTCCTCCTGTTTTACGGGATGACCGAGATGCATTACTGGGCTACCCCGGGCCGTGTGCTGTGGCTCGTGGGGCTGACCGGCGTGTGGATGCTGGACACGACGATCTCCGTGGTGGCGATGTACTGGGTGTTCACCCTGTTCTTCGTGTACATGCGGGCGTTCAACGACTGGCGGGGTATTGCCGGGGTTGCTGCTGGGCTTGTGATCACGGTGCTGGTGCAGCTGCCGGACCAGATCACGCTGGGCAGCGTGCTGGGGCCGGCGCTGTCGGCGGTGGTGGTCCTGGCGATCAACTACGCATTCACCACGATTACGAAGGTGAGCGACGAGCGCGCCGAGCTCATCAACGAACTGTTGGAGACACGCGAACAGCTGGCGAGCACGGAGCGCGCCGCAGGTGTGGCGCAGGAGCGGGAGCGGATCGCGCACGAGATTCACGACACGGTGGCGCAGAACCTGTCCTCGATCCAGATGCTGCTGCACGCCGCGGAGCGCGACCTGTTGGCCACGAGCCTTTCGGAGGAGGAGCTGGCGGCGCCGCTGAAGAGGATGGAGACGGCGAGGAGGGCGGCGTCGAGAAACTTGGCGGAGACCCGCGCGATTATTGCGGCGCTGACGCCGGCGCCGCTGAGCACGACGTCGCTGGAGGAGGCGCTGCGACGCATCGCGGCGGACTTCGGCACGACGGGCGACATGGACATCGAGGTGGACGTCGACGGCGAGCCGGAGCAGCTGCCGATGCGCATCGAGGCCGGCCTGCTGCGTATCGCGCAAGGCGCGGTGTCGAACGCGGTGAAGCACTCCGAGGCGAGCCGGATGCGCATCACCCTGACGTTCGGGGACGACGAGGTCCGCCTCGACGTGGTGGACAACGGCAAGGGGTTCGACGTGGCGAGCCAGGCCCAAAAGCCATCCGGCTTAGGCCATTTAGGGTTGGATGCCATGCGTTCGCGGGCCACAGAATTGGGTGGTGAGCTGGAAATTGAGTCCCAACCCGGCGGGCCGACAGCGCTTTCTGTGGCGGTACCGGCTAGTATCAAACAAAAGACCGACCACGTGGAGAGGAAAACTTCATGATTCGTGTGTTGCTGGCAGATGACCATGAGATCGTCCGGCTGGGCCTTCGCGCTGTGCTCGAGGAGGCCGAAGACATTATGGTCGTCGGCGAGGTCGCAACCGCTGAGGGTGCGATCGCGACGGCGCAAGCCGGTGGCATCGACGTCATTTTGATGGACCTCCGCTTCGGCGCGGGTGTGGAAGGCACCCGCGTGACCACGGGTGCGCAGGCGACCGCGCAGATCATCGCCTCGATGGCCAACCCGCCGAAGGTGCTGATGGTCACCAACTACGACACCGACGCCGACATCCTCGGCGCTATCGAGGCCGGCGCCGTCGGCTACCTGCTGAAAGACGCCCCGCCGGAGGAACTCGTCGCTGCGGTGCGCTCTACCGCGCGTGGCGACGCCACCATGTCCCCGGTGGTGCGCGAGCGCCTCGAGACGCGCGACCGCACCCCGCGTTCCTCGCTCACGCCGCGTGAGCTGGAGGTGCTGCAGTTGGTGGCGGCGGGGTCGTCGAATAGGGAGATCGGCACGGAGCTCATGCTCTCTGAGGCGACCGTGAAATCCCACCTCGTGCACATTTACGACAAGCTGGGTGTGCGCTCCCGTACTTCGGCGGTGGCGTCGGCACGCGAGCAGGGCGTGCTCTAGCGCCGCGCTAGTAGTAGGGGTGGGCGTCGTGGAAGGCTTCCACGATGCTCAGCGGGATCTTGCCGCGGTTGGCGATGGGCAGGCCTTCGGTCTGCGCCCAACGGCGGATCTCGGCGGGGTCGAAGGCTGGCTCGTTGGCGTCGTGCACCTCCCTGGCGGCCTCGACGTAGGGCTTGAGCGTTGCCAGGAAGCGCTCCGCGTTCTCCGGCTTGAGGTCAAGCACGTAGTTCTTGCCGTGTAGGCCGAAGCGGATCACGCGAACATCCGACTCGTGCAGGGGTGTGTGGTCCAGGTCGTCGAAGAACTGGGTGATGTTTTGCCGCGCCATGGGGCTGTCCTTTCTCCGGTACTCCCAAGAGCGATACTTGGGAGTAGTGCTCGCGTTTGGAGGAAGTCTAGCAAATACTTTGGCCAATAATACTAATTGAGTTTCTTCTGCACTTCTGCGGACAGTTTCTGCAGGTCTTCATCAATCGAGTTGTGCGCCAGGCGCTGCTGGACCGGGTTCATGTGCTCGGCGTTTTCCACCGCGGTCTGCAGCTCCGCGAGGCGCACCTTCGCGTCGGTGGCGAAGCCCTTCGGCAGCTCGGCCGTCTTGACCTGGCCCTCGAGCGCGTCGACGCGCGACTTCAGCTGCCCGCCGCGCTCAGAAAACCGCGAGACCTCCTGGGAAGACAGGCCGACGCTCTGCGCGCGCTGCTGCACCTGCTTCTGCTGGTAGGACGTCCACCCCTTGTAAAACAGTGGCAACAGCACCGGCAGCAGGAGGCGGGTCGCGCCGAGGAACTGCTTCGCCTTCTTCGTCGTGATGCCGGACTCCTCAATGCGCTGCAGGTGCGCCTTCGCCAGCTTCTCCTCGTGCTTGCGCTTCTGCTTCAGGCCCTGCTTCTCTGCCTTCAGCAGGCGCTTCTCTGCCTTATCCAGCAGCTTGGCGGTGCGGAAGTCCTGCTTCGCCTCCTCCTTGGCAAGCTTGTGGGCGTGCGCCTGCGCGGCCTTAATCTCAGCCTTGGCCTTCGTGCGTGCTTTCCGGATGGATTTGAACAGTCCCATGCGAGTTAACTCCTTTACGCTTCAGCGTTCGTTTGGACACCAACCTTACCTGTTTCTCCACTGCGCCTAGTAGAATATTGCCCATTGTGAGTACGTCGAAGCAGGATGGCACACGCATGCGGCCGTCGGATCTTGTGGGGTGCCGCTTCCGGTTCCGCCGGAGGTGCCAGCTCCCGGACTACCCGTCGCGCGAGGAGGCCGAGGCGCACCTGCCGCAGCGCATCGCAGTGCAGGAGGCGGTACTCGCCCAGCTGCCTACTAAGCCAGCGCTTGGCGACGGCCGGCGCCGCCTCTTCACCCGCGCCGACGCCGCGGACGCCACCACCGAGGGCGTCTTCGACCTGATGCGCCGCGGCACCCACCTGATCACGCGGGCGACGCTCCATGGGGACATCGCCGGGGTGGCGGTCGAGGTGGACGTCGACATCCTGGTGCGCACCGCCGACGGGTACGTGCCAGTGATCATCTCGAACCACAGAGTCGCGCGCACGCACCCGACCTCGACGCTGCAGGCCGTGCCGGTTGGGCGCCTTGGGCTGGGGGCACCACTGCGGGTAGCGGGCAAGTACCGCCACCACACCATCGACGGCTACCGGCTAGCCATGGCGCACCTCCTGCTCGGGGAGCGCTCCGCGGGCCGCGGCGGCGTCATTGGGCAGGATAGGTCGCTGGCGTACGGAGTGGACGTCGAAAAGTATGTCGCGCCGCTGCTGCTCGCGCTCGCCGAGCCCACGCCCGAGCACCCAACCCGCTACAAACAGTGCGCCACCTGCAGGTTCTGGCCGCTGTGCCTGCCTGAGCTCGAGGCGCGCGACGACATCTCGCTGGTGCTACCCGGCGGCAAGGGTGACCGCTTCCGCGCCCAGGGCATCACGACGGTCCAACAGCTTATCGACGCCCAGCTCGGCGAACCTTCCCGCATCGCCGAAGCCTGGCGCGCCGGGATACCCCTGCTCAGGAGACCGGGACCGATCGGTATTCGCCGCGCGGACGTCGAGATCGACATCGACATGGAGTCCTACATGGACCAAGGCGCCTACCTGTGGGGCACCTTCGACGGCGAGCGCTACCGGCCGTTCGTGACGTGGGAGGAAGTCGGCGGCGACGCGGAGGAAGCCAACTTCGGTGCGTTCTGGCGCTGGCTCCTCGACCAGCGCGCCCAAGCCCACGCAGATGGCAAAACGTTTGCCGCCTACTGCTACGCCGCCGCCGGCGAAAACCACTGGCTGCGCATGTCCGCGCAGCGCTTCGCCAGCATCGACGCCAAGGAAGTCCAGGAGTTCATCGCCTCCGACGAGTGGGTCGACGTGTTCGCGGCGGTGCGCAAGCACCTCGTCGGTACCGACGGGCTGGGGCTGAAGGTGCTCGGGCCCATCGTCGGCTTCCTCTGGGAGGACGACGACATGGACGGCGAGGCCTCCATCGACCGCCGCTTCGCCGCTATCCGGGGCGACGAGGACGCGAAGCAGACCCTGCTGCAGTACAACGAGGACGACTGCCGCGCCACCCGCGCCGTCCGCGAATTTCTCGACGCCGACGCCCCCGGCATCCCTTTGCTCTAGCTTTGGGCTTTAGCGCCTGGTGTTTTAGTGCCTGGTGTTGCGCGCCACCGCCGCCGTGATCAGCACCAGCACCACCACGAGGCAGGCCAGCACCATCGTGAACCCGGCCCACGGCAGCAGCTCGTACACCCAGCCCGACGCAGCACCCAGCATCGAGGACCCCATGTAGTACCAGAACACGTACATGCTGGACGCCTCCGCCCGGTCGTGCTCCGCGATGATGCCGACCCACGCCGAGGCCGTCGAGTGCATCGCGAAGAAGCTGGCCGTAAACACCAGCAGCCCGGCCAGCAACGCCACCAGGTTCGGTATCGCCGCCAGTACCAGCCCCGCAACCATGAGCGACGCCCCGCCAATCACCACGTGACCGCGCCCGTACTTTCGCACCAGCGCCCCCGCGCGCGACGCTGACCACGTCCCCGACAAGTACAGCAGGAACGCCAACCCCACCAGCGACGGCGGCAAACCGAAGTAGTCAATCGCGCGGAACCCGAGGTAGTTGTACAGGGAGACGAACACGCCCATCCCGATGAACGCCGTTGCACACAACGCGAGAATCCTTGGGTTCTTCGCGTGCCGAACCATCGCCCGGAACTCATTGCCCGGCCGCAACTTCGCCTTCGGCGTGAAGTTGCGCTGCGCAGGAAGGAGGATCGCCGTCGCGATCGCGAGTGCCAGTGCCGTCACGCTGCTGGCCGCGAGCGCCCACCTCCACGACGTGACCGCCAGCAGCCCCGTCGGGATCAACCTGCCGGTCAGCCCGCCAATCGTGTTGCCCGCGATGTACAGTCCCATCGCGCCGGGCAGGTCCTTGGCGTCGAGCTCCTCGGACAGCCAGGTCATCGCGACGGCTGGGGTGCCCGCGATGGCGACGCCTTGCAGGGCGCGCAGCAGCACCAGCTGCTCTATCGACTGCGCCAGCGGCAACAGCAGGCCAATCCCCGTCGCCACCAGCGCCGACACGATCAGTACGCGCCCGCGCCCGTACTTCTCCGAAAGTATCGACGCCGGCACCACACACAACGCCAACCCACCCGTCGCCGCCGACACCGTCAGCGCCGTCGTCGACGGCGAAGCGCCGAAGGCCTCCGCCAGGGTGGGCAGCAACGCCTGGGTGGCGTACAGGGCGTTGAAGATTCCGAGCCCGGCGAGCAGCATCGCGACCGTCGCGCGGCGATACTCAGGGCTGCCTTTCTTCATGTTCCACATCCTGGCACTTTGTGACGGAGACCTCAAGGAGCGTTCTAGATTGCTGCACCACATTCCTGGTTTTCCCTTAGTGCGTGGGGGAATGTGGTGTCTTTGCGCTGTGGCCCGCGGGTCGGTGGGTGCATCTAGCCAAATAGTTCCCAAGCCCGGGAACCATTTTGTGTGTGAGGCCGGTTCCGGTCGACCAACGGCTGTATTTTCCCAGGTCGCAACGGCTGTCTATGAAAATAGTTCCGGCGATCACGAATTGGTGGGGAACTTTCTCAAAGGGACGGGGAATGAACCGCCCTAAACCGGCCCGGCTAACCCCGCCAGCTACCCCCTCTTGCCTAAAAGGTAAGCCTACCCTAATATCTCTTGTGGGTCCTGGTTCCTTCAACGGACTCGTCGTGAATACAGATAAAACCCGCCGTGTTTCATAACCCTCTATGAAACACGGCGGGTTGCCTTTAGCGGGACTTACTTGGAAGCCGCTGCGAATCGGGGTTAAGGGTCAAAATGTGTGTCTGGCTCGGCGTGTCGCGGGGGTTAGATTTGGCCTTTTTGAATGCCGATTGAGTGGGTGTAGTCGGTGTCGATAGCGTTGTCGTAGAGGGCTGGGCGTCCTGTT
>NZ_MLCQ01000016.1 GCF_001875725.1 Corynebacterium sp. NML140438 | reverse complement strand
CACCGCAGCTGGCACAGGTCTTCCAGCAGAAGTCAGCATCATCCGCACCACCACCCACACCGCCCCAACCCCACAACCCATCACGATCTAACACCCAAACACGTTCACAACCACTTGACACAAAGCGCCCCCTGTTATCCGAGGTGCTATTTTCCCAGTTCGATGCTGTCCGGTTCTGGATTGTGGTGCACAGCTAACGTACAGGAATTCCTCGTTTTTATCCTGGCGTTCCTGTGCCGAGCTAAAAGCGCGGGATTTACGGAGTGCCATGCTGATCGCCGAGGTCGGGCTGCACCCTTCCGTGCACGCCGCAATACCTCTCGTCGCTTACCTTGTGTGAGGCTTCGGAGCAGAGAAGGAGCAGAGAAGCAGGATCTTCAAGACGTCAGCTAGGGTTGCCGGTTTCCCTCCGGGTCCACTCCTGCAATCGGGCATCCATCGCATGACGCACAAGAACCTCTGTGATACCCAACGTTTCTTGAACTGACGTCCCCAGTTCGACGCTCCACCGACACAGCGTAATGCCTGGTAACCAGAAATTGACAAAAGATAGGGGGGTTAATGAGCATGAACCTTATTTCTCCCTGTCAAACAAAGGAGCACTCACTGTGAAGAAGTTCGCAACCGCAGCCGTAGCTGCAACCATGGCACTCGGCCTGGCCGTCCCGACGGCTGGTGCCACGGAAGACAAGGGCAGCAGCTATGACAACGCATACGTGGTGACCACCGTCGTCTCCGGCAATACGTGCAAGATCACCCACTCATACGGTCTGCCGGATACGCTCACCCCTGCAGAGGCAAAGCTGAAGCTGCCGAATGCCACTACCACTGATGCCACCCTCATGAACCACCGAGCCTACCTGCGGGGTGACAGTGACGCTACGCTGTACGACTTTAAGAAGGGCGAAGATCTGCTCGCACTGCATGCCTGCGCGAACGGCGAGAACTACTCCACCAACTTCGTGAACTCGCTGTCCTCCGTGGTCGAACCTCACCAGGGCCGCGCGGCTGCGTACTGGCTGTTGTCGGTCATTGTGCCTCTAGGCATCGGCATTGCGGCGCTTGGTGCGGCGTTCTCGCCCGAGTTCCGCCACATGCTGCCAGCACCTGTTGCAAAGTTCCTGACGAACCTCCTCAAGTAGGCAACCCATCAACGCCTGAAGCCCCGCACCGTGCGGGGCTTTCCTCTCTATATAAGGACATCACGATGAAGAAGATCACCGCTACTGCTCTCGCTACTGCGATGGTTGCGTCCATGCTCGCGCCGACTGCCGATGCCGCGTCAAACACGATGAGTACTAAGAACTACCAGAATCACTGCACGCTGAAGTTCGACAGCCCTGGCATGACCCAGAACAACGGAACGTACACTCAGAGCGCCATCAAGAACTGGGTGTCAAAACAAGACGGTCTCAAGAAGCTGGCCGATACAGACTTGACGAACGCGCAGCAGTCGTCACAGCTCAGCGAGGCGTTCGGTTCATCCGACGCAGCGGAGACCGCAGCCCTCAACGATGGCATGGCGCTCCAGGCATGCCTGCAGGGCAAGGATTTCAAGGCTGAGCCGATGGATGACGGCACGAAGGCGGGCATCATCATCGGGTTCGTGCTTGGCATCCTCGGCCTGCTCGGGGGACTCGCGCAGCAGGCCGGGCTGCTCCGCTAAGCATTGTCGCGCACCCAGGCCTCGACGGGGGCGAGGCGGGTGAAGTCGACGCGGTCCACGTCCTTGTTATAGGTGTCGATCATCATGCGGTCGTTCGCGGACTTGCGCGGTTTGAGTCGCAAAGCGCCGACGACGCCCGCCATCGTGGCGGCGTGGGCGGCTGACAGCTCGGAGTAGTTCATGCGTCCGGGCAGGTAGAAGCGCGTGACGCTGTCCGCGCGGCTCCCCAAAAGTTTGGCAGAAAAGTCCTTATCGACGGCCACTTCGTCCAGGCTCATGCCAACGGTGACGAGGGAGACGGAGTGGGCGTCGAAAAGTGGGTCAGGGAGCTTGCGGATGAAGTTGGCGCCGGGGTTGTTCGGGCCGTGGATTGGGGCGAGGACCACGATGGGGCCTTCGGGAGAGAAGTCGGCGTCGGGGATTGGCTCGGCGGTAGTGCCGAGGCGTTTTGCCAGCTCATCGGCGTATTCCTTGGTGGAGCCGTAGAACGAGGCGTACAGGATAGTGCAGGCAGTCATACAACTATTGTTGCATGTTCCGGCTAGAATGTGGCGACGATGCGGTACGTGTACATGATTGTGGGGCTGGTGGCGCTGAGCCTGGGCGCGGTCGGCGCGTGGGTGCCGATCCTGCCCACGACACCGTTTCTACTGCTTGCGCTGGTGTGCTTTACGAGGAGCTCGCCAAGATTGGAGCGCTACCTGCTGCGCCACGACACGTTCGGACCGTTCATTATTGACTACTACTCAGGACAGCTGACGCGCGCGCAGAAGCTGCGGATTCTAGGGCTGCTGTGGTTGGGGATGGGCGCCTCCATATGGGTGGTGATTGCGGTGGTTGGGCTGTGGCCGGTGGCGTTGCTGCTCGCCGCGATCGGCACCGCAGTGAGCGCGCACATCTGGCGGCTGCGGCCACGCCCCGAGCGCGCCACCGAACTACGCCAGCGCGCTGGACTGCCTACCGACCACGCACGTTGAAGCCGATGACGCCGGGGTTGACCAAGGGGGCGTCGCCAAGCAGGGCGTGGATGTTGCCTTCCCTCTCGACGGCGCTGGTGACCGCTTTCGGGCGCTGCTTCTTGTCATCCTTGCCGCGGCCCTGCGACATTGGCGCACCCATGAAGCCGCCTCGCTGTCCCTGCTGACCTGCGGAGTTACCGGTTGCTGCGCCTGGCGCTGCGGCGCCTGCTGGGGTTGACTGGCCGCCGAAGCCACCTGGCGAACCTGTGCCTGGTCGACCGGCGAAGCCGCCTGCGCTTGGCCCTGCGCCTGCGGGTGAGCCGGCGCTGGCTCCTGCTCCGAGTCCTGCGCTGGTTCCTGCGCCTGCCGACGAGCCGAAGCCTGCCGCCTGCTGGTGCAGCGACCCGGCGCGATGTCGACCACCACCGCCTGCGCCACCCATCGGCATGCCGCCGAATGCGCCTTGGCCTGCGCCTACGCGGGAGCCTGCTGCAGAGGCGGCGTTCGTCGTCGCGCCGCCCAGCCCACCGGCGCCAGAGGCGAGACCACCGTGGAGACCAGCGCCCGGCGCGACATTCGCCGCCGGGGCATTCAGCGCCCCTGGTGGAGGAAGCGTCGGGGCCTGCGCCGAGGCGACTTGGGTCGGGGTGGCGCCGGACGCGATAGCGCTGAGCATGTCGGGGTTCGGTTTCCCAAACTGCTGCAACACATCCTGCGGGCCACGCGCGTTCGCGAGATCCGTGTAGCCGTTGTTTGCAAAGATGCTGGCGAGCCCTTTGGGCATCGGGGCGTCCGCAAACGCGGGAGCGCCCGGGCTCGGAGGGCCACTGATGGAGAAGTCGGAACCAGTAACGTCGGTGAGATCCGGAAGCAGTTTGACGAAGGTCGGGTTCGTCGCTGGCAGGTACGAGTTGACGTACATCGGGTAGGAACTGACGAAGGCCTCCTTCACGGCCTTCACCGCGGCCGGGGATACGGCCTCAGCTGCTATCGCCGCAGCTTGGGCTGCCGCCGCCATAAGTTGCGACGACGACGCCAACGCCGCCAACCCCGTGTTATTCCCCGCAAGCGCCGCCGAGTTGGCTGCGTACTCGGAACCCGCCGCCTGAATCAACTGGAGACGCGCAATCGCCTGGGCCACGAACTCGGTCTCAGACGAAGATTCCAGGGACGCAATGGCCGGGGCGATGGCCTCCACCATCTCGTAAATACGCTGCGCGTTCGACATCCAATTCGACGCCAACCCCGTCGGCACCGCGGTATTCGTGGTCAGGATGTTGCTCACCAGCGACTCGAAGCTCCCATCCGTCGACGCATACACCGAACGGTTATTGAACGGCTGCGTCTTGTAACTCTTCGCGACAGCCGCCGCCGACGACATCCCAAGATTCGAACCTAACCCACTCAACCCGGGCGTTGCACTGAGCCCGACCGCGTTCACAATCCCCGCAATCGAATCGTCCGCCATCACCGTATTGTCCAGGCAGACCTTCAACACCTTTGCCGACGACTTCACATTCCCCGTGAACGCGTCCGTCGCAAGTGGAGCGTGCTCGGAGTAGATCGCTCCGTGCTTCTCCCCTGCCTCACGGAGGCCGGAGACCGAGGAGAAGGTTCCCCCAGCATTAAAAGTGGTCGCCGTGAACATACCGGCAGCGTCATAGGCTATCGTCTGCAAGTCATTGATGGCGCCGTTAACATCATCAACTTCAATAATTATTTTTGTCATTTTTCCCCCAATATCTTTTGGTTAGCTGTGTGCCCCGGACAAATACAATTGCTCTAGCAGATCAACCGCTATCTGACAGTAATCATCAAACGAATAGCTCTCGTCAAGGCTGAAAAAGAAGGTTCCGATAGCTCCACGCATCGTATCCACTTGTGCAATGCACGGATGAGTCGTCACAAGGGGCATCTCCTGCCTGTAGACGTAGATTTCCGGCAAGATATTTGACTCGATTCCGTCGACCATAACTCGTGTCTGCTCTGCTTGTGATCTATTTCCGTCACTGTTCGCAATTCCTTTGGACTGAAAAGTTCCCGGCTCAGAAAACATGCAAAATGAGTTCCCATGCGGCGAGTCGATCTCCCCATCCGTGCTTCGTTTGATTTCGCCGGTGAAGCCCGCGCGGCGGAATTCGTCCTCGGTGATGTCGTTGCAGGGATCGAAGTAGTCCTCGGGTGCGAGGGCGAATGGATCGAAGTCGCCGATGGGGACGGTGCCGGACTCAAACACGAAGGCTTTCTGGCCCGAAGCATCCGAGGGAGGGGCGTTGGTTGGGGCGGAGGGGGCGTCGATAAGGGTGGTGCTGGAGCAGCCAGCGAGCAGTGTGGCGGCGAGCAGTGGTGCCAAGGTATAGGTGCGCAAAGTGTCCCCCCGTTTTTAAAAGTGTTTCTACACAACCTAGTGCATTTCACGCGATTGTAAAGGGTTTTGTGTACACCATGGTGGACATCCGGTTTTCAATAACCGCCAACAAACCGCCACGCACCGTCCTAATATAAGGCGGTATGAAACGCCTTCGTACTCGTTACTTCGCCCAGGCTAAGGCTGAGGGTCGCAAATTTACAGCTCTGACCAGCTACGACACCATGACCGCCCAACTCTTCGACGAGGCCGGCATCGACTTCCTGCTCGTCGGGGATTCGGCAGCCAACGTGGTGCTCGGCCACACCACTACCCTGCCGATCACGCTCGACGAGATGATCGCGTTCGCCTCGGCCGTGGTGCGCTCGACGCAGCGTACGTTTGTGGTGGTTGACCTGCCGTTCGGCACGTATGAGGAGTCGCCGGCGCAGGCGCTCGCAGCTGCGGTGCGCGTAATGAAGGAGACTGGGGCGCAGGCAGTGAAGCTAGAGGGCGGCGTCGAGGTGGCGCCGACGATCAAAACGCTTGTCGACGCCGGCATTCCCGTCTGCGCGCACATCGGATTCACGCCGCAGTCCGAGCACGCGCTCGGCGGCTACGTGGTACAGGGTCGCGGTGACGCAGCCCAGCAGGTGCTTGAGGACGCCACCGCCGTCGCAAACGCGGGTGCTTTCGCGGTCGTGCTGGAGATGGTGCCCTCCGAAATCGCGACGCGGGTGACCCAGGAAGTTCCGATCCCGACCATCGGCATCGGTGCAGGCAACGGCACCGACGGGCAAATCCTGGTGTGGCAAGACGCGTTCGGGTTCCGCGCCGGCGGAAAAACGCCGCGGTTTGTGCGTCAGTACGCGGACCTGGGAACACAGCTGCTGGAGGGGGCGCGAAGGTACCGGGAGGACGTCGAAAAGGGAGAATTCCCCGCTGCTGCCGAATCGTTCGAGGACTAAGAAAGGGCATCATGCGAGTCATTACCACTGTTGAAGAGCTCCGCGCGGCACGAGCGGAGGCGAACGGGACCGTCGGACTGGTGCCAACCATGGGTGCGCTGCACTCCGGGCACGGCACGCTCATCGAGCGTGCTCGGCGAGAGGTCGATACGCTGATTACCAGCGTGTTCCTCAACCCGCTGCAGTTCGACAACCTCGGCGACTGCGACGACTACCGCAACTACCACCGCGACATTGAGGCCGACTCAACGTTTTGCGAGGAGCGCGGCGTCGACATCGTGTTCGCGCCCAGCGTCGAAGAAATGTATCCGGGCGGCGTACCGCAGATCTGGGTCCGCACCGGCGAGATGGGCACCGTCCTGGAAGGCGCATCACGACCAGGGCACTTCGACGGCGTAGCGACCGTCGTAAACAAGCTGTTCAACCTGGCCAAACCGGACGTGGCCTACTTCGGCCAGAAGGACGCGCAGCAGGTGGCGGTGCTGCGCCGAATGGTTCGCGACCTGAACCACGACGTGGAGATCCGCACCTTGCCCATCGCGCGCGCCGAGGACGGCCTGGCGCAGTCTTCCCGCAACGTGCGCCTTTCCGAGACGGGACGTTCGCAGGCGCTGACGCTGTCGCGTTCGCTGCGGACGCTGCAGGAACAAGTCGACGCGGGCGCGTTGGACGTGGATGCCGTGCGTGCGGAGCTCGCGGCTTCCGAGGGCGTGACGCTGGACTACCTGGTGGTCGTTGATCCAGATACGCTGCAGCCGACGTCCGGGCTCGGCCTGGCGCTGGTTGCGGCGACGGTGGACGGCGTGCGGCTCATCGATAACGCGCTGCTGGGGTAGGCCGGGGCGCTGTGGGTTTCGGGGTTCTGTGGTGGAAGGTGTGTTGAAAAGCGTGCTCGGGATTTTGTGAACAAAATTGCACCTGCACCACAAGCCGAATACAGCTGCCTAATCGTCCAAGGTTTCCCCGAAACACCGAAACCTTGGGAGATTAGGCACCTCTATTCAAACAATCGCAGGTCGGAAGCCTAAGTCGAGTTTGCGTTTCCGCTACGGTAGTTAATATGTCAATCGAATATTGGAATGATCAGGCCCCGACTTGGGCACGCAACCTGGAAGAAGGGCCCGACCTTCTCCTCGAGGTGTTGGATGAATTTGACGTGCTCACACCGGATTCCACGGTGCTGGACATCGGCTGTGGGCCGGGGTGGCACCTCGGCAAGATGGCACCGCATATTGCTGAGGGCTACGGGTTCGATATTTCGCCGGCGATGATTGGGGCTACGCCGACGTCGAAAAACCTCACCTTTTACACACACGACTGGTCCGGCGGAATCCCCGAATCACTCAAGGGTCGCACGTTTTCCGCGGTGATCGCGAATAGGAGCCCGGGCGTTAACACTATTGATGACGTTGCTGCGCTGATGCGGTTGTCGTCGCGGTGGTGTGTCGTCAATAAGCCGACGTACCGCAGTACGAGCCTGCTTGAGCAGGCATTGCGCGATGCGGGCGTCGCGGCGAAACCTTTCGATGGCTCGCTGCACGTCGATTGGTTGATTTCCGAAGGTTACCTGCCGCAACTGCGCTACCAGACGCGTGTGCGATCCCGAAAGTACGACGCCCACGATGTCTCTTACGAAGCCGAACGCGCGAGGGCGCAGTATGGGGATGAGGTTGCAGAGATGATGCTCGCTGCGTTGCCGGGCGAGGGCGTCGATAAGCGTATTGACGTCACTCTCACGATGGCGTACGCGCTCGCAATTTGGCGCGTGGACGAACGCCAACCATAAAATACTGTATCATTCAATTGAATGTATTTTTGAGTAGGGGTCAACCCAAGGAGAGTGCGTTGTTCAAGAAGATATTGCTGTCGGTCGGTGCTGCGGTCGCGCTGACGCTCACAGGCTGCTCGAGTCCCGCGGAAGATACAGCCGCGCCGACGACAACCGCCAGCGATGCCACCATCACCGTGACGGACAATATGGGCCGCGAAGTGACCATTCCTGAGCAGGTCAATAGCGTCGTCGCGGTCGGGTCGATGGGGCCGCGCATCGCCGCCTACATGGACCTGGTCGACATGCTCGTCGGCTCGGAACAGACCGATCAATCCGGCCCACGCGCGACATACGACTACAGCAACGTGTACGCGGACAAGCTTGGGGAACTGCCCGTCATCGGTAAGGGCGGTGGCTCCGGCGAAAACAATGCCTTCCCGGAAGAAATTCTTACCGCGAACCCCGACGTCATCCTCGCCGGCTTCAACGCAGAAGCCGCTGACGAACTGCAAAAACAAACCGGCATTCCCGTCGTCAGCATCCGCTACCTCTCTAAGGGATTTATTGACGACGACTTCGCCACCACCCTCGAAATGGTCGGCAAAGTGACCGGCAAGGAAGACCGCGCCAAGGAAATCAACGACTACATCGCCACCGCGAAGAAAGACCTCAAGGACCGCGTCGCGGGCGTCGCTGAAGAAGACAAACAGAAGGTCTACACAGGTGCCGTAACCTTCAACGGCGCACACGGGTTCGCCTACACCTACGTGGACTTCCCAGCATTCGACGCAATCGACGCCCACAACGTCGCCGACGTACTGAAGGAAACGCAGACGTTCGAGAACGGTCGCAACGGCGCCGAGGTTGACTGGGAAGTCATCCCCGAGTGGGACCCCGACGTCATCTTCCTCGACCCAGGCAACCTTGACTTGGTCCGCGACGAATACAAGCTGCGCCCCGACTACTTCAACGGGCTACGCGCTGTCCAAAACGGCCAGGGGTACACAATGCCGGCAACCAACGCAGCCGGGCCAAACATCACCTACCTGTTGATCAACGCCTACCACGCCGGAAAGGTGCTCTACCCCGAGCAGTTCGCAGACATCGACCTGGAAGAGAAGGCCGAAGAAATCATGCAGGTCATGCTGGGCAAGAGCTTCTTCGACGAAATGGAAGCCGGTGGCCTGTACTACGGAAAGATCGACCTCAGTGACCAAGCCAACGGCTAAGCCACAACGGCCCGCCAGTACTGCCGACTACCATCGGCACACACTGCGCAAATACGCAGTCTTACTGGCGGCGTTCCTGTTGCTATGCCTCTGTTTCCTTGGCTCGCTCAAGGCCGGATCGGCAGAGATGGGGATGGGGGACGTCCTGCGGGCACTCCTGCATCCGAGCGGGGAGCGCGACTCACTCATCGTATGGAACATTCGCCTGCCCCGAGCATGCATCGCAGTCACAGTTGGAATGTGCTTAGCCATGTGTGGTGCGATCATGCAAAACGTGCTGCGCAACCCCCTCGCCTCATCCTCAACGCTCGGGGTGTCCCAAGGCGCCGCGTTTGGTGCGGCAATTGCCATCGTCTATTTTGGTGCCGGCGCCCAGGTCAATAACGTCAGCGGCGACGCCGCCGTCAGCATTAGCAACCCCGCCCTCGTGACGGCATTCGCGTTCCTCGGAGGCATGGGCACAACACTCGTGATCATGTTCATTTCGCGCGCACTCAACGCTGGCCCCGCAGTACTCGTACTCGCAGGCGTGGCGCTGAGCGCAATGTTTAGCGCCGGCACTTCGCTCGTCCAATACTTCGCCGACGACATCAAAGTCGCCTCAGTCGTCTACTGGACCTTCGGCTCCCTCGGCCGCGCAAGCTGGACACAAATCTTCTTCACCGCAGGCATCGCCGCCGCAGCATTCACGTACTTCATGTACAACCGCTGGAACTACAACGCCTTTGAAGCCGGTACCGACGCCGCCAAAAGCCTCGGCGTACCCGTCGCAGTGCTCGTACCCATCAGCCTGCTCGTCTGCGCCCTGATCTCCGCAGTCTCCGTCGCCTTCGTGGGCGTCATCAGCTTCATCGGGCTCGTCGCCTCACACATCATGCGACGCCTCGTCGGCAACGACATGCGCTTTCTCCTCCCAGGCACCGCCCTCTGCGGCGCCACCCTCCTCCTCCTCGCCGACATCGCAGCCCGCACCATCATCAGCCCAGTCGTGCTCCCCATCGGCGCAGTAACCTCCATCGTCGGCGCGCCCATCTTCCTCTTCCTCCTACTCAAACGGAGAGTCCGCGCATGAAGCCACACAGCGCACCCATGATTACATGCAACAACCTCCACTTCTCGTACGGCACCAACCACGTCCTACGCGGAGTCAGCTTCGAAGTCGCGCGCGGCGAATGCATGGCCGTCCTCGGACGCAACGGAGAAGGCAAGTCCACCCTCGTCAAAAACCTCATCAAACTCCTCACCCCAACCACCGGAGAAATCACCCTCAACGGAACCCCCGCCACCGCGCTCAACAGGCAAGACATGGCAAAACTTGCCGCCTACGTAGCCCAACACTCCGAAGCCACCCAAATGACCGCCTTCGACTACGTCCTCCTCGGCAGAAAACCACACATCCAATGGGCAGTCGGCGAATCAGACCTCCAAATGTGCGCCGACATGCTGGAACTCGTCGGAATGGCAGACAAACAACTCCACGACATCAGCACCCTCTCCGGAGGTGAGCGTCAAAAAGTCATACTCGCACGCGCGCTCGTCCAAGAACCATCAATCCTCATCCTCGACGAGCCAACCAGCAACCTTGACCCCCGCAACCAATACGAAATGCTCGGTCTCGTCCGCCAACTCGCAGTTGAGCGCGACATCGCCGTCATCGCCGTACTCCACGACCTCAACGTAGCACTACGCCACTGCGACCAATTTCTCTTTCTTCGCGACGGCACCAGCTACGCCAACATCAGCCGCGACGAAGTCACCGCCGACATCATCTCGCACGTCTACGAAGTCACCGCCGACATCATCGAACACAACGGCCACAAACTCGTCGCAATCGACGTCTAACCAGCGCGCTACCACGGCACCGACGAGCGCGCCGAGACTTCCCAGTGCTTCGGGAAGGTGTAGCGGTGGCGGGCGTGATGAAAAGCGGACTCAGAAAAATGTGAACAGATCTGCATGTGCAAATCTGTTCACAAATTCTCTAAGAGCCTTTTGCGGCACCTTCTACCCCAGCGTCGGGGTTAAACGTCGCGGGCGATCAGGTCGTCGAGAGCGACCGGGGACAGCAAGTACGGCGGAACCTCCAGCACCGTGTAGGCACCGGACTTGCCATCTTCCGCGAGGCGGGCAGCCGCGCGCGCGTACGCGACGGCGACGGCGCCGGTGAAGTCGGGGTTGCTGGACAGTTCCAGGGTGTACTCGACAAGCTGGTGGTTATCACCCATGCCACCGGTGGTGATCACGTGGCCGCCGTGCGGCATGCCGGAATGCTCGCGGGCGAAGGTGGCGTCGTCAATAAAGTTGACCTCAACCTCGTAGCCGACGAAATAGTCAGGCATCGTGCGGATCGTGTGCTCGATGGCGGCGGTGTCCGCGCCATCCTCCGGCACGATGTAAACGACGCGCTTGTGGGCGGACTTGCCGTCGAGACCCTCGGACTCGCCGCGGCGCGCACGATCCAACGCATCCGGCGCAGGGATCGTGTACTGCACACCCTTCGCGACGCCCTCAATCCTGCGCACCGCATCCGAATGCCCCTGCGACAGACCCGGGCCCCAGAACGTGTGCTGCTGCGCGTTCGGCAAAATTGCCTCCGCCATCGCGCGGTTCAGGGAAAACATACCAGGGTCCCAACCAGTGGAAACAATGGACACCGTGTTGTGCTCGCGCGCAACCTCGTCCATCGCCTTGCGGTGACGAGGGATGTCGCGGTGGTTGTCGTACGTGTCCACGGTAGGCACATACTTCGCGAACTCCGGCGCCTGCTCCGGAATATCCGTCGCCGAGCCCAGGCACAGAATCGCGACGTCGATTTCGTCCTTGTACTGCGCAAACTCCGCAACCGGCAACACGCGGGCGTCCGTATCCAACTTGCTACGACGCGAGAAAATCGCCGACAACTCCATATCCGGCTGCAGCTTCACCAACTGCTCCACGCTCTTGCCCAAGTTTCCATAGCCGACAATGCCAACACGCATACTGCGCCTCCCTTTCCTCGTGGCCCTTTGGGCTCGTGGCTTTTGGGCTGTTTTGCCCTTAAATTACGGGCCTACTTTACTCGCATATCGGGTGTGAGGGAATGCGCGAGGCGGGTTGGTGGCAGGTTGGTGGCTTGCTGGTGGCTTAGTCACAGGGTGTGAGTGACAAAGGACGCAATTGCACTTTTGAAAACGGGTGTTTTCCCAGGTCGCGAATTTTCGGGTGCGTCTTTTGTCACTGGCTCCGCTGGCGATAGGGTTTCTGGCAGTTTGCTGTGCACCAGAACCCGGGTTTTCAGCGGGGCGGGAGGACAAAAGCCCAGGTCGCTGGTTGCGCGGGGTGGAATGTGGTGCGTGTCCCGCTGGTGAAGATATAGAAAGATATCGTAACAATTCACTGGCCTGCACGAACACCGTTTCAACAGCGTCGTTTACGGCGCTATATCTTTCCGATATCTTTCGTGCACGGAAATCGACATTAAAAAGAATTGCTTGGGGTTTTACCTACCGGGGGAAGAGCGAGTGACAAAGGACGCAATCCTGCCGACTGACTCCGGCAAAAGCCCAGGTCACGAAAAGTGGGTTGCGTCCTTTGTCACTCGGCCCGGCTGGGATGACACCACATTCCGGGTTTGAGGAGAACGATTCGGAAAAACCCAGGTCGCGAACAATCACGCAATGGAATGTGGTGCGCGAAACGCCGACTGCACTCGCTACCTGAAAACGGAATCAACAGCCGTTGCGAAATTCGGGCAGTCCGAGCGCTCTAGCATTACGGCGGTAATCGTCCGGTTCGTCACTTTGGCGCCCTTCACCTTCTCCCAGTAAGCCTCGTTTTCCTGCGCTACCCTCTTACAAAGCCCTGGGAACGCCTCAAAAATGTGGCAAAAGAATTCATCCGGAGTCAACGCATCAAACGGGAACTGGTGTGAGCCGATATAGTCAGCGAGCCTTCTGTCGCTGGTGACAATGTACTGGACATTGCCAGCCACGGCAGCGCTAAGAACATGATGATCGTGGACGTCCGCGTACCCATAATTGCTGACCTCAAAATCAATGTCCTCAGTCGCGACATAGTTGACAACTCAGTCGCGACATGGTGGACAAACCGGTGCCTTGGTTTTTATTTTTCCGAGGCACCGGTTTTGTGTTTAGGCCAGTGGAGGTTGGCCTTTTCGCCAGTA
>NZ_MLCQ01000009.1 GCF_001875725.1 Corynebacterium sp. NML140438 | reverse complement strand
TGGTGGTGAGCAGTGGGTGTTTGCGCCTGGTCGGGTGGGGTATCGCGATGATGCTGCCGAGATTGAGTTGGATGGGTGGGGTGTGGATTCGTTTGCGGATGAGGCTGCACCGACGTGGGACTGGGACACCCACAAGGTTTAGGCGTGTCCGAGCAGACTACAAGCCTCAGCCCAGAGCGCCTCGAACTCCTCTACGGCGATCGCCTTCGCGGAAATGCCCTCGAACTGTGGGTACAGGTCTGGGTGCGGAACGGTAGACATCGGCTGATTCGCCTGGCCGATCACTTCGCCATCGACGTAGATACCGGTGATGGTCTCGCTCGGGTCCAGCTCAATCATCCTCACCATCGTGCATTCGCGAGGGTTCAGCTCCTCAAGTTCCGCAATGTTGAGGAGCTCTCCCCCAAGATCCGGGGCGCTGTAATGAATCCGGACGTAATGTTTCACGTGAAACTACTCCTTCGAACTTGTCGGTCGAGCAAGGCGGGAGACGTACGCGGAGCACGTCATCAACTGAATCAGATGGTAGATCATCAACGGCACAATCAGCACACCGAGCTGCCCGCCACCAAAAATGACCGACGCCATCGGCAACCCCGCGGCCAACGATTTCTGCGTCCCGCACATCTGGACAGCCACGGTATCCGCCCTCGAGAACTTCAAAGCTTCCGGTACAACACGCGTCACCCACAGCATGACGCACACCAGCCCCAGAGCGAATAGAGAAAGGAAGATGAGCTCACGCAGAGAGACATTCGTCCAGACACCGGACACGACGCCGGCCGAGAACGCCGAATATACGACCATCCAAATGGAGCCGCGGTCGACGAGTTTGGTGGCTTTCCGCGCAGCGAGACCCGCGACACCAGGTACCACTGCCCGAGCGACCTGACCCAGCACGAACGGAACGAGCAATTGCAAGGCCACATTTCGGAAAACCGAAGCGTCAATATGAATTCCGTTGTCGGTGCCCATTAGGACCATAACGAGAGCGGGCGTCGCTACGACACCAACTATCGACGACAGGCTCGCCGCCACGACCGCACCCGGCACATTGCCGCGCGCGATCCCTGTCAGCGCGACCGACGACTGTACCGTGGAGGGCACAAGACACAGATACAGGATGCCTTGATATACGGGCTCCGAGACAAGGGCTGTCGCAGAGCGCATCACGATACCGATCAAGGGGTACGCCACGAACGTAAACGCCAAGATAACGGAGTGCAGTTTCCAATTAGTCAAACCTTGTAAGGCTTCGCGGGTGGAAAGACGTGCACCATAAAGGAAAAAGAGCAGCCCGATTGCAAGCTTGACGGCAATAGAAAACCCCTCGGCGAACGATCCGCGGGCGGGCGCGATGAATGCGAGCACCGCGGCGATGACGATGCCGAGGAGCAGGGGGTCGATACGGCGGAGAAAACCTGGCATGCACACATGATAGCGATGCAGGCCACGCCAGGCAGGCCGAGCAAGCAGCAGGTTTACAACGACGCGTTCAGCGTCTCGCCTTCCTCGGTCAGTTGCGCTGGGGTGAGTGGGTTCTGCGTTGGGCCGGAGACTGCGGAGCCGTCAATAATGCTGAAGACGGAGCCGTGGCCGGTGCAGCGGACTGTGTCGCCCTCGACCTTGGTGATTTTCTGGCCCTGATGCGGGCAGGTTTGGGAGTATGCGACGTACTCGCCGGCGGTTGGCTGGGCGATGATGAAGCCGTCGAGGATGACGGCGCTGCCGACGGGTACTTGGGTCTTGGCTACTTCGGCGGTTGGTTCAGATCCGCAGGCGGCGAGGAACGCGCCGGCGAAGGTGGTGGCGGTGCCGAGGAGGAACATGCGTCGTGAACAAGTCATGACCTGATAGTAGCCGCTTTCATCGCTACGACGTAGGAAGACAGCTCGGCTGTGAGGCTGTCGATGTCGGTGATGGGTCCGGGGGTTGGATGTGCATGAGAGGAGTATTTGGCCACGATGTTCGCGTTCGCGGAGCCGGTGATGGTGCCCGCCGCACCGGCTGCGATTGCTTCCGCGACGTGCGGTGGGGTGGAGATCCCGAACCCGAGCAGCACCGGGGCGCCACCGTAGGCCTGCACGTTGTCCACTACCTCGCGCAGGCCGTCGACGGAGGCTTCCTTGTCGGCGCCGGTCACGCCGTCGCGAGAGAGGGCGTAAATGTAGCCGCGGGATTGCGCGGCGACGCCTTTCAGGGTCTGCGGGCTGGCTTTGGGCGGGGCGATATAGATCGGGTCGATGCCGACAGCGATTGCAGCTTGGCTGAAGGATGCGGACTCACGCACCGGCACGTCTGGCAGGAGGACACTGTCTGCACCGGCCTCTTGGAACGCATCGTAGAGGGAAGCGAGCCCGCGCACGTAGGCGACGTTGGCGTAGATGAGCATGCCGATTGGCAGGTCGGGGTGGCGTCCGCGGATTGTGTGTACTTGTGCCAGCGCCTTATCGACGGTCGCTCCGCCATCGAGTGCCCGCACGTGTGCCGCTTGGATGGCGGGGCCGTCGGCAACGGGGTCGGTGAATGGGACGCCGAGCTCGAGGGCGTCGGCACCGGCGGTGACGACGGCGTCGATGATTCGGAGGGCGTCGTCGGGGTTGGGGTCCGAAAGCATGATGAATGGGACGAATGCCCCCTCTCCCCTCTCCTGGAGGGAGGCGAAGAGTGTTCCGTAACGTGACGTTGTAGGGGTGGACATGTTAGTTGGTCTCCTTTCGTGCATGTTCGACCCATTCCGGGTGTTCGGCGAGTGTTGCGCGGACGTGAGCGATGTCTTTGTCGCCGCAGCCGGAGAGGGAAACGAGAATCTTCAGCGGCTGCGCCTCTGCCGGATGGGACGCCGCGCGTTGCAGCGCGTACGCTAACGCGTGCGAGGACTCGAGCGCCGGGATGATGCCCTCGTGGCGTGACAGCAACTGGAATGCGCGGAGTGCGGCTTCGTCGGTCACGGGCACGTATTGTGCGTGGCCGGACTTGGCAAGGTGTGCGTGTTCGGGCCCGACCGCGGGGTAGTCAAGCCCAGCGGATATTGAGTAAGACTCAGTGATCTGGCCATCGCTGTCGCGCATCAGGTACGAACGCGTGCCGTGCAGAATGCCGACGGTCCCGGCCGCGATGGCGGCGCCATGCTTGCCGACGCCCACGCCCTCTCCCCCGGGTTCAACACCGACGATTTCGACGCCCTCTTCGTCGATAAACTCGGCGAACATCCCGATGGCGTTGGAACCGCCGCCGACGCACGCGCAGACCACGTCCGGTAGCCCACCCGTGCGCTCGAGCATCTGTGCTTTCGCCTCGGTGGAGATCACGCGGTGGAACTCCTTCACGATTTTCGGGAATGGGTGCGGTCCTGCCGCGGTGCCGAGGAGGTAGTGCGATTCGTGGAAGGTGGCGGTCCAATCGCGGAGCGCTTCGTTCACGGCGTCTTTCAGGGTGCCTGCCCCGGTGTCTACGCCAACCACCTCGGCGCCCATCAGCCGCATGCGGTACACGTCCGGTTCTTGCCGCGCCATATCGGTTTTGCCCATGTAGATGACGCAATCCAAACCCAGCAGCGCGCACGCGAGGGCGGTGGCGGTGTCGTGTTGGCCCGCGCCGGTCTCGGCGATGATGCGCGTTTTGCCCACCTTTTTCGCCAGTAGCGCCTGCCCGATGACTTGGTTCGTCTTATGCGCGCCGCCGTGCACAAGATCCTCGCGTTTGAGGAAGATGCGGGCGTTCGCGCCGTCGAGGGGAAGGTTTCGACATTCGGTGAGCGGGGTTGGGCGCCCGAGCTAGTCGCGGAGCAGTGTTCGGTATTCGGCCATGAAGGTTTCGTCGGCGAAGGCGTCGACAAACGCGCGCTCGAGTTGGTCAGGCGCCGGCAGGAGCGATTCGGGGACGAATTGCCCGCCGAATTCGCCGTAGTATGCGGGCAGGATGGTGCTGCCACCGTGGGTGTAATCAGTTATTGTTTGTCCTTGGGTAGTGGTAGTTGCCGATGATTGCGAAGGCCCGCCGCATGGCGCCCGCAAGGTTGCTGGGGTGCAGCCCGTCGGCGAGGAGCGAGTCGCCGCGCACCTCGTCGGGGATGTCGGCCCAGCGGAAGATCTCGGCGGAGCCGCCGACGCGCGCGTCAAGCACCAGCTTGTCGACGCCCCCTCGGATCCCGAGCGCTACCTCCGCCCCGGACTCCGCACTCATGGAGACCGCCCTCCAGAGTTCGACGCCCTCCCCTATTTCGGCGCGCACCCGCTCCACCAGTGAGCGTTCCGCCTCGAGCGAGCCCTGGTACGGAGCGTGGACCTGCACGGCGTTGATGCCTGGCTGGATGAGCTCGCCGTACCCGGACGTGCGGCGAGACTCCGCCACGTACCGCAACCCCGGCTCGTGGGTGATGATCTCCGACGATGTTTCACGTGAAACATTGCGCGGACTCGACTCCTCAAAGATAAGACCGCCGTACACTGCGCCCTCCGCCTTGGCAGCCTGTGCGTCACTCCACGATGTCAGTCCGCACACCTTGTTCGGCGCGTACACCAGCTCCGGGCAGCAAGGTCGATGTCCGGCTGGCTTGTCACCTGCGACTCTACCAAGAGCCCGTCCGAGTGCCCGCCGAGCTGGGGCACAGTCTCAATGAACCGGATCCCCGACTCAGACACCACCGCCGCGTCTGCGGGCGCCAACCGCACCAACCGTGCGGAGCGCGTCAGGTCAATCGACAGGTCGTGAAGGTTCCGGTGGTTCATGCCGAAGATCTTGGCCCCCCAAACGGGAAGACCGCACGGCTTCCTCCTTGTTGATCACCTCGGTGAGCACGTCCATTCCAAGTGACTCGGCGATGCCGGCGAGGTGGGCGTAGCTGGTGTCGTCAAGAATGGAGAGCATGAGCAGGATGGCGTCGGCGCCGAAGTAGCGCGCGGCGCAGACCTGAATTTCGTCGATGATGAAGTCCTTGCACAGCACGGGCAGGTCTGTGCTCGAGGCGACCGTGGCCAGGTGGTCGTAGTCGCCTCCGAAGCGCGAGGGCTCGCACAGGACGGAGATGCCCGCGGCGTAGTGCGAGTACACCGAGCACGGTGGGAAATTGCTTAGGGACTGTAATCAGCCTCCTCGTGGTGTTGCAACCATGCGTGCACGGTGCCGTCAGCAAGCAGGTTGAGGGCGTGGCTGACGCCGTCGGCGATGGTTGGCGCTGTGCCGTTCAGGTAGAACATCGCGCCCGCACCGGCGGCGACGGCCGAGCGGTGCACCTTCGGCCCCTCCCCCGCGCACGTCGCGCGGATCGCGGTGGCGTTCTCCACGCCGTCCCCGCCGCGCAGGTCCTCGAGCGAGCAGCGCTGCAGGCCAAGTTCTTCCGGAGTAAGCACGTACGACGTAATAGAGCCGTCGCGCCCCAGCTCCCAGACCTGCGATTCGCCATGCACGGCGAGCTCATCGGTGCCGACGTCGTGGACGACGAGCGCGCGCCCGCGCCCGAGCTCCCGCATGGTTTCGGCGATAAGCTGGCCCTGCGCTGGGTTCGCGATACCCATGATCTGGTGCTCCGGCCGCGCCGGCGAAAGCAGCGGGCCCATCGTGTTAAACAGCGTGGACACGCCGAGCGCCTCGAGCACGTCGGCAGAGCCGGACTTCGAGGACACCGATCGGTTGCCGCATTTCACCATCGGCACCCCGCCCGCGGCCGCTACCAACGATGCGGCGGTGGTGATGTTGATGGTGTTTGCGCCGTCGCCGCCGGTGCCGGCGGCGTCCATCAGCCCCTCCCCTGTTACGGGGAACGGCCGCCCGGCGGCGAGGAATGCGCGGGCTGCGCCGGCGATGTGGACGTCGTCGTAGTCGCCGACGGTGAGTGGGGTGAATGCTTCGATGGCCTCCTCGAGTGTCGGTTCGCGGTTGTCCAGGAATCGCTTGAGGATGGTGAGGGTCGTTCGGTTGCCATGGTTAGTTTCCTTTTTCACCTTGTCGACGCACCGACGTAGCATCGTCGGGCCTGCGGGTGTGAGGATCGATTCGGGGTGGAACTGCAGTCCGATGGTCATGCCGTCGAAGAGCCCGCACGCAAGGCCCTCCGAGGTCAGCGTCATGGTGTCCGACACCCCATGCACGGGCCCGCACGGCTGGACGGTGCCGCCGAAGTGTTCCACGAGGGCTTGGTAGCCGAGGCAGATGCCGAGCATCGGCACCTTGCCTTGCGCTTCGCGGATGAGCGTGGGCATGCAGCCGGCGTCGGCCGGGTACCCAGGGCCCGGCGAGAGCACGATCAGCGAAGGATCGAGCGCCAGTATTGAGTCAGTATCAACAGTGTTGCGGAACACTACTGACTCATACTCAGCAAGCGCGTCCACCAAGTTGTATACGAACGAGTCTTGGTTATCCAGCAGCACGATCATTTGCGTACCTCCAGTTCTGCGCCGGCGGACAGCGCGATAGCGTTGGGCACCGCGTACGCTTTGTGTAGCGTCTCGTTGGCTTCGGATTGCGGGTTGGAGTCGCGCGCCACCCGGGCGCCGGCCTGCACGATCGCCTTCCCACCGGTGACGTACGCGGAGCGGTCACGATGCAGGTGTCGAAGTCGCCGTTGCTGTCCAGGTATCCGACGGCCCCGCCGTAGGACCCGCGACGGGCGCCCTCCAGCGAGCGTGCCCATGTTCATGCACGCCCGGTACGCGTCCAGGTCCCGCGCCAGCCGCGCGGTGACTCGTGACACGAGGTGCATGACGCGCGAGTACCGGTCTACCCGCAGCAACTCGGCGACTCTCCGCGTGCCGGGCTCCGCGACGCGGGCGACGTCGTTGCGCGCGAGGTCCACGAGCATCGTGTGCTCCGCGACTTCCTTCGCGTCGGTGCGCAGCTGCAGCTCCTTGCGTATCGACGCCCCTTTGGTAAAACATGTACGGCGAAGGATTGGTGGCGCGCACCTGAAGGTACGCGGCGAAGGCGTCCGGGCAGTCGGTGACGAAGCTGCGCGTCGGGGATGTCGGCGTGGGCAACCAGGGTGCCGCCGACCGCCTCCGAGGGACGTGAGGGCGGGGCGGAGCGGCGTCGATACGCTCGGCGAGAGCGTCAATCCCAACCCTGCTGAGTGTCGCGGTGTGGGATTGGTGGTTGATGCGCAGGAGCACTTCGGCGAGGACGAACTGGTAGTCGGGGTAGGTGTTGGCGCCTTCGGCGACGGTCGGGAGCGTCTCGAAGGTTTCGAGGTAGTCGTAGGCGAACCCGCCGGCAAGGAACCCGAAGTTGCTGAGCGCGCGCAGCACCGCAACGGATTGGATGCCGGAGCGGGTGGTGATGTCGGCGGACTCCAGCAGGACCGTGTCGAGGGTCGTGGTGCCGTCGAGGTGTGCGAAGAGGCTGACGGTGTCTGCGTGGTACTTCACGCGGCGGGTGGTGTGTGAGCCAAGGCAAACGGCCCGCGGTGCTTGTGGTGTACAAACCGGCGGGCCGTTGTTGGGACTCTAGAACGTACTAGAAGTGGCGGCTCGCCGTGTTCGGGAGCCACCACCAGTTCTTCTGAGTCGTGAAAGCCATAGGTGCAAAGCTAGCGGAAAGATCGAGCGCTGTGCACAAACGAATACCGAGCGTAGTCGGTGAATACAAAGCGCCTACTGCTGCTCGTCCGCCCTCCCAGCGGCGCGGCGCAGCGCCCCGAGGTCCACGGCGGGCTGCTCGGCGGGTGCATCCGAGGCAGATTCGGAGGATTCCAGGGCGGCGTCGACAAGCGCGGCGGCGCGGGCCCCGAAGTTGCCGCCGACGGAGATGCTCACGAGCCCGGCGATGACCGCCACGGCGACGAGAATCCACATCCACCCGTGTGCAATAAATGCAAAGGCGGCGCCGATGGCGAAGGCGACTGCGGCGAGGACCCAGAAGGGTCCGGTGACGCGGTGGGCTTGGCGCCAGGTGGACTCGTGCTTGCGAACTTCCGGGACCCGCAGCCCGATGACGCCGTTGCCGGGAAGCTTCCCGGCCGTCGCGAGGATGCCCGGTATGAGAAGCGCCACAGTGAATACTATAAGGAGTATCCCAATGATAGTATTTATGGAACTTGTGTCAGAAAATGGCCCATTAGGGCTCTGTGCAAGCAACATACCGTATAGCATAACCATCACAGGTTTTTCACCTGTGGATCTGTCCATCGCCTCGTATTAAAGGTGCAACAATGAAATCGAAAGTGTTGAGCTCACTGCTCTTCTGGATTGTCGTGGCGATCGTCGCCGGCTTTCTGTGCAGTTTTTTCTTTCCTGACTGGCTCGCGCGCGTCTTCGTGACGTTCAATGGCCTGTTCTCGAACTTCCTGGGATTCTTCGTCCCGATCCTCATCTTCTCCCTGATCGCCCCCGCCATTGCGGGCCTGGGCAAGGGTGCGGGTAAGTGGTTGGGCATCACGGCCGGGGTCGCCTACGGATCCACGATCATTTCCGGCCTGATTGCCTGGGGTGTGGCTTCAGCACTCTACCCAACGTTGCTGGCTGGTACGCAGCTGCGTACAGATATCGACGACCCCTCCGAGGGCGGCCTGTCCCCGTTCTTCGAGGTGGAGATGCCCGCACCGTTTGAGGTGATGTCGGCGCTGCTGCTGGCGTTCGTGATTGGTATCGCGATGACGACGGTGAAGTCCCGCACGATGCACGAGGTGCTCGATGAGCTGCGTGACGTGATCATGAAGGTGGTGCAGAGCTTCGTTATTCCGCTGCTGCCGCTGTTCATTTTCGGCACGTTCCTGAACCTGGCCATGAACGAGAACTTCGGTTCGACGATGGCCGCGTTCGGCGTGGTGCTGCTGCTCTCGGTCGGCATGACGATCGTGATCGTGCTTGGCCAGTACCTGATCGCTGGTGCGGTGGCGGGCCAGAACCCGTTCGTGGCGCTGAAGAACATGCTGCCGGCGTACTTCACGGCGCTGGGTACGTCTTCGTCGGCGGCGACGATTCCAGTGACGTACGAGTCCACCTTGAAGAACAAGGTGGACGAGAACGTGGCGGGCTTCATCGTTCCGCTGTGCGCGACGATTCACCTGTCCGGTTCGATGATGAAGATTACGCTGTACGCCCTGGCGATTGTGTTCATGGCGCAGCTGCCGATCACCGGCGGCGCCGTCGTCGGCTTCGTGCTGTTGCTTGGCATCATGATGATTGCGGCGCCGGGCGTTCCTGGTGGCGCGATCATGGCTGCGGTTGGCCTGCTGCAGGCGAACCTGGGATTCGACGAGTCGATGATCTCTCTGATGATCGCCGCCTACATTGTGGTTGACTCCTTCGGCACCGCGGCGAATGTGACCGGTGACGGTGCGATCGCGATGATTGTGAACCGTTTCGCGAAGGGCAAGATTGTCACGCAGGATATGGAACGCGCTAAGGAGATTCAGGCGCAGGACGCCTAGTCGTTAGCGAGCCCTCGCCCGAGCGGTGCCGCGACGAGCAGCTGCACAAGAAACAGCGTGAGCGCTGGCACCGCGAAGAAGTAGGCGGGAATCCACACGGCAACTGAGGTCCATAGCGGCAGGGATGCCGCCGCCCCGATGCACAGGAGTGCGCCAAGGGTGCGTGGCAGTTGCTGGAACGTGAGGATCACGGAGCGCCCCAGGGTTTCGCCCAGGGGCGCTTTTTGTTGCCCTTCTGAGGTCGCCTGGAGGTCCAGCTGCGCCTGGAGCGCGAAGAACCACACGCTGATGCCGGCGATGATGAGGATGCCGGACAGGGTGAGCCCTTGCGTGAGGTTGAGGAGGGGGCCGTCGATACCTGCTTGAAAGATGACCCACTGTTGGTAGGCGCAGCCGAGGCCGAGGGCGACGAGGATCCCCCACCACTGGGTGGACGCGCCGCCGAATGTGCCGCCGCCGTAGCGGAACTCGCGGAGGTAGTGCAGCCCGTAGCGGGAGCCGCGACCTTCGACCATGTAGCCGGTGACGACGTTCGCGGCTCGCAGGGCCATGCCGCCCGTCACGATAGGCAGGCTGGACAGCACGAAAAGCATGTTGACAATGACAATGTCCGCCATCAAGGTGAAGGCGGACATAAATCGAGAATCGGGGTTGAAAAGGCTCACGCCTTGAATGTTATCCCTTCACGGCGCCAGCTGCGACACCTTCCACGATGTGCTTCTGGGAAGCCATGTAGAAGACGATGATCGGGATGATGGCGAGCACGAGCATTGCCATCATCGCGCCCATGTCGCGGTTGCCCTGGGATCCAACGAACTGCTGGATGACCACTGGGATGGTGCGGTATGGGGTGGACAGGCCGATGACGAGGTATGGCAGCAGGTAGTCGTTCCAGACCCACATTGCGTTGAGGATGGCGACGGTCACTGCGGTTGGCTTGAGCATCGGGAGGACGACGCGGAAGAACGTTTGCAGTGGGCTGCAGCCGTCGATGGTTGCCGCTTCTTCAATCTCGAGCGGGATCGACTTGACGAAGCCGGCGAACATGAAGACGGACAGGCCTGCACCGAAGCCGGTGTAGAGCACCACCATGCCGAGCGGGTTCGCCAGGCCGAGGCGGTCGGCGATGGTGACGGTTGGGAACATCACCATCTGGAACGGGATGACCATGGAGAACACGAACAGGTAGTACAGCGTGGACGTCCACCACGTTTTCACGCGGGTGATGTAGTAGGCGGTCATCGAGGAGAAGAAGACGATGGAGGCGACGGAGAGGATCGTGATGGTGAACGACCACACGATGGCCCACGCGAAGCCTTCGCCTTGGATGCCGGTGATGTAGTTTTCGAATCCGGCCCACATGTCGCCGAGTGGGATGGCGAATGGGTTGTTGGAGATCGCGAACTTCTGCTTGAAGGAGTTCAGGAAGATGAACACGATGGGTCCGAGGAAGACCACGGTGAGGAACACCAGCACCGCGTAGATGAGTACTTTGGCTGGGCCGCTGACGCTCGCCTCGGAGGCTGTTGCGGGTGCCTTTGTTTTGGTTGCCATGGGTTATGCCTCCACTTCCTTGCTGCGTGTTGCGCGCAGCTGGAACATTGCGATGACGACGACCACTACGACGAAGATGACGGCCTTTGCTTGGCCGACGCCTTCGACGTTGTTGCGCAGGAACATCGTGTTGACGATGTTCAGGGCGACCATTTCGGTTGCGCCGCCTGGGGCACCGTTGGTGAGCGCGAGGTTCTGGTCGAAGAGTTTGAAGGTGTTGGACAGGGTCAGGAAGAGGCAGATGGTGATCGACGGCATGATCATCGGGATGGTCACGTGGCGGAGCATTTCCCACTTGGAGACGCCGTCGAGTTCTGCTGCTTCTACGAGCTCTGGTGGCACGTTCTGCAGGCCTGCGATGTAGATGATCATCATGTAGCCGACGAGCTGCCAGTTAATGAGGATGATCAGGCCGAGGTAGCCGTACTTCCAGTTGGAGACGATCGTGGTGCCGTATTGGGCGAGCACGGCGTTGATCATGGATTGCCATGTGTAGCCGAGGACGATGCCGCCGATGAGGTTCGGCATGAAGAATACGGTGCGGAAGAAGTTGGTGCCTTTGAGTTTCCGTGTCAGTGTCCAGGCGATTGCGAACGCGAAGACGTTGACGGTGATGATGGAAACGATGGAGACGAGGGCGGTGAATCCGAACGCTCGGACGAAGCCTTCTCGTGCTTGGAACGCTTGGACGTAGTTGTCGATTCCTACCCAGGTTGCGTCGGTGATGGTGTGGAAGCTGGTGAATGACAGCAGGAAACCAATGACGAATGGGGCAAGGAAGGCGATCAAGAACGCAAGCAGCGTCGGCAGTACGAAGAGTGGGAAATATTTCTTCAGTGATTGCTGCATTTGTGGTGCCTATCTGGGGAATAAAAAGCGCGGAGTGCGCTGTTCGCACACCCCGCGCTCTGGTTTACAACATGTTCAGTGCTTAGTTGGAGCCCTTTTCGGCCTTCCAGTCCTCGCTGAACTTAGCGACGACGTCTGCCCACTCCATGTTGCCGGATGCGTACTGGGCGAGGTTGCCACCGAAGTCATCCTTGAACTGCTGGGATGGGAAGAACTGGAAGTCCCAAGGCAGGGTGGTCAGCTCCGTGTTGGAGATGGCTTCCTGTACCTGGCGTGCCAGCGGGTCGGCTGGGACGTCGGTCTCCGTGTAGTTCTTGAACGGTGCGATGAAGCCGAGGTCCTCGATGACGTGCTTCTTGCCTGCCTCGGAGGTGAACAGCCAGTTCAGGAAGTCCTTGGTGGCCTGCTGGTCCTCTTCTGGGGCCTTGGCGTTGATGGCGAGGTAGTTCTCGGTGCCGACGTTGATGCCGGTCTTCTCCTCATCTGGGAGGCCCATGTACATCGGGAGGAACTTGATCTTGTCTTCCTTCACGACGTTGCCGTTGACGTCAGCGATCTGCGACCATGCCCAGTTACCGTTCTGGACGAAGGCTGCTTGGCCGAGCGCGAACTCTGCCATGGAGTCGGAGACTGCCTTGGATGGTGCCAGGGTCGGCGCGACGGTGGAGTTGTTCAGGTACAGGTCAAAGAGGTTCTTGAACTCCTTGTTGTACTTGAAGGTGACGTCGTCTGCGTCGGTGGTGCCGAGGTCCTGGAACTCGAAGTGCATTGGGCCGTTGGCCAGGTGGGTCTGCCAGCGCCAGTCCTCACCGCTGGTGAGGGAGGTGGAGGCGAAGGTGCCGTCGATGCCGAGCTCGTCCTTCTTTGCCTGCATGTCTTCGGCGAGCTTCTTCAGGGATTCGAAGTTCTTGACTTCGTCCATGGAAGCGACCGCCGGGTTTGGCAGTGCGAAGTACTTGTCGGTGATTTCCTCGTTGTAGATGATGCCGAAGCCTTCAACTGCAAACGGGATACCGCGTACGGTGCCGTCTTCCGCGGTGAGCGGGGTGACGTCCTCGTTGAGGTCCTGTGCGAGGGAGAAGTCGGACAGGTCTGCGGTGTAGTCCTTCCAGGTCTTGAAGCCGGTTGGGCCGTTCATCTGGAAGAGGGTCGGAGCGTCGGACTTGCCGACCTCGGTGCGCAGGGTCTGTTCGTAGTTACCGGAGGCCGCGGTGACGACCTTGACTGGGACGCCGGTTTCCGCGGTGTACTCTTCAGCGATTGCTTGGTAGGTCGCGTCCTGCTCAGGCTTGAAGTTGAGGAAGTAGACGTTCGGACCTGCCGTGTCGTTCCCGCCGCCACAGGCGACGAGGGCGGACGCTGCCAGTGCAGCGACAGCGGTTGAGGCGAAAGCTCGCGTGAATTTCTTCATGGGCCATCCTTCATGTGTAGCCGTGCTTCCTGCCAGCGTTACCTGATGCGGTTCACGGCGCGTTTTAAGGTACTACCTCAGCATAGTGACCTTGTGTGAAGCACGGCAAACATTATGGCCCCTGTCACATCTCCGGGGGTAATTTATAGACGATTGCCTCGTCCGGATGCCCCGGCAGCACATGGTCGAAATAGGACTGTGCCGCTTCGGTGAGGGTGACGTAGCGCTGGTCGTTTTGGCTCATGAACCAGCGGTGATCCAGGATTTCGTGGAAAATCTGGGCGGGTTCAAGCTTCTCGCGCAGCTGCGGGGGGATGAGCTCGATGATGGGTTCGTAGTTCTTCACCATCCAGCGGTGTGCCACCGATTCGAGGGGGAGCTTGCCGCCGTAGCGCACGGCGCGGTACACCTCCATCTCGCCGAGGAGGCGTTGCGCCTGCCGGTCCTGCACCTCCAGCCCGGTGAGCCGCAGCAGCTTTTTCTGGTAGAAGCCTGTGGAGAACACGGCCGGCTCGATGATGACCCGGTAGGTGTTCTCGCCGTCGTGCTCAATCTCGACTTCGCCGACGTCGAAGCCGAGCTCATTAATCCTTGCGACGCGCCCGGCGATCGCCCCGAACGCATCACCCTCGACGATGAGCTCCCCGGTCATCAGGTCCCACAGCTCGTTGTAGGTGGAGGCGATGTCGTTGCCGAGGGTGATGACGTCGACCTCTTCGCTGAGGTAGCCGCCTGCCTGCAGGTCCATCATCTCGCCAATGATGTTGACGCGGGCGACGTCGACGTCGTAGAGGCGTCGTCCGTCGGAGATGGGGTCGTGGAACTCGCCGGTTTCGGCGTCGACGAGGTAGGCGGAGAACTGGTCGGCGTCTCGCCGGAACAGGGTGTTGGAGAGGGAGACGTCGCCCCAGTAGAAGTGCAGCAGGTGCAGGCGCACCAGCAGCACCGCGAGGGCGCGCACCAGTTTGTTGATGGTGTCGACGGTGATGTCGCGGGAGAACACGTCGCGGTACGGGAGTGAGAACCGCAGGTGCTCCGTGACTAGGCAGGGGGTGAGCTCCTGCCCGTTTTCGTCGACGCGGTGCGTGATGACGGCGACGGGGATGACGCAGGGGGCGTCGAGCTCTTGAAGCCTCCGGAGCATGTTGTACTCGTGGTAGGCGACTTCCCCGCCGATTTCCTTGACTGCGAAGACCAGCCCGTCAGCCTCGATGAGGCGCACCGTATGTCGCGAAATGCCGCGGGGCAGCGCCGCGAGGAGGTCGGAGGACCAGTCCTCGAGTGGCTGCGCCCACGGCATTTTCAGCAGTGTTGGTGCGTAGACGGGCGAGACAACGCTGAGTTTCTCGCGCAATGTGTGTCCTTTAGATTCGCTGGCCAGTTGCCTTGCTGAAGACGTGGAGTCCGTCGTCAACGATCTGGACGTAGACGACGTCGCCCTTCATAACGCCTGACAGCGGTGCGGTGCGCACCACGATCTGGCCGGAGGTCTCTCCGTCGAGGCCCTCTTCCTTCCAGCCGCCGCCTGCGAGGTGGCCGTACAGGTAGGAGTCGGAGCCGAGCTCCTCCACGAAGTCGATCTCGACCGGGATGGAGTGCTGCGCGTGCTCGTCGACGACCTCCAGGGACTCCGGGCGGAAGCCGAGGATGACCTGGCCGTCGTCTTCCACGGTGAGGTTGGAGATGTGCTCGTCGGAAAGCGGGATGGAGGCGCGGCCGAGCTTGGCCACCTTCTCGTTGAGGTCAACGTCGAAGGTGGACAGGTTCATGGCTGGGGAGCCGATGAAGCCTGCGACGAAGACGTTGTTCGGGTGATCGTAGAGCTCACGCGGGGTGCCTACTTGCTGCAGGACGCCGAAGTTGAGCACTGCGATGCGGTCACCCATGGTGAGGGCTTCCGTCTGGTCGTGGGTGACGTACAGGGTGGTGACGCCCATGCGACGCTGCAGGTTCGCGATCTGGGTACGGGTCTGCACACGCAGTTTCGCGTCCAGGTTGGACAGTGGCTCGTCCATAAGGAAGACCTGTGGCTTGCGCACGATGGCGCGGCCCATTGCCACGCGCTGGCGCTGACCACCGGAGAGGGCCTTCGGCTTGCGGTCGAGGTACTGGGTCAGGTCGAGGGTCTTGGCTGCCTCTTCCACTCGCTTGTCGATCTCGGCCTTGTCCATGCCGGCGATCTTCAGCGCGAAGCCCATGTTCTCGCGCACGGTCATGTGCGGGTACAGGGCGTAGTTCTGGAAGACCATCGCGATGTCGCGGTCCTTCGGGCTGACGTGGGTGACGTCGCGGTCGCCGATGCGGATGTGGCCTTCGTTGGTGTCCTCGAGACCTGCGAGCATGCGCAGCGCGGTCGACTTACCGGAGCCGGACGGGCCGACGAGGACGAGGAACTCCCCGTCCGCGATTTCAAGGTTGAGCTTGTCGACACTCGGCGTGGTCGCACCCGGGTAGATGCGCGTTGCGTTGTCGTAAGTTACTGATGCCATGTGGTCCTCCATCGGCAGGTACGTGCCGAACGTTCCGTAGTGGGGATAAGGTACTCCCTTAACCTACCATCTGGAATCACAAGTCCACACTTGCTATGTCACAGCTCACACTCGGGGTACCCCCGTTACGTCCTACCCCCCGGAAGGGGTTAATGTTGCGTGATGTGTACGCATTTCCCGGCGCTTTTATCTATTTGGCATGATCCAAGGTCAACGCGAATTTAAGAGAAAGTTAAGAAATGTTCGTGGTCCCGTGTCTTTAAAGTTCGGGAGGATTTTCTTTGGGGTATTCCCTTTTCCCTGCAGATTCCATATACTCCCAAGTAGAGAAATTCGAAGCAGAGACCCGGCACCTAGAACACGAGGTGCCGGGTTTTTCATCTTCTTAGATTATTTTGGGTTAAGGGTCAAAATGTGTGTCTGGCTCGGCGTGTCGCGGGGGTTAGATTTGGCCTTTTTGAATGCCGATTGAGTGGGTGTAGTCGGTGTCGATAGCGTTGTCGTAGAGGGCTGGGCGTCCTGTT
>NZ_MLCQ01000011.1 GCF_001875725.1 Corynebacterium sp. NML140438 | reverse complement strand
CGGCTGCCACACCGAGGATTTCCCGTCGGGGGCTAGATATATGCTTCCGGAGCATATACTTTCCGGAAACCTACAGGTCAATCCGTGAAAATCCGCGATTCCGGACACACTTTTTGACCCTTAACCCCCATGGAAGGAACAAACTCGCAAGCGTCGGTTTAATGCACGGCTCAAACCATGTGCATTTCTTACCTTCTAAATGCCGCTGCACAGCCCAAAGACCGTAATCAGCTACTTGCAATCCCCACGCTGAGGGCGCAGTCCACACACATAGCGTGATATTTCGCTGTATCTGACTGCACACTTCTTCTACTGCTTGTCGTGCAGCTTCTCTGATTCCCTTGGTACCGAACTCTGCCACAATGACGAACAGCTCGTCTTGAGGTTCGGAAACTTGGAGGGCGATTTCTTTGAGGTGTAAGTACCAGGCTGTCTTGTAGAGACGCATTGGTCCAGCGTCTTTGATGCGCGGGTATGCGTTTGACTTGTACAGGAAGGTTGTATCGAAGCGGGGCGCCTGCTTCTGGATAAGGCTGAACATTTCATTTCGCGTTCTAGCGGAGTCGTCGACGGCGTGGAAGCCGCGAGTGAGCTTTATTCCTTCTTTGGAGCGACTAGCGCGCAGGTGGAGACCCTGTAAGAGGTCGTCTCCGTGTGTGTCATGCTGGAATGTGGCGGTTCCGAAGCCGAAGTAGGTTGATGCTCCGCCACCTTGTGGGTTCGGTGTCCCGTCGTAGTCAAGGTTTCCGGTTTCGTCGGCGTAGAGGTAGATGCGTTTATTCATGGTTTTCAGAGAAGTATTACAGTTCCGATGGAGTAGGCAGGTTTCGCGGTCATACTTGTTGTCTTTGTCTGATTGTGTGGTCGCTATCAAGGTCTTGCCAGCTGGTGACAACGTAGGTTGTGGCGTCTAGTTCTTGTGCGAGCAGGTTCGGGCTGTGCTGATAGAGGCGTTCAGATAGCTCGGCCTTTAGCGGGGAGACAAGCAGGGGTGCAACGAATTGGTCAGCTTGTCGATCCTGGCGGGCATGGAGCGACTCGCTTACCCTTGCGTGGCGCTCGTGGGTAGCGTGCCCCGACTCGTGTGCACGTGCGTAGCGCTGTTCGATCTGGCACAGACCGGGCTCAAGCAAAATCAGGTCGTAGTCGGGGAACCATCCACCAGCGTCACCTGCGAGCCATACAGCGTCATTGACATCGACCCACACGCCTAGCTCGGTGGCCATGTACCGCAGCGCAATGTAATCAGGCGTCATCGGTGGCTTTCTGGTTAGGGGTGGATTGACGGTAGCTGCGTCACACTGGCAAGGCTCGACTCGTCTGGTGATGCCTCGACGTGAGGCCGATGCAAGGCTGTCAGGTCAACAGGCTCGACGAAGGTGTTTTCCAACAGCACGTCGACAGGCTCCTTCACCTGCCAACCGCGCCCGGAGATTTGCATACGCAAGCTCCGGTAACGCTTGTAATCAATCAGATCGAGCTCATGGGCTCGCCGCACAATCGCCTGAATCGAACAGCCCCACTGCGATTTCAGGTGCGCATAGTCAGACAACGTTGTTGCTGGCGTGACAACACCATCGAGAAGCTGCCGGGGCATCAGCAACGCTCCTGCAAACTGGTTGGCTTCAGTCTCAATTACAGGCAGGTCGCGCCGGGTTGTTGCGGTGTGCAGGATGAGGTGGCCGAGTTCGTGCGCGAGGCTGAACCTGTAGCGGTCGCCGCTGCGTTGCCGGTTGAGGGCAATGACGCGCAGAGGTGCTGCTGTGGGGGTGGAAACACCGTCGAAGTTGGTGCCGTCGACAACGTCGTCGGGAAGTGATGTGACGATCACACCGCATTGGTTCAGTGCTGCTGTCAGGTTGCCGATAGCGGTATCGGGTGCGAGTTGTAGGTGTTCGCGAGTGCGGGCGGCTGCGTCCTCGATGACTATCTGGTCTAGTGGTTGATCAGGCAGGTCTAGCTTTGGCAGGCTGCTGGTTTGGTCGGGGAAGCGGCATTTGAGGTAGTGCTCGGTAATCGAGAACGCGGTGGCGATTTTCTCCGATTCGGGTTGCCCTAGTCGTGCTGTTCGGAACAGGAGGTCCGGTGAGTCGTAGTAGTCGATGGGTTCTTCGAAGAACTCGCGGGGAACCTTGGTGACAAACTGCGCGGTAGTCAGGAGCCGTGGCGACAGGTTGCGTCGTTGGCGTTCGACGCTACTAAGTGTTGATTGCGAAACCCCGAGCTCTGCGGCGAAGGCTCCTTGCGTGTAGCCAAGCAGAATTCTGATGTGTTTGAGGTTTGTGCTTGCAGTGGACATGTAGCTGGTGCTTTCTAGGTGCCGAAGTTGAACCCTTGTTCGTCGGCGCGTGTTGGGGAAAACTTGTCTTCGGTGATCTTCTCGTTAGGAGTAAGTAGCTGGAATTCTTGCGATAGTTTCCTTGCCTCTTCAAGGGTGCCTTCGCCGTCGAAGAGTTGTATCGAAAACTTGGTAATCGAGTCCGTCTCCGGCTTCGGGAACTCCCAGAACAATACGATACGGCGTTTGTTTTCGATTAAGGGTTGGTCCGGGGTCTCTATGGGGGAGTTGCGGAATCCTTTCTTGCGGCGCACCACCAGGAAGGCGTCGTCGTTCTCAAACCATAGGCGGGTGGGAAACCCTGATGCTTCGCAGAGTTTAAGACCTCCGAGTCCGCTCTCGCGGAACTGCCGATGCAGTGCCACGAGCATGGCTTCACGGTCTAACCCTGGGTACTCATCGAGGTAATCGACGTAGGGCAGATTTCGGCGGTAGTCCAGCGCGACACCGACTGCTTCGCGTAGCTCGTCGTGCTGCTTTGTTAGCTGCTTGTGGATACGGCGCACTAGTAGGGCGTTGTCTTGGCGGGGATGGGGCATCGTTACTCCTTTATGTAACATTCCGTGTGATATTTTCACACTTTAGTAATAATATCACTCGAACTGTTACATCGGTCGGGGTAAGGGGGTTATCGCGGTGACTTTTATGAAAGGGTGCCCGTTGTTCCCGTTGACCTCATAGCGTCGACCAACGCAGGTCAGCGCGATTTCGCTGATTTGGGGCTATTCTGTCGATTTTGCGCTGACCTGCGTTGGTCAACCGGAGTAGGTCGACGAGAGCGGAGCCTTCGTCTGCCCGGCAGCTCGTCTGCCGACCCGCGAATCCGAAACGCAAAAACCCGAGGCAAACGCCTCGGGTTGTAGTTGCTCCTCCAACTGGGCTCGAACCAGTGACCCTTCGATTAACAGTCGAATGCTCTGCCAACTGAGCTATGGAGGAATACGTGCTTGAAAGCAACGAGCAATACTTTAACCTGGATGTTGGAAATTGAAAAATCGCCAGGTCGGAGCGTGTTTCGTGGACATGGAAGGTGGGCGGTATGTAGGGTGGTCGCTATGAAACACTCACTGCTTGCACTCACTGTAGCTTCGGCTGTGTCCGTGACGGCCGTCCAGGCGCCTGTCGCGTGGGCGGAGGAGAACTCGGCGGACGGGAATGCGCAAGGGGCGCAGCAGACAACAACGACGGATGGCAGCTCCGGCAGCTCAGACGGCGAGGAGCTGAGCCCGGCTGCGATTGCGGGCATTACGCTTGGTGTGCTGGCCGCGGTTGGGGCGGGCGCTGCGTTTGCGGTGTCGCAGGGTCTGATCCCGAATGTGGATCCGGCGGTGTTTGCTGGGTTGACTGGGTTGTCCTCGACGGTGCCGGGGTTGGCGGCGTTGGGGTTCGGAGGGGCGTCGAAAAATAGGTGCTCGCCGCAGGCCTTTGACGCGGCGATGCCGGGCTGGCCAGGTGTGACTGGGACGAGTGTGCTGTACTGCGAGGGACAGTGGGCCGTGGCGGGGCAGAAGCAGTCGGATTGGATTGTGCCGTTTGAGCGCAAGGGGGACCGTTGGGTGGCGCTGAAGCCGGACGGGACGACGCAGCGCGGGATGATAACGGCCTGCTACAACGGCAACGCGCTGCGAGGTCGCGGTGCGCCGCAGCCGTTCCTGGACAAAATTACGATTTGTGCCCCCGATGAGATTGGGCGTTAGGGTCTCGCTGTAGTCTTGCAGCGTGGAAAAAAGAGGAGTTCGAGTAGGGGCGCTGGTGTTCACAGCGCTGGTGGTTGCACTGGCAACGGCGTTGGCGCTGCTGAAGTTTGTGGTCCCGAATGGCTTGCAGGTAGGTCGGGAGGAGATCAGTGAGGCGTCGATAGGGGCGTCGTTTAGGCAGGTGGGGGAGCTCTCCGTTGAGGAGTATGCGTACTCGAACGTGGGCAACTACGACAACAAGGGGCTTGAGCTTGCGGGCGTGAAGGTGCCGCTGACCGGGCGCAACTTCCTGTTGAGCTACAGTGGGACCGTCAAGGCGGGTATCGCGGACGTTGAGGCGATTGGCGTCAACATTGACGACGCCGCCCAGACCATCACGGTTCACGTCCCGGAGGTGAGTGTGACCTCCTCCGAGATCGACGACACGAGCGTGCAGGTGTATAAGCAGTCGATGAACCCGCTCAACCAGGTTAAGGTGGAGGACGTCACTGGTTTCCTCGCCGAGGAAAAGACGCGTGCAGCGGATCGCGCGGTGAAGGAGGGGCTGCTGGATCGGGCGCACACGCGCGTGGAGGAACTCATGACTTCGCACGCTGAGGCGCTTAAGCAGGGCACCGCGATGCAGGACTACGACGTGCGCGTCGAGTGGGCGCGCGACTAGCTATCATGTGAGCATGATTCTGGAAGAACACCTTGCATCCTGGCCGGTGAAGCATTGCGCGGCGGCGCTCGTCGGCAAGTATGGGGAAACGTTTGGGGACCAACACCGCGTGTTTGAGCTGGCGAGCGTGACCAAGCTGCTCGCCGCGTACGGGGTGCTGATGGCGGTGGAGGAAGGTGCCTTCGAGCTAGACACCCCGTGCGGGCCGGAGGGCTCCACGGTGCGCCACTTGCTGGCGCACGCGAGTGGCGTCGGATTCGACAGCAGGCGCCCACAAAAACCGGTCGGGGAGCGGCGTATCTACTCTTCGGCGGGCTACGAGATCCTCGCGGATCTTGTGGAGGAAACCACCGGCATCGCGTTTCCTGAGTACCTGCGCGAGGGCGTCTTTGAACCATTGGGGATGGATACGGCCGTGCTGGAAGGTTCCGCGGGCCACGGGGCGCGAGCCAGTGTTGCGGACTTGAGCAAGTTCGCCACCGAACTGCTCCAGCCCACGCTCCTGCACCCGGACACGGTCGCTGAAGCGTTCCGCAACCAGTTCGGGGATCTACGCGGGGTTGTGCCGGGCTACGGGATGCAAAAGCCATGCCCGTGGGGGCTCGGGTTTGAGATCAAGGGGGAGAAGTCCCCCCATTGGACGGGGGACACCATGCCGGCCGACACGGTGGGCCATTTCGGTATGACGGGGACTTATCTGTGGGCTGCGCAGGGCCAGGCGATGATTGCGCTCACAGACCATCAGTTTGGTGAATGGGCAAAGCCGTTGTGGCAGGAAACGAACACTGCCATCTGGAACGCCCTGGCTTAAACTCGGGGGCATGCACGATACACACACGCCACCCCCGGAAGCAGGCCACCGCCTGCCCACGGCCCAGGTTTGGCCCCTCATGCTTGCCCTGCTCACTGCCGTCTTCGCGTTCCAGCTGAACGCATCCATGCTGGCACCCGCGTTGGCGACCATGGAGCGCGAGCTCGACGCCACCACCTCCCAGATCGGATTGACGCAGACCGCGTTCTTTACCGCTGCAGCCCTGTTTTCCCTGTTCATGCCGCGGTGGGGAGATTTGATTGGGCGTCGAAAAGTGCTGGTGGGCATGATGGTGGTCACCGCGGTTGGCTCGGTGGTTGCGGCGCTGGCGGCGAACGTCACCATGCTGTTCATTGGGCGCGTGATTCAGGGCGTGTCCGGCCCAACGGTTGCGCTGACGTCCGTGATGCTGCGCCAGGAGGTGCGCGAAGAGAAGCAGTTTGCACTACTTATCGGCATCTTGACCTCGGTGAACGGGGGTATCGCGGGTATCGACGCCATCATGGGCGGCTGGCTCACAGCAGCCTTCGGTTTCCGCTCCCTGTTCTGGGTGATCGGCGCCTTCGCGGTTGTGGCGGTGTTCGCCGTGCACTTTGGCGTGCGTGAGACGAAGTCCGACGCCGGCTACGCCATGGACTGGAAGGGCGTGGTTCCGCTCGTCGTCGCAGTTGGCGCGATCCTGACTGCGCTGAACGAAGCAGGGGCGCTGGCCGCCGCGAACTGGTTCATGGTCATCGTCTTGCTCGCGGTCGGCGCGGCGGCGCTGGTGGTGTTCTGGCGCATCGAGTCCTCCACGGAGCACCCACTGGTCGCCCCGCACCTGCTCAAGCAGCGCCGCACGTGGGCACTCTTGACGACGACCACCCTGACCATGACCGGCATCTTCGCCGTCATGAACGGTTTGGTGCCAAACCTTGCCCAGGACGAAATGTTCGGACCGGGGATGTCAGCGGGCGTGGTGTCCTGGTGGACGCTGACCCCGTACGCGTTGGCGGGCCTGGTGTTCGGGCCGATCGCCGGATTCTGCGCGGGACGAGTGGGCTACAAGCTGATGCTGCAGATCGGCATCGCAGGCGCCTTCCTGTCGGTGGTGTTCGGTATCTATGTGGTGGGCAACCCCACGAAGGGGCTGCTGCTGGCCCTGTCGATCGCAGCCGGTATCACCTACGCGGGTATCGCAAACATCATGCTTGGCTCACTCCAGGTGGTGCTGGCGCCGAAGACGAACCAGGGTTACCTGCCTGGTCTGAACGCGGGCGCGTTTAACCTGGGCGCGGGTATTTCCTTCACTGTAATTTTCGCGGTGGTGACCACGTTCGCCGACCAAAACGGCGGCTACCGCGCCGGCATGATCGCGGGTGCGATACTGCTCATCGGCGCGTTTTGTACGTCCTTCCTCATCCCGCGCCCAGAGGCGCTTCCTGACACAATCGCCGCCGAAGACGCGGCACGAAAGAAGGTGCAGTAAATGACAACCAAAATCATCCTCGACTGCGACCCAGGTCACGACGACGCCGTCGCCATCCTGCTCGCAGCTGGAAACCCAAACATTGAACTCCTCGGCGTGACCACCGTCGGTGGCAACCACACGCTAGAGAAGGTCACCCGTAACGCAGCGCAGGTGCTGACCGTTGCTGGACTCGCCGACGTGCCCCTCTACGCAGGTGCGACCCGCCCGATCCTGCGCGAGGTGGAAACCGCCGAGGGCATCCACGGCGACACCGGCATGGAGATTCACGGCTTCGAGCTGCCCGAGCCGGAAGTTGCGGTGCAGGACACGCATGGCGTGCAGTTCATCATCGATACGATTATGAACGAGCCTGCCGGGACCGTCACCCTGGTACCAACCGGCCCGCTGACCAACATTGCGCTTGCGGCCCGGCTCGAGCCGCGCATTGTGGAGCGCGTCAAGGAAGTCGTGCTGATGGGCGGGGCCTACGGCGCCGGGAACTGGACCGCCAGCGCCGAGTTCAACATCATCGTCGACCCTGAAGCCGCCCACATCGTCTTCAACGAGCAGTGGCCCGTCGTCATGGTCGGCCTGGACCTGACGCACCAGGCGTTGGCAACCAAAGAGGTCGAGGAGCAGTTTGCAGCGCTGGACACGAACGTCGGCGACTTCGTCGTCGGGCTGTTCGGTGCGTTCCGTAAGAACTACCAGGACGCCCAAGGCTTCGACGACCCACCGGTCCACGACCCGTGCTGCGTTGCCTACCTGATCGACCCAACTGTGGTGGAGACGGTCAAGGTGCCGGTGGACGTCGAGACGCAGGGTGTGCTCACCACCGGGCGCACCGTGGCCGACTTCCGTAGCCCCGCGCCCGCTGACTGCCACACCTCCGTGGCCACGAAACTCGACGCCGAACGCTTCTGGGCCATGGTGCTCGACGCAGTAAAGGCGCTCGAGTAGTTTGAACACGCTGTACTTTGTCCTCGAATACATCGGGGTAGGGCTCGCAGCGGTGGTCGGCGGGCAGATTGCCAAGCGCATGGACTTCGACCTCATCGGGTTTACCTTCATCGCGCTCATCTCGGCGCTTGCCGGAGGCGTGCTCCGCGACACGTTCCTCAACGACGGACCCGCGGCCGCCCTCCAAACCCCCGGGTATCTCATCACCGCGGTCGCCGGTGCCGTGATCGCCTACTTCCTCGACTTCAAGGCTGCAGCCTGGGGGCAATTCCGCTTCTACGCGGACATCACCACCGTCGGAGTTTGGGCAGTCGTTGGTGTGACACGTGGACTCGACAACGCGCTGGGATGGGTGTCCTGCATCCTGCTCGGCGTGATCACCGCCGTTGGTGGCTCCCTCGTACGCGACGTCGTACTCGGAAAAGTTCCCAGCCTATTTACGTCGCAAAAGATGTATGTTATTCCGGCGGTGCTCGCCTCCGTCCTGATGCTCGGTTTCGACCGTTTCGAGCTCATCTGGCAAGGCATGCTGGTGGCGCCGGTGGTGGCGTCAATAAGCGCGATGGCGCTCTACTGGTTCGGCGCGTATACCCCGAAACAACCCGAGTACCGCTCTGTGCACCCGCTGCTCGATACCTTTGCTGCGCGCGCCGGGCTACGCCCTGATTCCTGCGACGAACTCGCGCAGATGATCCGCGACACCTCCGACGAAGAACTGGTCAGCGCACTTCGCGAGTATTTCGCGGGCAAAGCGATGGAGGAAAACGTGGAGGAGTCCGGCAACGCCTAGCGCACCGCTGACCCTCAAGTAGAGCTTCAATAAACAGGGGGATCAACCAGTTGTTGAGGGTTGCCCGGTGTGGCTTGTGTCATGCAAAGTGATGCGAGAGGTCGTTGGGGAAGACGAACCTCGTCTCGCACGAAGATGCGCCCGCCTAGTCAGCGGGCGCGGAACCGACTAGTCACCGGACGCGTGCGCCGCACTGTCACACACAGAAGGGTCCCCACAATGACAACAACACTCGTTGCCCCGCGTACGTGGCGCTCTGTCTGCGCCGCGCCTACGACCTCCGTCATGAGCATCCAGGACATGCCCGCCGCAGCGCGCATGCACGTCGAAGAGCTCCTGCTCATGCTTCCGGACGCACCAGTCAACCAGGAAGCACTCTGGGACGACGCCTGGTTCACCCGCTGGCGCCGCGACAGCTCCGGCACCTACCAGTGCCGTGAAGTCTTCCGCGCAACCCCGGACGTCACCCGCAGCTTCGCCGAAGCGCTCGCGGCGCTGGCCACCGAGTACGGCTTCAGCGCCAGCGTCGAAGCGGCAGGATAAGAGCGGGGGAGGGGCTAGCTGTAGGCGCCGTCGCCGAACGGGTCGGTGATGACGTCCACAAGCTCGGCGACGGAATCGATCACCTTCGTTGGCCTGTACGGGTAGCGGGCGATCTCGGCGTCGTCCGAAATTCCCGTGCGGACCAGCAGCGTGCGCATCCCGGCCTCCAGACCAGACTTCACGTCAGTATCCATCCGGTCACCGATCATCACTGTGTGCTCCGAGTGGGCGCCGATATTGTTCAGCGCCGAGCGCATCATCACCGGGTTCGGCTTGCCCACGTAGTACGGCTCCATCCCAGTCACCGACGTAATCATCGCGGCCACCGCGCCCGTCGCCGGGAGGATCCCGTTCGGGCCCGGTCCCGTCAGGTCCGGGTTCGTGCCGATAAACCGCGCACCCTTCAGAATCAGATTGCAAGCGGTAGTGATCGCCTCAAACGAATAGGTGCGCGTCTCACCCAGCACCACAAAGTCTGGGTCTTGGTCTGTCAGGATCCACCCGGCCTCGTGCAGGGCGGTGGTCATCCCGGCCTCACCAATCACGTACGCTGAGCCCTCGCCGACCTGCTGCGACAGGAACGTCGCAGTGGCAGTCGCAGACGTCCAAATCCGCTCCGGCTCAATCTGCAACCCCATCCGGACCAGCTTCGCCGAGAGGTCGCGCGGGGTTTGCATCGAATTGTTCGTCAGCACCATAAACGGAATCGATTCATCGTGCAGGCGCTGAATGAATGCGTCCGCGCCGGGAATCATCTGTCCTTCCTTGTGCAGGACGCCGTCCATGTCAGTGAGATAGGAAATAGTCACGCTACGCTCCTTTGTAGTCCTCGTGCCCTTCAATGTAGGCGCACAGCTCACCCAGCGTCGAGTGCTGCCGGTAGGTTTCCTCATCAATCGGCACGCCAAGCTCTTGCTCGATGCGCACCGCAAGCTCAATACGATCTAACGACGCCACCCCGGCACCATCCAGCGTGGTCTCCCGATCCAGCGCTTCAGTGTCTTCGCCGGTCACCCGCTCAATGAGGCGCGTGAGCTGAGCGAACGCGGAGGCATCCTCGGTGTTCGCGGTGGGGTCGGAGGGGGCGTCGTCAAGCTTGAGCGCGCTTAAATCTAAGCGTTGTGAGAGTTCCATACCCACATAATAAGGTGGAAGCATGCTGCAAACAGTTGCCTACCTCCGATCGCTGACGCCGAAAGCGCGCCGACAGCTCGTGGAAACCCGCGAACTGCTGCACACCGGCGACGGCGAATACGGGCTCAAACCCGATCGCGAGGGCGTCCTCAAAGTCGACGCCGGGGGAGAGCGCGTCAACATCCACTGGTACGAACTCGGTCCCGAAGACCCGGATGCCGTCACCGTCGTCTACGTTCACGGCTTCAACATCGCCGCCGAGGAATTCTTCCTGCAAACCGAAGCGGTCGCAGGCCACGGGGTGCGTCAACTGCTGCTTGACCTGCGCGGGCACGGGCAGACCGGCAAAGTCGATCCCGAACTCTTAACTATTGACGTCGCCGCCGACGACGTCGCCGCCGTCATGCGCGAACGTAACGTGCGTGGCCCCGCCATCGTGGTCGGGCACTCGCTCGGCGGCCCGATTTCGCTTTCGATGATGCGGCGCTACCACCACGAGTTCAACCTCGCCGGCTCGGTGCAGATTTCCAGCGCGGTCGAACCATTCACCGTCCAGGGCCTGCCACAGATCCTTGCCGGACCGATCGGGCGCTTCATCGAAGGCGTCGTCGCCGTGACCCCGCACTTCGCGGAAGGCGTGCGGCAAGTCGTCACCGACATGCTCACCCCGATCTTGGCGCTCGGGTTCTACTTCCGCCCGATGAGCTACCAGCTGGTCCAGTTCCACGCCGCCATGATCCGCGAAACACCGCTGGAAACCTACGCAGGCTACTTCGAGGACCTGCTGCACCACTCAGAACTCGACGCCGGCGAGGTGCTTGCCACCATCCCTGGCTACATCCTCGTCGGTGACCACGACGCCGTCACCCCCGTCTCCCAAAGCGCGAAGCTTCACGAGATCTGGCCGCGCGCCTACATGCAGGTGCTGCCCGAAAGCGGCCACATGCCGCCTCTCGACGCCCCCGGCGCCGTCAGCACCGCCATCAACCGACTCATCCAACGCATTGCTGAAGACGTGAAATGACCCATGAACTACACACTGCTCGCCGTCACTACCGCCGCAACCTGCGCCATCGCCTGCGCACCGCACGCGGCGGCTGTTACCACGGACGCTGACCGCTACCAGCCCACGTTCCAAATGGAGCCCCGCTACCTACCACTGGTCGAGGGACAGTTCTACACAGAAACCACTCGCTTTACACCAACCGGGGCGCCGGAGGGCACAACGTTTCGCATCATGGGCCAAGGCGAAGAACTGGGGGAACCCGTGACAGCGAACATTGACAATGACGGCGTCACACTGGTTGCGCGCCTGCAGTTCTACAACTGCGACCAAGTTGAGGCCGGCCAGCTCTACGCCCCCAAGTGCACAACAGTCAAGCGGGGCGAAAACACCCGCGAGCTCTACATCGAGGTGACCTACCCGGACGGCTCCCAGGAGCGGGTCACTACGACCGTCTCACTCATCGCTGATCAGCGCCTGATTTACGAACCTGTTTATAAGCCCGTGCAGGTCGCCCACGGCAAATCATTCACGGCGACCCCGCACAACTACAACCGCGAGCGCGTCGCATTCCCAACCGACGCGAAGTTCGAACTCATCAACCCACCAGCCGGGTGGAACCTCTCTATCGACCCAGTCACCGGCACCGTCAGCGGTACCGCCACAGAGGCAGCCGAAACGCCATGGAACGTCACCATCCGGGCCACCTTCGAAGACGGCACCACCCGCACCGCCGGCCTCGAGCTCAGTCACGACGGCCCCAACCCGCCAGAAAAGCCGACTCAACCGCAAACACCCCCAGCGGACGCGAACGGCTCCTCGGTATCGAGGCCGCTCATCATCACGCTCGGGGTGCTCTCAACGCTCGCAGTGGTCGGGGCGCTGTTTGCAGCGTTTGCGCCGAACATTCCGGTGCTCGCCCCGTACCTGCAGCGCTAGCCCTTAGGCTTCGGTCGGGTCGTCAATCTTCAGGTCCTTCGCGGCCTGCGCAGCAACATCCATGTCGATCTTGCCCTCGTTCGCCAGACCCATCAGCGCCGCAACCACCATCGACTCCGCGTCAATGTTGAAGTAGCGACGCGCCGACTCACGCGTATCCGAGAAGCCGAAGCCGTCCGCGCCAAGCACCAGGTACTGACCTGGCACGTACGGGCGGATCTGCTCCTGCAGGTCCGTGGCGAAGTCGGACGTCGCAACGTACGGGCCCTCCGTCTGCTTGAGCTGACGGGTGACGAACGCCTCGCCGACGTCCTCACCCGGGTGCAGCAGCTGCTCGTTGGCCACACGCGCACCGTCGCGCGCGCACTCCACCCAAGAGGTCACCGAGTACACCGAAGCACCCACGTTGTAGTCCTCCTGCAGGATCTTCTGCGCGCGAAGCGCCTGCTGCATACCAATACCGGAAGCCAGCAGCGACACGTTGTGCTCGTGCTTCTCACCCTCGTCGAATAGGTAGATGCCCTTGTGCAGGCCCTCGACATCGAGGTTCTCCGGGCGCGCCGGCTGGTGCGTCGGCTCGTTGTAGACCGTGATGTAGTACATCACGTCCTCGCCGTGGCCGTCGCCGTACATGCGCTCAATGCCCTTTGTAATCAGGTACGGCATCTCGTACGCGAAGGCAGGATCGTAGGTGACCACTGCCGGATTTGTCGACGCCAAAATCGGCGAATGACCATCCATATGCTGCAAGCCCTCACCAAACAGGGTGGTGCGTCCCGCAGTTGCGCCGATGATGAAACCGCGCGTCATCTGGTCGCCAGCAGCCCAGAAGTTATCGCCCGTGCGCTGGAAACCGAACATCGAGTAGAAGATGTACATCGGGATCATCGGCTCGCCGTGCGTCGCATAGGACGTACCGGCCGCGATGAAAGACGCCGAGGAGCCGTCCTCGTTGATGCCCTCGTGCAGGAGCTGGCCGTCCGACGCCTCCCGGTAGGACAGCTGCAAGTCGTAGTCTACCGGGACGTAGTTCTGGCCCTGTGGGTTGTAAATCTTTAGGGTGGGGAACCAGGAGTCCAGGCCGAACGTACGAGCCTCATCCGGAATAATCGGCACAACTCGCTTACCGATCTCCTTATCGCGCATCAACGCCTTAAACGTACGCACCAGCGCCATCGTCGTGGCAACTTCCTGCTTACCCGAGTCCTTGAACATGGCCTTGTAAGCCTTCTCGAAGTCCTGCTGCTGCTCCAGCGGCGTGAACTTCACACGACGCTCCGGCAGATACCCACCAAGCTCCTCGCGACGCTCCTTCAAGTACTTGATCTCCGGTGCGTCCTCGCCCGGGTGGTAGTACGGCGGCAGGTACGGATCCTTCTCCAGCTCCTCGTCACTAATCGGCACTTCCTGCTTATCGCGGAAACGCTTCAAGTCTTCCAGCGTGAGGTTCTTCATCTGGTGCGTCGCGTTACGGCCCTCAAAGTTGTGGCCCAGGCCGTATCCCTTAATCGTGTGCGCCAGAATAACCGTCGGTTTCCCCTTAGTCTCCAGCGCGCGCTTGTAGGCGGCGTAAATCTTGCGGTAATCGTGGCCGCCGCGTCGCAGCGCCCACAGCTGTTCATCCGTCATGTCCTCGACAAGCTTCATTGTCCGCTCGTCGCGGCCGAAGAAGTGCTCACGCACGTACGCGCCGTCATTGGCCCTAAACGTCTGGTAATCACCATCCGGGGTGGTGTTCATGACGTGGACCAGCGCGCCATCCTTATCCTTCTCCAGCAGCTCATCCCACTCGCGGCCCCAGATCACCTTGATCACATTCCAGCCAGCGCCAATGAAGAACGCCTCAAGCTCCTGAATGATCTGGCCGTTGCCGCGGACGGGGCCGTCGAGACGCTGCAAGTTGCAGTTGACCACAAAGGTCAAGTTATCCAGCCCGTACAGCGCCGCCATATGCAGCAAGCCACGCGACTCTGGCTCGTCCATCTCGCCGTCGCCGAGGAACGCCCACACATGCTGCTGATCCGTGTCCTTAATGCCACGATCCTGCAAGTACTTGTTAAAGCGTGCCTGGTAAATCGCATTCATCGGGCCCAAGCCCATCGACACCGTCGGGAACTCCCAGAAGTCCCCCATACCGTGCGGGTGCGGGTACGAAGGCAGACCACCCTGCGGGCGCGAATGCTCCTGGCGGAAACCATCCAAATCATCCTCAGTCAGACGACCCTCCAGGAACGCACGCGCGTACATACCCGGGGAAGCGTGACCCTGGTAGAAAATCTGGTCGCCGCCCTGCTCAGCGTTCTTGCCGTGGAAGAAGTGGTTAAACCCAACCTCATACAACGCAGCCGCCGACGCATACGACGAAATATGGCCACCAACCTTCACACCCGGACGCTGCGCGCGGTGCACCATGATCGCCGCGTTCCAACGCATCCAGCGGCGGTACCGCTTCTCAATCTGCTCATCGCCCGGGAACTCCGGCTCCATCTTCGTCGGAATCGTGTTCACGAAATCCGTCGACGACAACGCCGGCAAATCCACTCGCTTCGCCGACGCCCGCTCCAACAGGCGCAGCATCAAAAAACGAGCACGCTCCGGCGTGGACTGGTCCAGAATCCCATCAAACGAATCAATCCATTCTTGGGTCTCTTCCGGGTCCGTATCGTGCAGATACGAAGCGACACCCTCGCGGATCAACGGGATGTTGGAGTCATTATTGTGTTCAGCCAAGGAACGTCCTCCTCACGTTTCGGGCCTGCAACCAGGTGCGGCACAGGCGGGAATGAAAACCTGCACAACAGGATACGTGGTTTCAACCAATTGCGTCGGGCGTCACAAAACTCGAGGGCACCCGGAGGTTGGTGCATATTTGTCCGGTAAGCTGTAACCAGCAGATGTACACTAAACGGCATATTTGCATATAACACCCATCTCATTAGGAGGAATAAGAACGTTGGGCGCCAACGGTGTCGATACATACGCTGACCAACTAGGGGTCAAACAAGGCGAAATCGTCCAAGAAATCGGCTGGGACGACGACGCCGACGCAACCATCTCCGAGGCCATCGAAGACCGCATCGGCGACCAACTCCTCGACGAAGACGCACAAGACCTCTGCGACATGATCCTGCTCTGGTACCGCGAAGACGACGGCGACCTTGTCGACGTCCTCGTCGACTGCTCCCGCAACCTCGACGACGACGCCCGCATCTGGCTCATGACCCCAGGCGCCTCCAAACCCGGCGGCGTACAACCCGGCGTCATCTCCGAATCCGCCCAACTCGCCGGCCTGGTCCAAACCACCGCCGACCGACTCGGCGAATGGCAAGGCTCCTGCCTCCGCTCCGCAGGCGTACCAAAATAGCCAAAATAGGTTTTGACCTGCCCCTTCGGCAGTGATTTTGTCTTTGGTGGGAGCTTTGTTAAAGTTTCTACCCAGCGCGCCGTTAGCTCAGCTGGAAGAGCAACTGGTTTACACCCAGTAGGTCGGCGGTTCGAGCCCGTCATGGCGCACCAGGTCAGAGGCCCTTTCCGAGGAATCGGGGAGGGTCTTTTCGCTGTGTGGCTGCATTTCGGCTTTAGGGGCTTAAGGGACATTATGTGTGTAAGTACGTGCCCGTTCGGCGCCGGAGTGACAAAAGGCGCAACCTTTAACGCCTAGACCATTCGCTACCTGCGTGTTTGAATGGCTAGATATAATTGGGTTGCGTCTTTTGTCACTCGGTCCTGCCAGGGGAGTGGCACCAAATTCCTTTGCGCGCCAGATTGGCAAGATTCTATTTTCCCTGCTCGCTGCTAAGCCATGTTGAGGGGGTCTGAGGTGGCTTTCGTGTCGGATGACGAATTGTTCCCCGGAGATCGTTTGAACTGCTCCCCAGAAGTTGGACTGTGAAAACCAGTACCACCCTCACACAAGGAGCAGTGCGCATGAGACCAGGAAGCAAGCTGACCGAAGAGCAGCGTGAACAGGCAGTGCAATTATTTGAACAA